>NZ_MDSU01000018.1:587500-1269579 GCF_002119425.1 Desulfurella amilsii | reverse complement strand
ATCTATTATAGCATCTTTTTCTATTATTGTAGCTGAGTTGTTGCCAAGCTCTAGAGTCACTCTCTTTATGCCAGCTTTTCTAATGATTGAATCACCTACTGCAGGTGAGCCTGTAAATGTTACCTTCTTTACCATTGGGTGGGATACAAGATAATCACCTATGCTTGAGCCAGAGCCAATTACCACATTAAACACCCCTTTTGGCAACCCTGCTTCTTCTAAAATTTCAGCTAATATCAAAGCCGTAACAGGTGTAGTTGAAGCTGGCTTTAGTACAATTGTATTGCCTGAGGCAATAGCTGGTGCTACTTTGTGTGCAACGAGGTTTAAGGGAAAGTTAAATGGTGTAATAGCTGCAATCACACCCATTGGCACCCTTATGTAGTAGCCCACCCTGTTTGTCCCAGATGCGCTTGCATCCAAAGGCACAGTCTCACCATGTATGCGTATGGCTTCGCAGCTTGCAAACTTGAATGTTTCGTAGCCTCTTATTACTTCCCCTAGAGAATACTTCCAGGCTTTGCCTGCTTCTTTGCAAATCACAGCTGCTATTTCATCTTTGCGCTTTAGAATTAGATTGGCTGCTTTATCTAGTATTTGTGAGCGCTCATATGCAGGTGTTTTTCTGAAACTTTCAAAAGCATCTTGAGCAGCACTAACTGCTGTATCCACCTCTTTGGTATCGCACAGTGGAACTTTTGCAAACACTTCATTCGTATATTTTTCTGTAACATCAAGTAATTTGTCTGTTTCAACCCAACTGCCACCAATATAGGTTTTGTAGGTTTGCATCAGGGCACCTCCTTTTAGTTTTCAAAATGCCTGTAGCTTATAGCTTCTTTAATATGCGATTGTAAAATTGGATCACTTTTTGCAAGGTCTGCAATTGTACGTGCAACTTTTAATATTTTTGTATAGCTTCTCATGGAAAAATGCATTATTTGCATAGCTTGCTTTAGAGTTCGCTCAGCTTCGACATCCAGTAGACAGTATTTTTTTATCAAACGAGGACTCATCCGAGAATTTATGAAAATTTTTTCATTTGCAAAGCGAAAATGTTGAATCTCTCGTGCTTCAACAACGCTTTGCATTAAACCAGCACTCGTATAAGAAGAGGCAGCCTGTATTGAGTCATAGTCAAGTTCTGGCATTTCTACATACAAATCAATCCTATCTAAAAACGGTCCAGAAATTTTACTTCTATAGCGTCTTATTTGATCAAAACTGCACGTACACTTTTTTGTTTTTGAGCCATAGTAACCACAAGGACAGGGGTTTGCAGCAGTTATTAGCATAAAGTTGGCAGGGTATTGAATCGTAAATTTTGCCCTTGATATATTGATATAACCATTTTCTAACGGTTGTCTCAATACTTCTATTACATTGCGCTTAAATTCGGGTAATTCATCTAAAAACAATACACCATTATGTGCAAGACTGATTTCACCGGGTTTTGCATCAGCTCCACCGCCAATTAAACTGATGTCACTTGCTGTATGGTGCGGAGAACGAAATGGTCTTTTAGTCATCACGCCATTATTTTTTAATATACCTGCCACACTGTATATTTTGGTTGTTTCTATAATTTCTGATTCGCTCATTGGAGGCATAATAGTAGGTATCCTTTGTGCAAGCATGCTTTTTCCTGTGCCTGGTGGACCTGCAAGCATTAAATTGTGAAACCCGCTTGCAGCAATAAGTGCAGCCCTAATTGCCCTATACCTGATAATCTTTATAAATATATACACAGTTTTGCCCGTGCAGCCCTAATTGCCCTATACTGACCTTTGATCTCTGAAAAATCAACATCATAGTTATCGCTTTCAAACGTTTTATTGCTATCGTACAAATTTACGTTTATTGTCCCATTTAAAAAACCAATAACTTCTGATAAGTTTTCAAACGCATAAATATTTGTTTTTGCAAGAGAAGCTTCACAAGAATTGTCTTTTGCAATTACAAGGGATAAATTGTGCTTTTTGGCATACACCGAGATTGGTAAAATACCACTTATTGGCCTTAGTTTTCCATCAAGAGACAATTCGGCTACAAATAAAAATTCATCCAAATTTTTTGATACCTCAACACCATTTACCATCGCAATGCCGATCGCTATTGGCAAGTCAAATTGAGAACCTTCTTTTTTTACATCTGCTGGGGATAAATTGATTGTAAGTCTTGTTGCTTTAAATGGTATTGAACTATTTAAAAGAGCACTTCGTACGCGCTCTTTACTTTCTTTAATTGCATTATCAGCAAGGCCTACAATAACAAACATAGGCATACCTTTTGAGCTATCAATTTCTACATCAACACCATATGCCTCAATACCTATTAAAAAAGCACTTTTTAGTTTACAAAACATTTATTGATTTCTGGTTTTTACCGATACAGTTTCTGAATCAGGACTAACTTGGCCCCACTTGTCAACCGCTTTGACCCAATAATAGTAAGTAGTATCAGGCTTTACCTTATCATCAATATATGATGTGTCTTTAACCTTGGCAATTTCATTTGTTATAAATAAATAGTACCTTCTAAAAAGTTTGTAATAAGCTATGTCGTTACCCGAGCTTGCCCATTCAATTTTTATTGCTCCAGTTGGCAGTTGTTCTACTTTTATACCTTTTGGAGCTGATGGAATAGGAAAAGTCTTCCCCTGAACAATTTCTGAATCTGGGCTTTTAACACCTGTTGCATCCACAGACCTTACCATAAACAGATAAATTTTACCCGGTTCAAGGTTCTTTATAGTATATTCCAATACAGAGGACTTTGCTTTTCCTGCATAAGACATTGAAGAGGGGCTATTGCCATAGTAGACTTCATAATAGGCAACATTTTTTGTTGGACTCGGAAACCAATAAACAGCAATTGTACCAGCACCTGTTGGATTTGCTTTTAGTGATAAGGGAGGAATTGGTTTATTCTGCGTTAAGCCAGATACGTATGCACTGGGAAGACTTTCTACACCTTTGTAATTAATACTTGATATTTCATAATAGTAAGTAGTACCATCACTTAGTTCTGTGTCTGTATATGTGGTGTTTACTCTGCCATTTACCCTTTTTATGGCTTTAAATGGACCCAGGGAAGATTGAGCTCTATAAATCATGTAACCAGATACAGACATATCGTTTGAAGGCTTCCATTGCAATATTAAACTATGAGGTAAGCCACTTATTACTTTTAAACCTTCTGGCGGTTTGGGTCTTGGCAGTGTTGTTGCAGAAACTTGTGCAAATGGCCCGACACCCTGATCATTAAAAGCTGCAATTCTATAATAGTATGTAGCATCATTTTCTAAAGTAGACAAAATACCGCCAGTATCTGTATAACTAGACTGTAGGTTATTGTTGATTTGAGTTAAAAATTCAAACTTGCCCGTAGGAGAGCCTGATCTATAAACCACATAACCTTTTACATTTTGATTTGTAATAGGAATCCATGTAAGTGTAACGGATTGTATGCCGCCTTTTGCTGAAGTTATTTGCACGTTGGGCAAATTCGGGTTAGTTTTTGTTATTTGCACAGTTGAACATGATGATACAAACAGCAAACCAAAAAGCACTAAAAACCATTTTTTCATATGTTTACCCTCCAGTTTTAGTTTATCTAACTATAAATATACAATTTTTGCTAATTTTGCAACAAAAAAATATCGCTACAGCTTTTTTAATTCCACGCCTGTTGAAAAAAATACCGCCCCCTGACCTATGTCTGACAATTTGTCACTTGTTAGTGCATTTATCGGTTGTTTATTAATATAATCATCAGCCCAATAAAGCCCCCTTGAGATTAAAACGCCTTCTTTTACATCTTCACAAATAACAGCTTTTAAAATGCAACTGCCCTGCTCATTAAAAACCTCAACATTGTCATTATCTTTAATGCCATGCTTGATAGCATCTTTAGTATTAATTTTTACAGATGGAACACCTGAGTTTTTTCTTAGCTTATCAATGTGGGCAAATGTGGAGTTTAAAAAATATTTGTTTGGTGGAGTAATCAAAATAAAAGGGCAGTGAGTGGAGAAATCAGTGCACTCAGGTAAATCTTTGCCTGTCGAATTAACCGCATCTTCATTTTTAAACTGGATTTTGCAGAGCTTTGTGTAAGCTGTATCTTTGTATGGGTAACCTATGTTTTCTAAAACAATGAATTTTTCTTCTAAGAGCCTGTTTAGAGTAATATTGTGGCTTTTAAAGTAACTGTCATCTAGAGCTTGACTTGCAAGCTCATATGCATTATCCCTAAAACACCGCTCCTTAAAGCCAAAAGCTAAAGCAAGCATGCTGAATACTTCGATATTGGGCTTTGATTCACCTAAGGGCTCAATTGCACGTTTTGCAAATGCAATTGTATTATGCCAGTAGCTGGTATATAAATCGTCGTGCTCAAGAAATGTTGTTGCAGGCAAAACAATATCGGCATACAGCGCAGTGGTTGTCCACAGTCTTTCATGAACCACGACAAACAGATCTTCTCTTTGAAAGCCTTTTTTTACCAAATTATGATTTGGGGCTACAACAAGAGGGTTTGAATTGTAAACGTAAATAGATTTAATAGGGTTTTTTTCATCCGACAAAGCTTTGCCTAACTCTACCATATTTATAGTTCTGGTTTTTGATGCTAACAAGTCGGGTCTTTGAAGTAAGTTTTTGTTTATAGGAAAGTAACCAGAATTTGATTTTATAGCTCCACCTGCTTTGAATTTCCATGCGCCAACCAAAGCTGGTAGCAAACTAATTGCCCATGTGTTACAACCACCGTTTAAGTGATGCTGTAAACCATTACCTATTCTGATGAAACTTGGGTGGGTGGTGGCATACTCAATTGAAAGTTTATTAAGTTGTTTTTCGCTTAGGCCTGTTTGTTTGCATACTATATTTGGTGTGTATTGTTTTGTTAGTTCTTTAAACGCACCAAAACCATAAGTGTTATTTTCAATAAACTCCCTATCGTATAAATTTTCATTTATAATAATATTTGCGATACCAAGCGCCAAAATTCCATCACTAGCTGGGTTTATATGATAAAACTCATCGGCAAAATGTGCCGTTTCATTTTTTTCAACATCAATAGAAACGATTTTTGCCCCACTTTGGCGGGCTTTTTGAGCAAAAATAGCTTGATGTAAATTTGTGGCAAGTGCATTTACACCCCAAAAAACGATAAATTTAGAATTTGAGGTATATATGGGGTTTGTACCAATAGCTTTTCCATAGGCTAACTCAAAACCTTTAGTGCCTGCTGCAGAGCAAATTGTGCGCAGTAGTTTTGCAGCACCAAGCTTATTAAAAAAACGCCTATCCATACTTGCATTATTAAGCACACCTTCTGTACCCGCGTAAGAGTATGGTAAAATCGAGTCGCTTGTGTAATTTTTTAAAATACGCTGCCATTTTGTTACAATAGTCTCTATAGCCTCATCCCAAGAAATGCGCTTAAATGCATTAGTGCCTTTTTCGCCTACCCTTTTGTGGGGATACAAAACCCTTTTATCTGAATAGACAACCTCTTTATACTGAGCCGTTTTATTGCAAATGATGCCTTGAGTAAAGGGATGATCCTTATTTCCAGAGATTTTTGCGACCAAATTGTCTTTAATTTCTACTTCCAAAGCGCAGGCATCAGGACAATCATGTGAACATACGCTAAAACATTTCATATTATTTATTATAATTTCAATTTCCAAAAAAACAACTATTTGTATATAATAAGTCTTTATGAGAAAAGGGCGTATTGTAAAAATGTCTCAAAATAACACACTTGTTTTATCAAGCAAAGCTATGCTCAATTTCCCTTTTAAAACCAAACACAATATGTATGACATAATCGATGAAAATGATAATTTAATTGTTCGTTCTTATAAAAAAATGGATTTTGAAAATAATTTGTTGTATTTAAAGGAAAAATTGCACCTTATCAGCAAAGCAAGATATTTTTTCAAAGAAAATGGCTTTGAAGAGGTTTTAACACCAAAATTAAAACCGCAGTACCTAAAAGAAAGGCACATTAAAAAAATCAGAACAAAGTACGGATACTTAGTACCTTCATTTGAAATTGAACATAAAAAACTTTTGTGTTTAGGCTTTGAGAAGATATTTGAGCTAAACTTTGCCTACAGGGATGATTTTGAAGATAAATGGCACAGCAAAGAATTTTTAATGCTTGAGTGGTATAGGGCATATGCAAAACCAAAAGAGATCGTTAACGATTTCAAAAATTTATGCATATTCTTAAATGATTCAAATACTGTATTAAAAATCGGCTCAAATAATATAGACCTTGAAAGATGCGAGTTTTTTTCTTATCTCGAGCTTTTTTTAAAATATTTAAACCTTAATATAGCACACCCTTTTGATAAAAGCAAAATAATTTTGGAACACAACCTAGAACCCAATCTAACAAAATCCCAAGTCCTTGACTATCTATTTGCAACATACATAGAAAAAAACTTAGGAAAAAGATGCATTAGTATAGTGTATAATTTTCCTGATTTTACATTTTTGGCTAAAAAAGAAGGCAAATTTGCAAAAAGGTATGAGTTTTACATAGATGGCGTAGAATTAGCCAACTGTTACGATGAGGAAAATGATTTTGTTAGGCTAAAAAAATACTTTAGAGCCTCTACAGACAAAGAATTTGTAGATTATATGGCTTTTGGTATGCCACAAGCAAGCGGCATTGCGTTTGGTTTTGATAGAATTTTAAAACTACTTATTGTAGGTGACAGTGCTTAATGCTTTTTTAAAAATAAATACCTAAAAGAGGAGGGAGGCGACACGATCCATATGGTTTCAACATCGCAATTGCCAATGTTCCTGTAATAGTGCTTAAGCGCAGAAGAAAAATAAAAACAATCACCTTCTTCTAACTTAAAACTTTCGTTTGATACTTTGAGTTCAAGTTCTCCTTTTAGAATGTAGCCAAATTCTTCACCTTTGTGCCTATGCCAACCGTTTGAATCACTGTTTGGCGGTATTATTTTGTATGCAGGTTCCATTATTTTATTTGAAGGGTCAATTACTAACAAATCTCTGATCACGTTATTATCTGGATAAATTATACGTGTACGCTGATTTTTTCTAACAAATACCCCATTTTGGCCCGTGGTGTTAAGCGTTTTTGGCGTATCAATCCCTAATGTTTCTAAGATTTTCTTTAGAACTTTTACCGACGGGTATACTTTATTCTTTTCTATTAAGGAAAGATAATTGGGCGAACATCCAGCTTTTCTGCCTAAGTTTTTCAGCGTAAAACCTTTTTTCTTACGCTCTTGTCTAATTTGTTCACCAACATCCATATGTTTTATGTAAAAATTTTTAGTGGCACATCGTCATTCTTTTTTATTTCGCCTCGTTTTATTGCTTCTTCAAGATCTATCTGTTTTTGTTCTTGAAGCTTTCTTAGGTATTCCTTCTCATCTTTTATGCGTCCACGTTCTTTTGCTACCTGGATAAGTTTTTCACCAATTTTCTTGCCTGTATGACGAATAGTTTCTTCAGGAAAATATACAGCACCGCAGCCTGGGCAACTATACACTTCAACATCTGGCACAACGAGCATTTCGCCTTTAACAGGTCGCTTAAATGGCGTTTTTGTCTTTATCATATCTCTACCACAATACTTACATCTCATTAGCTGCTCCTTTTTTATAAAATATTAAGAAAGAGGGGAAAGACCCCTCTAAAAACCTTTAACCTTTAACCTTTACTCTCCAGGGCTTACCATGCTCTTTTTCGTAGGCAGCTTCACGAAGAGTCTTTCTCTTTAAGTATATTCTTGTTGGGTCAACGATCATCCTTAGGACTTTTAATTGCTCATGAGATGGGGTTGGCGTTGTGGGAACATCGTCTGTTGGTTTCAAAACCTTACCGCTTTCGTCTTTTAACTCCCACATAACATTGTCTATAACATCCTTTAGGCTTACATCTGGGTGAACGCTTCTTAACCTCATATCATAGATACCTTCTTCTGGGAAATTTTCCATAATACAAAGGTCAGACACCATCAAACCTTTACCACCTCTTGGAATTCCGTAATCCCATCGTGACTCACCCTCTGGTCCTCTTGCACCACCTAATGTCGTTTTAAACTGTACATTATATGGAAATCGCCTTTTTTCTTGAACCATAACGCTTAATATAAAGTCAGATTGTGTGCCTATTGGGTTTGAGCCACCAGAACCTGTAAATATTACATTTGGACCCTTTCCAGTGCCAGATGCAATAGATGTCCATTGATTGCGAGGTGCTTCCCAAAGACCAGTTGCATTAATATTGCCATACTCATCGTACTCTGCGCCACCTAAGCCACCGCCTACAACATAGCCGCGCTGTTCATATGTACCAAATGCATCCATCATTGACAGTGCCGTTGATGCCATATAAGCACCTCTAATATCGGCAACAGATACTGGTATGTGTTCGAAGTGAGGATCTAACATACCTGCTTCCATAACAATTATTGCATCTGGGTTAATTGTATGCTGCGCAAGCGTCATTGTAAGAACGGGCAGTCCTGTTCCAATAAACATTGATGCACCATCTGGTATCATAGTTGAGCTTGCAATGGCGAGCAACTCCATCGTAGTAAATTCATCAGGTGGAACATCATTTTCTTTACAATAAGCTTCATAGTCTGCATCGCTAATGCCACTATTAAAAGACCTTACTCTTTCTTCAATTCCTTCAACGGTTGGTATATGTACTGGTACAATAACATTACTACTCATGTTTGCCTCCTTTAAACTTATATTGGTCTGTACTGATCTGGCTTATAGCCATATTTTGTATCTGCAATAAGCTCATATAGCCTTGCAAAACCCGTTGCACCGCTTGGGCACTCATATTTTGCTTTTATTTTGCCAAACTCAAACTTATCTGTGCCCACTTTATTTTGCAAGAAATCCCACTCATCTTTGCCCACTATATTATGCCAATACCCCGCTAAAGCTTTTCTGCCATCAGCTGTATCTGCTGAGCGGTTAGCTTGAATGTAGAATTTCCACCACATCCAGTCATAGTCATACATATATGTTACGTTTGTTGGGTATCCGCCCCATGGCGTCTCTACAATTGCATCTACATGTATCATTGGTATTTGATTCTCTGATGGTCTAAACCTCAACTCTTCTTCGGGTACTATTTTTTCTGCTGCAATTACTAAATACTTTGCACTCAATGACTGCTCAACATCTGGCACAAGCAGTCCTTCTATGCGTGCTGTACCTTCTGTGCCGCATCGTTGCACGTGTGTAGTAGCTAGATAAGGTATTGCTGGCGGGTACAAAACTGCCTTTATTGCAGCTTTACCTGTATATTTATTTGCCTGCTTTCTTAGTTTTTCGTAGAATATGCCGTCTTCTTCTGCTGCAGTCTTATTCCAGGTAGTATCTGGTGCATCGCCTAGTGACCACTTGTTTTCTGGGTCGTATTGGTGAGGTCTAAGTCCCCAACCATCAAATGGGTCGTCCACAATCACTTGTCTTGCTGGTGGAATATCTGGGTGAACCCACATACCTTTTTCGTTTTTGCCCCTAAGGCCTGCCTTACCAAAAATATCATACTCAATCAAATCAGAACCTATGTCTGTCATACCTGTTGCAAACTGCATCCCAAAGCGACCTGCATGTGTCCTAAGCGCCCATGAGTAGTTTGAAAATAGCATGTAAGCACTAATATCGCCATCTTCTAAGCCTTTTCTAATCTCATGTGAAACTGGCTGAATTGTCTCAAGACCAATAAATGTCATTTCAATCCAATCAAGCTGGCCTGCACCTGCCATCATCATAACAGGCGTTGCACCTGCATTCGTTTGCAAATATAAGTTTGGTATATTTTGTCTAATAACTTCCCTTGGGATTGAGGCATTAGTCCTAGTATAACCAAAGCCACCTACAACCCAAGCCCTATGCGGCTTAACAAACTTACTGACCGCCTCTTTGATGGACATTATTTTACTTGCTGTTGCCATAAAGTCCTCCTCCTAAATTTTTATAGAATTCTTCTAAGTTTTCGATATCTTCTTGCGTTTTCTTAATAACACCATTGTTATCTGCATGCTCAATGGGCACACCCAACGTGTCGCTCAAGATTTGAATAAATTCCGTTACTTTCTCAAATTTCATAAAGCTTATGTAGATATCGATTGTATAGTCTGTATTAAAGTAAATAATCGGATACATTTCATCATAGTCAAGCTTATCATTCTCCTTAGAGTAAGGTACTAACCTAAATCCTCGATTTTCGATATCCACTATTTTGCCCAGGCTCTCAACTTTTTGTCTTATCTCATCAAGTGTAATAACATCACCACCACCGATTATATAGCCTGGAAGCGTAGAAAAATCGCTCACTATTTAAGCTCCTTTCGCCTTGCCCAAATTAGCCTTAGGGCATTTTCTACTTTTTCTTGGGCGTATTCTATCATTTCATTAGCATTTTTTAGGTAGTCAAGGTTTTTTCTTAGTTCATTTTCTACCACATCTGCCGTTTTATTTGCCTGCATTTGTTCGATCAATTGAGTAATTCTAGTTAGCGCACCGGGCATTTTCTTAAATTGCCACATCCATGTGTCAAAATAATAATTTGATAAAGATAAATCCCAGACTTCGCTAGTTAATTTCAACCAAACCTGCACACCCTCAATGTCCCTAGGTTTTTGCACCTCTTGTGGCTTTTCCCTAGCCGTTTTCTTAAACGCTTTTGGATAAGCTATCACGCTACACCTCCTATATTATAGAATCCACTCTTGGTTCATATGATATACAATATAAATAAAAAGTCAAGTATTTTTTTATATTT
Source organism: Desulfurella amilsii (assembly GCF_002119425.1). Lineage (NCBI taxonomy): Bacteria > Pseudomonadati > Campylobacterota > Desulfurellia > Desulfurellales > Desulfurellaceae > Desulfurella > Desulfurella amilsii. The sequence goes on along the minus strand of NZ_MDSU01000018.1, from coordinate 1,258,768 downwards.
ATTTAGTTTATGTGTTTTTGGTAAATTCTGTTAAGTTAATTTATAAACTCTTGTTATACATTGACATAAACTGAAAATCTTGTAATTTTTTTGAAACTAATAACCAATAATGTTGCAAATAATTTAAAAATGAGTATAAAAGGATGTTAGGCAAAAGGAGGGATTGTATGAATAAAAAAGATTTTTTAATTCGTTTTTTCCTAGTTTTAATTGTATTTTTGGCCACACAGAGTTTATCGTTTGCCAATTCAAATTTAAAAGATGGTATTGATGCATATAACAGCAAAAACTATAAAGAAGCTTACGGCATATTTTCGCAATTAAGCAAACAAGGCGATTCTCAAGCTCAATATATTTTAGGTACCATGTATTTAAACGGCCTTGGTGTTAAAAAAGACTACACAAAAACTTATAATTTTTTTGAAGAATCTGCTTCGCAAAACAATAGCTTTGGCGAGTATGGTCTTGGGTATCTATACAAACACGGCCTTGGTGTAAAAAAAGATTTATTAAAAACGCTCTATTGGTGGGAAAAAAGTGCTCAATTAAACAACAAAGAGGCACTATATGGCCTTGGGTTTTTATACAGCCTTGGGCAGGGTGTAGAGCTTAACTACAAAAAAAGCTTTGATTATTGGCAAAAGGCAGCTTATCTGGGATCAAGTTATGCTCAATACAGGCTTGGTCTTTTATACTATGAAGGTGATATAGAAAAAAACTACATTAATGCTTACACATGGTTTGATGTTGCAAAGCGGTTTTCTAATCCAAATGAAGAAATTTATGATCTGGCTGTACATCATTTAAATATAGTTAAATACAAATTGACAAGCAATCAGATATCCCAAGCCAAAGAGCTAGCAGATAAACTATATAATCAAATAAAAAACAATAATCAATGAAAACACATCAATCAAATGGCTGCTAAATGAAACAATTCAATAAAGAAGTCTTTAAAGATGCCTGGCATCTAATAAAGCCCTATTGGGTATCAAAAGAAAAAAAGACTGCGTATATTTTGCTTGCTGCTATTATTTTTTTAAACTTGGCGATTGTTTTCATAAATGTGTTATTTAATTTATGGTATAAAGAATTTTATAATGCTTTGCAGGAGTTTAACGAAAAAGCTTTCTGGATAGCGCTTGGTCAGTTCACTGCGCTTGCATTTTTTTATATAATATCAGCAGTTTACTCGCTCTATTTAAATCAAATGCTTCAAATAAAATGGCGCAAGTGGCTTACAGACGAGTTTTTAAATAAGTGGATGGATAAGAAAATATATTATCATCTTCAAGTGTTTAACCACCAAACCGACAACCCGGATCAGCGAATAAGTGAAGATTTAAATATGTTTATATCGCAATCATTGGGTTTGTCTTTGGGGCTTTTAAGTTCTGTAGTTACCCTATTTTCGTTTATCAGTATATTGTGGATTGTATCTGGTCCACTGCATTTATCCGTTTTTGGTTTTTTAATTACGATTCCAGGCTATATGGTATGGGCAGCACTAATTTATGCAATATTTGGCACATGGATTACGGCTGTTATTGGAAGGCCACTGATACCACTAAATTTTAACCAACAGCGCTTCGAAGCAGACTTTAGGTTCAACTTAGTGCGTATAAGAGAAAATAGTGAAAGTGTAGCCTTATATAGTGGCGAAGAAAAAGAACACGGACATTTAATGCGTAAATTTGCTGATATATTTGAAAATTATTGGAAGATAATGGTAAGGCAAAAAAAGCTTACATGGTTTACCTCAGGTTATAATCAGATAGCAATTATTTTCCCAATACTTGTAGCCGCACCAAGGTTTTTTGCAAAAAAAATACAACTTGGGGGACTCATGCAGATAGCTCAAGCCTTTGGTCAGGTGCAAACATCATTATCATACATAGTAAATAGCTATACTGCTTTAGCCAACTGGCACGCTGTAGCTGATAGGCTTCGTACTTTTGAACACAACATTCAATCAATAAAAGCTCTTCAATCAATTAATAATAATATAAAATATAAACCATCTGATTATCTATTATCAGTAAAAAACCTCTCAATTATGCTCCCGGATAACAAAACTTATTTAATTAAAAACTTAAACTTTGAGCTAAAGCCAACACAAAGCTTGCTCATAGTAGGCCCCTCAGGTATTGGCAAAAGCACGCTTATTCGCACAATTGCAGGGCTTTGGCCTTTTGGAGATGGTGAAATAGAATTACCACAAAAAGAAAAAACACTGTTTTTGCCTCAAAAACCCTATTTACCTATTGGCACTCTAAGGGATATCTTAATCTATCCCAATGGTGATCCTTCAACAGATAATGAAGTACTAAAAGAGTTGCTTATAAGCTTGAATTTAAAATATTTGTCAAAACATTTACTAGATGTAAATATGTGGTCGCAGGTTCTATCCTTAGGTGAGCAGCAATACATTGCCTTTGGTCGTATCTTTTTACAAAAACCTGATTGGATTTTTATGGACGAAGCCACAAGCGCTCTTGATGAAAAATCAGAAAGACTCCTTTACATGAGACTATTTAAAGAACTACCGCAGAGTGCATGTTTAAGCGTAGGCCATAGATCCAGCTTGCTGAATTATCACAAAATTAAATTATCATTATTGGGCGAAGGCAATTGGTCACTTGAGCCTATTAAAAAAAGCGATTCGGCTAAAATCTCATATTTAAAGGAGGAGTTTGCGTAAAATGGATAACATTGTAAGGTTGGTAATAGGATCTTCAATCTATGACCTTGTGAAACAAACACCTATAAATTATGCTGTTAATCTTTCGAAAAATTTAAACAATAAAATTCTACTAAAAAGGGAAGATTTACAGAACGTATTTTCATTTAAGATAAGAGGCGCTTACAATAAGATTAAAAGTCTTCCAGAAGAAGATAAGAAGAAAGGTATAATATGTGCCTCAGCTGGCAATCATGCGCAGGGTGTGGCTCTTTCTGCAAAAAAAATGTCAATTCGCGCTACAATCGTAATGCCAAAAACAACACCACAAATTAAAATTGATGCAGTAGCGCGCTATGGAGCAAGCATCGTCTTGGAAGGTGATAGCTATACAGACGCCTACAATGCGTGTAAGATTTTAATTGATCAAACTAAAATGACCTACATACCTCCTTTTGATGACGAGCTTGTAATAGCAGGCAATGCTACAATCGCAAATGAAATTTTGATGCAGACAAGCTCTGAGGTAGATTATATTTTTGTGCCTATTGGAGGAGGCGGTTTGATCGCCGGTATTGCTTCTTTTATTAAAAACATAAACCCGCAAATAAAAGTCATTGGGGTTCAACCAAAAGACTCAAATGCAATGTATTTGTCTTTTCAAGCTAAAAAGAAAGTTGATATTGACGAAGTAGGAATTTTTGCAGATGGTGTAGCCGTTAAAAGTGTAGGAGACTTGACGCTTGAGTTAGTATTAAAATATGTAGACGATATTGTTTTGGTTGACACAGACGAGATATGCTCAAGTATAAAAGACATCTATTACGATACAAGAAACATTGTAGAACCCGCTGGCGCGCTAGCAGTGGCTGGCATAAAACACTACATCGATGAACACTCAATTTCTAAAAAAACATTCCTTGCTATAAATTCTGGTGCAAATATGAATTTTGATCGATTGAGCTTTGTTGCAGATAGAGCTCTAATTGGCGAAAAGCAAGAAGCACTGTATGTAGTAGAATTGGAAGAAAAACCTGGTTCATTTAAACGCTTTTGTATGGATTTAATTGACAATATAAATGTATCTGAGTTTGACTATAGACTTACAAGCAGACAAAAAGCTTATGTGTTAACAGGTCTTAATATAAATTACAAACAAGAAAAAGATAAATTTTTAGAAAAAGCAAAACGACTGGGTTATAACATTTTTGATGTTACAGATAACGAAATCGCAAAAAGTCACATTCGCTATATGATTGGCGGCAAAACTGCTTTAGCCCAAAACGAGGTTTTGTACCATTTTTCTTTTCCAGAGAGAAAGGGCGCTTTATACGAGTTTTTATCAAAAATGAAAAGTAACTGGAATATCTCTTTGTTTCACTACAAGCACATAGGAACAGACTATGGTAAAGTGCTGGTTGGTCTTGAAATACCCCCAGGTGAAATTCAAGATTTTAAAGTATACTTAAAAGACTTGCGCTATCCTTTTACAGAAGAAACAAACAACCTTATTTGTAAAATATTTCTATAAGATAAGGTAGGAAGGAAGCGCCCTTGCGGCGCGAATTCTAAATGCGGACTTTATGGTAGGAAAACAAGGGGAAAAAAAGTGCCCAAAAAGGGATTTCTTAAGCACGAGTATTCATTATAAAAAATTTTTTCCAAAAGTCAAGTTTTTTAAAAAATTTTTTTTGATAAACTTTGCACAATGATCTAAAAATTGCCAGTTATTTAGTCACTCTTGACACTAAAAATTCTTTAGTGTAAAAATAACCTATATATAAATCTAAAAAATTGGTTTTTTATCTTTTTGGTATTTTGTAACAAAAAAAGGGGGGGAACCATGTCAAGAATCGTTGTCTTGGGAGCTGGCATTTCTGGGCATACCGCCGCATCTTACCTTAGGAAGCTCTTGCCAAAAGAGCATGAAGTGGTTGTCATTTCACCAAATAGCAAGTGGAACTGGATACCTTCTAACATTTGGGTGGGGGTAGGTGAAATGGAGCCAGAAGATGTAACGTTTGAGCTTGGGCCAATTTATAAAAAGGCCGGTATAGTTTTTAAACAAGCAAAAGCTATTGCCATTTATCCAGAAGGTTCATCAACAATTTCAAAGCCCTTTGTTCAGATTGAGCATACAAGCAAAGAGTCTTTTGGAAATCAAGAAAATATAGAATACGATTACTTGATAAATACAACTGGCCCAAAGCTTAACTTTGAGGCAACGCAAGGCCTCGGTCCAGAAAAAAACTCTTTGTCTGTATGTAGCGCACAACACGCCAAAGAAACGGCAAAAGAGCTTAAAAAAACCATTGAAACTATGAAAAAAGGCAAAAACGCTGTATTTCTTGTTGGCACAGGACATGGCCAGTCTACCTGCCAAGGAGCAGCCTTTGAGTATGCTTTTAACCTGGACTTTATTTTAAAAAAAGAAAAGGTAAAAGATAAAGCAAAAATAGTTTACATAACAAATGAGTACGAGCTGGGTGACTTTGGTATGGGAGGTGTACATATAAAAAACGGGGGCTACCTAACACATACCAAAACATTTACTGAATCTTTGTTTACAGAAAGAAACGTCTCGTGGATAAAAAGGGCGCATGTATACAAAGTCGAGCCAAACAAGGCATATTACGAAACGCTCTCTGGTAATCATAATGAAATTGAATTTGATTTTGCAATGCTTATTCCGCCTTTTGCGGGTGTTGGCCTAAAAGCATACAATAAACTCAACGAAGATATTACACAAACTCTTTTTGTACCAAATGGCTTTATGAAGGTTGATGCAGATTATACCCAAAAGCCTTATGAAGAATGGAAAGCTTCTGACTGGCCAAAAACATACCAAAACCCCACATATAAAAATATATTTGCAGCAGGTATAGCCTTTGCGCCACCTCATAGTATATCAAAACCAATGAAAAGCTCAAACGGAACACCTATTTTCCCAACACCGCCGCGCACTGGCATGCCATCTGCTATAATTGGCAGAAATTGTGCCCTAAATATTATTGATATGATTAAATATGGCAATCAAACACCAAAGCATACTGCATCTATGGCAGAAATTGGCGCAGCGTGTGTAGCTTCAACTGGCGCGGGCTTTTTTTCTGGGACTGCCGCTTCTATCACAGTGTATCCAATTGTACCCGATTTTGAAAAATACCCAGAATACGGCAGAGATTTGCTCTACACGTTTGGAGAAATTGGGCTTGCAGGGCATTGGATTAAGCTTCTTTTGCACTATGGATTTATTTACAAGGCAAAACTGAAACCATTTTGGTTTATATTACCAGAATAGGAGGAGAAAATGATAGAAGAAAGAAAACCTTACGAGCAAGCTTTTTTTGCCTCAAAACCTACTGCTTTTACAAAATTTTTAAGAACATGCGTCATCTGGCAATTAGTTAAATTTGGCATTATTAATCTGAAAATGACACTTATGTTGTTAAAGTCCCATAAGTAGCTATGGGACTTTAACAAATAGGACCTATATTAATAGGGATTTTGTTTTGCTTTTGCAGATTTGCAAATGTGCCACAAAAGCTCCAAAATGATTGTTTATCAAAAATTGAAGTTGCAATAAGCCAAATGACGCTAGATAAATGACCGCTTTGGCAATACGATACTGTGGGTTTATTAATATCTATATCTTCTTTTGTAAACAAATTTTCTATCACGCTTTTTGGTCTTATAACCCAATAATTAGAGACTTTTTCTAAAAAATCACCAGCATATAACCACTTGGCACCTTTAATATGGCCTTCTAAATATTCTTTTCTAGGCCTTGAGTCGATTATTTGCATCGTATTTTCGTTGTTTATTGACCAAAGCAAAAAGCCCTTTTGAGCTAAAATATTACTTGGATTAAATTTTATAATAAAATGTGACTTTGGTAAACTGTAATTGCCTTTAACTACGGGGAATTTTTCGCTTTTCCATTTTTCAAATCCCCCATCCATATAGTATATATCTCTTATGCCAGACCAATAAAGCGCACTGATAACCCAGGCAGCTTTAGCTATAAAATTTGCTGGATTGTTATAATCTTCGCCCGAATACACAATATATGCGGCATTACTTTTTAACCCATACTCAGAAAATATTTTTTCTAATTGTTGGTTATATGGCATTAAACCCAACTCACCCTCTTTTGGTGCTATGATCTGATTTTCTGTTAAATTTACGGCGTTGGGCAAATGACCAGCTAGGTAATTTTGCTTATTTCGTGTATCAATCACAATGATATTCTTTTGGGTTTGCAGCATAGAGCCTACCTGCTGCGTTGTCAAAATGCCAATTTTTGCATAAACAGGACCACTAAAAATTAAACCTGCAAATAACACAAAAAACAAGATAAATTTTTTGTCACGCATAAAAACCTCCTATCTTGTATTGGTCGGTAATTATATATCTTTTTTCAAAAAAAATCAACAAAAAATTAATTTCTTTAATTTATTGACAAAATTAATTAAATCTTGTAAACTGAAAGTAAAAGATTTAAGAAAGGGGGTTAAAAATGAACACTTTTAAACGGCTTCTTTTGGGATTGGCTATTTTTTCTGTTATTTTTTTACCGAAATTAGTTTTTGCGGCTGAACCTATTAATATTGGTATTATAGCAGAACAAGGCACGCTTGTAGGTGATTCTATCGTAAATGGTGCAAAATTAGCTGCCGATCAAATTAATGCAAAAGGTGGCATTGATGGCAGGCCAATAAAGCTATTTATTTATGATGATCACATGAGAGCAACGGACGCAGTACAAGCATTTCAAAGAGCTGTATACGATCATCATGTAGTAGCAGTAATGGGTAGCTGGATAAGTGAAGTGGCACTTGCTTTAGAACCTTGGGCTGCAAGACTACATACAATATATATTACAACTGGCGCAGCAGACCCAAAAATTACTCAGCTAGTTCATAATAATTACAATATGTACAAATATGTATTCCAATTAAAGTACAATGCAACAGAAATGGCACAAACGGTATGCAATTTTATACGCGATGATTTAGTGAAACAGTATGGCTATAAAACTGCCTATGTTGCAAGCGAAAATGCAGCATGGACCGAACCACTAGATGCAGAGTATTTAAAATGTTTGCCAAAAGTGGGCGTTAAAGTTGTAGGACATATGAGATTTGCACCAAATACGACGGATTTTACACCCATTTTGACAAAAATAAAATCAAAAAACCCTGATCTTTTAGTAACAGGTTGGGCGCACACAGGTTTACAACAAACAGTTCAGTGGCATGAAGCAAAATACCCATTCTTAATAGTGGGCATAAATGCTCAAGCAAGCACATCTGACTTTTGGAAAAAAAGCAACGGAGCTACAGAAGGTATAATTAGTCAAGCAGAAGGATCCCCATCCCCCATCACACCCAAAACCATACCTTTTGTTAAAGAATATGAAAAAGTATACGGCATAACGCCTGCCTATGGAGGCTATACAACATACGATTCAATATATGTTCTAGCAAATGCTATACAAAAGGCAAAAACAACAAACACAGACGCTTTAATAAAAGCATTAGAAGCTACCAATTATGTTGGCGTTATGGGTCATATTGAGTTTTACGGCAAGGATAGTCCATTTGCGCATGGCATAAAGTATGGCAAAGGTTTTGCCACAGGTGTGATACTCCAGTGGCAGCATGGCAAATTAGAGACGGTTTGGCCAGAAAATGCGGCAACAAGCAAGGTAATTCTGCCATCATTTGTTAAAAAATGAACCTATTCTGGCAAATTTTATTTGATGGCTTTATTATAAGCTCAATTTACGCTGTGGGAGTTGTAGGGTTTTCTCTGATATTTGGCACAGCAGGCGTGCTTAACCTTTCCCACGGCGCCTTTTTGGTATTAAGCGCCATTATTTCATGGTTTTTTATAAGCCATTTCCACTTACCATTGATAATCGGTATGCTTTGTGGGATTTTGGCTTCAGTTATAGTATCTTACCTGTTGTTTATTTTGATAATAAACCCTATAGACAAATCCAAAAAGATACCACATGCAGAAAAAGAAGTGTTCATACTGACTGCAACACTTTTATGGTCCATGATTATAGAAGAACTGCTGAATTATTTTTTTAGCTCAAACCCTGTGGTTGTGCCACCTTTTGTTAAAGGTGTTTTGCATTTATTTAAAATGAATATTACTTACAACGAAATATTACTTTCTCTTTTCTCGGTAATCGTACTAATCGCCTTGTGGACTTTTATAAACAAAACAAAGACAGGCAAAGTGCTGCTTGCTGCCTCCATGAGCCATGACGGGCTAGCTATAAGTGGTGTTGATATTAAAAAGGTCTATATACTCTTGTGGGGCGTGTATGGGATATTAACCGGCTTTTCTGGGGCTTTGCTTGCGTCTTTTTTGGGCGCAAGCGCAGAAAGTGTCCCAAGTCTTACAGGACTTGCTTTTTCTGTTGTGGTACTTGGGGGCTTGGGCAATATCACAGGCTCAATTTTGGCCGCTTTCTTAATTGGCTACATACAAACCATGACCGCTTATTTGATTTCGCCTGCATACACATCAATACCAGCTTACATAATTTTAATATTGATACTGATGTTTAAGCCGAAAGGCTTGTTTGGCAGGTTCTAGCATGGCTAACGTTTTAAAAGATAGAGTTACACTCATTGGCCTTGTAATTTTCTTAATCCTAATATTTGTGCCGCAAATCTTTTCACCGTATGTTGTTGGTACTTTTACCATAGCATTGTACTTTGCAGTATTTGTTATGTCGTGGGATTTGTTATTTGGTTATTCTGGCGAGGTTAATTTTGGCCCTACCTTCCAGATAGGTATAGGTGCCTACACTGCAGCTATTCTAAATATTAACACCCAGCTGCCATTATCGGTGTGTATTGCACTTGGTGCTGTAGCAGCGGTTGCAGCAGGACTCTTTCTTGTTGCTCCTGCCTTGAGACTTAGAGGACCTTACTTTGGACTGATTACGCTTGTTAGCGTTTTGCTTTTAGAACAGTTTGTTACAATATTTGCTCAATACACAGGCGGTGAAATTGGCCTATCTGTACCTGGCATTATATCGGTTAGTTCTAAGACAAACTTTTATTTTGCACTTTTATTCTGCGCTTTCAGTGCAACTGTGCTGCTTGTTATTGCAAAATCGCCCATTGGCTTAATCCTTCAAGCTTCCGCCCAAGACCCAACAGAAGCAGAAAGTTTAGGTTTTAATATAACAAAATACAAAGTGCTGGCATTTGCTATCAGCGCTTTGTTTAGCGGATTATCCGGTGCATTGCTTGTATTTTACTTAGGCACAGCGTCGGTTAGTCTTGTAGTATCTATTGCTGTGGTTTTGCAAATTATCATATCGGCTATAATTGGTGGCCGAAGAACAATTATAGGGCCCATACTTGGAGCTTTTTTTATAATACTCTTAAGAGAGTGGCTGCAGCCTCTGGGTCAGTTAAACTATGTGGTTGTATCTATAATGGGGCTTATTGTGCTTTTGTTTTTGCCAAACGGCATTATAAGCTTGTTTTTGAGGAAAAATTAAATGGCGCTTTTGGAAGTAATTAACTTAGAAAAACGATTTGGCGGCATACATGCTACAGACAATGTAAGTTTTGAGGTCAAAGACCATGAAATTGTAGGTTTAATTGGCCCAAATGGTGCTGGCAAATCAACCATCCTGCATTTAATTGTAGGTTTGCATAAACCCACAAGCGGCACTATTAAGTTTGAGTCAAAAGAGATTCAGCATCTTTCTATACACGAAAGAATCAAGAAAGGTATATCGGTAATGTTTCAACACTCAAGGCCGCTTAGCAGGCAAACAGTTTTGGAAAATATTGAATTATCTTTACTACCCGACAAGTTTAGAGTATTTTACCCAAAAGATATAAAAAACAAAGCAATTGAAATAGCAAAAAAGCTTGGCTTAGACCTTGCGCTTGATAAGCGCCCAAATGAGCTACCATTTGGTATTGTGCGCAGAATGGAGCTTGCAAAAGCCCTTGCACTAAACCCAAAGCTTTTGCTTTTAGATGAGCCATTTGCCGGTTTGAGCCACTCTGAAGTTAGCGAATTTTCAAGACTCATTAAATCTTTAAAAGCAGAGCGGTTTTCGATTATTGTTATAGACCATAATGTTAAAGCTGTAAAAGATTTAGTTGATAGAATTGTTGCAATACATGCAGGAAAAATAATCGCAAGCGGAATTCCCGATGAAGTCATTTCAAACGCAGAAGTCAAAAGGGTGTTTTTGGGAGAAGTCCAAGGCACTGCCTTTGAAAAAAAGCCCTTAGACCAAGAAAACAGCATTTTGCTTGAAGTAAATATCAAATCACTTAAATACAACAAGGCACAAGCTCTAAGAGATGTAGATTTGATTGTAAGAAAAGGCCAGTTCGTGTCGGTTGTGGGACTAAACGGTGCAGGTAAAACGAGTTTGTTTAGGGCTATATTTTCATTTGTTAACTACGAAGGTGATGTAAAGTGGCAAGGCCAATCCATTCAGCATCTTGACACTGCTGATATTGTAAATTTAGGCATAGCTTTTGTGCCAGAAACAAGGGAGCTATTTAAATACATGAGCGTAGAAGAAAACTTAAGCCTTGCTTTGCAAAAGGTTGAAAAAAACGAAGCCAAAAACAGAATAGAGGAAGTTTACTCAATATTCCCAAGGCTTTTAGAGAGAAAAAAGCAATCTGCAAGTACACTTTCTGGCGGCGAACAGCAGATGCTTACCATTGCTAGAGCTCTTGTGCAAAAACCAAAAATGATTGTGCTTGATGAGCCCACACTGGGACTTGCACCTATTGTGCTTGAGGATATTTCAAAAGTTTTAGATTATATGCATAAGCAAATGAACCTAACAATTCTGCTTGGTGAACAAAACCTGCACTTTGCCCTAAAGCACTCAGATAGAGTATACTTGCTTGAACACGGCAGTATCATATGCGAGTGCACAATGGAAGAGTTCAAAGAGCGCATAGGCGATAAATATTTAGCTTAAAAAAGGAGGTGAAATGCTTGTAGATTACTATAAAATTGATGATTTGCTAAGCGGTGAAGACAAATTGCTTAGAAATTCACTAAGAAAATTTTTAGAAGACAACATAAAACCGCTGATTAAAGACGCTTGGCATAAGCAAAAAACGCTTGATTTTAGAAATATTGCAAAACAATTTGGTGAGCTTGGCATACTGGGTAGCTTCATAGAAGAAAAATACAACTGCCCTGGTGCTACATATACTACCTACGGCATGGTCTGCCAGGAAGTAGAGCGTATAGATAGCTCTCTTCGAAGTTTTGTTGCTGTAAATACAGGCCTTGTTATGTATCCCATCTGGCGCTTTGGCAGTCAGGATCAAAAAACCCACTTTTTGCCTAAGCTTGCAAGCGGAGAAAAAATTGGCTGTTATGGCTTAACAGAGCCCGATGCAGGCTCAGACCCATCCAGTATGAAAACCACAGCAAAAAAGATGGATAACAAGTGGGTACTTAACGGTTCAAAAATGTGGATTACAGAGGCTGAAATTGCAGACTTAGCAATTGTTTGGGCAAAAGATGCAGATGATGGAAAAATAAAAGGCTTTATAGTAGAAAAAGGCACTGTCGGGTTTTATCAAAAAGACTTAGACGAGCTTGGTTCTATGAGGGCAGGCGGTGTAGGTGAGCTTGCGTTTACAGATTGTGCAATACCGCTAGATAACAGGTTGCCAAACATTGAAGGCCTAAGGGGTCCGTTTTCTTGTTTGAATATGGCTCGCTACGGGATATCATGGGGGGCAATTGGTGCAAGCATGGACTGCTTTGAAACTGCACTTTCCTACTCGCTTGATCGCAAGCAGTTTGGAGAGCCCATTGCTTCATACCAGCTAGTGCAAGAAAAGCTTGCAGATATGATTACGGAAATTACAAAAGCTCAGCTTGTAAGCTTAAGACTATCGCAGCTTATGAATGAAAATAAAGCTACACCAGCGCAAATATCGCTTGCAAAGAGAAACAATGTAAGAACAGCCAGGTTTTGCGCAAGAATCGCCCGAGAAATACTTGGGGCAAACGGTATAAGCCTGGATTATTCGCCCATTCGCCATATTGCAAACATTGAGTCTGTATACACATATGAGGGCACAGACGATATGCACACACTAATAATTGGCAAAGATATAACGGGCATTGAGGCGTTTAGGAAAAAATGAATGCAAGTCTTCCACTTGAAGGTATAAAGATCCTGGATTTATCGCGTGTGCTTGCTTTACCTTTCGCTACTATGATACTATCGGATTTAGGTGCGGAGGTAATAAAAGTTGAAAGGCCTGCATTAGGTGATGAAACGCGCCATTGGGGGCCTCCGTTTTTAGGATCAGAAAGTGCGTATTTTCTCTGTGTAAATCGCAATAAGAAAAGCATTACTGTAGATATAAAGAAAAAAGAGGGTCAAAAGATCATACACGATCTAGCAAGTATATGCGATGTATTTGTAGAAAACTACAAGGTTGGAGAACTCAAAAAATACTCTCTTGATCATGAGAATATCAAAAAAATTAATCCATCAATAGTATATTGTTCGCTAACGGGTTACGGTCAAAATGGACCCAAAAGCCACCTACCGGGTTATGATTTTATTATGCAAGGAGAAAGTGGTTTGATGAGCATAACAGGCTCTTTGAAAGGACAACCTATGAAAGTAGGCGTGGCAATTTTAGATATTGTATCTGGCTTGTATGCTGCAGTTGCAATACTTGCAAGCCTCCTCAAAAGGCAGAAAGTAAACCAGTCTGAGTACATAGATCTTGCGCTGTATGATTGTGCTGTAGCTAGTTTGGCAAATGTAGCGTCAAACTACCTCGTTGGTGGCAAAATACCCAAGCGCTATGGCAATGCTCATCCCAATATTGTCCCATATCAAACCTTTAAAGCCAAAGACAAATACTTTAATCTAGCTGTTGGAAATGATGAGCAGTTTCAAAAGCTCACTGAACTTCTAAGTGAAAAATCTCTCAAACAAGAAAAATTTAGAAAAAATGCAGACAGAGTAAGAAACAGAAAAGAACTGATTAAAATCTTGCAAAGCATATTTGTAACCAAAAATGCATCATACTGGGTAGAGTTATTTCAATTGCACAACATCCCAGCAGGTCACATTAATAATCTCAAAGAGGTTTTTGAAGATGATCAACTATTTGCAAGAAATATGATAAATGCAATTAAGCATCCATTTGGCACACTAAATTTTGTTGGCTCTCCTTTAAAATTAATGAACTCAAGTATTAAAAAACCGCAGAATTCTCCCTTGCTTGGTCAAGATACAATGGGTGTACTAAAAAATTTATTACATTACAAAAAAACAGACATTGAATACTTAAAAAACCAAAATATTATTTAAAAAGTGTTGACAAATGCAAAACATTACTTATTTTATATAAATAGGGCTTGGAGTAAGTAAAGTTTAATTTTGAACGATGAGAGAGGAAAACGTGCCTTTATTAAAAAGATCAAACGAGTTATCCCTTGAAAAGATAATACCGCTTAGCACAAGCGAAACATTAAGAAATAACTTTATTGTGCTAGATCAAGAGTTGCCCGCGAATATTAGATTTGGTCTATTGCTTGAAATTATGGATACTTTGGCTGCAGATACTGCAAGGATGTATGTGAATCAATTCTACAAAGATGCTATTGTGGTAACTGCTGCGATTGACACTATAATAGTGCGAAACCCAGCAGATATTTCAAAAGACCTGATATTCAAATCACGTATAAACTATGTAGGTAAATCTTCTATGGAAGTTGGCATAAGAATCGAGCAATCAAATCCTCAAACGCATATCGCTACCTGTTATTTTACATTAGTGGCCAGAAGAGGTCCAAGAGATAACAGGGTAAACATAGAAATACCTACTTTGGATTACATTGATGATATGGAAAAAAGGAGGTACCAAAAAGCAATAGAAAGAAAGGAACATTACTTAGCTCAAAAGAATTTAGAAAGTCAACCACCCTCACTAGAAGAATATCGACTGCTTGAAAACTTACATGAATCACAAAAAGACCCAAACTTCAATGGTCTTTTGGCATCAAAACTATCACTTACTTCATGGGAACGCACATTTCCAGCTTACAAGAACCCAAACCAAACCATATTTGGCGGTTATTTAGCAAGAAGATCATACGAGTTATCCACAATGTGCGCTGAATTAATTTCAACAAAAAGGCCAATCATAGCTGCCGTAAATAGAATGAATTTTTTAAACCCTGTCAAAATTGGCGATAAACTATTATTTAAAAGCAATATAGTCTATACCCACAAAAGTTTCATATGCATTGAAACCACAATATCGCGAGTTGGACGTTACGAAAAGAGGATCAGCAATTTAACTGATTCTTGCCTATTTACATTTGTTAATGTTGATGAGAAATTAAAACCCTATCCAGTAGAAACTATATATCCGCTAACATACTTTGAAGACCAAAAATACCTAGAAGCACGAAGAAGCTTAACGTCTATTATTTCAGAAATAAAAGATGGTTTGCTCAAAGACAGCGATATTGCTCATTTTGATTGATTTTTAAAAGCTTCTAATAGGTAATTTTCAAAGATGGTTTGGGCTTTGTTGTAGCTGTTTATTTTCATTAAATAAAACCATCTGTAAATTTTTATAGTGCTAAAAGGGATTTCTTTTAACATACCCATTTGAAGCTCGTTTTTAATTATAAGATCACTTAACGCCGATATACCCAGATTGCAAGATACAGCATTTTTAATAGCTTCTGGGTTATTAAATTCATAAGCTACCTTTACATGTGCACCCACCTTTGCAAACTCGGCTTCTATTATTTGTCTTGTGCCAGAACCACGCTCTCGCATGATAAATTGCTCTTTCAGTAGATCTTTGAGTGCTACCTTCTGTATTGAAGCAAACCTGTGTTGAGGCGAGCAAATAAACGACAATTTATCTTTTGCAAAGCGTGTTATTTTTATAGATTTATCATTAGTGTAGGGTAAACCTTCTATAAGGGCTATATCAATTTCTGATGTACGCAGCTTCTCAATTACTTCCGAACTATTTGCAATAAACAAACTCAAATCTATATCAGGGTAGGATTGCTTAAATTTTACAATAAGCTCTGGCAGTAAATAATTGCCTATAGTCATGCTTGCACCAATAGATACTCTACCCTTTTTTAATGTATTAAAATTTTCTAAGCACAACTTGGCTTCTTCTAAAATATCAAATATTTTTTTTGTATAATAATAAAACTCTTTGCCTTCTTCTGTTAAATACAATCGCCTATTTTTTCTCAAGAATAATTTAACAGAAAACTTCGTTTCCAGATCTTTTATTGTCTGACTAATTGCAGATTGAGTGACAAGAAGCTCCTTTGCGCTCTTGCTCATATTGAGTGATTTTGCTACACTGTTAAATACCACTACATGATGCAATGACAAATCAGCCACATTCATAAGTTCTCCTAATGTCTCCTTTAAAAGTTCTAATTTGCATTATACATAAAAACTACTTATATTACAATAGTAAAATTTTTTAAAGGAGGCTTTTATGAGACGCAGTAAAGTTACTGTTATTGGAGCAGGAAATGTTGGTGCAACTGCAGCACATTGGGCAGCAATTGAAGGTTTAGGTGATATCGTGTTGCTTGATGTTTTAGAAGGAATACCGCAGGGTAAGGCGCTTGACCAATCGCAATTTAGGCCTATTTCTGGTCTGTCATGCAGCATTATTGGTACAAACGATTACAAAGATACAGCGGATTCAGATGTTATCATTATTACATCAGGTATTGCTAGAAAGCCTGGTATGTCAAGGGATGATTTACTTGCAACAAATGTAAAAATAGTCAAAGAAGTAACAGAAAAAGCGCTAGAGTACTCAAAAAACGCTTATGTTGTTGTCGTTACAAACCCAATTGACGCTATGGTTTATACATCATACAAAGTATCTGGCTTGCCAAAAAATAAAGTGGTTGGCATGGCAGGTGTATTGGATTCAGCAAGGTATAAATCCTTTCTAGCAGATGCCATAGGCGTTTCTCCAAAAGATGTAAACGCTATCGTTATGGGTATACATGGTGACTATATGCTGCCTTTGGTAAGGCTTGCAAATGTATGCGGCGTGCCAGTTACAGAACTATTACCAAAAGATCAAATTGATGCAATTGTAAAAAGAACACAAAACGGTGGAGCAGAAATTGTAGCTCATTTAAAAACTGGCTCTGCATATTACACACCAGCAGCAGCAGCAGTTGAGATGGCAAAAGCGATTATCTTCGATGAAAAAAGAGTATTGCCATGTGCATCTTACCTGGAAGGTGAATTTGGCATTTCTGGATATTTCCTTGGAGTACCAGTTGTGCTAGGTAAAAATGGCGTAGAAAAAATCTTGCAATTTAAACTAACTAATGAAGAACAATCCTTAATTAAATTATCGGTAGAAAAGGTAAAAGAGCAGGTAGATTCTGTAAATAAAATTCTGGGTTGGTAGAAGGGGTTTTTATTCCCCTTTCACCTTTCTAATAAGGAGAACTAGATGAAAATTTTAGTAACAGAGCATGTAGCGCAAGAAGGTTTGGATTATATCAGAAAGAACAACATTGAAATTGAAGGAAAAATGAATCTAACCCCACAGGAATTAGCGCAAATAATAGGTAATTATGATGCTGTCATAACAAGAAGTGGCACGCGAATTACTAAAGAAACACTTACGAACCCAGGAAAGTTAAAAGTAATAGGTAGGGCCGGAGTAGGTGTTGATAGTATCGATATTGCCGAAGCTAGTAAAAAAGGTATTATTGTTATAAATGCGCCAGGCGCCAATACTATTGCAGCAGCAGAGCTTACTACTGGTATGATGCTAAATGCACTGAGAAAACTTCCTACAGCCCACTACAGCTTAAAATATGAGCGTAAATGGGATAGAAAAAAGTTTATGGGTGTTGAGTTATCCGGCAAAACACTAGGTATTGTAGGTCTTGGTCATGTGGGAAGCGAAGTGGCAAAACGTGCAAAAGCCTTTGGCGCAAAATGTCTTGCATATGACCCATACATAAAAAAAACCAAAGCGCTGGATTTAGGTGTAGAACTTGTTGAACAATTTGATGAAATATTAGAAAGATCAGATATAATTACTTTCCATACACCACTTACAAAAGAAACAAAAAACATGATGACAAAAAAAGAAATAGACAAAGCAAAAGATGGCGTTATTTTAATCAACTGCGCCCGTGGTGGTATAATTAACGAAAAAGACCTCTACGAGAGCATAAAATCAGGCAAAGTAGCCGCATGCGGTATTGACACATTTGAAAAAGAACCAGCAACAGACAATCCGCTTCTAGATTTAGACAATGTTTTTGTAACACCACATATTGGTGCAAATAGTAACGAGTCTCAAATAAATGTTTCTTTAATCCTAGCTCAACAAATTGTAAATGCCCTACTTGGAAGGCCTTATCAAAATGCAATCAATATACCATTCATTAAGGATAAAATGTCAAAAGAACACAGGCTATATTTCGACTTGGCAGAAAAGATGGGTAGTTTAGCTGCTCAGCTAACAGAAGGCAGGCCCAGCCAAATTGATATTGTAATGGTGGGTACACGTTTTGAAGAGGATGTTGTAGAAAAAGCCTTCGACGTACCTTTTAATTATCAACCATTCACAATTGCAGCGTTAAAAGGCTTCTTAGAATTTAGCATGAGCGATAGTGTTTCTTATATGAATGCACCTTATGTGGCAAAAGAACTCGATATAATAGTTTCTGAAGCAAAAGCAAAAAACTATGAAAATTACAATAATCTTTTGTTAATGAAAATTGCAACAGATAAACAAACTAAAATAATCGGCTCTACGTTGTTTGAAGATGGCACTCAAAAAATTGTGCTTGTTGACGAATTTAGGACAGATATTGCGCCAAAAGGCATATACCTCTATGTTATAAACAAAGATAAACCCGGTACAATAGGTAAAATTGGCACCATAT
Organism: Desulfurella amilsii; assembly: GCF_002119425.1. Taxonomy (NCBI): domain Bacteria; kingdom Pseudomonadati; phylum Campylobacterota; class Desulfurellia; order Desulfurellales; family Desulfurellaceae; genus Desulfurella; species Desulfurella amilsii. The sequence continues at coordinate 1,240,104 of NZ_MDSU01000018.1, read as the reverse complement.
TGGGTAATTTAAATATTAACATAGCAGGTTTTCATCTATCAAGACAAAAAAGTGGTTTTGCAATGTCTTTTGTAGAGCTTGATACACAGCCTTCACAAGAAGCGATTAATTTACTGAAAAAAATTGAGGACATTGAACTTATAAAAGCTATTGTGTTTAATTAGGAGTACCTATGTATTTTGTTGAAAAAGAAGAAGAAATAGCTGGCAAAAAGGTATTCTACATTAAACAACCCGTGGGCGAAAAAGATATTATTTTCATGCATGGCAAAAGCTATACAGCAAACGATTGGCTAAAACTAAACGATACGCTTATTGGGTTATATAATCTAAAATATCGTTTTTATGCTTTTGATTTTCCTGGTTTTGGTAAATCAAAGCCAAACGATATTGAGCCTGTGGATTTTATCCAAGCTTTTATAGAATATAAAAAATTAGACAACTTTGTACTGTTTGGCGCTTCAATGAGCGGGGGTTTTGCGCTTAAATATGCGCATGCTCACCCTAAACAGGTTAGAGCTATCGTTGCTGCAGCTCCTGCCTGGATCGAAAAGGAAATTGAATCATTTAAAAATTTAAATATCCCAACTTTGTTGCTGTGGGGAGCAAATGACAATAAAGTCAATCCCAAAATCGGTACACGGCTAAAGGAAGTTATGCCAAATGCTACATTACACACATTTAGGGGATTGTCACACCCATTTTACTTTGAAAATGAAGTTTTATTTGACCAATATTTTTTTGATTTTTTAAAGTCTATAGATGAAAAGTAACGTGCTATTTTCTCATTATAGCATAGGCAATAAAATATTCAAAAATCGCTTGATTATGCTGCCTACTGTGACAAACTACGCTAATCCAGATGGTAGCATAACCCAAAAAAATCTTGATTATTATTCTCTAAGAAAAAATTTGTCTGCAATTATTGTAGAAGCTGCATATACTCATACGTTGGGTAAATCTTTCACACATCAAATTGGCATAGATAGCAATGATAAAATTGAAGGCTTAACCCAGCTAAGTTATGTCATTCACAATAACAATACCTATGCTGGCGTGCAGCTTGCTATGAATATAAAATCAAAAACAATCAACAATCTAACACAAACAGAAATAGAATATATAAAAAATAGCTTTATTGAAGCTGCAGTGCGCGCAAAAGAAGCAAATTTTGATATTATAGAAGTCCATTGTGCGCACGGGTGGTTACTTGGGCAATTTTTAAGTAGTTATTTTAATTACAGAAGCGATTTATTTGGTGGGCATTTGCAAAACCGTATGAGATTGCCTTTAGAAATCATTAAAACTATAAGAGACATCCTAAAGGATCAAATCTTGAGTGTGCGCATAAATGCAGTTGATTTCATAGAAAACGGAACTGAAATGGATGAATCAATTGTATTTAGCAATAGACTTAAAGAGATTGGCGTTGACTTAATTAACGTATCTGCAGGAATTGGCGCAAAAACATTCATACATGTTTCACCGGGAAGCTACCCAAATGGATTTTTACTAGATTATGCTCACAAAATTAAGATTAGTACGAATTTGCCTACAGTCGCTGCCAATCGCCTAAATGATTTTGATTTAGCAAGTGCTGCAATAGAGCAATCAAAAGCAGATTTTATAGGCCTTGCAAGAGCTCTTATTGCTGATCCAAACATTATTACTAAGTGGCAAAACACTCAATTTGAAGCTGTGGTCCCTTGTATTAGTTGCAATCAAGCCTGCATTGCAAATATACAGGCCCAAAAGCAAATGTCTTGCTTAATGAACCCAAAACCCTACGAAACTAATACTTTTGAGCGACCATTTATGTACAGAAGAAAAATAATGATTATAGGTGCTGGACCAGCTGGTTTGGCACTTGCAGTATTCGCACGCCAAAAAGGTTTAGACTGCGTTATTTTTGAAAAACAAGCAAAAATTGGCGGACAGATAAATCTGGCTATAAAGCCGCCCCACAAGCAAGAATTTAAAAAAATGCTCAATTACTTTGAATACAAAATTAAAAATTTAAAAATACCGCTTTTTACCAATGTAGAAGTTAACATCGACCTTATAAAAAGCGAAAAACCAGATGTGGTGGCTTTTGCACTGGGATCTAATCCTTATATACCAGACTTTGCCTTAGGTAATGAATTTGTCACTACAGCAGACGAAGCATTGGAGTTTGGACTTCCTTTTGATGCAAGATCTGTGTGTGTTCTTGGTGGGGGGCTAAGTGGCCTTGAAACAGCCAATTTTTTAGCACACAAAGGCTTGAGTGTAAGTGTTTTCGAGCTAGAAGACAGTTTGCTTAAAAATACTATGGATGTTGTAAAAATTCCCATAATAGAATCAATGTACTCTAACATAAAATTCTTTTTAAGCCATAAATTGATAAATATAAAAAATAATACAGCGTATTTTCAAACCAATAATGGACCTAGTGAGCACTCTTTTGATTATATAGTTCTTTCGCTTGGCAGAAAACCAAACAGAGAGTTAATCAACCAGATTAATTTTTGTATTGATACGATAGACATAGGTGATTGCAAAAACCCACAAGACGCCCAAGCAGCAATTAGTGATGCCTACAATGCAGCACAAATACTCTAATTTAATACTCAAAAACTTTTCTTATACCAATAGAAATTAAAATTATACTTATGCTTACAATAATAAATACAGTTAATGAAACAAATAAGCTTGCAAAGATTAAGTATCCCAAAATTAAGATTCTTCTAATATTTTTTAGATCTTCATCATTCAACAACAATTTTACTATTAAACTAACAATTATATATATGATGGTTTCTACAATAATACTTTCTACATTAACATTAAACATTGAGTTTTACCTTCTTTGAACATTATAAATTTTTAAATTTTATTTTTCAATCTTTAATTTTTTATGATATAATTATTTAAAAATAGTAGGCAAGGGGTAGATTAATGTTTAAGGTTTTTGCTACACGAAACATACCAAAAGAAGGCTTAGAGTTGTTAAAGCCAAGATGCGAAATAGAAGTAAACGAGTCAGGCAGATCTTTAACAAAACAAGAATTGCTTGAAAAAATAAAGGACAAAGATGCCTGCATTACACAATTAACGGACAAGGTTGATAAAAACTTTTTTGAAGCGGGCCAAAATCTAAAAATCGTGGCAAATTATGCAGTAGGCTTTGACAATATAGATTTAAACGAAGCCACCAAACGCTCAATTTTTGTAACAAACACACCCGATGTTCTAACTCAAGCTACAGCGGAATTAGCATGGGCGCTGTTGTTTGCCTGCTCAAGAAAAATTGTAGAAGCGGATAAATTCACAAGAGCAGGTCTTTACAAAGGCTGGGATTTGTATTTATTTTTAGGCCTTGATATAAGCAACAAAACGCTTGGTATAATCGGTGCTGGTAGGATCGGCCAAGCATTTGCAAAAATGTCAAAAGGCTTTAAAATTAATATTTTATACACCGCAAACTCTAAAAAAAGCGATTTTGAAGAGCAGACTGGCGCAAAATTTGTAGATTTAAACACACTGCTTAAAGAATCTGACTTTGTATCTATACATGCACCGCTAACACCCCATACCTACCACTTGATAGGTAAAAATGAACTTAGCTTAATGAAAAAAACAGCTGTTTTGATTAATACTTCGCGAGGCGCAGTAATTGACGAACAGGCTTTAATAGAGAGTTTAGAAAATAAACAAATCTATGCAGCAGGCCTTGATGTGTACGAAAGAGAACCTATAATCGAAAAAGGTCTAAAAGAACTAGATAATGTAATTCTGTTGCCTCATATTGGTAGCGCAACTTATAAAACAAGGATTGATATGTCAATTTTGGCCGTCCAAAACATTCTAGACTACCTAGATGGAAGAATCCCGCGCACACTTGTCAATAAAGACATATTAAAAAGCTAAATGGAAGAACTTAAAGAAAAGGCTATTTTAGTCAGCGTTATTTTAACTAATAAAGATAAGCAAACCATTGAGGAGCTAAGCGAGCTTGCAAAAACTGCTGGCGCAGGAGTGGTTGGTATGCTTACACAAAAAAGAAAAAGCATAGATAAAACTTACTATTTTGGCAAGGGTAAACTGGAAGAACTAAAAAAGCTTATTGAAGAAAAAGGGGCAAACCTCGTTATCTTCGATAATGAATTATCTGGCAGTCAGCTAAGAAACATAGAAAAAATACTCGATACAAAGGTAATAGACAGAACAAACCTTATTTTAGATATCTTTGCAAAAAGGGCAAAAACAAAAGAAGGCATCCTACAGGTAAAACTTGCCCAGTATAAATACTCGCTTGCTAGACTAAGAGGCTTGGGCATATCTTTGTCTAGGCTGGGCGGTGGTATAGGCACAAGAGGGCCTGGCGAAACTCAGTTAGAAACAGATATAAGGCACATAAGACGATCGATTGTTTATATAGAAAAACAAATTGAACAAATAAAAAAACACAGGAGCCTATACAGAAAAAGAAGGCAAAAAAACCTAGTACCCATTGTTGCAATTGTCGGCTATACTAATGCTGGCAAATCAACACTCATTAATGCACTCACAGATGCAAATACATACACAGAAGACAAATTATTTGCTACACTTGATCCGCTAGCACGAAAATTACGCTTGTCTGATAACAAAAATATCATACTAATTGACACAGTAGGTTTTATAAGAAACCTACCCCACCAGCTTATTGAGGCTTTTAAATCAACACTTGAAGAAATAAAATTTGCCGATGTAATATTAAATGCTGTGGATATAAGCCAAAGCAATTATGAAGAAAAAATTAAAGTTACAGAAAAAATTCTATCCGAACTGGATTACCTTAATAAACCCATTATTACTGTTTACAATAAGTCAGATTTGCTTGATATATTGCCAAAAAATACAGAAAACGAAATATATATATCCGCAAAGAACAAAACCAACCTGGCCAGTTTAATAGCTGCAATTCAAAGTATGCTTAAACAATCATGCGATTAATTATAGTATTTTCATCCTAATCTTTGCAAAGTATACATTTATTTGCTTATCTGCAAAATACATTAGCACAACATCGGTTTCTGGGGTCGAATTGCCCAATTTTGCTCCATCTGAGACAATAAAATTATCACCTTCGTTTAAAGATGGCAGAATAGTTTTGCCTAAATCGCGATTTTTCCAGCTTACATAGCCTTTTTCGCTTTCATAAAAATATTCTAAATCATCAAACCCACTTTGTTTTGCAAAACCATCTATAGTGGCTTTTTGTATTAACTTTTCGCTTTCATCATCTGCTACTATATATGCAACATTTTTTGGCATAATACCCCCCCCATTTACAATAGTTTGATAACATCAGTTTCTTCATTTATTAAAATCTCAGATAAATTTGGCGAGCTTTTGTATCGCTCAATCATTTTCTTTTTGGCTTCACTTTTATTTTCTGCCTTTATTATGTTTGTCGTAGCAACCTTTTTTTCGTCCCTATAGATAAGCAAAGCCAAAACTTTATATGTATGCACTCTTTACTCCTTTCGTACAATTTCCGTTTAATTATACTTATTTATAAAGTCTAAGTCAAATAAATTAACCTTAAAAACACGCCTAACTTAAGAGCTGTAAAGTTTGAGTTTTTTAGACGATTTAAACTTATTTTAGTGGTTTATAACTCTTCTTTTGAAAAGTATATTCATAACTTACGTGACTTTTGTAATTTCCACTCAATACAGCAACTGTATCCTCAATAAACACCCTTTCTTCGTCTGTTGGTATAACAAAAACTTTTACTTTAGAGTAATCTTTAGTGATTGTCATCTCACCAGTGCTGGAGTTTGCTTTTAAGTTCTTTTCTTTGTCCAATATTATACCTAAATTTTCTAACTTTCTTAACACCATATATCTCAAAAGGGGCGAATTTTCTCCAACGCCAGCAGTAAAAACAATCGCATCTAAATAACCATTTAGCGCAAAAAAATAAGAACCCAGATACTTTCTAATTTCGTATGCTTCAATTTGCAAGGCAAGCATACAACGCGGATCCCCTTCTTCGGCTTTTTTAAATATTGAGAGATGTTCGTGCTCGATATCACCAATTAAGTTTTCGTAGTCATATTCATCTATATTGTTGATGTCTACTTTAGCGCTATTTATTATATCTCTTCTATCATAGTATTTGCCTGTTATGCCTAACAAACCAGATTGCTTATTCAAAATATCCATCATTTGAGCTGGGCTTAGTTTTAACTTTTCCTGCATATACAAGGGTATTGCAGGATCAATGTCGCCACAGCGTGTGCCCATAACAGCACCTTGCAAAGGGGTAAAGCCCATAGATGTATCAATGCTAGCACCAGATTTTATTGCGCTAAACGATACGCCGTTTCCAATATGCAGCGTTATTAAATTGGTGTCCTTTATATGCTTATCAAGCATTACAGCAGCTCTGCGCGATACATACAAATGGCTCGAACCGTGAAAACCGTATCGCCTTATGCCGTATTTTTCATACCATTCAAATGGCAGCGCGTAAACATAAGCATAATCTGGTATTGTGGAGTGAAAAGCGGTATCAAAAATCGCTATTTGAGGCACATTGGGCAACAACTCTTTTGTTGCTAAAATACCCGCTAGGTTTGGTGGGTTGTGCAGTGGTGCTAAACTTGAAAGTTTTTGAATGGTTGAGATAACCTTGTCATCTATAAGCGTGCTTTTTTTAAATTTCTCACCACCATGCACTACCCTATGGCCAATTGCGTATATCTCGTTTAAATCCTTTAAGCACCCATTCTCACCCACAAGCAAATTAAATACTTCATTTATAGCCTTAGTATGATCTTTAATTTCTTTAGTAAAAACAAGAGGTGATTGGTTTGCGCTATTGTAATGAATAGTAGAATTTATTGTTCCAACACGCTCTACTAAACCTTTAGCTAGAGTTTTCTGTGTAGTCCAATCAAATAAATCAAATTTAACAGAAGAACTGCCGCAATTTAATACCAAAATCTTCATTGGACCACCTTATGACTGAAATGATGATATAGCAGTTAAGTAAACAACATCCATATATTTACACCCACGCGATAAATCATGCATAGGTTTTTTTAAGCCTTGCATAATGGGACCTATAGCTTGGGCTTTTGCAAGGCGCTCCACCAGCTTATAAGCAATATTGCCTGCATTTAAATCTGGAAATATAAGCACATTGGCATGGCCTTTTATAGGACTATTAGGCGCTTTCCTTGCACACACACTTTCTACTAAAGCTGCGTCGGCTTGAAGCTCGCCATCTATCAATATGTCAGAGCGTTTTTGCTTAACAATATCCGTCGCTTCAATGATCTTATCAAGCATTTTGTGTTTTGCGCTTGCCTTAGTAGAAAAAGAAAGCATTGCCACCTTTGGTTCTTTGCCCATTAAATTCTTAAAATTATCAGCTGTAACAATTGCAATGTCTGCAAGCTGGGCACTGTTTGGATCTGGGTTTACACCGCAGTCAGCAAAAAACAAAACGCCGTTTTCTCCAAACTCAGCCGTTGGCACCTCCATCAAAAAAAAGCTGGATAGTAAATTAATATTGTCTTTTAAACCAATTATATATAAAGCAGCTTTTATAACATCCGCAGTATCGTTTACTGCACCACCAATGCACATATCTGCTAAATCCTTTCTAACAAGCAGCGCTCCTATATAGAGAGGGTTTTTTGATAAATTTTGAGCCTCGTTTTCATCTATTCTTTTTTTGCTAGAATTTATGATACTGAAGAGCTCATCGCTGTAATCAAAATCCGATATTTGCACTACCTGGATACCGTCAAGTTCTATATTTAAACTAGCCGCTTTATTTTCTATTATATCTTTTCGGCCAATTAAAATAGGTTTTGCAATGTTTTGCCTGACACAATAGGCTGCTGCTTGAATAAGCCTTTCATCTTCGCCTTCTGGGTAAACTACTCTTTTTGATTTTACCTTACACTTTTGTAAAAAATCATCCAAAATCATCATCCCTCCTATAAAAAATATATAACTTGGTTTGTAAGTTAACACAATATGTGTTTTTTTGTCAAATCTTTTCTTAAAATTTATACTATTAATTAATTATATATGTAATGAAATTTCAATAATAATTCCATGCATTAAAACATTTAATATAGCTAACATATTGACTTTGAAAGTACATATATTTATTATGCTATAATAAAGTAATAAGGAGGTTGCAGATGAAAAAGTTTGGCTTACTGCTATGGGCATTTTTATGGTTTTTTGGTTGCTTTTCTATTGCATTTGCAAAAATTGGTATAGTCACACCTAGTGAGCTTGCTTCGATGATGAAAAGCGATAAAAGCTTAATAATCATCGATGCAAGAGGCCATGGAGCATACATAAGCTCACACATACCAAATGCTATCAACGTCTCTCCAACGGGCAGTTTATTTAGTGGGTACGGACCAAATACTTTTGCAGTTGTAGACTCAAACCCAAAATTACAGAAAGTATTATCTGAAAAAGGCATAAAAGATGATTCTGACTGTGTGGTGTATACGGGTTCATCCACTGCTTTTGGTGTCAAAGGGGGTAATCCTGCTTTTGCTTTAACAAGCGCAACGCGTATTATGGCAGTTTTATATTACGCAGGAGTAAAAAACGTTTATTACTTAAATGGCGGATTTGATAAATGGCTTGACGAGAAAAAACCCGTTCAAGAAGGCGACTTTGCACTTAAAAGCAGTCATTTTGTAATTGCAAGAAACAACCCTTTTGTGTTTGTTAATGAAGATTTTATCAGATGGGCCGTTAATCATGAAAATCAAGTTCAGTTTGTAGATGCAAGGATGCATCCAGAATACACGGGTCAAGTTAGCGATGAAAATTTCGGTGTAGCAAAACGTGGTCACATAAAAGGCGCAAGAGATGTATTTGTAGGCGAATATATGCAGAAAAATGGTAACTACTATATGTTAAAACCAAAGGACCAAATTGAAGCGCTACTTGAAAAAAATGGTATTGACCCAAACAAACCAATAATTTCGTATTGCCATATAGGATACTGGGGTAGTGGTTTGTGGTTTATAGCAAATGCAATTTTAGACAATAAATTAGTATGGGATTATAACGGATCTTTAGTAAAAGCATCAAGAGACAAAGAAATCCCATTCTCTACAGGATCAAATCCATAAAATCTTAAAAAAAATTCTTTTTACAGGGGGGTTTAACCTCCCCTCTGTGCTTTTTCTTTTTAATGGATTTTTATATTTTTTTACATATAATAGAATAGAAAGTTTAGTAGTAGGGGGGTTTATGCGCTTTAGTGTTGATGCAAATATAATAAAAAAAATAATCCCAAATGTATCTGGGGGTTTATCGAAAGACAAGAACTCAATATTAAGCAACTACCATGTAAGCATAACAGATAATGCATTATCTGTTACTTCATCAAACGAGATAGTCCAAATCAACATTACTGCTCCTATAGAAAGTGAGGGTGAATGTGGGTTCTTGGCAAGACCGGACTTATTTGATAGACTAAAGGCGTTAAATGGCGAGATAGTTTTTGAATTAGAAGACAACTTATTAACAATAAGAAATGGATCTTACAAAACAACAGCAAAAATTTTTCAAAGCGAAGGCTATCCTTTAGAATCAATAGATGACTATAAAATCGTTGGGGCTTTTGACTCCGATGATGTATTAGAGCTCTTAAAAACACACATTGCAAGCAGCAAAGAAGATGAGCAGACACGCGAATTCAGCGGCATCTTAATAGAAATTGACCAAAACAAGGTAAACTTTGTCGCTACGAATCGCTCAAGACTCTTTTGGATTAGTAAAGCGCTAGACAATGATATAAACTTTTATTGTATAGTTGAAAAAGAAGGCATACTGCAGCTTAGTCGCATACTAAAATCTAACGGTAAAATAAGCGTTCTATATAAAAGCGAGGGTGATAATGTATCAAAAATCGCCTTCCAAACTGCCAATGCAACAGTTACCTCAAAAGTGATAAACGGGCAATTTCCTCAATACCAAGCAGTTATATTAGAAGATGCTCAGAATGTTTCTTGCATTGTATTTAACAAAGAATCGCTAAAAAACTCTCTGCAAAAAGTGCTAGCGCTTTCTAGCGATGAGCTCTCAGTTTTAGAGTTTAATATTCAAGATAACACAGTTGAGCTAAACGTTACAAACAAAGAAGGCGAAGTGGCAAGCGATATTGTTGAATTTTCAACCGATAAAGATAAAGCTCACATGCCAGTTGCCTTAAATATTAATGGTCGCTATACTGTGGATTTTTTAAACAACATACAGGCAAATGTAGTTTATTTTTATTATAAAGAGCCTATAAAACCACTTGAGTTGAAAGCAACAAGTGACAATCAAATAAGTTATGTGTATGTCATGACACCCATTAGATAACTTATAGCTTATTTAGCCAGAAGCTGAAGTCTCTACCAGGCACAAATATATCAAGACCTATTGAAGGTTCATTTAATACATTTGTAATAATATGCACCTCATTTGGCTCTATGAATACACAATCGTTTTCTGAAAGTACAATTTCGCTGTCTTTATTTTTTACAGACATTTTGCCTTTTAATACAACCAAAGCTTGTGCATTATCGTGTGAGTGCTCTGGTGAAGCATGATGAGGCGGTTTTACAAAATACTCTATCGATATAGAATCCTGATTACAAAGGCTTGTACGCTTCCAATCCTTTTGTGGCTCATAGCTTTGTGCCGATTTGAAAAAAATGGGCTTCATTAATAACCTCCTTTTTTATTTTTTAAAAATATAGACTATTGCAGAAAAAATCAATCTTATTAAGCAACAAGAATCATCTTTTATACCTTCAAAGATAGCGGTGCTTTTTGAATAACTAGAAAAGACTTTGGCGCTTTTACACTTGGCATACTCCCTATGCCTAAAGGCAGGGGATTCTGGTATCAACGGCAGTTGCCTTGCGCAAAGCAGGTCTTATACTGCCTACTCCAAGATAAGATGTCCCTTCTCTTTATGCAAAGCTATGCAGTGGTTATAAATATCTGCGGATATATTTATAAGTCCGTGCAGGCTTTCAAGCCTTTTGGTTTTATATAGTTTATATTTATAAGTTTTAATCACCTTTGCTTCACAATTAACAAAAACAAATATAATGCAATTAAAAACTTATTGCCTTATATCCCCATAGCTATAGGCTTGTGGGCTTTACGGCAATTATCGGTAATAAAGTGATTTAGCGTTTCATTTTACTTTGATTTTACCAAACACGTCTAAAGTGCTTTTCAAGAATTACTTGGAGGTGTTCGATGTTAAAGAAGTTATTAGCTTCATGCGTAGTTGTAGGCTTGATGGTGAGTCCGGTATTGGCTGCAGAAAATGCAAAACCTGCTCCAGCAAAAAATGAAACAAAAGTAGAGAAAAAAGCAGTGGTAAAAAAAGCAGTGGCAAAAAAAGCAGTGGCAAAAAAAGCAGCTCCTAAAAAAGCAGAAACAAAGTAAACTGCAAAGTTAGCAAAAAGGTTAGCTATCTGGCTAGCCTTTTTTATTGAAAAAAATTCAAATTTGTTATATCATATTGCCCATGTTTGATGATTATTTAGTTGTAAGGTGGCACAAGGGCAATTTAAAAGGTGCAGGTGGATTTAGCGCACCAAAAAAGTTGCTTTATTTAGATAAACAAATTGAGCTTTCAAGCAAAAATACCGCATGCCTCTGCAGCGGTTTTGAAGCGCTCAATATGTTTTTTTACGGCGAGAATGGGCTGGGTAAATCTTCACTTGTCAAATACCTTATTGATAAATTTAATTCAAAAGGCCTAAGATGTATTGAGTATCTAGAAGAAGATGTTTATTCTATATATGAATTGTTTGATATTATCAAAAATAGCCCATATAAATTTTTCATTTACTTCGATGATTTAGCATTTGAAGAAAATGATAAAGAATTTAGAAAGTTTAAATCCATTATTGAAGGTTCTCTTGAAGAAAAACCTAAAAATTGCATATTCTTGGTTACTTCAAATAAAAAACGCATTATAAAACAAAAAGTGCTCACCCTTGATAGTGACATATTTGAAAAAGAAGAAGAAAACGAAAAAACTTCGCTTTTTGCCAGATTTGGTTTGTCTATAGGGTTTCATCCCCTTGAAGTTTCAAATTTTATAGAAGTAGTAAAATTTTACTTAAATGAATTTGGTGTAAAACAAGATTTTGATATAAAAAAAGAAGCACAAAGCTTTGCCTTATCTTATGGCACCTACAGTGGCCGAGTAGCAAAACAATTTGCTTCATTTAAATTTATTGAACAGTTTCACGCTTAAAAACCAAATGCTTTTATAATAGTATCTTTGGTTATCTATGCTTTCTCTAATACATTCCCCTCTCTTTCTTTATAAGTTTATTTAACACTAAAACTGCTATTGTGAAGATAAGTTAAGAACGAAATTTGCTACACTTTTTTTGGTCTTTATAAAGATTGTAGAGCTTTATTTAGTAGGGGTAATTTACAGGCTTAAGGAGGCGTAATATGTCTATATCTGGTATCTCTGGTCAAAACTATTTTTCAAATGCAATTTACAACCAGCAAAACAACAGACAACAAATGCAAACAGATTTTGCACAACTAGGTCAAGATTTGCAGTCTGGTAATTTAACTCAAGCTCAGTCAGACTTTGCGAACATACAACAGCTGTTTTCATCTAATCAAAGTCAAAATACAACTCGTGCTAACACGTCTGTTGCTTCTAATCAAACTCAAAACCCATTTCAACAAATGCAAACAGATTTTGCACAATTAGGTCAAGATTTACAGTCTGGTAATTTAACTCAAGCTCAGTCAGATTATACTAACATTCAAAGTTTACAACAGTCAATGCAGGCAAACTCAAATTCATCAAGCCAATCATTACAGTCAATTCAAAGCTTAATCTCGCAGTATATGCAAAACATGCTAACTGGGATGAATAACCAGGAATCTCAAGCCGGAGCTTTAGGCTTAACAAATTTGAATTTAACCATCTAAGATTTTTTAGCATCTAAGTTTTTTAGCCTGTAAATTTTGTCCTTTAAATAAAGTTTAGGCTCAAGGACCAAATGTCCTTGAGCGCATAATTTTTTTTATTTTCTTCCTACTGTTATTCTTGCGTTTATAATCCATTAACATTTCGTTTATATTCAGTTAACAATTATGCACTATTAATACAATCATATATTTAATTTGGGAAGTTTTTATGAAAACAAGTCTGTTTATTTACACACGGTTTACATTCTGTTTAAACTGTATTAACAATCGTTTGCTATTAATAAAATAAGATTTTGCAATGGAGGTGTTTTATGAAGAAAATCTTTTACTTGCTAGTGTTGTTTATATTTGCTTCAGGGAGTGGACTTTTTGTTAGCGCAGCGAATGTTTATGCCCAAAATATTCAATTTTCTACCTCTCATTATTGCTACAAACATTATAATATCCACAATATAAGTAATATTAACGCTCAAACAAATAACTATTAGCCTAAGGAGTAAAAATTATGTTTTTAAATTTAGGTAATTTTACTGTATGGCGCATAAAAAGAGTATTTGCAAAGCTAAGCCCCCTATTAGTATTTATATATTTAATGTTCCCCCTGCATGCATTTGCAGGGGGAGTAAATGTAAATTTAAATATAATTACCACGCCGTACTATCCACCGCCTGCCATGGTTTATGTACCTGATGTGCAAGCCTATATTGCAGAAACCGCTCCATTTCCTGTATTTTACGTAGGAAATGTGTACTATTCCTTTTACAACAACATGTGGTATTTTGGACCAACCTATAACGGACCTTGGAGGTTTACTCGCGTTATACCTATGCAGTTAAGAAGGTTCCATCCAAACAATTGGGGTATGCTGCAAAGACAAGCTCACGAGTATTATAGAAATCCGCATTGGAATCATTTTATAGCTTCTCCGGATAAACGATACTACAAATACGAGCACTCTAAAGAATATAACCGCTTTCAAAACAACCATGAACATTTTCCGGGTAATTCTCAATACAATAGAGGAGGCTACAATAATAATAATCAGTACCACCCTCAATATGATCAACACAACGGCTACGGTAGATAGAAGATGAAGGTTTTTATGAAAACAAATCTGCTTATTTACACACGGTTTGCATTCTGTTGAAACCGTATTAACAATCGTTTGCTATTAAATTCCTAACTTCTCCTTCTACCTCTTTGCCTATATATATTATTGCCTTCTGTTTTACTTTTTTGCCTTCGCGGTAATTTTCAACTTCGGCAAGATAAACCGCATCTTTCTTTTTTATTTTTCTTACAAAAGACTAGTGTATGCTATATACACTACAAAGGTAAAATATCAAGTAAGAAATGCTTATAATAAAGAATTTTTTATGTGGTGCATAAAAAGATGGGAAAAGTTAGGTAAATAATAAATATTTGTTATTGTCGATAATGAAAATTCTTGAACAATTTGATTAACTTTTTTTACACGAATAGTCTACATTTTTTTAATAAAATTTAGCTTATACTCATGTTTAATGGTTTATAAAAAAGGGGGGTTTTAATGAACAGCATGTTGAGTATGTTTGCGTTATTTAAACTTTTTTTAGAACAAATAAAGCAAATAAATTTTTTTATACTACCCAAGCAATATTGTGCTGTAAAAAATATACATTAATCAAAATTGTAGGTACTAAGAAAGGAGTGACTTATGAATTACTTTAAGACATTTATGCTAATGGTTGCACTTACTGTATTGTTAATGATAGTAGGCGGTGCTATTGGCGGTCAACAAGGAATGATTATTGCTTTATTGTTTGCTGGAATTATGAATTTTGTAACCTATTGGTTTTCTGATAAAATTGTCTTGAAAGCTTACCATGCAAGCGAAGCCTCTCAGTCAGCGTATCCACAACTTTATTCAATTATAAGCAATCTAACACAAAAAGCTAACCTACCTATGCCAAAAATTTATGTGATGCAAAGTAATACTCCAAATGCCTTTGCAACAGGCAGAAACCCAAAACATGCGGCAGTGTGCGTTACAACTGGAATATTGAATTTGCTGGATACAAATGAGCTATCTGGTGTTTTGGGCCATGAACTAACTCATGTTAAAAATAGAGATATACTGACTGGAACCATTGCTGCTACCATAGCCGGCGCAATCAGCTATTTAGCATGGATGGCTCAATGGTCAGCTATATTTGGTGGAATGGGTAGTAATAGAAGAAACAATAATATGTTTGGGCTGCTTTTTGTTGCTATACTAACCCCTATAATAGCTACTATAATTCAGCTAGCTATATCAAGGCAAAGAGAGTATGCAGCAGATAAAGGTGGGGCACTTATGTCAGGCAACCCTATGTATTTAGCTAACGCTTTAAAGAAGCTAGAAGCAGTAAATAAACTTTCGCCACTACCAAATACCCATTTCTCGCAAACAACAGCACATATGTTTATAGTAAATCCATTTAAGGGCGAAACGTTTAAAAGTTTATTTAGCACACATCCCCCAATTGAAAAAAGGATTGAGCGTCTAGAAAATTTAAAAATTGAGATAGGCTAAGTTATATTGGAGCTGATTTATGTTTAAATCTCGCAAAAAACACAGGCTTTTTTTAGCCTTTATTATTGTTATTATAATAATATTAGCTTTAGGTTTGTTTAAAGCTATAACAATGTCTAATAAACCTCAAATATCTCTCAATATACCAAACTCTTATAAAGTAGCTGGCAATTTAGAAATAAAATGGCCATATGACACGCAAGGTTCTGTAATGATTGATAATTACGGTATTGTTTCACAAACAAACCGCCAACAACCTATTCCTCTTGCAAGCTTAGCAAAAATAATGACAGCTTATTTAATACTAAAAGATCATCCTTTGCACATAGGCCAGAATGGGCCGATCATAAACATTACAGAAAACGATGTTAAAACATACATAAATGATAAAAAAAACCAACAATCGGTTTTAAAGGTAACAAAAAATGAAAAACTCAGCGAAAAGCAGCTTTTAGAGGGTTTGCTACTACCTTCTGGAAACAACTGTGCAACGATTCTTGCAAAATGGGATAGCGGCAGCACAAAAGTATTTGTTGAAAAAATGAACAAAACGGCAAAACAACTGGGCATGAACCATACCCACTATGCAGATCCTGCAGGCGTGAGATTGTATACTGTTAGCACAGCAAATGATCAATTAAAACTTGCCCAAAAAGTTATGAAAATACCTGAATTTAGATATATAGTCTCAAAACCTCAAGTTACACTGCCGGTAGCTGGCACAGTTTACAATGTGAATTACGATTTAGGCAAAGATGGTATTATAGGTATAAAAACAGGATCAATGCCGCAGTCTGGTGGTAACTTTGTTTTTGCATCTAAACATGATTTAAAGTGGAAGCACGTTTTAATAATAGGCGCTTTGCTTGGAGAATACGGAAGAAAGCCTTTGATGGATGCCCTTAAATCTTCTATAAAAGTAATTAATCAAGTCAAACATAATATGCATTTATCGCAAATATTTAAAAAAGAGGGAACAATAGGATATGCAAAATTTGTATGGCTTAAACCTATACCTTTGGTTATTGGAAAATCGCTTTATACAATAACATGGCCTGGTGTAGGATATAATATTAAATTTAAAAAGAACCACATTAAGTTGCCTATTAAGAAAAACGAAGTTGTGGGTTATCTTGATTTGTACAATAAGTTTTTGGATAAAAAAATACCAGTT
Source organism: Desulfurella amilsii (assembly GCF_002119425.1). Taxonomy (NCBI): domain Bacteria; kingdom Pseudomonadati; phylum Campylobacterota; class Desulfurellia; order Desulfurellales; family Desulfurellaceae; genus Desulfurella; species Desulfurella amilsii. Next base: position 1,223,387 of record NZ_MDSU01000018.1, on the reverse strand, counting down.
TTAATTGAGAATGCGGTTAAAAAACCTACATTTATTGAGAGACTGAAAAGTATTTTAACTATCTAAAACCTTAAAAAACGAAGCTCATGTATTGGCCAGGTGTTTTATCATCGGTTGCGTTTATCTTAATAGCTTTTTTGATGATTGTATTTTTTAATTAAAGCATTTTATGAATGTTGATATTTGATATTTTTAGAGTAATTAATTATATGGAAAATTAGAGGATGTTAAATGAAGTATGCTAAGCAAAAAAGCATGTTTGCCAATATTAATATAACGCCTTTAGTCGATGTAATGCTTGTTTTGCTCGTAATTTTTATGGTAGCTACTCCCATGATTGTTAAAGGCATGAAAGTGAATCTACCGCGAACTCATTCTGGCAGCGCAAATATTGCAAAAAAAGATATAATCATAACAATAACAAAAAATGACAGACTATATATTGGCAAACACTTATCAACTTTTACAGAAGTTAGCCAATTTCTTAAAGAAAACCCAAAAGCACAAATAATAATAGAAGCAGATAAAACGGTAGCATATAGTATGGTTGCTAAAATAATTGATATTGCAAAAACAGATGGTATACAAAAAATAGCTCTTGCAACACGCAACAAACCCAGCTCAAAAAATAATTTATTTTAAATTTTTATTTTCCAAATTATGCACAATATAAGCTCCTATCAAAAAAGTACAAAAAAGAGCATACACCCAAATTAAAAAAGCAATATATCCCCAGAAAGTACCATATATGATGTTAAGCCTAGAAATACTAACGACATAAATGATAAACAGTCTCTTTAAAACTTCAAGCACTAGAGCAAAGAAAAAGGCGCCTTTGAGTGCGTTCCTTAGCTTTACTTTGCTGCGAGGCAATATCAGGTATAGCAGCAAAGATACAATAAACAATGATAAAAAAGGTATTATGTATGTTCCAAAAAAATCGTACAAAACACCGAATTTAAACACATTCATTAAATATTTTCTCACAACTTCGATAGGCGCAAATACACCTGCTAAATAGGCAACTGATAGCACCATTACAATAGCAATCAGTATCATATAGATAAAAAGTAGTTCAAAAATAGGCCTTCTTCTATTAATCTTGAAAATTTTATTTATATAAGCATCTAGTATGTAAAAATACGAAAGTGAAGTAGCAGCATACAAAGCTAGACTAAAATAGCTTATTTTTTCATAAATTAGAGGCTGTATTATATTTAATATCATACTTTTAAACATTGGAGGAAAAATAAGTGCTATTTTTTGAACAACAACATCGTAATACTGAGTATAACTCGATATAAGAAAAATAAATATAGAACTCAAAAAAAGCAAAAAAGGTGCAAGTGAGAGTATAAAGTAAAATGACAACGATGATGCAATGATAAAACCATTATTTTTGGCAAAATCTAAAAAACTTTTCAAAATAATCTTCATAGCTTACAATATCATCAAAAAATAATTTTTTTCAATATTAAAATAACTTTTTCAATACTAAAACAATTACTTAGTTGGTGAAAATTTTCCGTGCGAATTCTTTAGAAATGTTGGGAAAATAGCCACTTTATAGGATATTGTTTTTTATTGATCAATTCAGATGGCATTGATTTTAGTCATCAAATAAGCGCGTGAAGGTTCTGCTTTCAATTCTTATATAAATTTAATAAAATTTACACACAATTAACAAAATGAAAAAAAATCTATTTGACAAAAAACCTTAAATTTGTTAGCATCACTAACATTAGATAGCTTTTTGCATAAATTTATATTTAACTTTAAGGAGGTTGGGATGCCAAAAGCAATAAAAAGTATGGATGGCAATACTGCCGCTGCGCATGTGGCGTACGCTTTTACAGAGGTAGCCACAATTTACCCCATTACGCCATCATCAAACATGGCAGAAGCAGTTGACGCATGGGCTGCTGAAGGTAGAAAGAATATTTTTGGCCAAACGGTAAAAGTATTAGAAATGCAATCAGAAGCGGGGGCATCTGGCGCTGTGCACGGAAGCCTTGCAGGTGGTGCACTTACTTCTACATTTACTGCATCTCAAGGTTTACTTTTAATGCTTCCAAATATGTACAAAATTGCTGGTGAGTTACTGCCTGGTGTATTTCATGTTGCGGCAAGAACAGTGGCAACACACGCACTTTCTATATTTGGAGATCACTCAGATGTAATGGCTGCAAGACAAACGGGTTTTAGCCTTTTATCATCTGGTAGCGTTCAAGAAGCTATGGATTTAGCAGCTGTTGCTCACCTAAGTGCCATTAAAGCTAGAATGCCTTTCTTGCATTTTTTTGACGGGTTTAGGACTTCTCACGAAATACAAAAAATAGACGTGCTAGACTATGAAGATCTGGCAAAACTTATTGACTGGAAAGCAATTGAGCGCTTTAAGAAAAACTCTCTAAATCCAGAACGTCCAAAAATTATAGGCACCGCACAAAACCCTGATATATTTTTTCAAACAAGGGAATCTGCCAATAAATTCTATGAAGCTGTACCAGACATTGTGGCTTCATACATGAATGAAATAAATAAACTAACAGGCAGAAATTATAAACCATTTAATTACTATGGCGACCCAAACGCAGAAAATATCATTATAGCTATGGGTTCAGTTGAAGAAACAATCGAAGAGGTGGTTGATTACCTAAATGCAAAAGGTGAAAAGGTTGGGTTAATTAAAGTAAGGCTATATAGACCATTTTCACCAAAATATTTCTTTGAGGTGCTACCAAAAAGCGTTAAAAAAATAGCCTTGCTTGATAGAACAAAAGAGCCTGGAGCCTTAGGTGAGCCACTTTACGAAGATGTTAAAACGCTGTTTTACGACGTGCAAAACGCTCCATTAATAGTAGGCGGTAGATATGGCTTAAGCTCTAAAGATACCACGCCATCTCAAATATTATCTGTATTTAAAAACCTTAAATCAGATAAGCCAAAAGACCACTTTACGATCGGCATAATTGACGATGTGACACATCTGTCGTTGCCCATAGATGAAGAAATAAACACCTCAGATAAAGATACTGTATGCTGCAAATTCTGGGGATTTGGCTCAGACGGTACAGTAGGCGCAAACAAAGACGCTATTAAAATTATAGGCGACAATACAGATATGTACGCGCAAGGCTACTTTGCCTACGATTCCAGAAAAAGTGGTGGCGTAACTGTTTCTCACTTGAGGTTTGGCAAAAAACCCATTAGGTCAACTTACTTAATAGATCAGGCAGACTACATTGCCTGCCATAAACAATCTTATGTATACTTATACGATGTGCTCTCTGGTTTAAAGAAAAATAGCACATTTGTTTTAAATACCATTTGGGACGAATCAGAGCTCGATAAACACTTACCAAATACAATGAAGCGCTATATAGCGCAAAACAATATTAATTTCTATATCATTAATGCTACTAAAATCGCCAAAGAAATAGGACTTGGCACACGTATAAATATGATTATGCAATCAGCATTTTTCAAACTGGCAAACATTATACCAATTGAAACTGCGACAAAATTGCTCAAAGAAGCCATTGTCCACTCTTATGGTAAACAAGGCGATAAAGTCATAAATATGAACTATCAGGCAGTAGATAGAGGTATTGATTCAATTGTAAAAGTAAATGTTCCAGAAAACTGGAAAAATGTCTCAGTAGAAGAAGAAAAGAAAGATGAAAACCGCCCAGAATTTATAAAAAATGTAGTAGATGTAATGAATAGGTTAGAAGGTGACAAACTGCCTGTTTCCACTTTTGTGGGCAGGGAAAACGGTGAGTTCCCATCGGGTACTGCCGCTTACGAAAAACGTGGGATCGCTATTGATGTGCCAGAATGGGTACCAGAAAATTGTATTCAGTGTAATTTTTGCTCGTACGTATGCCCGCATGCTGCAATTAGACCATTTTTGTTAAACGAAGAAGAAGTAAATATTAAGCCGGCTGATTTTGTTACAAAAAGAGCAATAGGTAAAGAAGTAAAAGGCTATGAGTACAGAATACAGGTATCTGTGCTTGATTGTACAGGCTGTGGCAGTTGTGCAGAAGTATGCCCCACACCTAAAAAATCACTTATTATGAAACCTATAGAAACTCAAGCTAAAGACATAGATAATTGGAACTTTGCAATTGAAAAAATTTCCGAAAAAGCAATACCAACAGACACAGTTAAAAACAGCCAGTTTGCAAGACCTCTCTTAGAATTTTCAGGTGCTTGTGCAGGTTGCGGTGAAACACCTTACGACAAATTAGTAACACAGCTTTTTGGTGATAGAATGATCATAGCAACAGCCACTGGATGTTCTTCTATCTGGGGTGCTTCTGCTCCATCTACGCCATACTGTGCTAACTCTCAAGGCAAAGGGCCAGCGTGGGGCAACTCTTTATTTGAAGATAACGCAGAGTATAGTTTGGGTATTGCTCTATCTGTTAAGCAACAAAGAGAGGCTTTGAGTCAAGTTATCGAAAAGATAGTAGTAAGCGATATGGAAGAAGCTTCAAAAGCACCATTTAAAAAATGGCTTGACAATATGAACGATCCTAGAATAACAAAAGAAGCAGCCCTTGAGATAGGCGCATGTATAGCAAATAAAAACAAGTATCCCTCAAATGTTCAAGATTTGCTTACCTTAGTAGAAAAAAGTCAGGATATGCTGATTAAGAAATCCATCTGGGCATTTGGCGGTGATGGTTGGGCATACGATATAGGCTACGGCGGTATAGACCATGTAATAGCTTCTGGTGAAGATGTAAATATACTTGTAGTTGATACTGAGGTTTATTCAAATACAGGGGGCCAATCATCTAAAGCAACACCAGCGGCTGCAATTGCTCAATTTGCCGCAGCAGGAAAACGCACAAAGAAAAAGGACTTAGGCTTGATGGCTACAACTTATGGCTATGTGTATGTTGCCCAAATTGCAATGGGCGCAGATTACAACCAAACACTAAAAGCCATGCAAGAAGCAGAAAGCTACCATGGTCCATCGTTAATCATAGCTTATGCTCCATGTATAGCCCACGGCATAAAAACAGGTATGGCAACAACTCAAGAACAGCTAAAGAAAGCGGTTGAAGCTGGCTACTGGCACCTTTATAGGTACAACCCACTACTCAAAAAAGAGGGTAAAAACCCATTTATATTAGACTCAAAAGAGCCAGATTTGTCTAAGTTTAAAGAATTTCTGCTTAGCGAAGTAAGATTTTCTGCCCTGAAGCGCACATTCCCTGACAAAGCAGAAGGACTATTTGAAAAAGCCAAAGAAGACGCACAGGAGCGATACGAAAACTACAAACGCATGGCTTCATACCAGTATTAATATTTGAAAGCTACCCTCTTTAAAAGGGGGTAGCTTATTTTGTTATGCTAAAACTATTTGATGCTATATTTCATATTATTGATTACAAATTCCCAGTTATCGAAAATCAAGGCTACTTGCCGCCTCAATTTTTACCAGGAGATTATTTAACATTAATGTCTAACTATGAGTTGCTTGGCGGTACAGTAGTTTCTGGTTCGTTTCAGGGGTTTGATACACAGTATTTAGTGTCAGCGCTATCAGTTTTGGGCAAAAATTACGTAGGTGTGATAAATTACAACCCACACTACACGGATTTAGACATAATCAATTTAGATAAACTAGGCGTAAAAGCCATAAGATTTAATATCAAAAGGGGCACAAAAGACACGATAGATTTGATAGAGTACGCATCAAAACGCGTTTTTGATTTAGTCAACTGGCACAGCGAAATTTATATTGACTCAAAAAACATACCCAGCATAAAAGATAAATTGTTAAAAATCCCTCGCCTTGTGATAGATCATCTAGGTTTATCCAAAGAAGGTTTTAAGAATATATTGAGTTTGGTTGAAAAGGGAGCTTATGTAAAAGCAAGTGGTTTTGGCAGGCTTGATTTTGACCCCATCTGGGCTATTAAACAAATTATTGCAATAAATGAAAATGCATGCGTTTTTGGCAGCGACCTGCCATCTACAAGGGCGCAAAGGCCCTTTTTACTCACCGATATCGATCTTATAAATAATAATTTTGACGCATCACAAAGCAAAAAAATCTTCTATGAAAATGCTCTAAAGTTATATAAAGTTAATTTTTGATTACTCTGACTTAAGTGGCCTGTTCATCAGGATGCTTATTGACTCAAATGGGTCTTTTTTATTTACAATAATATTGTAAACCTCATTTATTATGGGTGTTTCTATAGAGTATTTTTGTGATAATCTAAAAACTGCCATAACGGTATTTAAACCCTCAGGGACGCCGTTTAATTGATTTAAAATTTCATCGATTGACAAACCTTGAGCTAACTTTAAACCCAAAATGCGATTTCTGCTTAAATTACCCGTTGCAGTAAGGACGATATCACCAATCCCAGCAAGACTCAGCATTGTTTTGCTTTTGCCACCAAAATATTTATATGTTCGCAAAATTTCTGCAAGACCCCTTGTAATCAACGCAGCCCTTGCATTTTGACCTAGATTTAAGCCGTCACTTATACCGCAGGCAATTGCAAGGATATTTTTAAGCGCACCTAAGTACTCTACACCTATGTAGTCAGATGAGGTATAAACCCTAAAATAATGCGTATTAAACATATTTTGAAGCTTTTTGGCTAAATTTCTGTTTGATGAAGCCACAACCGATGCCGTTGGCAGTTCTAAAGCAACTTCCAATGCAAAATTAGGCCCAGATAATACAGCAAATTGCTCTTTTGTAATGCCCAATGTTTGAAACAATATCCCAGATGGGGGTAAAAATGTTTCATCTTCTATGCCTTTACTTAAACTTAATGCAGCATCCACCTTGATAGAAAAATGCTCTATAAAATCGCGCAGGTATTTTACAGGCACAGCAAAAATACCCATTTGAGCATTTTTGGGCGTATCAAAAACTAAATTTTGGGACAAATGTATGTCTTTAAGGTATTTGTTATTGTGATGAGTTTCCCGCAAGCGCAAAACTAACTTTTCATCCCGCGCGCACAGGCACACGTTAAATTTTTTCTTTGCAAGTAAATTAGCAACAGCTGTACCCCAACTGCCAGCGCCATAAACACAAATTTCATACATTTTTACAGTAAATACTCTCTAGTCCATAAAAAGTCAAATTTGGCTCAAAATAATCTATATGCTTAATTTCTTTAATAAACATTTCTGCATCCCCGCCAGTAAATACAACCGTAGGGTTTTTCATCTCGAGCTTCAGCCTATCAATAATACCTTCAACCATTTCAACGTATCCGAAATATATACCGCTGCGCATACTTTCTATAGTGTTTTTGCCAATAAGGTGCATAGGCTTTTCTAAGCTAATTTTTGGCAATTTTGCTGTATGTTCTCTTAAACACTCCATAGATATGTTTACACCAGGTGCAATAACACCGCCTAAATACTCGCACTTTGAGCTTACGCAGTCAAATGTGGTAGCTGTCCCAAAATCAACCACTATAGTACTTTGCCCGCATTTTTCATAAGCTGCCAGCGCATTTACGATTCTGTCTGCACCAACTTCTTTGGGGTTATCGTAAAGAATTTTTACACCAGTTTTTAAGCCTGAGCCCACTTCTTTTGTTTGCACTTTAAAGATTTTTTTAATAGCGCTAATAATTTTTTGCGTTAAATAAGGCACAACCGAGCTGATAATCGCGCCTTCTATATTAAAACTTAAACTATTAATCTTAAACAAATCGTAAAGCAAAACGGTTATTTCGTCGTCTGTCCTGTTTATTGTGCTTATACGGAATGTGTGCACCAAGGTTTTTCCTTCAAAGATACCAAAACCCGTTGTAGTGTTCCCTACATCAATAGTTAAAAGCATAACACACACCTAGCTAATAGTAATTTTTGCTATTAATTTTTTGCCCACTTTCAATACAAAACTATCGCCTTTATTAACCTGCAGTAAACTATCTTCCAATACCTTATCGTTTATATATACGCCTTTTTGTTCAATTAAGCGCTTGACTTTGCTTGTTGAATCGCTAAAGCCTATGTTTTTAATCAAGTGACATATCCAAATTGTAGGCGTATCAATTTTTACACTTATCTGGTCAATTGAGTCGGGTATTGTTTTATGCGTTAGTGCATCGAATGTTTCTTTGGCTTTTTGTGCTTCACCTGGCCAAAATCGCTCTACAATCTCTAGCGCTAACTGTTCTTTTACGATTTTGGGGTTTAGTTTGTTCTCTTGTATCTGCTTTTTATAATCCTCAATCTCTTGAATACTTTTGTTTGACAATAGTTCGTAGTATCTAAACATAAGCTCATCTGAGATAGACATCACTTTACCGTACATGTCGTTTGGGTTTTCGTTTAATCCAATGTAGTTACCCAAAGATTTGCTCATTTTATTTTTTCCATCTGTACCTTCAAGTATAGGCATCATAAGGATACTTTGAGGTCTTTGGTTAAATTTTGCTTGAAGCATTCTTCCAACCAATAGGTTAAACTTTTGGTCACTACCGCCAAGCTCTACATCGGCTTGCAGTGCTACTGAATCATACCCCTGAATCAATGGGTATAAAAATTCTTTTATGGATATAGGTTTGCCGCTTTTGTACCTTTTTTCAAAATCATCGCGCTCAAGCATTCTAGCAACACTCATGTGTCCTGCAAGCTCAATTAAACCAGCCGCAGTTAGCTTATTGCACCATGTGGAATTATATACAATCTTTGTTTTATCTTTGTCTAAAATTTTAAATACTTGCTCTTTATATGTCTTTGCGTTTTCTTCAATCTCTTCTTTTGACAGTGCCGGGCGCGTTTGTGTTTTACCTGTGGGATCTCCTATTGTAGCAGTAAAATCACCTATCAAAAAATAAACCTCGTGACCTAAGTCCTGGAAGTGTTTAAGTTTTTGTATAAGCACCGTATGGCCAAGATGCAAGTCTTTTGCCGTAGGATCAAACCCTGCTTTAATTTTTAGCGGTTTGCCTGTTTGAATTGATTCTTTTATCTTTTCTTTTAATTCGTCTTCTTCTATTATTTCTATACTGCCTCGTTTGATTTGTTCAAACTGTTTGTTTGCTAACTTTTCAACATCCATTAACTGCACCTCGAATACCCACAGTTTTTGCATACGGCGCAGCCTTCTACTTCTTCTAATACGCCACCGCACTCAGGACACTCCTCGTAATTTTTTTCAACCTTTTTGTCTAAAAAATGATCTTTTAGCACTTGCGCAATGGCATCTGGCACAGATTTAATTAGCCTACCTTCATTCCAAATTGGCTGAGCGCCTGTAATATTTATAAGCGTACCGACAATCTTTTCTACATCAACACCATTTTGCAAAGCAATTGAAATCAGCCTGCCTATAGCTTCAGATAAAGCCGATATATCACCGCCTGATTTGCCAATATTGGCAAAAACCTCGATAGGCTTTCCATCTAATGTATTTACCGTCACATACAAGCTGCCACGCGAAGTTTTGAGTTTTTCTGTAATGCCTTTTAAAATGTTGCCGCGCTTAATTGATTGAGACTGGCTTTTATTGGAAGCAGACACCAAAACCTGCACATTTCTTGAGCCATCTCTGTAGATAGTTAAACCTTTTAAACCCTTCTTTATAGAATACAAATAAGCCTGTTTAACATCATCTACGCTAGCTGAGTTTGGCATATTTATTGTTTTTGACACTGCATTATCCGTATAGGCTTGAAATGCCGCTTGCATATCAATGTGGGCAGTATAGTCCATATCCATTGAGGTTACAAAAACCTCGTTTAAGTCTTCAAGCGATTTGGGTACATTTAAGCCTTTGAGCCTGCCACCATTTGCTATAAGCTCTTCTAAAAAATCCTCCACATTAATGCCGCTTGATTGTAATCTATCAAGCAAACGCTCATTAACATACTTTAGTTTCTTGCCATCAAGCACCTGTTTATGATAAGCAAGTGTAAAATATGGTTCTATACCAGAAGCACAGTCTGCTATCATAGATATTGTGCCTGTTGGCGCTATGGTTGTAGTTGTAGCATTGCGCATCAAAATATTCTGATCTTTGTAAATGCTTTCCTCCCATGCAGGAAAGCAGCCTCTTTTTTGCGCTAAGTCACTTGATGCAATATGACTTTGACTTTGTATAAAATCCATCAGCTTACTTGCTATATTAATGCCTTCTTGGCTATTGTAGGCTACATTTAAGTCCACAAGCATATCTGCAAAACCCATTATGCCAAGACCGATTTTTCTATTCTTTAGCGTCTCGTTTTTTATCTGATCAATGGGATAATTATTTACATCAATCACATTGTCTAAAAATCTTACTGCAGTATGCACAGTCTCTTTTAAGTCTTCCCACTCAACCGCACCATCTTTTACAAACTTTGATAAATTAATCGAACCCAGATTACACGATTCATAAGGCAAAAGCGGCTGTTCCCCGCATGGGTTAGTTGCCTCAATCTCAACCCCTTTTATCTGGTGCAGCCTGTTTATTCTATCAATAAATACAAGGCCGGGCTCGCCGTTCTTCCACGCATTGGTGGCTACTTCATCCCATACAAGTGATGCTTTTAGTTTACCTACACTTTTTTTGGTATGCGGATTAATCAAATCATACTCTTCATCATTTGCCAATTTCTCTAAAAAATCATCTGTTATGGCTACACTTATATTAAAGTTTGATATCTCGCCTTCTTTTTCTTTGCAATGTATAAACTCCATAATATCTGGATGATCCACCCTTAAAATACCCATATTAGCGCCGCGCCTTACACCGCCTTGCTTAACCGATTCTGTTGCACAGTCAAACACCTTCATAAATGATACAGGCCCAGATGCTACACCTTTTGTAGACTGCACCACCTCGCCTTTTGGTCTTAGCCTACTAAAAGAAAATCCTGTGCCACCACCTGTTTTGTGTATAATAGCAGTCTGCTTTACAGCTTCAAAAATCTCTTCCATAGAGTCCCCAACAGGCAAAACAAAGCAAGCAGATAATTGCCCAAGCGGGTTTCCAGCGTTAACTAATGTAGGTGTATTGGGTAAAAATTTCAGTGAAGCCATAAACTCATAAAACTTTTCATACCAATAATCAAAATCTTTTTCTGTCTGTGCTATGTGTTTAGCTACTCTCTGCAGCATTTCATCGGGAGTTTCTATAACTTCGCCAAGCCCATTTTTTTTAAGGTAGCGCGATTTTAATACAGTGATGGCATTTTCACTAAAACTCATATATTTACTCCTTGAATATATCTCTAATGGTAAAATTACAGTACGTTTTGTTAAAAACTATGTAAAAGGCTACACTGTAGCGCTCATTGATTCCTAAATTGTCTGTATCATAAGTAGTAAAGGATTTTAATTTACCGTTAAAATCAAAAAAAAGTGTATTGTGGTAAGGTTTTTTTTGTACATCCTTTAATACTGCGTTTCTTACAAAAAAAATCGGCTCAACATGCCCTGCACCAAAGGGCTCAAACTCCCTTAGCTTATCCAATAAGTCACTATTGTCAAAAAGATCCATACTGCAAGCTAAGTCAACTTTGAGTTGGTTTTGTGTATTTACTTTTAGCTTTGCAACTTCTTTATTTACAGCATCCCTAAGGGGTTCTATGCGCTCTTTTTTCAATGTAAGACCAACGGCCAATTTATGACCACCAAATTTATCTATTAAATTTTCATTGTGTTTTATAACATCAAACAGATTAATAGATTCTACACTGCGACCGCTACCAACACATAAATAACTACCCTCTGATATAACAATCGAGGGTTTTCTGTAAAATCTCGCTAGATTTCCCGCCACTATACCAATAACACCCCTATGCCACTTGCCACTTACAACAATGGCATCTAAATATTTCGCATTGCCAACCATCGATTTTGCTTCTTGCAAAATTTTTTGCTGCAGACTTTTTCTCTTTATATTCAATCCATCTAACCAATTTGCAATCTTTAACATCTTTACTTCTTGCGTTGTTGTAAACAAATCTATGGCAAAATTGGCATCGGCTAATCTGCCAGCAGAGTTTATGCGTGGCGCTATCTTGTATGCTACATCGTAGGCACTTAAGTTAGATGAAATTCTTGAGACCGCTTTTAATTTATCAAGCGCTTTAGAACTTTTTGATAAACCATATTTTACAAATATTCTATTTACATCAACAAGCGGCACAACATCAGCAAGCGTACCCAGGCTAACAAGGTCTAAATAATTGGCCAAATTTGGTTCTTTTGTAAAAAAATTCCTATCACGCAAGGTTTTTCTTAGAGCAAGCAAAAAGTTAAATGCTACGCCCACGCCAGCAAGCTCGCTAAAGGGGTATTTTGAGTTCTTCATTTTAGGATTAACGACCGCATATGCATTAGGTATGCCATTTGGTTCGTGGTGGTCTGTGATAATTACGTCTATGCCCAGCATCCTTGCAAACTCTATTTCATCTTGGCTGGATATACCGTTATCCACAGTTATGATTAGTTTTGCGCCCTTTTGGTTTGCAAACTTTATTGCAACAAGCGACAAACCGTAGCCGTCTTCCCTTTTGGGTATGTAGTAGCTGACTTTAGCGCCAATTTCCTGGAAAAAATTTATTAGGATTGAGCACGCAGTAATGCCATCTACATCGTAATCACCTACGATGCAAATGTGCTCTTTTTTCTTAAGCGCTTCAGTCGTACGGCTTACGGCTAAATCCATATCATTTAGCAAAAAAGGGTCATAAAGCTGGGATAGCGATGGTTTCAAAAACCCGTCAATATCTTTGATGTTTCTGTTTTTTAAGATATTTATGAGTGCAAGGTAGGTGTATGTATTGCCAATTTTTACTTTTTTATTGTCAATATTGGAAAAGTCTTCATTGATAATAATGTAAATTAGCTCGCCTTTAGTGTTGTATCTTTTTTCTAAATTCATTATAGTCTTTCAAAATTTTTAAGTGATCAAATACAATAGACTCTGGCAAATTGTCTAAATCAAAAAAACCTAAATCCTTAGCATCATCGCCAGCCATTGGATTTGCATTGGTCTTAGCATAAAAAACTACGCTTACTGTGTGGCCCCTTGGATCCCTTGCTGGATCTGAGTAAACACCAAAAAGTTTGGGCTCTACAATATCAAGACTCGTCTCTTCCTTCATTTCTCTTATTACAGCTTGTTCTGTGCTTTCGCCGTAGTCTACAAAACCACCTGGCAATGCATAACCAAACGGATAATTTTTTCTGCTTATAAGCAGTACTTTGTTGCCTTTTTCTATGATACAATCCACTGTTAAAGATGGGTTTTTGTAAATTTTTACAGGATATGCACATCTTGGGCAGTTTAGCGTATGCTCGCTTTTTCCATTAACTTCTCGCAGTGCTTCTTCTATCTGATCCAAAACATTCTGCCTTGAGGTGCCACCGTAGGATTTTCTTTTGTCTACACTGCGATTGTAGTCTATGTAATCATAAACATCCTCTTCAATGACTTGCGCAAACTGCTTATACTCTTGTAGGGTTAGCGTTTGAAGCGTTTTATTTTCATTGATAGCATATGCTACAATAGCGCCAACGATCTTGTGAGCATCTCTAAAAGCATAACCTTTGATTGCCAAGTAGTCAGCTAAATCTGTTGCTGTGATAAAGCCTTTTTCTAAGGATTTATCGATTTCTTTCTTGTTTACCTTAACCTTAAGTATAAGTTTCGTTAGTATATCTACAATCATTAAACAATTGTCGATTGTGTCAAACAGCGCTTCTTTATCTTCCTGCATGTCTCTATTGTATGCAATCGGCAAGCCTTTCATAACTGTTAGCAGCGCAAACAAATTGCCATAAATTCTACCCGTTTTGCCTCTTATTAGCTCTAAGCTGTCTGGGTTTTTTTTCTGTGGCATTATGCTTGAGCCTGTGGAAAACTCATCGGACAGTTCTATAAAAGAAAACTCCTGAGAAGAATAAATAATAAAGTCTTCTGCCAATCTTGAAGCATGCATAGAAAAAATCGCGCAATTATTTAAAAATTCTATCATAAAATCTCTATCTGATACCGCATCGATAGAATTTTTAGAGATGTGTGTAAATTGGAGCAAACCGCTTAAGTAGTGTCTATCAATAGGCCAGATTGTACCAGCAAGCGCCCCAGCCCCAAGCGGCATAATGTCAATGCGCTTTATTGTATCTAAAAAACGCGCTTGATCGCGCTTAAACTTTTCGTAAAAAGCCAGTATGTAGTGCGAAAATAAGATTGGCTGAGCATGCTGCATGTGCGTAAAACCAGGTATAATTACGTCAATGTGCTCTTTTGCAAAAAGCACCAGATTTTTTAACAAAAGGTCAAGCTTTGCTATTATATTTATGCTTACATCCCTTAAATACAAACGCTCATCAAGCGCTACTTGATCATTTCTTGAACGCGCAGTATGGAGTTTACCCCCTGTTTTTCCAATTAAATTAATGAGCGCGCGCTCTATTGCCATGTGTATGTCTTCGTCTTGCGGGTCAAAATCAAACTCGCCTGTTTCAATCTGTCTTTCTATCTTGTGCAAACCGTCAATAATTTTTCCCGCTTCTTCTTGAGTAATAATTGACTGCTTTTCTAAACCTCTAACATGGGCAATACTGCCTGCTATGTCATATTTATACAGACGCTTATCGTAGCTTATACTTTGTGAAAATTGCTCCATAAGCTTATCTTCTTGAACACTAAAGCGTCCATCCCATAATTTATCATTCATTCAAAACACCTCTTTTTTGGTCAGATGCAAAACAAAAAAATCATCAAATAACCTCTTTTATTCCAAAACTCTAATTAAAACAGTGCCATTTTTGATTATACTTTTATGGTCTTGCTCAATCTCTAGAATCGCTTTTTTAATATTGGACTCTTTAGCTTTATGCGTCAAAACCAAAAGCGGCACCACATCCAAACCCTTTCCCGTCTGTACAACGCTTTTTATGCTAATATCATATTTGCTTAAAACATAGGCAATATTTGCAAGCACCCCAACGCTGTCTATAACGCTAAATCTTATATAAAAATGAGACTCAAGGCTGTCAATATCCACAAACTCCGTTTTCTCAAAAACACCCTTTGAAAGCGTATCTTTTACTTTGCCAGATTCAAAGTCTTTGGCAATATCAATAATATCTGCCACCACAGATGAGGCCGTTGGCAAACTACCTGCGCCTTTGCCCACATATGTAGTCTGACCTGTCATATCTGAGATAACGCTGATCGCATTGTACACACCATCAACTTTAGCCAATATATTTTCTGCTTCTACAAAATAAGGCGCAACGCGCACAAGCAGACGCTCGTTTTTCATACTTGCAATACCCAAAAGCTTTATTCTATAGCCTAACTGTCGTGCAAAATCTATGTCAATAAAGTCAATATCCCTTATACCTTCAACATAAACATCTTTTTCTTCAATTTTTGCGTTAAAACTTATGGCAGCCAAGATTGCCATCTTTTGTGCCGAATCGATGCCATCTATATCAAACGAAGGGTCGCGTTCGGCATAGCCTTCTTTAATTGCCTTGTTTAAGATAGTTTCAAAAGACTCATGTGTTTCAAACATCTGACTTAATATATAGTTGCATGTGCCGTTTACAATCGCTTTTATGCTTTTTATGTTGTTTGCCATCAAGTCTCTTGTGATAATCTTTATAATGGGCACACCGCCTGCAACGGAAGCTTCAAAACCTATTTTAACGCCATTTTTAGCTGCTTTCGAAAAAATCTCAACGCCGTAGTTTGCCAAAAGCGCCTTATTTGCACTAACGATGTTTTTCTTGTGTTCAATAGCCTCTATAACAAACCTGCGTGCCACATCAATGCCGCCAATTAGCTCAAGCACAATATCTATACGCTCGTCAAATAACTCTTTGTAATCTTTGGTATAAGTATAGTTCGTTAATAAATTCTTGCATTTTGAGGTGTGTGAAAACACTTTTTTAATATTTATGCCAAAACCCAGCCGCTTTCTTATTACATCGGCATTATCCTGCAAAATTTTTACAACACCGCAGCCCACAGTACCCAGTCCAAAAATCCCAACATTTATATCTCTACCCATATACAAGCTCCTTCATTAATTCTTCAACACTTAAAAGCCTATCAACGCGGTAAGCATTGCTACCCACCGTATAAATGGGCTTTTCTTTATCAGAATTGTAACCTGCGCTTGAGAGCAAACCATTGCATATACAAAAGTAATTTATATTGTCCACCATAGCAGGGCAGTAGCCATCTTTATTTAACAAGTAGCCTTTATCGCAGTTTGTGTGTCTTTTAGCTAACAAGGCATCCTGATACATAGGTGAGGATTTTATTACGCGAAATGGCAAGCCCGAAGGCGAACCCGGCCTATATGCTACCACAATATCATCTTTGTCGGCTCTAATCACAGCCTGCTTGTACTCAGGGCTAGCACTGCTTTCGAATGTTGCCAAAAAACGTGTACCCATCTGCACTGCATCTGCCCCCATATCCAAAAACTTCTTTATATCATCGTGCGTGTATATGCCACCTGCTGCTATAACAGGTATATCATCGCACCTTATGGCTTTTTCTTTTATGGGGAGCAGTATATTTTCAAGTTTGTTTTCTTCTTTGTCTAAATCGGCAAATCGAAAGCCCAAATGCCCGCCTGCAAGCGGCCCTTCTACTACCACTGCATCTGGTCTTCTGCCAAACCGCTCCCAGCGCTTGCAAATGATATCAAAAGCCCTCAGGCTAGACACAATGGGTACAAGTGCCACATCTTTACTTGTAGCTGCCTTTGGAAGCTCCGTAGGTAACCCTGCACCAGATATAATAATGTCAACACCGCCTGCAATTGCTCCTTTGACGCTTGCCTCATAGTCTCTTTGCACAGCAACCATAATATTTATGCCTATGCAGTTTGATCCGTCTTTGGCTAAAGCTACTTCTTCTTCGCATGCTTCGTATATAGAGTACTTTTTGCCGTTTCGCTTAGATAAAATTCTATCCAAAGCAACGCTTGATATAACGCCAATACCGCCGTTTTGAGCCACAGCTTTTGCCAAAGGATACAGGCTTACGCCCACACCCATACCGCCTTGTATAACGCAGTGCTCTACGATTTTATCCCTAATTTTTAGCTTCTTTAATGCCATATTCAAACTCTTTCACACCCTCACATTAATGATCAACATAAAAATCCAAAGTAAAACTCCAAACACTATAGGTTTTGCTGGTTTCGCGCTTTAACTCTCATACCTAAACATCTAAAGCAACCTTATTATTGTAATTGTTTGCTGCTTTTTCGAAACCAACGGTCACTATTTGCACGCTGGCTTCAGCGGCAATTTCAGCACTTTTGGCCAATATCTTTTTTTCCTGATCGCTCAATTTTTTTAACACAAAATCAGATACATTATCCTGCCTGCCAACGCCAATTTTTACCTGTATAAAAGCTTTTGAGCCTATCGCATCAATAATTGACTGCACACCTTTGTGCCCGCCGCTTGACGAATTTTGCTTAAGCTTAATTTTGCCAAGATCCATATCAATATCGTCTCTTATAACAATCAAATCTTCCACGCTTATCTTATAAAACTGCAAAAGCGCCCCCACTGCTGTACCGCTTAAATTCATATATGTAGTGGGTTTTGCAAGCACAACCTTGTGATTTTCTATAAAACAAACTGCAATTATAGCGTTAAAACTACTATTACTGCTAAACTTTGCGTAAAACGCACTACCAAGCGCATCTAAAGCCCAAAAACCCGCGTTATGAAAGGTATTTGCATATTTTTCACCAGGATTTCCAAGCCCTACAATTGCATGCATGCTGCTTTAGTGGTTATTTAGACACTGCACTTTCCGCTTGGCTTTCTTGCTCTGCTGCGGTTTGTTCTTCTTTAGACTTGCCTACAACACCCACGATTTCAAAGTTTCTGCTGCTTGCAATTTTCACGCCTTCTGGAAGCTCTAAATCAAAAGCATGTATAGAATCGCCTATATCTAAATTTGATACATCAAGCGCTATCTCGTTAGGTATACTGTCAGGTAAGCTGTTAAGCGTAATCTTTTTTCTTGGCTGGTATAGATCGCCGCCTGCTTTTACACCTTTTGCATCCCCTTTTAACACAATGGGCACTTCAATATTGATGTGCTTGCTTGGATCAAACTTATAAAAATCCACATGGTAAACCTCTGATGTAACGGGGTGCTTTTGCACTTCTTTTATAATGCACCTAAATGTTTTATCTTCAAAAGCAACTTCAAAAATATCTGTTCGCCTTGCCTTTCTCAAAACAGCAACTGTTTCTTTTTTATCCAAGCTGAGATTAATAGGATCTTGTCCGCGACCGTACATTACAGCGGGTATGAGGCTTTGTCTTCTTAGTGCCTTTGCTTCTGCTTTTGTGTCTCTTATCTGTGCTTTAAGTTGCATTGTTCCTCCCTTTAGTCAAACAGTGAGCTGACTGACTCTTTATTGTAAATTCTTCTAATTGCCTCTCCGATTAAATTGGCAACAGAAAGCGTTTTTATCTTTTTGCAGTCTTTTTTAGCATTCCACACAAGCGTATCTGTAATAACTAACTCTTGAATGGGTGAGTTTTCTATGCGCTCAAGCGCTGGTCCAGAAAGCACAGGATGTGTGCAGCATGCATAAACCTCACGCGCTCCATTTTCTGTCAAAGCAATGCTTGCGTTTACAATCGTGCCTGCTGTGTCTATCAAATCATCCACAAGCACGGCAGTTTTGCCCGAACAATCACCAATTATATGCAGCACCTCACTGACATTGGGTTTGGAGCGCCTTTTATCCACAATAGCAAGGCTGCAGCCTAATTTTTTGCCAAGATCCCTTGCGCGCTCTACACCGCCAGCATCAGGCGAGACTATAACAATATCGTCTTTGTGAAGATCGCGGATGTAGTTGGCAATAACAGGCGATGCATACAAGTGATCCACGGGTATATCAAAAAAACCCTGGATCTGGCCTGCGTGCAGATCCATAGCTACAATCCTATTAGCACCGGACACGGTCAACAAGTCAGCCATAAGCTTTGCGCTTATAGGTACACGCGATTTTACCTTTCTATCCTGCCTTGCATATGCGTAATACGGCAAAACTACCGTAAGCGAGTTTGCGCTTGAGCGCTTAATCGCATCCATCATAACAAGCATTTCCATTATGTTTTCATTCACTGGTCCAGACAGCGAACAGATCAAAAAAACATCCGAGCCCCTTATATTTTCCTTTATCTGTACCGAAACCTCACCATCGCTGAAGCGCGAAATCTCCGTATCAACAATCGGCTCATTGAGATAATCGCTTATCTTTTGGGATAACTCTCTGTTTGCTGAGCCAGCAAGCAACTTTAAACCTCTCATTAAAACCACCTTGCAGTTTTTATCGATTAAATGACTAATCTATCCCCCTCTAACCTAGGCAATAAGCCAAAAAAAACTTTTAAAAGGGCGTCTATCGAAACGAAAAAAAGCCCTTAAAAACTTACCAGCTTAATCTATCAAATAGCGCTAATTTTGTCAATAATTAGCTAAACAAAGAGAGGTTTGGTGCAAAAAGAAGCAAAATTTACCTTGCGTTTTAAATTAGATATGATGATGTTAAAAGGGGTTATAGTTTACTCGACTCTTTTTCAAAATACTCTTTTATTTCTTTTAGATATATTTTGCAAGCAGGTTCTGTTAATTTGTCAAATAATTGTCTTTCTCAAAGCGAAATTCAAACATTTCAAATCGTATTTTTTAAAAAATAAAGTTTTGAGTTCTTGTTTCACAATCACTCAATTATTAAACTCTATGCTTATCAACCCAATACCTAATTCTCTTGTATCGTTGCTTATTCCAAGTGATTTTGGAGAGGCTGCGTTTGGAATCTTTATAACAAGCGAATTTTCATTTTGTGCAACGTTATTTATATTCAAAGCAATAGTTTGTGGGAATTTGTCCTTACTTGTATAAGTTTTAGAGCCAATAAGTTTTTCATTTAGATAAAACTCAAACTTTTGAGGATGATCTTTACTAACCAAAGCGTTAATAATTGTAAGTTTCATATACATGGGTTTTTTAAACTCCTCACTTCTAAATTTAAAACTTACAGACACTTCTTTTGCACAGGTCCATGTACCCCAGCTTTCTGCGTTACAAAAACCAGAACCTATATATCTCTGAGAGTTGCCAGATGCAGTAAAGCTAATAGTATAAGGTATTTTCGTTATTATAGGATTTGGCTTAGGGGCTTTAAATATCATAAGAAGCTGACCTTCGCTAGATGAAGCGGCTGGATCATAAACTGTCGGGTATGGGAAAAATATCTGCAAAGATTCTGATTTATACTTATCTACAATAGGCTTTAACTGATCGAGGCCTCCCAGTATACCCACTCCAAAGCATTCACCTTTACCATCTGGGCAAGCCCACTGTCCTACCCAGCCATTGTTATTTGTCCAGTTAATGGCAGTGCCAGTCTTATAACCAAAGGATTTGTCAAGGTAGCCATTTTTTTCTAAGTATTGAGGCAAAAGTTTAGATGCATCGCCACCGTCTGAGAGGAATTTTTGAGAAGAGGAGAAAAGAGTAGAAAATATATCACTAAAATATTTTAAATATTCAATGTGTGCTTTTTCTAAGGCAGAGTTAATATAGTTTTTGTTAATCTGATAAATTATAACTCCACCAACATTATTAGGTTTTATATTTAAAAGATCAAGTAATTTTTGTACTTCAGGATTGTGATAATCTTCAGGCAAAATTATAGCCCCTACGTTGCATTTTGCGAGGTAAGAAAAAAAAGAAAATTTATAAGCATTATTAAAGATGGGATGTGGTGAATTTTCACCGTAAAAAAAGTCTAAAAGTACAGGTTTTAATTCTTGATCCAAAATTAATTCTTTTGGTGATGCACCGGCGATTTCTTGAGATAGATTAAAATAAAAATTTGTTTTTTGTTGCCATAGAGGACCTTGAAAACCACCAATTGCATAAGTGGGGAAAATAATAACATTTTCTCCCTGTTTTATATATTTTTTGTATGCTCCAGATGAAATAAAGGCTGGATATTGAATATTTGAGCCTTTGTACATACTGAGTTTTGGGATTAAAAAAATAATGACCAATGCTGCTATAGCATATTTAAAACTTTTATTTATGTTTATCTTTTCTAACCATATAGCGCTCATAACGCTTGCGATTAATACAATGTATAGAGTAAATCTGGTTGGTAAGGCTTGTCCTGTCAGTGGCATTTCTGTAAATATATACCATGGCATTGGTATTAATTGGTGACCTAATATGTTTAAATAAGGTCCAAAACTAAAAACCAATATAACCACTAATAGCGATGAAAGAAAAATATGTAGTTTATTCTTACTACGCCAAGCTATTACTATGAAAGAAACTATAATAAATATCAAAGGCAAACCTAAATATGCTCCCTCTTCACTAAAGTTTCCTGTAAAATGATAGCTGATTGGAGCAAATAACTGGCCAAAAAGCAGCGTTATAGGGGTTGGAATAAAAAGATTCAGCGGGTCTGTTACATAAAATGCTATGGATTGCAGATGTTCCTTTATGTACCCATAAAATATGAAATATAAATATGGGGATAGCAATAAAATGCTTATTAAAACTGCGGCAGCTGACTCCAAAGTGGTTTTGATTATTAACTTTCTATACACTTCATTTGTGATAAAAATCAAAAACATTATAAATAGCGCAATAAACCCAAATATTACAAAAGTAGCATATATCTCATTTGACACGCCAAACTGAAAAGCGAGTAATATGCTAAAGAATATCAGATACTTTTTAAAGCTAATATAATTTTTAAATCTCAGTATAAATATATAAATCAAAAACGGAATAGCAAATACTATATCAAGATTCAAATGTCCAAGAAGTTGCCCCCACACGTAGCTTGAAAAAAAGAAAACAAGTCCACCAAATATAGAAGAAATTTGTTTTAGATTTAGGCTTTTACATATCAGATATACGCCAAAAGCCCCCAAAGAAAGAGACAGAATTATAGCTAAATTATAAGAAAAAATAGGGCCAAAAATGACTGTTACGGGTGAAAACAATAACGCAATAGATGGCACACTTGTAGTCCAAGCGAGGTTTTGGCCAAAAGGAGCCCAAAATGCCTTTGTCAGAAATGGGTTTAACCCATGAGATATGGCATAAGGCCACCATTTTAGGCTCCATAAATAAAATGCAGGGTCACCGCCAATATTCACTTTTGATATAAAATCAAAATTCATCGGTATGCCCCAAAACACGATTGCTAAAAGCAGGTAAATAAAAAAAGCAAAGTATTTTGTAGAAAAGAAATTCTTAAACATACTGTTAATCTTCATTGGTCTGTCCTTCTAATTGATTCCTAAATGCAAAATATTTCAAAAATACAAAACCGCTAAGCGTATATACTGCCCCGCTTATAATCTGGGATATATATGGATTAATCTTAAAAATATGAATACACAAAATCAGAGTTAAGAAATTTAGCCCATAAGATGTCAAAAGCGACAAAACAAATTTTGGAAATTCCTTTTTTGGGTGAGCTTTGCTTTTAAATGTGTAGATTTTATTGAGGGCATAAGATACAATGATGCCTATTGCATAACCTATAATATTGCTTATTTCTGGAGACGTGCCAATAAACATAAGAGAAAATATAATCCCATAGCCAACAATTGTATTTATGATGCCGACTAAGAGATATTTTAAGAACACTCTAATACTTTCTTGCTTTAACAAACCATTGTCCACCTAATGGTAAACCAGTGAATATTTTTTCAAGTTTTAAAAGATAGGAAAATTTTGGTGGTATAAATAAAAAATATCCAGCTGCATCTACTTTAAAATTGGATTTTTCAAGTAATTTAATCATTTCGTATTTAGATAACAACAAGCAATCTTTATCAAAAGGACATTCTTTTACTAGCTTGCGTGTTATAGGATTATATGGATTGTGTTCAAATATAAATAAACAATCATTGTTTGTTAATAAATTCTTAATTTTTTCTATATTAATAGATCTTTCAGCTGGACACATATGATGAAAAACTCCCGCAATAAAAATTAAATCAAATTGATCAAAACTTTCATCCGTTTTTTGATCATCCACAGTAAAGAATTCACAGAATGGATACTGACTCTTTGCAATCTCAATGCTTTTTTGGGATATATCGATACCAAACAATTTAGAATCAGGAAATTTCTCTTTTAGAAATGGCACATTTCTACCAATACCACAACCAAATTCAAGAATTTTTTCCGGTTTAAAGTTAATATAATTACTAACAATATCAATCTTATATCTAGCAAAATATTTATCATCTTTTGAAAAAAATTGAGTTTGACCTTTTAAAATCTCATCATAATTTTCAGCAAAATCATCAAAATTTATCTTTTTCATTACTCTATTACCTTATCAACTATAAATCTTGGCCTAGCTTTTACTTCTTTATATATTTTGCCAATATATTCGCCTGCTACTCCAATAGAAAATATCGTTAACCCTCCTAAAAGATAAATGGGGATAACCACAGAAGCCCAACCAGGAACAACACTATGTCCAAAAAATTTAACAAAGACGATATAAAAACCCATTAAAATGCTTAACAAAAAGACAATAATACCTAAAACTGTGATAAACCTTAGTGGCATGACACTAAACGATGTTATCCCCTCAAACGCAAATGCAAGCATCTTTTTAAGAGGATATTTTGATTCTCCCGCCTTACGTTCTTTTCTATCCTCATAGATTATCTCCGATCTAAAACCCATTAAGGGAAACATCGCTCTTAAGAAAAGATTGACCTCCCTGAAAGATAATAATTCCCTTTGTACCCTATTTGTGGTTAATCTAAAATCTGCATGATTATAAACAATTTCTACCCCCAATAAAGCCATTAATTTATAAAACAATACTGCTGTAGTTCTTTTAAACCAGGAATCTGCCGAACGTCTTTTTCTTGCAAAATATACTATATCGCAGCCATCATTTATTTTTTTTATGCCTTCCTCGACTACATTTATATCATCCTGTAAATCGGCATCTATAGTAAGAGCCGCATCGCATTTGTCAACCACATATTCATAACCTGCAAGTAAAGCATTTTGATGTCCAAAATTGCGAGAAAATTTTATTGCTTTTATAAAATGCGAAATTTGAGCTGCTTTTTCAATAGTATGCCACGTATTGTCTTTACTACCGTCGTCTATAAAAAGCAAAAAACTGTCTTCTGATATTTCACTTGCTTTCATTCTTTCTAAAAAGTCTGATAAAATATTAATTGTTTCTGGCAAGACTTCTTCTTCATTATAGCAGGGAATTATAACTGCAATTTTTGGCTTTCCGTTATCTTTTATCAACGATCACCTCCAGCAATCTTTTTTGCGTTTTCTTCCCAGGTAAGATACTGCATACCTTCTGATTTTGGATGGTTGTGTTCTTTGTATAAGTTTAACCATTCTCATAAGATGTCATTGTAAACATAAACAATAAAGGCATAATAAAGTAGCCTGTCCCCTTTTACCCCTTGTCATTAAAAATTATATTCATAAGCTGTTCGGTGCTTTGTTTCCAAGTTAGCCACGGCATATCGTCCGATTTTGGATGTTTTCCTTCTTTGTATAAATTGAGCCAATCTTTAATAGCTTTAGCCAAATCTTCAGGTTTATTGCCATTAAAATAAAAAGCATAATCGCCTGCCACTTCCCTAAAAACCGCAATACCTCTTGCAATAATTGGCAGTTTATGATGAGCGGCTTCAATTAACGGCAGACCGAATCCTTCGCCCTCACTTGCCGCAATAAGGCAGGTGCTTGTCTTATACACCTCTTCAAGATATTCGTCGCTGATACCCTCAAGCCAAAAAAGGTGTTTGTTGAGTTCCTGGTGTTTTATAAGTTCTGATAAAATCAAAGGGATAGTTCGTCTTTGATTTATCGGTAAACCTTTCCAGCCTTCTTTCCCCACAACTACAAGGTTAATACTTATGTTTTCTTGCCATAATAAATTAAATGCTTCTATTGCCTGTAAATAACCTTTGCGCGGCTCTATTGTGCCGACCATTAAGAAAGTTGGCGCCGCATATAATTTTTCTAACAAAAGTTTAGCATCTTGGGGGATGCCTGTTATAGGAAAATTATTTTTTATATCTGCTCCTTGATGAAAATAGGCGCTATTTACCGGTTCGATACGGTTATAATTGTTTTCTTTAAACCAATTTATTAAATCATTGGCTGTTGATTTTGATATAGAGATTAGTCCTGAAGATACCTCATAAATCATTTTTAGCCAATTTTCAAAAGCTTTCTTGGTATCCCCCGGCGGAAACCATTCTGGATGTCTAATCGGAAGCAAATCGTAAACAATAAAGTAAATCTTAACACCGTAAGAATTATAGAGTCTTAATATTTTATTCCTTGCTTCCAAATACTCCCAATTTAAGTCAAGACCTAAGAAAATATCGTTTCTACCTTGTTGAATAATATCATCATTTATGCCACATTGCTCACCACATTGATCAATATTTAAAAATTTAAATGTAAATTTGCGCGCATAACGGTAATGATCCCCGTCAAAAAAAATAGGCTCTATTCTAAAACCTTCAGGGGGATTTTTTAAAAGCTCAAACATTATAGCTTTTGTAACTCTTTCGATACCTGTTTTTAAATCGTATTGGACTAAAGCAGAGATATCAATAAAGAGTTGTTTTTGAGAGGTTTTAAAAGAACAATTCGCTATAGATTCGGATATCGATACTATATCTTTATGAGAGGGTTTTATATTTGTATCGATATTGCTTAATAAATTTATTAGATTTTTATATTTAGTATGTTCGCTATTTAAATAAAAATTCTCTATAGCATTAAAATAATTATTTGCAATTTTTTTTGGATTATTATGTTCTAAAATATATTTTCGCCCTGCGATGCTTAACTTTTCACGTAATTCAGCGTCGTTTTTTAACTTTTCAAGCGCATTTATTAGACCTTCGTCGTCAAATTCGTCCGGAAGTTTTATTAAAATATCCTCGGGGTATTCGGCATTTGTTCCATGAGCGTTTACAATAAGGGGGATTCCGTGAGCTAAAACGTCTAAAACGGCTCCTGAAGTTTCCCCTCGGGATATAGAGCGCAATTGCACCGCAACATCACAAACCGAAAGGTATTGCTGATAAATAGTTTCATCTACAAAACCCGTGATTTCAATATTTTTTTGCAATCCGCTTTTTTTAATTGTTTCAAGAATATTTTTGCCGTAATCATCGCCATGATTTTCTCCTACAAAAATCAAACGGCAATTTTTACATTTGCATAGTGATGAATTTAAAAAGGCATTTAACAAACGATGATTTAGTTTTGCGACACCTAAAAATCCGAACGAACATATAACAAAATCATCTTTGGCAAAACCAAGAGTACTTCTAATGCCGATAGTATCATTGTAATTTATAGCTTTAGCACAACCTCGCAAATGAGGGATATAAGAAAAATTATAACCATGATTTATCCCATACCATTCTTCAGCTTTTTCGATTGAGTGTTGTGAATGAACAATAATACCTATAGAATCATCCAAAATTTTTTTATTAACCGGATAAGCATATACTGTTTTCTTTATAGCGTTTTCATTTAAAAAAATCAAGGCATTATAACCATGCGAATAGTACAAAGATTGTTTAAAAAAATCAGGAATATAACCATAAACTTCCATCCAATTAATTACGTGGCCTAAATAAAAATCGTGAAGCACTACTACCCCTGGATATTTTTTTAATAACAAAAACATATGCTTGTGGAACGGCGAATTTCCAAACTGATACAATATTCGGTCAAATTTTTTTATATTGGCCTCAAACCAAGGAATGTCATGTATAGAAAAATTTGCCTTTAAATACGCATCTTCCACATTAGGCTGATCTACGATTAAGCAAATATCATAATATAAGGCAAGTTCAGGTAAAAGTTCTTTGCTGTAATTTGAAATACCTGAGCGCTCCGGCGGAAGAGGGGACAAAAACGCAAGGCGTGGTTTATAAGATAATTTGCTATCTGCTGATATTGGTTTTCTTGAATTATGATTTTGGTGAATAATCTCAAAAGCTTCTATTGCCCTTTTTGCCGACTCATTCCACGAAAATTTCTTTGCTTGTTTTAAAGCATGTTCTTTTAACGAATTTAGAAAACTATCATTTGTAAGCGCTTCATATATTTTATCGGAAATGGATTTTGCGCTAAAAGGATCAAATAAAGCATCTTGTCTGCCTATAACTTCAGGAATACTTGTGCTGTTTGATCCTATAGTCGCAGCTTGGCATGCCATAGCCTCAAGAGGGGGAAGTCCAAAACCTTCATATAAAGAAGGGTAAACAAATAGCTTGCAAAGGTTGTATAGGGCTATTAAATCATCATCTTTAAGATAAGGGGTAAATATAAGCTGATTATTGCCAATATTGAATTTTTTAGCATAAACACTTAAATCATGTTTGGTTTCATCGGCTATTTTACCGGTAATTACAAGCTGATGCTCTTTTTTAATAGTAAAGGGAAGCATGCCGTAAGCTTCTATTAACCTTTTAATATTCTTTCTTTCGTCAAAACCACCCGGGGCATACATAATAAAAGGTTCTTTAATATTATTGCAACGGTTAAATATGGATTTTTTTTGTTCTTCCGAATATTTAAGCGGTTTAAAACTCTCATCGGTAGCAGCAGATATGTTTATAATATTTTCTTGCGCAATGCCAAGATTATTTATTGCTTCTTTTTTTGAATATTCAGAAATAGCTAAAAAAAGACTTGCATTTTTAAATGATTGAATTTTTCTATAATACCATTTTTTTATTTGTTCATTATATAAATAATTTTCAGGATTAACATAAGGTATTAAATCGTACAAGGTTACGGCGGTTAGTATTTTTGAATCAAACTTACCTATCGATGTAACAGCATCGTCGAAAAAGCCCTCAAACAAACTATTTATATGAACTATATCTGGTTTGAGCTGGGAGATAATTACGTATTCTCTAATTAGCTCTGAAGCTCTTGCGCGCCATTCATTTTGCGGGTCAGCTTCAGCAACGGGTCCATGGGCGGAAAAAACAAAAATGCGTTCTTTTGGAATTAAACCTTCAAATGATTGTCTGATATACGGGATTGTATCGATGAAAAGAGCGTTCAAAGAAAGCCATATCTCATGATCGCAGGCATTCTTTGCTATTGCCTTAGCTAAAGACATAGAATAACGACCCATGCCTCGAAATCTGCTTTCTGACTGGCAAGCTTGCAAATCCAACACTATGCGCATTTATTTTTTTCCTCTTCAATGGCATTTTTTAAGTCATTGTAGATTTTTCTGGCTGTAGGGCCTAGATCTGGATTTTCTATTTCTGTTAAGTTTTCATCATAAAAGCTTGCACCATTATTGACATCTTCTGCCTTTTTTGGTCTATCTTGGAGCCCAGGAAACGGTTTTAGGCAAAGTTTTACAAAAGATTTTAGTTTTGGTTTTTTATTTAGGTATTCTTTTGTTTTGGTTATGGTCTTTCTTGTAACCAGTCTTGGCCTGCTCTCAGGTGTGAATGTAATCCAGGCTATAGCGCCAGTTTTAAACCACCTCGCAAACCTCCCAAGTAGCCTGAGAGGGTAGGTTATTTTCCAGGGTTTACTGTTTAAAAGGCTGTTATACAGTGTAAATGCTTCTACAATTTTACTCTCTGCCTCTGTTATTCTGTTCTCTGACTCTATAGATTTATTTTCAATATTTAATATGCGATTTTGAAACTTTTCTAACAGTGTAAATGCTTCTACAATTTTACTCTCTGCCTCTGTTATTCTGTTCTCTGACTCTATAGATTTATTTTCAATATTTAATATGCGATTTTGAAACTTTTCTAACAGTGTAAATGCTTCTACAATTTTACTCTCTGCCTCTGTTATTCTGTTCTCTGACTCTATAGATTTATTTTCAATATTTAATATGCGATTTTGAAACTTTTCTGAAAGATTTTCTAATGTAACACCATATTCTTTTGAAAAAACCTCATCAAAGAGAGCGGTAATTTCAGAATTTGCATGTTTTTGAGCGATGATGGCATAATCAGGACTCGAGGAATAAAGCACCTGCAATAAACTTGCAAATTCAGGATTTCTTATATTCTTATCTTCTTGCAAGCGAAGTATCTTAGATTTTGCGAATCCATAATACTCTGTCAAAAAAAGGAGCAATAGCGGGGGCAGAGGTCTTATATGCGTGGGATCTAACCAAAAATTTGTCGTTGCAACCATTATGTTTTCTGGGTTAGGAGTTTCTAATATCAGTAAGCCGCCTGGTTTTAAAACACGCAAAGCTTCTTTGACTAAATTTTGCAGCATATCAAACGGCAAGTGCTCTGCAATATGAAAACCAGAGACCGCAACAAAGCTCTCATCCTGTGATTTTTGAAGAAATTCTAAAGCGTCACTGTGGATTACATTTAAGTTCAAGATTTTGCAAGCCTGCAGCATACCATCATCAATATCAACACCTAAGCCAATAAAAGCGTTTTCGCTGACTAATTCTATCCATTCTCCACGCCCACATCCTAAATCGAGAACTTTTAGTTCTTCTGTACTGTAAATATTTTTAAATGGCTCTATAAAAGGCAGGTATACTGTTAGTCTTTCTTTAATAACCTCCCTTGAACCCCTATGCTTATCTTCAAATGCTCTGTAAAAATTATCCTGCATCTTTTATTGGCTCCTTTATCCTGCTGCGCATCTCTTTCACGCTTTCAATTAGTTTTTTTCTTTTACAATATCGCGCATAACTCTGTGAGTGCCCCTAAATTGTAAATATATGCCTTACAATCAATCAAAATTCTTTTAACAACCACAATTTACTCATTCATTTATTCATTTGTTTCTCTTTTAGCCTCACCTACATCAGAAGTTACTCAACATTACCAAATTTCTTACTTTTTTGCAACATTTTCTATAATGGATAATGGAGAAAAATCAAACTTAGGTAGAATAAAGTAGCCTGTCCCCTTTTACCCCTTTTACCATTTAAGGCTTGACAGCAGAAATAGTCTGTAATTATAAATTAGTCTGTAATTATAGTTCAGATTGTCGGTGTTGCCGAAAAAATCTGATTGGTTCAGTTGTTCGGGCAAGGGAAATAGCCATAGTTCGGGACAAAAGCCGAATTTCGACGCAAAACCGCAAAATCCCGAAATGACAGTTCCTATCAGTAATTCTCCAGTGTCGCTCATGCAGAATTTACACTTATAAGTATATAAAAAACTCATTTAAAACCAACTGCAATTTTAATCAAAAATTGCAGTTGGTTCTGTTTTATATGCCATAATTTTCATATGAAACAATAGATTTGCGGCAACCATCCTATTGACAATGATAAATATCCTTGTTAAAATAATTAGGATATAGTTTATTAAGGAGTGTGAAACTTGAACATGAGTGCGGACGAGTCTTTGCGTCTCAAAAGCAATCTTTCAACGTTAATGGGCAAGTATAGATATTCCATTAAAGACGTTCATGAAAAAACTGGACTGTCAAGGAACACTATTTCAAGCCTTTATAATGACAAAGCTACCCGCATTGATTTCGAGACAGTACTTAAATTATGCTGTCTGTTCAAATGCGATGTCAATGAACTCTTAATACTTAGCAAATGTGAAGCAGAATAAAATTTATTTAATTAGGGAGTTTTGACAATGAGTGACAATGAGAAGAAACCCGTTTCCCCGAAAATTCTATCGATATTCTCGGGCTGCGGCGGTCTGGACTTAGGCTTCCATCTTGAAGGATACACGACTATTTGGGCGAACGATTTCTCCGAATGGGCTGTAGCATCATTCAAAAAATACTTCGGGGATGTAATAAGACTTGAAGATATTACAAAAATCGATCCGTATAAGGATAAGTCTATCCCTGAGTGTGACATCGTGCTCGGCGGTTTCCCGTGCCAGGACTTCTCTGTAATATGGAAACAGCCGGGGCTGAATGGCAAGCGCGGAGGACTATACAGGCATTTTCTTGAATTTGTTGATGCTAAAAAGCCTAAAGCCTTTGTCGCGGAGAATGTTAAAGGTCTGCTGACCGCTAACAAGAGAATGGCAATTGAGACTATTATAAAGGATTTTGAATCCATAGAACCAGGCTATGTTTTAAAGCCTCATCTCTACAATTTTGCTGATTACGGCGTACCGCAGTTCCGTGAGAGGCTGTTAATCGTCGGTGTGCGCAAAGACACGGGATTTAATTTCATCCATCCGCTTCCCTCTCATGGAGAAGGGCGGGCGCATCCGTATGTTACGGCAGGCAAGGCTCTTGAAGGGGTTGAAAAGGTTCAATTTAATAATGAGCCTATCAATTCTCTTCCGAAAACAAGGAAAATGCTTGAGCGTATACCTGAAGGAGGTAATTTTACAGATATCCCTAAAGATGATCCGCTGTATGTTAAAGGCATGATAAGCCATGTATACAGAAGAATCAATCGGAGCGAACCTTCTAAAACAATTATTGCTGCCGGAGGCGGAGGTACATGGGGATATCATTATCCCGAACCACGTGCACTGACCAATCGAGAACGCGCTCGGCTCCAATCCTTCCCGGATGATTTCGAATTCATCGGAAATATCACTGAAGTCCGGAGGCAAATCGGCAATGCCGTACCGCCGGAAGGAGTACGTGTCGCGGCACGCAGATTATTGCCATTGTTTACGGGCGAGTATCAACATATAGATTTAAATGATATTTTTGATAAGCTGTCAAAAATGACAGTGAAAGAACGTTTGGATTATGTAAACTCAGAGATGAATTGACGGAGGATATATACAATGGAATTTCTTTTTTCCAATTACAAGCCTCTTGACACGCCGTATCGTACATTTGCTGACACATTTTATTCGCTTATTCCAAAAGCAATACGGATGGATATTGCCGTCGGTTACATAACTGCAGATTCATTGGCGGAACTTAAACAGACCGTAGCTTATAACTCAAACATTGAAACGCTTAATTTGCTTATTGGGATGCACCGTTGGGAGAAATTTACTAAGCTTGAATACAACGCGGCGAGTGATTTGAATGATTATTTGCGGGGAGAAGGACGAGGGGAAGTACGCTTAGTTACGCCGTTTAAATTTCACGGAAAACTGTATTGTTACTCAGACTCAAGCGGTGCATTTGCAGGTATAATAGGCTCTAATAACCTGAGCAGTATTGTTGAGAGCGGGAGCCGGACTTACGAGGCTTCTTCGCTCTTTCGCGAACCGGAGTATGCAAAGAAAATGCGCAGCTTCATTGAAGAACTCTCCGTGAAAGCTGCAGACAATCTTGCAGATTGTGAAATAAGTGATTTCAGACAAAATAATCTGCTGTTAGAAAATCATGAGCATGTTGAGAAGACCCCTCATGATCAATTAGCTGACTGTGTCAGTGCGTTGACGGATACTCGATTTATAATCCCGCTTGTTAAAGACGGAAAAGTTCCTGGAAAAAGCAATCTTAATGTTTTTTTTGGCAAAGGACGATTGGCGACAAGAACTGGAGTGATTCAGCCTCGGCATTGGTACGAAGTGGAGTTGATTGTTCCAAGCACCGTTACATCCTTGGCAGGATATCCGCAGAAAGAAACACCTGGAGCAGTATTTGACGTTATAACCGATGACGGATGGAAATTCTCCTGCAAAGTCAGCGGGGATTACAGTAAGAATTTCCGTTCGGAAGATGATTTGAAAATACTCGGCAAATGGATAAAAGGCCGGTTGGAAAATGCAGGAGTGCTTGAAGTTGGACAACCTGTTACCCCCCGAAACATTTCGGCAATATGGAAGGGATAACTTTTCTCTCACAAAAGTAGGTTCGGGAAATTTATGGTATCTTGATTTTGGGGTGAATCATTAATGAGTTACGTAAACAATTATCTCAAACATTTGATGGAAAGCGGAAATCCTGCGCTTGCTGAAGCAGTAAGGGATACTGTTGATAAAATTACTCCGGCTTATATTACGACATTCTCATACAAAGATCACGTTGTGAGTTTGCTCGAGGGGAATGTTCAAAGCGGAAAGACCAGTCATCTCTTCGGACTAATTTGCTCTGCCGCAGACGAGGGATTCAAACTATTTGTCCTTTTAACTACGGATAATAATCTTTTGCAACAGCAGACTCTTTATCGTGTGAGAAAGGATTTGCCTGATTTCTGCGTTTGCGGAGAATCTGATGAATACTCTTTCTTTACAAACAATATGAAGCGTCCTGCTATCATTGTTCTTAAGAAGAACAGTCAGGTTTTAAAAAGCTGGAAGAATAACTTTTCTTCCTCTCATTTCTGCGAAGGCAATCCATTGTTCATCGTGGACGATGAGGCAGATGCTGCAAGTTTGAATACGGTGATTAATAAAAACAAACAAAGCTCGGTTAACAGAAATTTAGAGGAAATTAAAAAGACTGCCTCAAGCAGCATTTATATACAGGTTACAGGAACCCCTCAAGCTTTGCTTCTGCAGTCATATCAAAGCGGATGGCGCCCGTATTTTACTCACTATTTTTCGCCAGGTAAAGACTATATTGGAGGAAATGAGTTGTTTCCATATGATTGCCCGCCTTATGTCATTCTCACTGATAATGAGGAGGCAACAGAATTGCTTAAGGACGATGAATTTGCCGAAAACGGACTCAAAAAGGCCGTCCTTTATCATCTCGTTTCATCTGCTGAGATTTTCCTGAACGGGGGAACGGTTTCAAACTTTTTAATACATCCGAGCGTCAAAACCGACCAGCATCAAAAGTTCGCTGAAAAAGTAGGAGATTATTTGAATGAAATTCATCTATCGATTGATGAACCTCTTATTAATGATGCTTTTACTGCAGTATACAATGACCTTGCTGCAACAAAGCCGAGTATCAGCCCATTTGATGTGATAATGGAAAATATAAATTTGATGCTTGAGACTGACGGAGTGAATATACTTGTCATTAACTCCCGAAATTCTTTTGAGGATAATGTAAAGTATGAGTCTGGGGTGAATATTATTGTCGGAGGCAACAGCCTTGGGCGCGGTGTTACAATCCCGAAGCTTCAAACTACATATTATTGCCGTGTTGCTAAAAGCCCGCAGGCCGACACAATGTGGCAGCATAGTCGCATGTTCGGATATGACCGCGATTTAGGATTAATGAGGGTGTTCATTCCGCCGGTTCTTTATAAACTGTTTGCGGAAATTAATGCTGCAAACAACAGTATAATTTCTCAAATTGAAAAAGGGCACCCGGAAGAAGTAAATATACACTATCCTAAAAAACTCCGCCCAACCAGAAAAAATGTACTTGATGATGGGGTTGTTAAAACATTTACAGGCGGAGTTAACTACTTCCCGTTTTACCCTGAAAACGAGGATATCAGCAAATTGGATAGTATTATTGAGCGCTTCGGAGAAGATACATATTCCGTTAACCTCCGGCTGTTTGAGGAAATTCTTGAAAACATCATCTCAGGATCTGATGACTGGGAGCCAGAGGATTTTAAAGGATTCATACAAACTATCAGGACTGAAAATCCCTCCGCTCAAGGCAGATTAATTGTTCGGAGAAACAGGGATATAGGTAAAGGTACAGGAACATTGCTGTCGCCGACCGACCGAGCTTTGGGTGATTCAATTACAGACGAGGCCGTACTTACAATGTATAAAATCACCGGAAACAAAGATAAAGGATGGAATGGCAGGCAGATTTGGATTCCAAACATCAAATTGCCCGGAAAAGAAGTATATTACTGTATCTGACAGGAGGGGTGTTCTTGGCAGATAATCATTCTCCTGAAGAGCGCAGTTATAACATGTCGCGGATTCGAAGCGGAAACACCAAACCTGAAGAAATCGTACGAAAGTATCTTTTTTCAAGGGGACTTCGATACAGAAAAAATGACAAACGATATCCAGGCAAGCCAGATGCTGTTTTCCCTAAATATCACACTGCTGTCTTTGTTAATGGTTGTTTCTGGCATTCTCACAGCGGATGCCCAGGGTTTGTAATGCCTAAATCTAATCTCGAATACTGGAAGCCAAAATTAGAACGTAACCGTCAGCGGGACGCTGAAAATATTGATATTTTACAAAAGAACGGCTGGCGAGTAATTGTGGTTTGGGAATGTGAGTTAAAAAAACCATTACGCGATGAAAGACTTGCTAAGCTTTACGATGAGATAACTGCCATTATTAATGACTTTGACGTAAATAAATATTAAAAACAAGCAGACAAGTCTCTCCGAAAATATTTCTCGGCTGGGCGCTTGTCTGTTTTGCAAATAGCTGTTTATGAAATGCAGCATTATATCATAGCTGCGGAAAAGGCGGTGCATGACATGGAGCCAGTAATAGCCACTGCAATATAAATTACATATTTCTCAGGTGCCTTAATGAGAGCTGACGAATTTGGAGCTTGCAAGACCTGCATCTTTTATTGGCTCCTTTATCCTGCTGCGCATCTCTTTCACGCTTTCAATTAGTTTTTTTCTTTTACAATATCGCGCATAACTCTGTGAGTGCCCCTAAATTGTAAATATATGCCTTAGAACAATCAATCAAAATTCTTTTAACAACCACAATTTACCCATTCATTTATTCATTTGTTTCTCTTTTAGCCTCACCTACATCAGAAGTTACTCAACATTATCAAATTTCACACTTATTTGCAATCTTTTTTTATATAATCTTTGGAGAAAAATCAAACTTATACAATGTCAAATTTGGTTTATAATAAGGATCCCCTGAGACTAAAATTTCTTTCCAATTTTTAATAAACATCTCTTTTTCTTTATTAAACCTTTGCTTTTTTTCAAAAGTATCGTCTATACCTCTGGTTTTAGACTCAAAATGATAAGCTTTAGCAAACGGCGTAAAAACGATTAAATAACCTTTTTGCCTAATTTTTAAACAAAAATCTATATCGTTAAAAGCTATTTGGTATAGCTCATCAAATCCGCCAACCTGCATAAATACCGATTTTTTTGTCATCAAGCAAGCACCTGTTACTGCAGAAACATTTTGAACAATCTTTAATCTCATAAAATATCCATTAGCATCGCCGGGAAAGTATTTATGTGAGTGATCTGCTACCCCACCTAACCCAATTATCACACCCGCATGCTGGATGGTGTTATTTGGGTAAAAAAGTTTAGCGCCCACTGCACCTACATCATCTCTTTGAACAAACATAAGCATTTCTTCCAACCAATTATTATTTATCGGTTCAATATCATTATTTAAAAAAAGCAAAATATCGCCCGTTGTAGATAAAACAGCAAAATTGTTAATGGCGGAGTAATTAAACGGTTTGCCCCATTCTATGACTTTTATAAAACTGTATATGTTTTTTAGGTAATCATAATACTCAAATGTTATTTTGTCCGTAGAATTGTTTTCTGCAATAATAATTTCATAATTTTTGTAAGTAGATTTTAATATTGAATTTATGCACTTTTCTAAGTCCTCTTTGTGATCTTTATTGGGGATTATTATGGATATTTTTGGCAAACCTAAAATATCGTAATTGATCTTATAAAACCCAGGCACATCTAAATCTTCCACAGTGCCTTTTAGACCAATTCTTTCCAAATGTTCGCTTAAAGCTTTTTTTGCATCAATGTTTTTGGGTACAGACGGGTCTATATGTCGTAAATGGTATAAAACTTTAGGGATATGGATAATCTTTTTTGCTTTTTGTGTGCATCTTAAAATTAAATCATAATCCCAAGATCCTTCAAAATCTTCCCTCAAAGTGCCGATCTTATCCAGCAGTTGTTTTTTAATAACGCTTAAGTGAGAAATATAATTACAGCTTCTGAGCAAATCCGGACTAAAATCGGGTTTAAAGTGAGGGCTAAACCTTTTTTTAGCGTTTTTTGAGATTTTATCTTCATCAGAATATATAAACTCAGTATCAGGGTTTTCACTTATTGCCTTTACAATCTCAAACAGAGCAAAAGGGGCTAATGTATCAAATGGGCCTAAAAAAGCTACATACTCTCCTGCTGCAAACCTTATCGCTTGCCTTAAATTAGCCGCTGTGCCTTTATTTTCATTTAAAAATTTTACTACAATTCTTTTGTCTTTTTTTGAGAATTTTTTAAGCATACGCAATGTAGATTTTTTGGTTGAACCATCGGCTATGCATAACTGCCAATTTGAGTATGTTTGATTTGAAACTGAGTTTAGCATGTCGCGTAATATTTTTGTGGGTGTATTCAAAGTTGTCACTATGATAGAAATTTTAGGGTTGTATGCAAATTTGTGAGTTCTTTGTTCGATCAGTGCTTTATTATTTGGCTCAAAGTTTCTTATCCATAATGCATAAGGCTGTGGCTGTATTAACCCCAATCTTTCTAAAATTTTGATCACAAAAGCCCTTAACCCATAACTTTTAAGATATTTAACGGCTTTTTTAAAATCGCTTTTTATTTTCAAAACCATTACTGCATTTTTAAATATTCTTTAAATTTTGGATCATGATTCACCACATAATACGCACCATGATTAGTCAGATGATTGGTATCCAAATAAAGAGGGTAACCGTCTTTATCTAAAATTACACACGGCTTATTGCTTATGCACATATATTTAGCCGGGTTTATTAATGTAAATTTATAATGTTTTTCTGCTTCTTTAAATGCTTTAATAACAGGCTTTTGTCTTTGTAGATAATCAGCGTATGTCGGGGCTGTAATTTTTCTTGTTAGAATATTGCGCAAAATATAGAGCTTTGATAATGTTTCCGGCACATTCCAACCTATTTCTGGCACATCAGAGACAATATAAACCTGTATATGCATATCATTGAAAACCTTTAGCGTTCTTACTAAACCCCTTTCAATCACTTTTTCATTATGTAATATATCATTGTGAGTTCTGGAGTCTTTGTCCCACAAAGCTAAAGACCCTTCTTGGTTATCAATAAACTCTCCATTTTTGTAAATATAGCCATATCCATTCACGTAAATGCCCCATCGAGCTACTAAAAATATTTTTTTAATGTGAGGATGCTCTTTGATTAGATCCAAATATCTTGATTTTACCTGCGATAATGTATCATCGTCACCCCAATTAACGCCAAATAACGGTGGGTTGCCGCTTGCTGCCAAAAGCTTGCCTTTAATATGAAACTTTTTTGCCAACTCATCAAACCCTGGAGACATTGCATCCGCATGGGAGTCTCCCATTACTACAAAAGTATAATGAGGTGCGCTTTTATCACCAAGCGTTGGGTACTTATCCCAGGCTACCTCACTTGGTTTTAAATCCATATATTTAGAATCTTCAAGATTTTTGTCTATAGGAGCATTTATAATTTTTTGAAGTTCTTCAGGATATCTTGCAGGCAAACCATCGTGATACTCTAAATAATAACCAAATGAAGCAATAGCAATCATAATGGCAAAAATAGGAATAAAAAGTTTTTTTGGGTTAGCTTTAAAGTCTTTCAACCTAATAGGCGTTTCTATTAACTTATAAGAAAGGTAAGACAAAACAAATGTCAACAATAATGCGGCTATCAATATGATATCATCGGTGCCTTGAGGCAGTACCGGGGCAAAGTATCTATAAGCAGACAAAATCGGCCAATGCCATAAATAAAGCGAGTATGACAAAAGGCCTACAAACACAAAACCTTTTGTGGAAAGTAATTTTTTTAAGCAGTTATCAGAAAATGTGTTAGCATAAATAATTAGTAAAGCACCAATAGCTGGCAAAAGTGCAGCGTATCCCGGAAATGGTGTGGTTTTTTTATACAAAAAAACTGCTATTAAAATACATATCAAACCAACCCATGCTAAAACTTTACCCAAAATATTACTATTTAGCTTTGGGAAAGCTCCAAGTGCCGCAAGTCCGCCAAAGGCAAATTCCCAGATCCTTGTAAAAAATAGATAAAAATCAGCTTCTGGGTCAACTTTTACAAGATAAATATTTAAAATAAAAGAAGCTACCAATGCAATGCTAACCCATAATATATAGCGCTTTTTTAGCCATTTTGTGATAATTACCAAAAAAGCGGGGTAAAATAAATAGTACTGCTCTTCAACACCCAAAGACCATGTATGTATAAGAGGCAAAGAATCTACACCTGGAGCAAAGTATCCACCTTTTAACCTCATAAAATAAACGTTTGACAGATAAAAAACGGTAAACATTGAAGAAAAGCCCAAAGTTTTGTAATTATCCGGCAAAAGATAAAAATAGCCAAAGACAAAGGTAGCTATAATAAGAACAAATAATGCGGGGAATAGTCTTTTTACCCTCCTAATATAAAAATTTATAAAGGTGAATTTATCTTTATTGAGTTCGTTGACGGTGATAGATGTAATTAAGTACCCAGAAATTATAAAAAAGATATCAACGCCGATGTATCCACCTGAAAATATAGCCAAATTAGCATGATACAAAATGACAGCCAGTACGGCTATCGCCCTTAAACCATCTACATCAGGTCTATATTTGATAGTGCTTGATACATTGGGATTTTTATCTAACTGCATAATTGAGAACTTTTTATACGTTTTAAGTCCGCTTCCATCATAATCTGCACCAATTCCTCAAGTGTCGTTTTTGCCTGCCAATTTAACTTTTCTTTGGCTTTTTTTGGGTTGCCTATTAGCACGTCTACCTCTGAGGGCCTATAAAAATCTTTTGAAACTTCTACCAATACTTTGCCTGTTTTTTTATCTATACCTTTTGAGTTTATACCCTCACCCAACCACTCTATATTAAAACCTGCTGCTTCAAAAGCTTTTTCTACAAACTCTCTTATGGTATGGGTGTGGCCTGTTGCAAGCACGTAATCATCTGGCTTGTTCTGCTGCAGCATTAAGTACATACCATATACATACTCTGGAGCATAACCCCAGTCGCGCTTTGAGTCTAAGTTACCCAATATTAACTTGTCTTGCAAGCCGTATTTTATTCTTGCAACGGCATATGTGGTTTTCCTTGTAACAAACTCTAACCCCCTTAGCTCTGATTCATGGTTAAACAGTATACCGCAGGCTGTAAACATACTGTAGGCTTCTCTATAGTTTACGCTTATGTAGTGGGCATAGACTTTTGATACTGCATAAGGGCTCCTTGGATAAAACGGCGTGGTTTCTGATTGGGGCATTTCTCTTACTTTGCCAAACATTTCTGAGGTTGATGCTTGGTAGAATTTTGCATCGGGCTTTATGTCTCTTAGCGCCTCCAATACCCTAAGCACGCCTATCGCATCTATATCCGCTGTTAATATGGGCTGTTCAAATGATACACCCACAAAGCTCTGCGCTGCCAGGTTATACACTTCATCTGGCATAACTTTTGATATTACATGGCGAATATTGGTTAATTCTAATAAATCCATGTAGACAATTTCTACCTCTTGCTCTATGCCAAGCTCTTTTAGCCGCCAATTACCAGAGTCGCCGCTGCGTCTATCTGCACCGTAGACCTTATAGCCTTTTTGTAGGAGCAGTTTGGCTAAATATGCACCATCTTGGCCCCTAATACCAGTAATGAGCGCTTTTTTCATTAAGTACCTCCATATTTATCTATTTATCTTTTAATTCATTGTATAAAATTAGCGTTTTATTTATTAATTGATTTGCCGAATCATCCCATGTCGTCGGGGTTGCAGTGTGGTTTTTGACCATTTCGGGTTTTATTTTATATATTGCATCAATCAAGCTATCGATGCTTGAAAGGCTAAAATATGTAGGGTATGTGTCGCCTATTTCTCTAAAAACGTCAATGTCGCTTGCAATCACAGGCACATTATAAAATATCGCTTCTACCAATGGTAAGCCAAAACCTTCTATACTAGAAGCTGCAATGACGCAAGTGGTATTCTTGTATAAATATGAAAGATCCTCGTCATTTAAAAAGTTAAACATAAAAA
Source organism: Desulfurella amilsii (assembly GCF_002119425.1). Taxonomy (NCBI): domain Bacteria; kingdom Pseudomonadati; phylum Campylobacterota; class Desulfurellia; order Desulfurellales; family Desulfurellaceae; genus Desulfurella; species Desulfurella amilsii. The sequence continues at coordinate 1,182,502 of NZ_MDSU01000018.1, read as the reverse complement.
GATTTTTATTGTAGTGTTTTGACGATTTGATTCTTTTGAGCGTATTTTCGCACAGCCAACCTATCCTGCCTACTATGATAAGTTTTTTTGATAAATCTTTTTCCCATATCTTTTCAAAAGCACTTAATACAAAATCGTGATTTTTCCTTGGCTCAAGCGTGCCAACCATTAAAAATACTTTCGAGTCTTTTACAATTGAGTCAAGCAGTTCATTGTAGTTATTTGTTTGATTTAGCGGTTTCATATCGCTACCTAAGCCGAAAACGGCAATTGGCTTTTTTGATATATTAGGAAATTCTTTTTCATTTAAGCTTTTTATTTGATTTACATTTGCCTTAGATGTGGTAATTATAGCATCGTAAATATCGGTTTGACTAAAATACTTTTTGAATTTTTTTGGTGTTTGATCTCTGTAGTATTGCGGAAACATCAAAGGTATAATATCGTAAACCAAAAGAAAAAACATAACCTCATATTTTTGTTTGTAAGATTTGATTGCATCGATAACGCCCAATTCCCAAAACACATCAATAGCCAATATGATATCATCTTTTTGCGCTGTTATCGGTGCAGATCCAACCGAAGGCTTTGCAAAAATCAAAAAAAACTTTCCGTATAAGTTCTTTGCAAAAAAATACAACTTTGATGGAAGCAGCTTGGACAGTAAAACTTTAACTTTTAAAACTGTTTGGTTTGGCTTTTTGTTTAATAAATCTTCCTTTGAAATAGCTATGAATTGACCTTCTTTTAAAATCACAGGGACGCATTTTACACCATAAGCTTGCTCTAAATTATCTATGCGGGCTATTATGTTTCTTACAACCCTTTGTATACCGGTATTTAAACCTGTATAATAAGTAGCAGTACAATCTATAAAGATGCTTTTTGGCCTTTTTAACACATCACCCATAAAAACTCAAACCGCTAAAACTAAGCGTATATTAACAAAAAGTGCGGCCTTTGTAAAGCTTCAATAACTATTTAGGAAAAAGGGGACAGGCTACTTTTTAAGGTTATGCCAGATAAAGGCGAAGGCCGAAAAAGGATTAGAAGGTAGAATAAAGTAGCCTGTCCCCTTTTTAATCCCAAAGTGATAAATTATTAAAAAACCATTTACAATAAATCAAATCTATATATAATGGTTTTCTAGTATGGTTAAAGCGGTGTTTGCGTGACTCAAAAATTATCATCAATTAAAGAAAGCTTCAAAATACCTATCCAGTATAGGCATTTAATATGGATCTTGGCATTAAAAGAGCTTAAGATTCGATACAGGGGTTCTGCGCTTGGCTTTTTTTGGTCTATTTTAAATCCTTTGCTCTTGCTTTTAATATATGTATTTGTGTTTACCGTCATATTTAAGGCATCTGCTAAAGCCTACCCTGTGTATTTGTTTGTGGGACTTTTACCGTGGAACTGGTTTGCTGGCTCAATAAATGAAGCCACTATGTCTATAGTAAGCTCTGGGGCGTTTGTTAATAAATCCACGCTGCCCTCTGAGATACTTATAATAGTAAAAGTGGTGTCTAATTTTATAAACTATGCCTTATCTTTGCCTGTGTTGCTTTTATTTATAATTATTTTTGGCGTTTCTATAGGGTTACCTTTGATTGTGTTTCCTGTAATTGTCATTATACAGTTTTTTATTACTTGTGGTATAGGTTTTTTTGTAGCTGCATGGGAGGTATATTACAGGGATATGCAGCATATTGTGATGAATTTACTGCAATTTTTATTTTTTGGTATGCCTATTATGTATTTTGAGCAGCAATTACCGCTAAAGGCCCAAAAATTAATTTTTTTAAACCCGCTTGCGTATTTAATGAAATCCTACCAGAGTATTTTTTACTATAACTGGTTCCCAAAACCTTTTTATCTGGCTTTGCTTGCGCTTGTAGCTATTGTTGTGTATATTTTGGGATTTTTGTACTTTAGAGCTCACAAAGAGGAGTTTCCAGAATTAGTATGAGTATATATGCTGTAGATGTGATACACCTTACAAAGCGGTTCAAGGTAGTAGAGTATAACCCTACTTCTATAAAGACTAAATTTGTAAGTTTTATAAAAAGCGGTTTTAAAAGAAAAAAAAGGCCAACAATCACCGTTTTAGATGATATATCGTTTTCAATAAAAAAATCCACAACATTCGGTATAATGGGCAGAAATGGTGCTGGCAAAAGCACGCTTTTAAAGCTAATATGCGGTATTATCACGCCAACTAGCGGCACAATTATAAGGGATGGCAAAATTGTACCGCTTTTGGAGCTTGGGGCAGGCTTTCACCCAGAGCTCACCGCAAAAGAAAATATACTCATAAACGGACTTATGCTTGGGCTATCTAAAAAAGAGATAGAGCCAAAGTACGATGAAATCTTGGACTTTGCAGAGCTATCCCATGTGGCAGATGAACCTTTGCGTACATTTTCATCTGGTATGTATATAAGATTAGCCTTTTCTGTAGCTATAAATATAAATCCAGATATAGTTATATTAGATGAGATAATGGGCGTAGGCGACCAATCCTTTCAGAAAAAAAGCTCAAAAAAAATTTTAGAGTTTCAACAAAAAGGCAAAACGCTAATTATAGTAAGCCATGAGCCCACTTTAGTTGAAAAAATTTGCGACCAGGCTATGCTAATAGAAAAAGGCAAGATTGTAGAATTAGGAAACCCCTCAAACGTAACCAAAGCCTACATTGCTATGTCAAGCTAAATAAACAGCGCAAAGAAAATCTCCTTAAGGCTGCAATTTTTGCGCATTTTTTGCTTAAATGTCTAATATTTGACATAAAGTGTTCCATGATATAATATTTTGGAGAAAAAGTTAGTAGAAGTTTTTATGCAAAGAAATTTTTTTATTAAATATTCGTTTTTTAAAAACCTTGAGTTTCCATCACTTGACTATTTTAGCAGAAAATTTATTTTGGTTAGCGCAATTTTATTAACAATAGGACTTACAACCTCTATAGCTATTACAAACATTGCCCTAACGATAGGGTTTGTAGGTTTATTAACAGCAGTTGTATCTAAAACTTTTAAATTTAAAAGAAACGATGTGCCTATTGGCCTTTTATTTATACAAAACCTTTTGTCTGTCTTTGGTATAGATATTAAAAATAGCTTTACCAATTTAAATCCCATTCGTTTATTCTTGCCTTATTTTGTGTTAAGCAGGTTAAGCGAAAAACACAAAGCCATTGTCAACCTCTTAGGTCTGGTAACAATTTTTACATCAATATGCATTATTATAAATGCATTTTTTGGACATAAAATAACAGATCTTTTGTCTGCCAAACATATATATTTTCATTTTCCCCCATTGCAGGCAAATAGTTTGTGGTCAACAAATGCTCTAGCCACTGGATCTATTATGATGATGCTTACTTTGGTATTTATAACTTTAAGTTTTTATTATAAAAGCATTATTTACTATATAAGCTCTCTACTTGGTTTTTTGTCATTGTTTTTGATTCAGGAAAGATCGGCAATATTAGGCTTTGTAATTGGGGTCATCTTGATACCATTTTTTGTAAAAAAAATCAAAAGAAAGCATTTGGTATTTTATTATAGCGCAGTTGTTCTGGTCTTTCTGGTTTTTTTGCAAGTTGGCTTTATAAAACAAAGAATTAATCAAGCAATACAATACAATAAAAGCACCAGTATATTCTTAAGATTTGCTCAGTGGGATGCTGCTATCAAAGCTATGCCTAAACAAGATTTAAAAACCATACTTTTTGGCTTTGGCCTGAATAATGCCGATAAAGCGATACTGCGGTACAAAATCTCAAGCTTTAAAAGCATATGCGATAAATACTCGCTGCATTGCAGCTCATACACTAAACTAAACGGCATTGGTCATATGGATAATCTTTATTTTCAGATACTTATAGACTACGGGATAATTGGCGAATTACTGCTTTTTGCGTCATTTTTTATAATACTAAAAAATAACTTAACTGCAAGACCGATCTCTAAATTTTCCACTGCTTTTAATAAATCAACCACAATAGCATTTATATCTTTTCTTGTTTCTTCTTTCTTTTTTAGCGCATTTTTGTATATTGATTTTGTATATTTTCTGATGTATTTACTCGGCCTTAATGAATCTATCAAAATCTGGGATTCTTCTGATATAATAAACAAACTTAAATATATGTAGGGGAAAAAGGGGAAGGCCGAGAAAGGATTAGAAGGTAGAATAAAGTAGCCTGTCCACTTTTTCTCAATTTTCTAGCGCAAAGCTATTTATGCCCAGCATAAACGATAAAAATATGCTCACCTGTGCGCTTCCAAGCAGATTATCAAAACCACTTGCTACATAAAACGCAATAAGGCCTAAACTCATACCGATCAAAATACTCTTCTTTTCATCTTCAGCATATTTTATGGCTTTTATGTTGTTTATTAAAAGCATGAAAAAAGCGGTTAAAACAAACAAAAGTCCTACAAGGCCTGCGCTCATTAAAATGTTTATGTAATAATTGTCAATAACTGTGGCAATATTGGCATTTGGGTTTATATGGTACTTATTTGCCAACTGCTTGTAAAACACAACGGTATCATCATGAACAATTTTACTGGCGTAGTGGGGCCCATAGCCGGTGAGTTTTCTTGTTATGCTTGAGTGGTTAAATATATCAAACGAAGCTTTGATCATTGCAAAACGAATTACGATATCTGGATCTTTTGTAAAATGCAGCGTATATCGCAGTCGATTTTCTACAAAACTTGTTTGGCTAAGTCCAACCGCTAATATTACACCAATAAGGTAAATTAACCATATTTTTTTGCTTCTAACAAAAAATGGTACAAATAAAACACCAACAAGCAGACCCAACCAGTCCTGTCGCTCTTGCGTCAAAACTACAGCAATCAAAGCAAAAATGGATGTTATTATGTAAAGTTTCTTTTTGGCAAAAAAACCCAGTGCCCCAAAGAAAAATGTCGAGATTAGCATAATTGCGCCAATGTAGGATGGAAAGCCAGAAAACCCTTCTGGTGCGCACGCTTTGCTGGGGTATGAAAGATGCAAGTGCGATAAACTTGTGCTGAAAATATTTGCGGGTTTTAGACAAAAAAATGCGTTAAAATATACACCAAAGGCACTAACAATAACAAAAACAGCAAGCACTTTAATAATTGTCTGGTAATTGTCTTTTATGCGCGAGACAATCCAGTATGGAGCAAAATGCCAAATATAGTGAAAGTTCATTAAGCTGTTCAGTGGGTTAAGCGAAAATATACTCGACCAAAAATAAGTAGCAGAAAACAAAGCGGGTGGCATATCACTTCGTTTAAATCTAAACTGCCTGCTAGCGATCATCATTATTAAACCAATAAGCCCGACACTAATAGCTAAGCTATCTGCAGCAATGGATGTAGCAACAAAAACAGCAAACATCAAGGCGCTAATGTATAGCAATTGATAAGATAGTTTTTTTGAATCGATACTCATCAGTATGCTCCTTTTTGTTTTAATACCGCATAAATTGTTTTTAAAAGAATTATTATATCAAACCACAAAGACCAATTTGTTACATAAAAGCAATCAAGGTCCACGCGTGTTTGGAAGTCAAGCTCGTTTCTGCCAGATACCTGCCATAGTCCCGTGATGCCTGGTTTTGTTAGCACAATAGTCCCAATTGAATCGTTGATTCTATCTAGCTCTGACTCCAAATAAGGCCTTGGACCTACAAGGCTCATTTGACCAAACAACACATTTATAATTTGAGGCAGCTCATCTAGAGAAGTTTTGCGCAAAAAACGCCCAAACCTGGTCACTCTAGGGTCAAAATCTTTGAGTTTCTTGTAGCGCTCCCATTCTAACCGTGCTTTTTCATTTTGAGACAGATAATCTTTTAAAAGTTTATCATTATCCTCATACATAGTGCGAAATTTCAAAAAATTAAACAGTTTACCATTTTGGCCAAGTCTTTTGCTAACATAAAAAATGCTTCCTTTTGAATCAAGTTTTATGATAACAGCAATAATAAACATTACAATTACCAAAAAAGGCAATAAAACTATACTTACAAATAAATCAAATATCCTTTTTAGCATTCTATTTGTCAGAGATTTTAGATTGTTTTTTACGCTTAAAATAAAAATCTTTTCTACAAAAAGGTAGTTTACTTCGCTATTAAAAAGAAAAATTAAATGTTTTTTAGGAATAAATATAACGCGGTTTACAAAAAAGCCCAATTCTTGCGAAATTTTGGATGATTCTTCTTCGTTTAGTGCGTTTTCATCTATTATAATCGTATTAATATTAAGTGCTGTGGTTATTTTTTTTGCGTGCGAGAGAGGAATTGTTTTAAACCCTTCAATATGTTCTTTTGTTTGACCAGCAAAACCTACAATATCTAAACCCAGATACTTGTTGTTATTAAAACTTTGAGCAAACTTAATGCTCGTTGGGCTTATACCTATTATGAGAGTTCTTTCTTTCCATAAGCCAAGAAAAAATAGTATATTTTTTAGGGCAATCCTAAATATTGGAAAAACGATCAAACTATAAAAAAGCAAAAAGAACAAAAATAACCTTGAAATAAAATCTGTCAGTTTTCCAATACTAACAATAGATAAGCACACAATAAAGGAAATAAATACAGCTTTTATAAGTATTTTTAGTTCATACCAGAAATGTATTTTTTTTGTATATAAACCCTCTATCGAAAAAAAGAAAAAATAAACCAAAGGTAGCCAAAAGAGCTTTGACAAATAACCATAAACGATAAATTTTGGCAAGAGAATAATATGGCCAATGTATTTTCTTGTAAAGAAAGCTAAAGCAAAAGATACGCAAAAAGCAGCAAAATCTCCTATGATTAAGAGCAGTATAGAAAGTGGTTTTTTTACTACATCAGTGTTTTTCATTGGCTTATTAAAACCTTTTCTTCTACAAAAGCTCTAAATTGTTCTTTAAAGCGCTGCTTGCTAAATTGCAAAGCATGGTTTCTTATTGTTTTTGGGTCAAAGATGTCTTTTTTGTCTTCAAAAAGATCTACCGCTTCAACGATACTCTTTATGTTTTGTTTTTCAAAAAAAATGCCGGTAACATTTTCCACTACCGTTTCAAGCGATCCTCCGGCTTTATATGCAATAACGGGTGTTCCACAACTCATAGCCTCTACTGGTACAATACCAAAGTCTTCCTTTGCAGCAAAAACAAATGCTTTAGCTTTTTGCATGTAAAGCTTTAGTTTATCAAATGAAGCAAAACCGATTATTTCTATATTTTTTGCAGCTTTTTTCTTTATAAGTTGCATTTGTGGTCCATCTCCGCATACGATAAGTTTTTTATTGGGCATATTTGAGAATGCTTCCACAATTAAATCAATTTTTTTGTACGGCACAAGGCGAGATGCAGTTAAGTAGAAATCTTCTTTTTGTTCACACAAATCAAACTTATCTACATCAACTGGCGGGTATATCACGCTAGCACTTTTACCGTAAAATTTTTTTATTCTATTTGCTACATTAATTGAATTTGCTACAAAGTAGTCTACCCTTTGTGCGCTTGCATAATCCCACATTCTAATATAGTGTAACACGATTTTTGCAATAAGTGCTTTAAAACCTTTTTCGAGTTTAGCATCTTTTAAATACTCAAAGTACATATCCCATGCGTATCTAATGGGGCTGTGGCAGTAGCAAATGTGCGTTTGGTTTGGCCGGATTAGAACCCCTTTTGCTACAGCATAGCTTGAAGAGATAATAAGATCATAGTCTGACAAATCAAACTGCTCAACAGCAAATGGAAAAAACGGCAGATAGCTTCTATATTTAGTTTTAGCAAATGGCAGGTTTTGTACCAGTGATGTGTGTATGGTCGCATCTTCAAACACAGAACCCTTAAGTACCTTACTATTTTTGAGTAATGTATAAATAGGTGATGGATAAAGCTCGTAAATACTTTCCAATACTTTTTCTGCACCACCCAAAATAGGTAACCAATCGTGAACTAAAGCTGTTTTCATGATGTGTTTATCTTAATACAAAACCTTGCATTTTGCAATTGTTTGGGCTTTAATTTTCTAAATTTTTTACCGCATTATAAAGGCGCTAGCAAACACAAGTAGATATACTCTAACAAGGCTTTGTATAAGTTTTTTTATGATAGTACTTAAAGGAAACCAAAGAAACAGCAAAAATAAACTACACTAAAAACCAAGAGAGTACACTTTTTTAACAAACTTACAGTTTATATCTCTAATAAAGTATAAAAATTATTAAAAAAAACCGTACCCTGCTACTCAAAGAACTTTACTTTCACACTAATTGGCTGGGGTGGGAGGATTTGAACCTCCGCATCGGGGATCCAAAGTCCCCTGCCTTACCGCTTGGCTACACCCCAAAGTATTTAACGACTAATCAAGCAAAGCTATGTTTCAAGATTTTGGCTCTTCTATGGATTTATTGTACTCTTCTAAAACTTTTGCTTCTAATTGCTGCCTCATGGCATTGTTTAGCGGATGTGCTATATCTTTAAATGTGCCATCTTTCATTTTTCTGCTAGGCATAGCTACAAAGAAACCTTTTTTTCCGTTAATGATTTTTAGGTCTCTAACCAAAAAACAATCATCAAATGTAACAGTTGCAAATGCTTTGAGTTTCTCGTCGCCGCTTATAGGGCTGATTTTAACTTCTGTAATGTCCATACAAATCCCTTCCCTCGTTATTTAAAATTGTTGTTGTTTTAAAAAAATAGCCATCATCAAGCATCGAGATAATCTGCTGCCTCTCACAATTTTCTGCAAAAGCAAAAACGCTTGAGCCACTTCCACAAAGCAGGGCATTTTGAGCAATCTCATAAATTTTACGCTTCAAATACTCTATCGCAGGGTAAAGTTTAAATACGCTGCTTTCTAAGTCGTTGTGCATAATAGCTAGGGGTCCGCCTTTTTTCAATCTATCCACGAGAGTCATTTTATTGATATTATTACGTTTTGTCAATATTAAATTGCTGTAGGCTAATTTTGTACTAACGCCCATCTCTGGCTTCACAATAATTATCGGCTGCGGTTTGAGCAAAAAATCAAGAGGGTAAACCTGCTCTCCCTTAGAACACACAAGATTTGCGTTTTCATACAAAAAAAAAGGACAATCACTGCCAAGCTGCAGCGAAATATCAAGTAATTTATCAAAACTCAAAACATAATCGTACATTTTGTTTAGAGCCAAAAGTGTATATGCTGCATTTGAGCTGCCACCGCCAAGACCCGCTTCAAGCGGTATGTGTTTTTGTATATCAATTTTTACCGCATCTTTTATGCGCGATTCTTCAAAAAATTTTTTGGCAGACCTGAAGGCTAAATTTGAATTGTTGTTTAACTCAGGCTTGTTTGTTAGTACCGATAAAATCCCTGAAGGCTTAATTTCAATCAAATCAAAAAAATCAACCTTTGTAATGATCGAAATTATATCGTGATAGCCATCTGGTCTTTTGTTTAATACATAAAGGACTAAATTGATTTTAGCGTAAGATTTGACAATCACAGGCTTCCGATCTTTTTTGCGATTTTTTTTACATTAAATTTGACTTCTTGCACATCAACATCTACAAATTCTTTGTTTTTGTAGATAATTTTACCATCAATTATGACTGTATCAACACTTTTTGAGTTTGCAGCATAGGCTAAAAAAGAGGCGGGGTTGTATAAAGGGATTGCCTCTATTGCGTCTAAATCAATTAAAACCACATCGGCAAGCTTTCCTTCGCTTAAAGCCACATCAAAGAAACCGCCAAAATTCTGCGCAATTCTAACTGCAAGTTTTGCGTTCATATAAGAAGGGTTAAATAGTTTTTGAAGTAGCGCGGCACTTCTTAGCTCTTCTATCATATCAAGGTTATTGTTGCTTGCGCAGCCATCTGTGCCCAAACAAACATCAACGCCCTTTTGAATCATTTTGCACACACTGCTTATACCGCTTGAAAGCTTCATGTTACTTTGAGGATTATGAATAACATGTGCGTTTCTTTTTTGTATAAGCTCAATTTCGTCATCTGTTAAGTGCACACAGTGAGCTAAGTAGGTATTGCTATTTAAAAGGCCAAACTCTTCCAGCACAAATGTGGGGGGTTGGCCAAATTTTGATAAAACTGTATTTACTTCGGTCAAATTTTCTGCCAAATGTATCTGCACAAAATCATTTTTGTCTATAGTATTGGAAAGCAGTTCTAAATCGTTTTTCTCCACTGTGTATAGGGAGTGGGGCGCAAAACTAACCTTTGCTTTTGGGTGGTCTTTGTATTTTTCTTTTAAGTCAAATGTTTTTTTGAGGCCTTCTTTAAAATCAGCGCAAAAAGGCGTTTGAAAAGATAGCAAGCCCTCTCCGATAACGACTCTTAGACCCACATCCAAAGCGCTTTTTGCTACTTGATCTTCAAAAAAGTACATATCCATAAAACCAGTGGTGCCACAAGAAACCATCTCTAAGCAGGCAAGTTTTGAACACCAATAAACCATTGTTTCGTCCACATAGGCTGCTTCAAGTTTGAAAATTTTATTCAGCCAATCTTGCAGAGCAAGATCATCCTGGTACCCCCTAAAGATAGTCATAGCCGCATGCGTATGTGCATTAAAAAATCCGCTAATTGCGAGCATGTTGCTTGCATCGATAATAGTAGCCTGTGGGGACAACTCTTGTGCCACATCACTTTGTACTTTTAATATTTTGTTACCTTCGATAAGTATAGATGTTCTAAAACCGTCTAAGTTAAGTGCGTTTTTGATTAAAATCATTGGTTACTAAAAAATCATCAAGCAGTATAGATAGTTTTTTTGAAGCTAAACCGCCTTGTGCTATTACTTCTTCAATGGGGATTTTTCCCATACAGTCGGGCTTATTTACATTTGTAATAATAGAAACGCCAAGTACATTGACACCAAAAAACCTCGCTGTTATTGTTTCGTTTATAAGACTCATAGCCACACAATCTGCGCCGATTAGCCTTAGAAACCTTGTTTCTGCGGGTGTTTCAAGCGAAGGACCACTTACGCCCACATAAACACCTTCTTTTAAATCGATAGATAGCTTAAGTGCGCTTTCTTTTAGTTTTTCTATATAAAAGGCGCTGTAAGCATCAACCATGTCTACAAATTTATTATCTGAATCAATACCGATTAAAGGATTTGTATTTGTAAGGTTTATGTGGTCTTTTATTACCATTAAATCACCTTTTTTAAAAAATGGGTTAAGACCGCCTGTAGAATTTGTCAAAATAACAAGCTTAGGATGAGTTTCGCACAGCACTTGCGGCAGGGCTCTTAGCTCTTTAGGGTTTAAGCCTTCATAGTAGTGAAAGCGCCCATTGGCTATGATAATGCGAGAATTTTGGCCTTCAAATACCTCAAAATAGCCTTTGTGCGAGGCAGTTGTGGGCTTTGGCAAGTCAAACTCGCTGTAATCCAACTGTTTAGTTTTTACAAATGACTTTAAGTCAATTTTTATACCTGTGCCTGTTATAATACAAACATCAGATTTTCCAAGTTTACTGTGCATATAAAGCCCTGATGCTGTGCGGTAGTTTTGCTGGTTTTGAGTCTTTTATGCATGCAGATAAAATTTCAACCTCGCTTTTTGTTTCATCGCCAACAAGTAAGCGAAACTTTAGCGTTAAGCTAGCGTTTTTCATCTGTGTAATTTCAACATCTACATCCACATAGTCACCTAAGTATATGGGCTTTCGGTAATAGGCATTAACGCTTGAAACCATAAGCAATATGCCTTCATTGTGCAGTTTAAACAAATCTATGCCGTTTTTTAGAAAAAATTCCTGTTTTGCCCGCTCACACAGTTTAAGGTAATTAGCGTAGTATACCACACCACCTGCATCTGTATCATCGTAATAAATACGTGTAGAGTAACTAATCATTTTGCAGCCTTTCCTTTGTGTATTTTTTACCTAACTCAACGCCTGGCTGATCAAATGGGTTAATCTTCCAGAATTCACCAACCTTGGCCGTTGTAATCATCAAAGAGCAAAAAAATGCGCCCAACGTAGCCTCATTTATATTTTCCAAAAAAATTTCTGCCGTGGGGACTTGCACTTCATCAAGGGCTTTCCTTGTGGATTGTTTTTCAATCTCCATAATTTTAGCAATTGATTTGCCTTTTAGGTAGTTAAAAGGCTCAAAACTTTCTGCAATCGTAAAATCTACATTAGAAATTGTATCTAAAAAGACAATTAGCTTATCCTTTATGCCTTCCTGGTAAAGCTGAAGCTGAGAGTGCTGATCTGTCGTGCCAAGAGTCTTAATAGGTGTTTGCCCAACACCGTTTTTGCCTAAACTTTCAGCCCATAATTGTCTAAACCAATCAGCTACTTCGTACAATCTGTCCTTATAGGCAAACATTACAAACACCTTGCATCTATCGTATGTAGATACAACAAGGTTTGCCAAATCAATAGGAAAACCCCAACCACCGCGTGTATCTCTCACCACCTGCTTTGCTGCTTCAATGTAGGATTCTATATCGTAGCCAAAAAAAGCCAAAGGCAAAAGCGCAACGCTTGTAAAAGCACTGTACCTCCCACCTACATCTGTTGGTATATCAAAGATTTCGTAATCGTTTTTGACACTAAAAGCTCGCAAAAAAGTATCCCTATCATCTGTGCTAATTACAATATTTGGGTTTTTAATATGCTGTTTTATTACAAATAGCTGAGAAAGCGTTTCTATTGTTGTGCCAGATTTTGAAACAACATGAAAAACAGTCTGCTTGGGATCTAGTTTTAACACAGTATCTAGCCTTTGAGGATCAATATTATCCAGGCAAAAGTAATTTTTTTCTTGAGCGCCTTTTTGCAAAAAAGATAGGGCAGCACTTGCAGCCAATGCTGAACCACCTATGCCTACTTGAACAAAATTTTTAGCCTTTATTGCTTTTGCGTAATTAACAATTTTATTGATATTTACTTTGCATAAATTTTGGGAAAAAGCATAATTTACACTTTTATCGCTGATTAACCTCTCATAATTCACACTTGTGTCAAACTTTATAGTATCCATAACTACCTCCTAAAGGCACTGCCAAGCACGTCTTTGTTTTTTCGCTCATACATTTTAATAAGCTCATCTCTAGCAGGCCCTAAATACTTTCTTGGGTCAAACTCAGATGGATTTTTTGCAAAAATTTCTCTGATTTTTGCTGTCATAACAAGCCTTCCATCTGTATCGATATTGATCTTGCACACAGCGGATTTGGCTGCTTTCCTTAGTTGATCCTCGCTAACACCACTTGCGTCTTCTAATGTTCCTCCATAGGCATTAATCCTATCAACATACTCTTTCAATACGCTTGGGGCTCCATGCAGCACAATAGGAAAACCAGGTAGGCGCTTTTCAACTTCCTCTAATATGTCAAACCTCAATGACGGTGGCTGTTGACCTTTCTCAACTTTAAATTTATAGGCACCATGGCTTGTGCCAATTGCTATAGCCAATGAATCAACACCTGTTTTTTTGAACAAAATCTTCAACATCATCTGGGTTTGTGTAGATATGCTTGTTTGAAGAAATCTCTTCTTCTATGCCGGCCAAAACACCAAGCTCACCTTCTACGCTAACATCAAACCCGCGCGCATAATCCACAACCTGCTTTGTAAGGGCAATATTTTCTTCGTATGGAAGATGAGATCCATTTGTGTTTACAAAGCCAAGTGCGCTATAGTGGATCTTTTTCACCTTCAGCTTTACTTTTTTATCAAGTTTGGCTCGCTATCCACTTTAATCTTATACATCGTCAACCTCAATAAATCATCCTTGTTAACAAATTCTACAACTTTTGGTAATTGATAATGTGAAATATTTTCACACTCTATAACATGTATATTTTTGTTTTCATTTTGGCTGCATATGGAAAAAAAATTTTGTGTAAAATAAATTAAACTGTTTTCATAAAGGAAAATATTGTCCTTTTTCGGTATGTTGAGTTTTTCTAAATCGGCATTTGTAAATTTGGTACCACTCATATAGTCTTTTACATACAAATCATTCCCATTTATGTGTATCCCATATAATGCAAAGCCTAAAGGGCTTGAAATATCAATAGCGGAGTTTGTGGGCGATATCCTAAAGAAGCCGTCTATATTACGCACCTTCGTTTGAGATTTAAAAATACCTGTAGCTGTTGTTGAAACCTGTGGCGCATACTCATTTGATTTAGGCAGGCTCGCGCATGAGTCTAAAAAAAATACAAACCCAAACAGTAAGAATAAAATTTTCATAATACTTCCTAAACTTTCAAACTTATAGGGTAATTACCGCTAAAACAAGCAAAACAGTATCCGCTTTCGCCCACAATTTCTTTTAAATCTTCAAGCGAAAGGTATGCTATTGAATCGGCTGTTGCATATTTTGTAATTTCTTCAATTGTGTGGCTTGATGCAATAAGCTCTGATTTGGTTGGCGTATCAATACCGTAAAAACATGGATGCGTAACGGGCGGGCTTGCTATACGCAAGTGCACTTCTTTTGCACCTGCATTCCTTATCATTTTTACAATGCGTCTGCTTGTTGTGCCTCTTACAATAGAATCATCTACTACTACTACCCTTTTATTATTCAGCACATCACTTGAGGGGTTTAATTTTAGTTTTACGCCAAAATGTCTGATAGAATCTGTTGGTTCTATAAATGTTCTGCCTACATAGTGATTTCTAATAATGCCCATCTCAAAAGGCAAACCAGAGGCTTGAGCGTAACCTATGGCAGCAGGCATACCTGAATCTGGCACAGCTATTACTACATCTGCATCCACGCTAGATTTTAAAGCTAATTTTTGACCAATTTTTTTTCTTATTTCATACACATGGTTATCCCACAGGTAAGAATCTGGCCTTGCAAAGTATATATGCTCAAAAACGCACCTGTATGAGTTTTCGCTTTTAAAAGGCTTAAACGAGTTTACGCCGTATTTGTCTACTTTTACAATCTCTCCACTTTCAAGCTCCCTTATAAACTTTGCGCCAATTAAGTCAAATGCGCAAGTTTCGCTTGCAAAACAGCACGAATCCCCAAGCTCACCCATTGCAAGAGGCCTAAAACCCCAAGGGTCTTTAATGGCATACAACGTATCATTAAACAGCATAACAAGCGAAAAAGCGCCTTTTAGTTGACTCAAAGCCCCTACAAGCCTTTCATCAAAAGAACCTTTTTGCCTTGCTATTAAATGAATAATAACTTCTGTGTCGCTGTTTGAGCTAAATATAGCGCCATCGCTTATGAGTTTTTGTTTTATGTTGTATGCATTAACGATATTACCATTGTGAGCAATTGCAATATCACCCAAATCAAAGCTTGCAGTTAAAGGCTGTAGGTTCACCAGTGAAGAATCACCGCTTGTTGAATACCTATTGTGTCCTATGCCTATATCGCCTTTTAAATTTTCAATGTCAGTCTTATCAAATGCTTCTAATACAAGACCACGTGAGCGTTTTTTATAAAAAACATCCTTATCTCTTGTAACTATCCCACAGCCTTCCTGTCCCCTATGCTGAAGCGCGTGTAAACCTAAATATACGTAGTTTGACGCCTCTTTTATGTTGTATATTCCAAAGAGGGCACAATGCTCGTGTAGTTTATCAAATAGGTCTTTCATTTAGATTTTATGCCAAGCACATCGTTCATATCATAAAATCCAGGCAGTTTGTCAACCACCCACAGTGCGGCTTTTAGAGCACCTTTTGCAAATACATCACGCGAAGAGGCTTTGTGTGTAATTTCTATACGTTCTGCATCCCCTGCAAAAATCACAGTGTGCTCACCTACTACATCTCCGCCCCTAAGTGCCATTATACCTATTTCGTTTTTTGCCCGCAAAGCTTCGCCAAAGCGAGAAAATTTTGCGTTTTGCTCAAAATTAATACCTAAGCCTTCCGCAGCTTTTTGGCCTAATTTTAAAGCGGTACCGCTTGGGGCGTCCTTTTTGGCTCTATGGTGCATTTCTATAATTTCTACATCAAAATCGCTGCCTAGGTAGCGAGCGGTTTCTTTTACAATTTCAAACAGGATATTTACACCCAAACTCATATTTGGTGTCATCACAATAGGACACATAACCGATAACTTTTTAATCTGTTCAACAAAATCATTGTCACAGCCGGTTGTGCCTACCACGATGGATTTTTTATTTTCGCAGGCGCATCTTACATTTTCAAGCGTTGATTTACAGTTTGTAAAATCTATAACACAATCACCTTCATTTATGCAATCTGATAATTTTTCACTAACTTTTATATTTATTGGGGCCCCCCCAAGCACAACGCCTACGTCTTTGCCTATACAATCTGGCAAGCCTTCCGTTGCCCCAACAAGTTTAAATTTACCACTTTGAAGGACAAGTGTTGCAATACGCCTACCCATTTTACCACATATACCGCAAACTATTAAATTAACCATTATTATTATTTTCTCCTAGCCCAAAAATTCGTATTCTTTTAGCATAGTTTTTAGTTTTTCTTTGTTTGTGTTTGATATTTTACACAAAGGTAGTCTAAATTCTTCTTCTACAAGGCCCATAAGAGCAACAGCAGTTTTTACCGGTATAGGGTTTGTTTCTATAAACATCATCTGGTGAAGTGGGTACATTTTGTGGTGGAGTGCTTTTGCTTTTTTTAAGTCCCCTGCTACAAAAGCATCGTACTGCTCACTAATCATTGCAGGTGCCACATTTGAGGTAACAGAAATAATACCCTGTCCGCCTATAGAAAGCATAGGCAGTGTTAAAAAGTCATCACCACTTACAACGCTAAAACCTTCTTTTGCTTTCTCAATAATCTCTGATACCTGGTTTAGCGAACCGCTCGCTTCTTTTATGCCAATAATATTATCAATTTCGCTAAGCCTTGCCACTGCATCTGGCAGTATATTAACTGAAGTTCTACCCGGTACATTGTAAATTACAACGCCTACATCTACAGCATCTGCTATAGCTTTGTAGTGCTGGTACAAGCCTTCTTGGGTTGGTTTGTTGTAATAAGGCGTTACAGACAAAATTGCATCAGCACCCAGACTTTGGGCTAATTTTGCCATCTCAATCACTTTCTTTGTATTATTACTGCCAGCGCCAGCAAGCACACCTACTTGCCCTTTGCACTCTTCAACACATGTTCCAACAACTTTTTCGTATTCATTAAAGTCTAATGTTACAGCTTCACCTGTTGTGCCACATGGTACTATACAGTCAATACCATTTTCAATTTGTCTTTTAATTAAATTCCTAAAAGATACGTCATCAAACTTCCCATTCTTAAACGGTGTAACAATAGCCGTCATAGCGCCTTTTAGCTCAAACATACACAACCCCCTTTATTTAATAATCCCAAGCTTCGTCAATCATAGTACCTACAAAACTCAACATACTATCACCTTCTAAAAACACAATATCTATGGGTTCATGACTTTGCGCATTGTTAATTTGAAAATATACCTTTAACATTTTCCCAGAGCGCGTTTGCACTTCAATGGGTGTTTGTATATCCCTTACAAGACCACTAATTAAACCTGATGCGGTTGCGCCTGTGCCGCAAGCTAGTGTTTCTGCTTCTACACCACGCTCATATGTGCGAATGGCAATTGTATTGTTGTCTAAAACATTTACAAAATCAACATTCGCCCCAGCTGGGGCAAAAACATCGTGGTAGCGGTATTTAGCACCAAGCCCTGCTACATCAACGCTCCCTAAATCATCAACAAATATTACAAGATGCGGCACACCAGTATTGATAAAATACATAGTTTGGTTATCTAAATTAATAGTTTTGTAATCTGTAGGCTTGGTAAGCTGGACTTTTACAGTATTTATACCAACAATTTCACCGTATATCTTGCCAGCGCCTGTCAAAAATGTAGTCTTTGTATCGCTTATTATGCCTTTTAGATAAGCAAACCTTACAGCACACCTTGATCCGTTGCCACACATTGGAGCTTGTGAGCCATCACTGTTAAAAAAACGCCAGGCAAAATCGCACCCCGGTTCGTCTGTATTTTCTATTAAAATTACGCCATCTGCGCCTATCGATAGACCTCTTTTACAAATGTTTTTAACAAAGTCTTCTATTTTTAAACCAATATTTTCTACAATTTTTTCTCTATTATCAATTAAAATAAAATCATTACCCGATCCGTTCATTTTAAAAAATTCGATTTTACGCATTATATAGCTTCCCCTCTAATTAAATCTTCGAATGTTTCTCTTGATCTTACCACTTTTACCGTATCTTTGTCAACTAAAACTTCCGCTGGCCTACAGCGTGAATTATAATTGCTTGCCATAGTAAAACCGTATGCTCCACTGCTAAATATACTAACCAAATCGTTTCTTTCAAGATTGTCGATTTCTCTTGATTTAGCAAAAAAATCGCCACTTTCGCAAACTGGGCCTACAATATCTGCCTGCACTTTAGCGACATTTTTTTTCACTACAGGTTCAATCTTATGATAAGCATCATATAGGCTGGGCCTTATAAGGTCATTCATAGCCCCATCTACAATATAGAAGTTTTTACCTTCGTTCTGCTTTCTATACAATACTTTTGTTACAAAAATACCACCATTTGCCACCAAAAACCTGCCTGGTTCTAAAACGATCAGACTATCTGGAAAATCCTTAAACGCCTGATTGATAAAATTTGAATACTGATCTAAATCTGGTTCCTGCTCGTTTTCGTACACCACACCTAATCCACCGCCTATATCTATAATATCCAATTTTATACCCAAAGAAAGTAACTCTTTCATAATGTTTGCTACTTTTAGCTGTGCTTCAAAAAATGGAGATACATCGGTTAGCTGACTGCCAATGTGAAATTGAATGCCTTTTATTCGCACATGTTTCATTTGATTTGCTAGTTTGTAAGCATCTATAATTTGTGTGTAAGATATACCAAACTTATTTTTCTTTAAGCCCGTTGATATGTAAGGGTGGGTTTTTGGGTCAACATTGGGGTTTACCCTGAAAGAAATTTGTGCAATTTTTCCCAAACTTGACGCTACATTCTCGATTTCTTCTAATTCTTCAAAAGACTCAACATTAAACATCAGTATATTATTTTCAATTGCGTATTTTATTTCTTCTTGCGTTTTTCCAACGCCGCTAAATACAATTTTTGTTGTATCAATACCAGCTTTTTTTGCTCTAAAAATCTCACCAGCAGATACTACATCAGCGCCTGCGCCAAGCTTTGCAAATGTATTTATAACAGCTAAATTGCTGTTTGCTTTTAGTGCAAAGCAGATTAAATGCTTTCGTGTGATTTTTTGATCGAGTTTTTTATATTGATTTTCAAAGTGATTCTTGCTGTAAATATAAATCGGTGTTTTATACTCTAATGCAATATCTGAAACTTTTACATCTTCTACATAAAGCTCATTATTTTTATAAAAAAACATCAAAACCCCCTTTGTAATAAAACCTACAAAGTTTATTTTAATTAATAATTACTTAATTTGCAAGCAAAATTTATAACGGCAGGCTTGACAAAGTGCACGCAAAGTCTTATCCTAGCTAAAATGAAAATTCTTCACTTAGATACACAAAAAGGTTTTCGTGGTGGTGAGCAGCAGTTAATATACCTTGCGCTTGGCTTAAGAGAGCTTGGTGTAGACTCTATCATAGCTTGCAGCGATGAGCTATACAAAAAAGCGCAAGCATTGGGCTTTGGGGCTATAGATTCAAAAAACTTTTACAAACTCCAAAGCACAGCTAGAAAGTGTGATGTTCTGCACGCTCATGCATCAAAAGCCCACACTTTGGGTGTTATCTTGAAACTGCTCACAAAAAAGCCGCTTGTTTACACAAGAAGGGTAGATTACAAGCAAAAAAAGGCTTCAAAAATAAAATACATGCTAACTGATAAAGTTGTGAGTGTTTGTAATGCAGTTAAACAGGTTCTGTATGCAAATTATCGAATAAACTCAGAAGTTATCTATAGCTCTGTAGACTTTAGTCTGCTTAACCAAGTTGATCCTCAAAAAGTAGAAAGTATTAAAAAACAGTATGGATATCCGATAATTGGCAATATAGGGGCGCTTACCGAACAAAAAGACCACAAAAACTTAATTGATGCAGCGAGCCTGCTTGATAAGAGATATACTTTTTTAATATTGGGTGAAGGGGAGCTAAAAGACGAATTAGAAAATTACGCAAAACAAAAAGGTGTTGATAATGTAGTATTTTTAGGCTTTAAGCAAGACATACAAAACTACTTAGCTGCATTTGATTTGTTTGCAATTTCATCTCAAAACGAAGGCATATGCTCAAGTATACTGCAGGCTTTTATGTTTAAAGTACCAACTGTCACTACAGATGCAGGTGGTATTGTGGAGCTTATTGGCAACAACCAAAGAGGTTTAATTGTACCAACAAAAGATGCAAAAAGTCTTGCTCTTGCAATAGAAAAAATGCTTTCAGATAAAGAACTTTCAAGAAAACTAGTTAGCCAAGCCTATGAGTTTGCAAAAGACTTTAGCTACAAAACAATGTCCCAAAAATATTTGTATATGTACAAAAGTCTTTTAAAAGCTTAAATGAAGATTTACATTTTTAAATACTTAGTGTAAGATTTGATTAGTTGTGGGAGAGTGAAAGTTGTCGATAGAAAGTTTACAATTGCCTGAGTCTTACTTTAAAAGTATAGAATTTACAATGCAGGTAGGCTGTGGCGTAGGCTGTAGTTTTTGTCCACAGAGTATATTTGTAAAAAATTACAAATCAGATATTAAGCGCTTTACATTAGAAAACTTTAAAAAAGCCCTAAATAACATTGAAGGCTCTTCGATTAAAGAAATAAAGTTTAGTGGTTTTAGCGAGCCTTTAGAAAATAGCCAAATATATGAGTTTATCATTGAAGCGTACAAAAAAAACTTTCACGTAGAATTAATCACAACGCTAAAAAATTTTTCAAAAGAAGGATTCGAAAAAATTAAAGATTTGCCCATAAAATGCCATATAAGCATCCAGCCCCCAAACGCAAATAACAGAAAAGGTCTAAGCGACAGCGAAGCTTGGGGTAATATAGAGCAGCTATTATTTCTAAAGCCTAAGTGCAATTTAATTTTTGGCTGTCTGGACACTAATCTTACAATAGAAAACAAAAATAATATAAAAAAATTAGCAGACAAGCTTAATATCACGGTAAAATACGAAAAATACACAACAAGGGCAGGCTATATGGGCTCTAATCATCTTGCAAGTACTCATAAAAAACTCTTATGCAAGCATAACATGGGACCAGTAGCGCTGCCAAATGGTGATCTAGCTTTGTGTTGTATGGATTTTGGCCTAAAACATACAATTGGCAATATCTTTGAGCAGCGCTATATAGATATATTAAATGGCGATAAACTTTTAAATATTTTAAAAATCATGCTGGGGCAAAAAGAAGGCGATATTTTATGCCAAACCTGCGAGTATGCAAAGCCAATACCAAATTTTATAAGCGTACGCTATTATTCTAGCGCACGAGGAGTTTTTAGAAACATAAGAGATAGTTTGGTACCAAAAAACAGCATTATGAGGAAAAAACTCGATAAACTATTTAAATGAGTTATAAATAATTTTGAGGTTGTTTGTGAACAATACATTCAGTGTAGCAATATCAAACAGAAATGTTTTGGGTAAAAATGGCGCTTCGCGAATACTGCTAGAGCAAGCCCAAAATTTTTCATCAAAAGGGGCTCGGGTTTATTTATATGTGTCTCGTATAAATAAAGCATTGGTTAGCAAAAATATTACAATAAAGCGTTTTTTTTCTCTCAATCCAATAAAGAAAACGAGACGCGAACAATTTGCACATAAGTTTAAAGATTTCTGTAATAGATCTAATATCGATTTGTCCATTGGAAACGGTGATACTGTATATCAACAGGTCCTTTTTATGCACAATCTAATTGAATTAGAAAATAAATTTGTGCCAAAAATGCAAGATTTAAGCAGTAATTATGCTTTTTTAATACATGATAAAATTCTCAAAGAGAAAAATTTTAAGCTATTGGTGTGTAACTCGCTTTTAATGAAAAATTTTATACAACAAAAATATTGTGTCTTAGACGAAGACTCCATCGTGCTATATCCTGGCTATGATCCAAAAAAATTCAACACTATAAATAAGCCAGATGCCAAAAACGTCTTTATAAAAAAGTATAACCTCAAAAAAAACTTCATAGTGGGTTTTGTAACTTCTGGAAACCTAAAAAAAAGAGGCATTGATATTTTTTTTGAAACCCTAACACATATGCAAAAACGGTTGCTTGATGACATCTCCTTTATCGTGGTTGGCAAAGAAAAAAACTTTAAAAGCTATTTTGCTAACTATCCACAACTATATAGCTATATAAACTTCATCGAACCCATAGACGATGTAGAAAATATATTCAAATCTTTAGATGTTCTTATCCATCCAGCTTTGATAGAAGAATTTGGTATGGTTGTACTAGAATCTATGGCATGCGGTGTTCCTGTGATAACATCTAAAAGGGTTGGGGCGTCTGAAATCTTTGAGAATAACTTATCTGATTTGATTATAAACGAACCAAATCCATTAGAGTTTTCAAAAAAGTTAACAGAAATAATTACAAACACTCAAAAACGTATAAATTGTTCTCTAGCCGCGAGTAACATTGCAACAAAATACACATGGAATAGTTATTTTGCAAAGCTTTTCGAAATTTATGCTTTCAAACAATTAATACCAAAAAGCTTTATACAAACCTAATGAAGATATTAATAATTCAACTTAGGCAATTAGGCGATGTTTTGCTAACAGCCACACTCGCAAGAGCTATCAAAGAAAACATTCAAAAGTCAAAAGTAGACTTTTTAACATCTAACCCTGCTAAAGAAATTTTGACATTAAATCCATTCATTGACGAAATATTTACTATGCAAAAAGATCTGTTTAGTGAATTTTCTGTAATCAAAAATATACGAGCAAATTCATACGATGCAGTTATAGACGTTCAAAGAACTGCAACAACCAAAAGGATAACTTTTCTTAGCTCAGCTAGCAAGAAAATTGCATTTAAAGGCAAAGATAATTTTTACTATAATAATGTTTTGATTCACGAAAATCATAGCTATACTGTTGATGACAGGCTAACACTGTTAAAACCATTGGGTATAACAATTGATGATGGTATATATTTGCCCGAGCTCTACTACGATAAAAATACTGATAATAAAATAGAAAATTTATTACAAAATCTAAACCTAAAAAATAATTTTTTTGTCGTAATGCCAACAGCAAGAAAAAAGATAAAAAGCTGGCCTTTGGATTATTTTATTCAATTAATCGATAAAGTATATTATGAATTAGGATATATACCTCTTGTTGTTGTGGCGCCAAACGAAGGCTTGGTCCTCAAAGAGATTAAAGTTCACGCGAAGGCAAAATTCTTTAGTTTTAGCAATTTAAGTATAAAAGAACTGGCTTGTCTAATTAAAAAATCACAATTTTTTATTGGTAATGATTCATTTGGCGGTCATGTTGCCGTAAGCCAAAAGAAAAAAGCTTTTATTCTTGTAGGTTTTAGCTCTGGTTGGTTTCCCAAACACAAGAACACTATACTAACAACAGCAAAACTTGATTGTCAACCGTGCAATAATTGGAAAAAATGCCCCTATGAACTTAATAATGGCTATCTTAAGTGTTTTTTTTCACTTAAACCCACCGATGTATTTAACATTATAAAATCACAATTATTAGTTTAAATGTTCTTCTAAACTCAGTGATGGATTTGCATCAATAGAGTCTAGATCAAATGTAGCTAAATCTAATTTAAACTGAGCAGCTTTTGCAATCATTAGTGCGTTGTCTGTACAAAGGCTCAAGGGAGGTAAAAAAAGCTCAAAACCAATATCTTTAGATAACAAACTCATGTGCTCTCTAAGCAGCGAGTTTGCACTAACACCGCCTGCCAAAACAAGCCTGTTTATACTGTATTTTTTTAGAGCCATGAGTGTTTTTTCGCACAAAATTTCTACGCAAGAGCGTTGAAAAGAAGCTGCTAGATCACAAACAAAAGTTTTTGACAATTCACCAGATTTTTCAACAAGGTTTTTGACATGTGTTTTAACACCACTAAAGCTAAAGTTAATCGTATTTTTTTTTGATAGGCCTTTTGGAACTTTAAAACTATAGGGATTACCACTTTTTGACAATTTGTCAATAATAGGACCACCAGGATATTCTAGGTTAAGCAGTCTTGCAACCTTATCAAACGCTTCGCCTACCGCATCATCAAGCGTTTTTCCAAGCAGCTTGTACTTGTCAATGCTTTCTACCAGATACAAATGCGTATGTGCACCAGAAACAATCAACACAATAAATGGAAAGTCTACATTCTTTTCTATGAAGTTTGCAAAAATATGGCCTTCTATGTGGTTTATCGGTATCAATGGCAGACCATACCTATACGCCAAGCCTTTTGCAAAACTCACACCAATAAGTAGAGACGGCAGCAAACCAGGTCCAATTGTAGCTGCAATATGTGTTACATCTTTTATGCTACATTGGGCTTCTTTGAGAGCCTTTCTTGCAACTTCATCAATATTTTCAAAATGCGTTCTTGCTGCCATCTCAGGCATTATACCGCCAAAAGGCTTGTGTATAAAATTTTGGGAGATAACTACGCTTGACTCCTCGTTTTCGCCCAAAACGGCTGCTGAAGTATCATCACAGGAAGTATCAAATGCCAAAATAACTACTGACATTGTCTTAAATTTTCCTTGATATCCCTAAGGTAGGGTTTTAGTTTACCCTTTAAGTGAATAATTGCCTCATAGTCAACGATATTGTCGTGGCCAATAAGTATGACATTTTTGCCTTGTTTTGCGAGTTTAATCGCAGTCATTAGGTTTTGCTTAACGTAATTAAAGCGCTTTTTGTTATCAATAAACATATCGCG
This sequence comes from Desulfurella amilsii, assembly GCF_002119425.1. Classification (NCBI taxonomy): domain Bacteria; kingdom Pseudomonadati; phylum Campylobacterota; class Desulfurellia; order Desulfurellales; family Desulfurellaceae; genus Desulfurella; species Desulfurella amilsii. The sequence goes on along the minus strand of NZ_MDSU01000018.1, from coordinate 1,157,592 downwards.
TACAGCATAATCAACATGATGCTTGCAGGCTAGCTTATAACCCACGCTGTTGGCGCACGTTAGGCTATCTACAAAAAATAGGTTGTGTTGTTTTAAAAATTCCATAGTATCGCTCATTTTCTTTTCACTTTGTAAAAATCTTGAACCCATATGGTTATTAAAACCTGTGGCACAAGGCACGCTTTTCAAGGCTTTGTTTAACTTATTCAAAATTTCTTCTTTAGAGTCAGATACTTTAAGCAAAAGCGCATAATCATTTAATCTTTTATTGAGAGATTCACTAGGCATATGCAGCATAACAGTGTAGCCTTTTTTGCAAAAATCATTTGACATATAGTCAAAGGGTGTGCCTGGTATAAATGAAAAAGCTATTGGTAAGTCTATTTCCAAAAATTTTTGCATCACATAATGGTCATAGCCCATATCATCAATAATGATTGAGATACTACCCTTTGTGCCAGCAAAACAGAAGCTGTTAAAAAATAAAACGCTTAGGAAAAGCGCTACAAAGCAGCTCTTCCTAAGCAGATTGATTATTTTTTGGGCCATTCTGCAATTTGAGCTTTAATTATGTTAATAGCTGTAAGAAGTTGAAAATCTTGCGTTGTTTGGGGCTCTTGTATAACTTCTTGAGGCTTGGCATAAGATGTTTCGTTGCTTGTTAGGTGGTTAATTAGATTTTCTTCCCTTAAAGCGTATCCAAAGTCTTCTGGTTCAACTTTTGCAGGTTTTACCTCAACGTTTGGCACAATTCCAACAGCCTGTATGCTATGACCATCTGGCGTATAGTATTTGGCCGTTGTAAGTCTTAGAGCATATCCATCTTCAAGCGGTATAATGCTTTGAACACTTCCTTTACCAAAACTCCTTGTGCCTACAATTACAGCTGTTTTGTGGTCCTTCAGACACCCTGCAACAATCTCAGCAGCAGAAGCAGTACCAGAATTTATCAAAACGGCAATTGGCATATGCGGTACTTTTTCATCTTTTGCGTAAAATACCTGGTCGTCACTCTTGTTTCTGCCCTTTATAGAAACGATTACGCCTTTGTTTACAAAAAGATTTGATACGCCAATAGCTTCTGTCAATAAACCACCTGGGTTATCCCTTAAATCAATCACTAAACCTTTTATACCCTTTTTCTCAAGTGAAGTAAACGCGTTGTTCACCGCTTTTATTGTACCTTCTTGAAATTGAATAATCCTTATATAGCCAATGCCGTCTAAATCCTTATAATCAACGCTTTTTATGTGTATAATTTCTCGCTTTACGTTAAAAATTAACGGTTTTTTTTCATTTTTTCTTCCAATTACTAGCCTTACTTGAGTTCCTACTTTGCCTCTTAGTAATTTAACCGCTTCATCTAGGCTCATACCAAGTGTGCTTTTATTATTAATCTGCAGTATAATATCACCTGCTTTAATGCCAGCCTTATAAGCGGGTGTTCCTTCAATTGGCGTTATAACCGTTATAAGACCATCTTTTAGCGTAACTGATGTACCTATACCTCCAAACTCGCCTGTGGTTGAGACTTGTAGGTCTTTGTACTCTTGAGGCGTCATAAAAGCAGAGTGAGGATCAAGCGAGTTTACCATGCCTTTTGTAGCATTGACTATAAGCTCAGAAGGGCTTGCTTTGTCTACATACTGAGATTGAACAATCGCCAATACTTGAGAAAACATCTTCAAATCGTTATATTGATTCGATGTAGCTTCCGTTGGCGTTACGCGAAAACTCAAAATTGCGCATATAATAATAACCAGGCTAACAATAATGCCTATTGCAAATAAAAAGCGGTTTTTCATAAACCTAACCTCCTAAGTATCTTCTATTGATAAAGTTTAATGGGTTTACAGGCACAGAGCCTTTTCTTAGCTCAAAGTGCAAAATATCACCATTTAAATGTCCTATAACTTGACCTTCTCGAACCATTTGGCCTTTTGAAACCCCTACGTTAACATGCGCATATATGCTGTAGTAGCCGTTTAAATGATTAATAATTATCACTCCACCCAAACCTGGAAGGGTTCCTACGTAATCCACCTTACCTTTGGCAATAGCCCTTACTGGAGTACCATTGAGTGCTTTGATGTCTATACCATCGTTTCGTGTTTGCACATTAAACACAGGGTTTGTTTTAACACCGAAATTATCCACAATGACACCTTCTATGGGCGGTCTTAGGCCAGCGTGCAGGTTTTCTAATCGCATACGGCTTTGGGCTTCTTCTTGTTTTTGAAGTTCTTCGGCTTTTTTAAGCTGTTTTTGCTTTAATAGCCTTTCCCTTTCTAGCTCTCTTTGACGTCTTAGCTCTTCTTGTTTTCTAATTTCTTCTTGTATAACCTTGTTTAAAACTACCTGAAGATAATTTCTTTGTCGCTGCAAATTAACAATATCATTAATATAGGCTTGCTTTAATCTAGCTGCCTCTTGAGCTAAAGTGGCGTTTGTTTTTTTCTGCTGAGCATAAGAATTTTTTTGTTCGTTGATCTTTTTTATTAGGCTCATCTGCTGTGCCTTTTTGGCAAGCAATTCCTTTTTTTGCTCATTTAGCAAGACTTGATGCTCCATATAAGATTTTATCCGCCCTTGCAAGTAATGTGCAATTTTTTTATTCATATATTCATAGTATAAGCCTTCGGGAAAGTATTTTTCAACATTGTAAAAGTAATAATAAGCTTTAAGCGACCTGGAGCTTTTGGCTTTTTCTTGATTTAATTTATCCGTTAATTGCTGTATGCTTTTGTTTAAATCTTCAGTCTCAGTGGATAATTTTTCTAAATTTTTTTCGTTTTCGTTGAGTTTTTTCTGTAAAATCAATAACTTGTTATTTAGTTCTTTTAGTGTATTTGTGTAGGCTATGTATTTTCTTTCTGCAAGGTTATAGTGATACTGTTTATTTGAAATAGTTGTATTAATTTGTTTTATTTTGTTTTCAAGTTCCTGTTTTTGGCTTGCGCACCATCCAGTGCTGCTTGAATGTATTATTATTAAAACTACAAATACTATACTTATAAGATTCTTTAAAAAAACCCTTAAAGATACAGGGCACAAAAAACCTTTCTTTTGCGCTTCCCACAACGCTTCCGTTTTGTTATTTTTTTTCATCTTCTATAAAAAACACGAATAAACTCAAAAATGTAATGATAATAAGCGATAAAATAATATTTGCTAGCCCACTTACGCCAAAAGAAAGCAAGATATCGTTTTTATAGTTAGGTACAATATTTACATAATTTATATAAAAAAACATACCAAGTGAACCTATAATGATAACTAATATGCTAGCAAAAATACCTGATAAAAAAGTTTGTTTTAAAAACATCAAGAAAATTCTTGCTCTTTTCACACCAAATAGTTTTAATTTATTGTAACTATCGAGGTTTTTCTCGTATGCAATTTTTAAAAGAAGCGCTAATATAATAATTTCAAGCAATACAAAAACACCAAGTAAAGCATAAGAAAATTCTTTAAAAGCTGAGTAAGTTTGACTGATGTTTGTAAAAAGACCCTTTGGGATGCGTACTTCATCAACCAAATCACTTTTTTTGAGTGTTTTTTCTATAGAATTAATGTTAGATTGATCTGCTGCAAACTTAGGTTTTAAAAAAATCTCCAATGAGTAGGGAAGAGGATTTTCGCTAAGTGAGCGCTTAGGCAAATTTAATTTTGATAAGATATCTGATAAAGCTGCGGATTTATCTATAAACCTTATGCTTTTTATTGGTGTGTATGTTTTTAGCGAGTTTGTATAGTTCATAGCCTGATCTTTTGTAACATTGTCTTTAAAAAATACAAAAACTGGCACATTTGAGCGTCTTGCATCTAGATAATTATTAACAGTGTACAAAATAGATGCCGAAATGCTTATTATAAGTAAAAAAATCAATACAACAAAAGTTATTACAAGCTTAGTAGAATCTTTTCTCATTGCACACCCATATTGCATGTATTAAAAATATCTAATCTATCAATTGATTCTATTGGTGTAAAATTTGTAAAAACAATAGTCATTTTAAAATCTTCGTTTAATTTTTTAAGTATAGGAATTAGCTCTTGAGAATTTTTATAGTAAGAAAATGGCTCATCAAGCAACACAAGCGGGACTCTCAAAGCAAGTATGCGAGCCAAAGCCAATCTATACTTTTCTGAAATTGATAAATTGAATATTTTTGTATTTAACAGATTGCCCAAACCAAACATATCAATAGCTTCTTCTAGATACTGTTTTCTTTTTAGTAATTTTGTAACAAGGCGCAGATAACTTAAAGCGCTCAAATTCTCAATAAGTCCAAAATCGTCAAACACAACACCTATATGGCGTCTAAGCAGCATCAACCTTGAATATCTAATGCGGTTTAGCGATTCTCCAAAAATTTTTACTTCGCCAGATGTTGGCTTCTCCAATCTACAAATGAGTTTTAATAGTGTTGTTTTGCCACATGCAAAACTGCCGCTTACTTGAACAAGTTGACCTTCCCTTATATAAAAATTAACGTCTGAAAAAACGCACCTATCGCTATAAAACTTACTTACATCAACAAACTCAATCATTTTTTAAACTCTTTTTTATAGTACTTATTATGTGTTTTACGCTAAAACCATACTCACAAAACAAATCTGTCGATGTGCCAGATTGGCCAAATTTATCATTAATCCCTAACCTAATAACCTTTTTTGGTAAATTCTCACTCAAAAACTCACTTATGGCACTTCCAAGACCACCAATAATCGAGTGTTCTTCCAAAGTAAAAACCACTTTTGAGTTTTTAGCACACGTATAGATTGTGTCAGCATCTAAAGGCTTGATTGTGCTAACATCCACGACACCCACATTGATATTTTCTTTTTCAAGCTCTAATGAGGCTTTTAAAGCAAGCTCCAATACAACACCACATGCAAATATGCAAGCATCACTACCTTCTTTTAGTATATAGGCTTTGCCTATATCAAAATCATGCGTTGTAAAGTTAAGGGATTTTTCCCTTGAAGTTCGCAAATAAAAAGGACCTTTGTGTTTCTTTAAAGCTAACACTGCTTTGTAGGTTTCATTGTAGTCAGCAGGTACAATTACCTGCATATTGGGTAAACTGCGCATTAAAGATATGTCGCATATTGCCTGGTGAGAGCCACCGTCTTCACCCACGCTTATGCCAGCGTGCGAACCACATAGCACTACATCGAGATTTTGATAACAAATAGACTGCCTTACGCCCTCAAAAGCCCTGCCTGTAATAAAAACAGCAAAACTTGAGGCAAATACCTTAAAACCTTCAAGCGCAAAACCCGCTGCAATATCTACCATGTTGAGCTCAGCTATACCTATATTAAAAAAGCGTTCAGGATAGACTTTTTTAAAGTCAATAGATTTAGTAGATGAGGAAAGATCTGCGTCTAAAACTACGATGTTTTTATCTACGCCAACTTCAACTAGTGCTTTTCCATATGCCTCTCTATTCGCCTTATACTCCATTTTATGCTCCTAACTCTGCAAGTGCTTTACTTAATTCTTCATCTGTTGGTGGCTTGCCATGGTATTCATACTTATTTTCCATAAAGCTAACACCTTTGCCTTTTACTGTATGGGCTATAACTGCAAAAGGCTGTGATTTTTTAGTGCTTTTGAAGTTTTCAAACACATTTAGTAATTGTTCATAATTATGACCATCCACCTCATGCGTTAAAAAACTAAATGCTTCAAATTTTTCTCTAACGGGTTTAACATTCATAACATCACTTACTGCCCCATCAATTTGCAAGCCATTGAAGTCCAAAATAACGCACAGGTTATCTAAATGATAGTGGCTTGCACACATTAGTGCTTCATACACAAGACCCTCTTGCATCTCGCCATCGCCAATCAAGCAGTAAACATTCGAAGTGCTTTTTTTAAGCTTTAGCGCAAGTGCCATACCCACAGCGCTTGATATGCCGTGTCCCAAAGAGCCAGTAGAAGCTTCAATGCCTGCTAATTTTTTTGAGTCTGGGTGGCCTTGCAGGGGGCTTCCCAATTTTCTTAGTGTATACAATAAATCTTTATCAAAAAATCCCTTATAGGCAAGGCAGGTATATAGAGCTGGCGCTGCATGACCTTTTGATAAAACAAACCTATCGCGATTTTCATCATTTGGGTTTTTTGGATCAATATTTAGCACATTACCAAAATACAGAGTATTCAGTATATCGATTGAGCTTAAACTACCGCCAGGATGGCCACTTCTGGCTGCGTTTATAGAAATTAATATTGCCTTTCTAAGTGTTAAAGAAAATTCTTCCAACTCTTTTGCGTTCAATTTAGCTCCTCCAATAATTTAAACATACTCTCAATCGTAAACTCCTGTGGTATTATACAAGAATATCCAAATTTTTCTACTGCTTTTTGTGTTGTGGTACCTATGCATATAATATTTTTTTTCACGCGCTTAAAGTAGTCTTTAAAACCAGCGTTTCTTAAGTACTCAAAGCTCATAGGGCTTGTCAAAAGTGCATAATCAAAATCACATGTATATGTGTAATAATCAATGTCTGTGCTTTTTAAAGTTTGGTAGACTTCTAGTACTATAGCTTTAGGATCGTACAAGCCGTGCTCTTTGGGGCAAACTACAAGCGCTCTTTTTAAATCAAGCTCGCTTGAGCGGTAAATTTGGGGGTGTTCTACACTAAAGCCATAGCTTTTTATGTAATCTGCAGTTTGCTTGCCAACGCTTGAGATTTTTTTGTTGCACAAAAAACTCATACCTGCTTTTTTTACAAAAAAATCAAATGCCCTTTTGCTTGAAAAAAACACATGCTCTACATCAAACTTTGGCAGTTCAAAATCAAGAGGTTTAAACTCAAATACATTGACAGGACATATATCATAGCGATCTTCATACTTTATGGTGTATTTTATCAAATCATCTTTATTTGCACAAAACAACACTTTTGGCTTTGTTTGTAAACAGTTCATGGTAGCACTTATGATGACTTGAGCCTGATTTATTTCTTTTGTTTTGTTGCAAGCTTTTAGCAAAAATTTTCTTGGCACAGTGCTTTCGAAAAACGAAGTCTTTTTAAGGTCTGGAAAAAACTCAAGCGATAAATTACAGTCTATTTCTATATTAACAAAATTTGAGCTTTTGTGTATTCTATACATTCTCTTAGCGCCTGCTTGGGTTTCGCGCGCCTGAAACAGTCAATTTTTTTAAATGTTTTAGGGTCTGCATACATTGTTTTTAAACAAAATTCTCCATTTTCATCAAAATAAGCATAAGCGCCTATTGGGAAGTTACACGACGCATTTAGTGATTTAACAAACTCACGCTCAATATCGACACACAGTTTCGTTGTTTGATCGTTTAAAAAACTTAGCTCATCAAACTCGTCTAAGCGTGTTTGTATACCAATAACGCCTTGTCCTGCAGCGCTTACTATGTCTAAATCAAAGCAATACGCACTGTCATATAAACTTAACCTAAAAAGACCCGATTTAGATACAACTATAGCGTCTACTGTGCCATTTTTTAGCTTTTCTAAGCGCGTATCTAGGTTACCCCTAAAGTCTACAAACACAAAATCGTTTCTTATATACTTTAATTCTACACGTCTTCGCAATGAAGTAGTACCAATAGTGGCCATTAGGGGGAGCTTTTCGATATCTCCTTTAAAACTCACCAAGCAATCATTAGAAAAATCGCGCTTTAAAGTAAATTTGAGCGGTAGCTCATCACTTAGGCTAACACTTAAGTCTTTTACACTATGCACGGCTATGTCTATTGTTTTACTTAAAATGGCTTCTTCTAGTGCGCTTGTAAATAATCCTTTTCCGCCAAAATCATACAGGGGTTTGTCTATCTTATCACCAAGTGTGGTAATACCAACAATCTCGCACAAATAACCCTTTTCCCTTAATAAACTCTCCACATATTGTGCCTGCCACATGGCCAATTTTGATTTTCTTGTACCAATTTTAATTGTTTTCATCGTCTGGGTTTTCAGAAAAAAAGCAGTTTACTGGTTTTTTATCTATACTAACATGGAAAAGACGCCTTATTAGCTCTACATACATATCGCCTTCTGGTTCTTTTATAAATTGCCTGATTTTTGAAGTGGGCTCATGAAGCGTTTTATTCAAGATAGAGTGGGTTAATTTATCAATTGCATCCAGTAGCTCTCCATCAGTTTTGTACTTCTTTTGAAATTTTTTCAATTCAACTTTTCTTATGCGATCCGCATACTGTCTTAGTGTATCGATTGTTTTATTATAATCAAGTGCGTTATTTTCTTCTATGAAGAGGTTTAACTGCTCATCTATAAATTTTTTTGATAGCTCGATACTTGTTTGCTTAGATGAAACACTGTCTTCAAATGTATTCTTTAGATCATCTATATTAAAAAGAGTAACATTTGGGTTTTGTTTAACCAATAAGCTAACAGAAGAAGGCACAGACAAATCCATAATCAATAGTTTTTTGTCTGTATCAATATTTTCTATTATAGGCTTTGGTGTGTAGATGCACGACACAATGATATCTACATTTTTAAATAATTTTTTTAAGTCGTCCAAACTAACTACGGATGAATTAAAGTTTTGCGCAAAGTCAACCGTTTCACTTCTTCTATTTGCAATGTAGGCAATGCGTGAGCCTTTATCAAAAAAATATTTAGCGCTTAAGCGTGCCATATCGCCACTGCCTATAATGAGCACCTTTTTGCCATTTAAACCATAAATTTTATCTGCTGTGTGGCTTGCAAGACTTGCAATAGACAAATGGCCTTTTTGAATATTTGTTTGACTTCGAACTATTTTTGCCACAGTAAAAGCTTTACGCATAATCCTGTTTAATATAGCACCGCTTAGGTTATATACTACTGTTGTGCGGTATGCCTCTTTCAGCTGGCTTAAAATTTGAGTTTCACCAATAACCTGAGAATCTAAACCGCAGGATAATTCGAAGGTATGACGTACAGCATCTATTGATTTTTTGGTATAAATATAATCTTTTACTTGATTTGTTTCATACTTTGCATAGCCTGCTAAATACTTTATTAAAAACTCGCGCGGATCATGTTTTGAAACAGCTGTTATCTCTGTTCTGTTGCATGTTGAAAGTATCATTATTTCTGCAATATCAAATGCTTCTTTTATATCTTTTAAGCGCTCATGAACAAAATCACTTTCAAATACAAACGATTCTCGCACCTTTAAGGGCGCTGTCTTCCAGTTTAAACCAATAAGATATAAATTATCAATACTTAAATCGTAATTTTGTGTCATTTATTTTTCTCTTGATATAGAATAGTCAGCTAGAAAATTTAAAATATCCTTGTATATGCTATCTGGTAAGTGCTTTATATTATCCTTTGCAATAAATGCTTTTTGTTTTGCAATCTCAAAAGCTTTATCTATACCGTTTTCTATACATGAATCTATGCAGTATTGCTTATGATCTTCTCTTTTTGTTTTAAAATATTCAATTAAGTGGTATTCTAAACTAGGATCTTCTCCTAAAGCTAATATCAAGGGCAGCGTAACTTTACCTTCTTGAATATCATTAAAATTATCTTTACCAATATCTGCATTTGAATAATCCATTAAATCATCTTTTATTTGAAATGCTAAACCTAAATTTTTTCCGTAGTGCCTAAAATGCTCAAGCTCATTCTCTGTCTTTGCAAGCAAACATCCGCTTGTACACGCACTTTCAATTAGGCTTGCCGTTTTTTTGTAAATTATATCAAAATACTCATCTTGATTTATTATCTTGGAAAAATTTTCTATTTCGGTTATCTCGCCTAGCGCCAAATTATATGCTGCTTTTGAAATTTCTTTTGCTATATTTGTGTCTATCTCTAATACTTGATTGTAAGCTAAGGAATATAAATAATCCCCACTCATAATTGCAACCCTATTTCCATAAACACTATTTACACTCTCTTTACCTCTTCTTTTTTTTGCCTCATCAATAACATCGTCGTGTAACAGACTTGCTATATGAATGTACTCAACAATGCAAGCGAGATTTTGTAAAATCTCTTCTTGATCAAAACCTAAACTCCTTGCGCTTGCAACAACAAGTATAGGCCTTAAGCGCTTTCCTCCAGATATATGGTCTATTACTTTATTTATTAATGCGCTTTGGCTTTTGATGCCAAGCAAAATTTCGTCTATATTTTGTATAATGTTATGTATATTAGATATCGCAATATTGGTCTTTCGTAACATTTACCTTTACCACTGAATCGTCATTGTCAAGCCCTATAGCTTTAACGCCATGCGCATATCTTGACATTTCTCTAAACTGGTTTGAATCGATTCTAATTAATTTACCAAGTTTTGTCGTAATTAAAATTTCGCTATTCTCCTGCAGTTTTTCTACACAAATAAGCCTATCATTGCCTTTTAATTTAATAATTTTTACACCCTTTGCACCGCGAGACACTTTTCTTATAGTTTTAGCTAAAATTACCTTTGCAATACCGTTTTGTGTAATAAGCACAATTTTTTCATCAGAATTATTTAGATTAAAACCAGACACCACATAATCGCTTTGGGCTAATCTTACACCTCTTATACCATAGGCACCTCTTCCCATTTGACGCACCTGCTCTATATTAAACCTAACAGATTGACCCAAAGATGTACATATCACCACTTCATCTGACTGCGATACATTTGATATTACACATACAAGCTTATCGTCTTTTAGATTGATAATTGTTCTGCCGTTGCTTTTTATGTCAGTAAAATTATCAGAAGCTATCCTTTTAATGATGCCTTTTTCAGTTATAAGAACATAATCATTTCCTGGTTTGTACGCACTTATAGATTTTATTTGTTCAGTGTTTTTTAGGTTTAAAAGGTTTACTATGGCTTTACCTTTTGCATAATTACTTGATTTTGGAATCTCATAAGCCTTCATTGAATATATTCTGCCATTGTTGGAAAACATTAGCACATCATCTAAACTATCAAGCACTAAACAATCCAAAATATAGTCATCTTCTGAAAATGTTGCGGCTATGCGACCTTTACCGCCTCGTGATTGTACATTATAAAATGATAAAGGTATAGACTTTATGTAGCCTTTATGTGAAAAGGTTATTAATAGTCTTTCTTGCTTTATTAAATCCTCTTTGTTTATCTCTTCAAGTTTTGTTACGATTTGGGTTTTTCTTTTATCTAAGTAGTTTTCTCTAATATATTTTAACTCGTTTTTTATAATGGATATTAGCTCATTATAATTGCCTAAAATTTTCTCGTAATTATTGATTTTCTCGAGCACCTCATTGTATTCTTTTTCAAGTTTTTCTATCTCTAGCCCCGTTAAGCGCGATAGCCTCATTTCTAAAATAGCACTTGTTTGTTTATCGCTTAGTTTAAATCGCTCCTTTAATCTCTCTTTGGCAATTTGTGTATTAAGCGATTTTTTAATTATACTTACTACTTCATCGATGTTGCTTACTGCAACTTTTAAGCCCTCAAGTGTATGTATGCGCTCTTTTGCAATATTTAATAAATAAATTGTGCGTCTTTTAATTACCTGCTCACGAAAATCCAAAAATACATTAAAATATTCTTTTAAGGATAAAACCTTAGGTACATTATCAACTAAACACAGATTATTTATACTAAAACTCACCTCTAAATCGCTCATTTTGTAGAGGTTGTTTAAAATCACTTCTGGTTGCTCTGAAGGTTTTATTTCAATCACAATCCTTATACCTTCTTTGTTTGATTCATCTCTTAAATCGCTTATGCCTTCAATTTGCTTGTCTTTTACAAGATGAGCTATATCCTTTACTAGATTTGCTTTATTAACTTGATATGGTATTTCTTCTACAATAATAACGTGTTTATTACCAACTTTTTCAATTTTAGCCAAAGAGCGTATCTTTATTTTTCCTGCACCCTTTTTATATATTTCTTCAAGTGAATCGCACATTATTATAGCGCCTGTTGGAAAATCAGGGCCTTTAATAAACTGCATTAACTCTTCGGCTTGAGCATTCCTTTTACTATCTATGTAATAAAGCAAAGCATCTATAACTTCACCTAAGTTGTGAGGTGCAATATTTGTTGCCATACCGACGGCTATCCCGGATGAGCCATTTATTAAGAGGTTTGGTATCAAAGAAGGCAGCACAGATGGTTCTTTTAAACTTTCATCGTAGTTTGGCTGAAAATCAACCGTATCTTTATCTAAATCTTTTAATAGTTCTTCTGCAATTTTCGATAATCTTACTTCAGTATACCTCATTGCTGCTGGGCTGTCGCCGTCGATTGAGCCAAAGTTGCCTTGTCCATCTATTAGAGGATACCTCATGGTAAACTCCTGACTCATTCTAACCATTGCATCATATACGCTTGTATCACCATGTGGGTGGTATTTACCAATAACATCACCTACAACACGCGCGCTTTTTTTATAAGGCTTATTGTGTAATAAATCCAGTTCACTTGCAGCAAACAGTATCCTTCTGTGTACTGGCTTTAGACCATCTCTTGCATCTGGCAAAGCTCTGCCTACAATAACACTCATAGAGTAGTCAATGTAGGATTTTTTCATTGTATCTATAATATTTGTTTGAATAATTTCTCCAAATAAGTCTTTCATACTACACATCCAGGTTTGCTAATTTTGCATTTTCTTCAATAAATTTTCTTCTTGGCTCTACCTTATCTCCCATTAAAAGCTCAAATATCTCTTTTGTTTGATTAAAGTCATCAATTGTAACAAGATGCATGGTTCGCGTTAGAGGGTTCATTGTAGTTTCCCATAACTGCTGTGGGTTCATCTCGCCTAAACCTTTGTAGCGCTGTATTTCTATGCCTTTTTTTGAAATCTCATCTATGTAATTAAACAGCTTTCTTAAATTATTAAAGACTAGCTTGTTTTTATCGTTGTTTTCTTGCTTTAATTGACTAAAAGCTACTATTGGAAATTTAATTTTTGATTCAAGCTCATAAAGTTCAGATAATTTCGCATAAAGTTTGCTTGAGAATATCGATTTATCTATATAAAACTCCTTTAGCTGCCTATCTTGAATATAAGAGCACTTGATATTTGTATCAAATTCTTCAATTTTTTCTAAATTTAATGCAAGCTTAATATTATTTAGGTATGATACAAGGTTTTGTGCATCTATGTTATTTGTAATTATGTAGTGTAGGAATTTTTCTTGTTTTTCTTCTTGTTCAAATTGCTCAAATATGCTTGATAGGTTTATGAAACGCAAAAGCAAATCTTTTAAATTAAAATCTATATCAAAAGAAATCTTTTTTAATGCTCTATCTATCAAAAAAGACCTTAAATCGTTATCATCTTGAAAGTATTTACTTTTAGAATCGTACTTTACTCTATAAAGCGGAGGTTGAGCAATATATAAAAAACCTTTCTCAATAATAGGGCGCAAAAAATTATAAAAGAACGTTAAGAGCAATGTCTGAATATGGCTACCATCAACATCAGCATCTGTCATAATAATGATCTTGTGGTACCTTATCTCGTTTATATTAAAGTTTTTGTCTATATTGCATCCAATTGCTGCAACAATGCTTTTTATTTCTTCATTTGATAGAATTTTGTGCAAATTTGACTTTTCAGTATTTAGAATTTTGCCTTTAATAGGAAGTATTGCCTGGTACTTTCTGTCTCTTGCTTGTTTTGCGCTGCCTCCAGCTGAATCGCCTTCAACAATAAAAATCTCCGTTTTTTCTGGATCTTTTTCTTGGCAGTCGGCAAGTTTTCCAGGTAAGTTTTTTGTTTCAAAAACCGTTTTTCTACGTACTAACTCACGCGCGCTTTTTGCAGCCTCTCTTGCGTTGTAAGCTAGTGATGCTTTTTCTAAAATAACTTTAGCAACGCTAGGGTGTTCTTCTAGGAAATCGCTTATTTTGTCATACAGTAAACTTTGAAGTTGACCTTTTGTATCTAGGTTTCCTAATTTTGTTTTTGTTTGACCTTCAAATTCTGGGTTTGGTAATCTAATGGAAATTATACCAATTAAGCCTTCTCTACAATCTTCTCCAGTTAGTGTGATATTTTTTAATGTATTATTTTTTTTGGCATAATTATTTATCGCTTTTGTTAGCACAGTTTTAAAAATAGAAAGGTGGGTTCCACCTTCTTGTGTTAATATAGAGTTTGCAAATGACAGAATATTTGATTCATAGTTTTTGGTATATGTAAATGTACATTCAAGTTGCGTATTTTCGTAATTTACACTTATTAAAATAGGATTCTCAAGTAGAGGTTCCTTATTTTTACACAAATGATTAATAAAATCCACGATGCCATTTTGATAATAAAAAGCGCTATGTTTGTTTGTTCTTTCGTCTTCGATATTTATTGTGACATTTTTATTCAAAAAAGCTAGTTCTTGAAGTCTTTTTTCTAATATTTCGTAGTTAAATTCTGTTGTACTAAAAATTAAATCGTCAGGTTTAAATGTAACAATAGTACCGGTGTCACTGCAAGTGCCTATAGTTTTTAAATTATTTATTGCGATGCCTCTTGTAAACTCTTGCTTAAAAATGAAACTTTCTCTGTGAATCTCAATTTTTAAATACGATGATAGGGCATTTACCACGCTTATGCCTACGCCGTGCAAACCGCCTGATACTTTATAGCTTTTGTTATCGAATTTACCACCTGAGTGTAGTGTGGTTAGTACTAGTGTAGCCGCTGGAATATTTTCTTCTTTGTGCATTTCTGTAGGTATTCCCCTACCGTTATCTTTAACTGTAACAGAGCTATCTTTATGTATAATAATATCTATTTTATTACAAAAGCCTGCCATGGCTTCGTCTATGGAATTATCTACTATTTCATATATAAGATGATGAAGACCTTCGTTGGAAGTATTTCCGATGTACATTGCTGGTCTTTTTCTAACACCCTCTAAACCTTTTAATATTTTTATAGATTCTGCTGTATAATTAGCTGTCATATACCCCCACTTAAAGCAATTACGTTTGCGTTTTTTATATTGATATTTTCAAGTGTTGTTATAAATACTTGATTATTTAATAATATAATTTTTTCGATCATTTTTTGTAAGTTTGTGTTAGAGATATCTCCTTCTAAATCGTCGATTAAAATAATAGGTGCTTTGTTTAGATTATTGTAATGTTCAACTAAAGACATTATTAACGAAAATAAAATCATTTTCTTCTCACCTAGTGAAGAATAGCTAAAAATATTGTTTTCGTCAAGAAGTATCTCAATTGAATCTTTGTAAGGTGTAAATATGTTGTGTTTAGTTTGTATTTCAAGGTTAGCAATTTTTTCATCAAAGGACAAAGGTTTATATTGTATTTGTATTTTTTTAGGTATTATGTTTTGATTTTGAAGGTATGAGTTTATTGCTTGGATTGAACTATTTCTTTTTCTCTGTATTGTTTGCATATTTGTAGTTATATTTTTATTTATTATTTTAATTGTGTTGAAATCCTTTTTTTCAAATAGGATATGCTTAAGTTTTAATTGTTTTAGAGTATTTATTATATTTTCTATAATGTTTGGATTTTCTATAAATGAAAATTTATCAATTAGAGATAGTATGTATTTTTTTTCGTTGAAGTTAAAAAAATCTTTTATTGAAAAAATTACAGAAGGAAATATTAATTTAAAATCTTTTAGCGTGTGAGTTTTTGAATTTATCTGCGACTTTTTGTTTTTTCCTAAAGTGACAGTAATATTATATGTAATCTCTTTTTTTATAGTACCTTTTATTATTGATTCGTTATATTTATTCATGTAGTTTTTTTTTATAAAGCTATGTGAATTAAGTAGTATGTAAATAGAATCTAGCAGATTTGTTTTTCCTGATGCGTTAGTTCCTTTTATTATGTTTATTTGCGGACTGAATGTTTTTGTAAAATACTTGTAATTTCTAAAGTTCGATATTGATATACTGTCTAAATACATAGTTTGTCGATAATTTTTGTTCTTCTAAATAATATAATAAATAAACTATAGTAATAATAATAAAGGGTGTTTGTTTGTTTAAAATCTACTTTTCGTTTGTTTTTATAATTAAAAACTATACGTGTGATTGTTGAAAAGTCTGTTAGAAATGTTGAAAAGGCCGCTTTGCTTAATTGCTTAGTAGGGTAAGTTTGATATTTTTTGACAATGTTTGAAAATGTTTTAAACATTTTTTATGTTTTTTTCAATTTTTTCTATAGTTTCTTTAAGTTGAGAAGATTTTTCTATTTCTTTTTCGATTTTTGAACATGAATTGATGATTGTGGCGTGGGATTTCATATTAAATTTGATTTTTATTTCTGATAGTGAGTGCTGCGTCAGCTTTCTTGATAAAAATATAGCTATTTCTCTTGGCAAGATTATATGTTTATCCCTTTTTCCTGATAGCATCGTATCTTTTGTAATATTAAAGTGTTTTGCTACTACTTCTTGTATGTTTTCTACGTTAAGTGTATTTTGTTTTCTTTCTATTACGTCTTGCAATATGGTTTCTACAAACTCTATATTTATAGTTTGTTTAAATAGCGAAGCATAAGCATTGATTTTTACAATTATTCCCTCAATTTCCCTAACGTTAGTTTCAAAATTTTTAGCTAGGAATTCTACTATATCATCCGACAAGCTTAAATTATAATTTTCGGCTTTTTTTCTTATGATTGCCATACGTGTTTCTAATTCCGGAGGTTGTATATCTACGATTAAGCCCCAGTTAAACCGTGACTTCAACCTATCTTCGATTTCTTTAATTTCACTTGGTGGTTTATCTGAAGTCATAACTATTTGTTTTTGGTTTTCATATAAAGCGTTAAATGTGTGAAAAAATTCTTCCTCTGTGCGTTCTTTTTTTGATATAAATTGAATATCGTCTATAAGTAAGCAATCAAGTTCTCTAAACTTATTTCGAAACTGGGTCATTTTTTTGTACTGGATGGAGTTTATAAGCTCGTTTGTGAATTCTTCACTGGATATATATAAAACTTTTTTTTTCTGATTTTTTTCTTTTATATGGTTTCCGATGGCATGTAAGATATGTGTTTTGCCAAGCCCTACGCCACCGTATATAAACAAGGGGTTATAGGCTTTACCCAAGCTTTCCGATACTGCATAGCTTGCTGCGTACGTTAACTGGTTATTGGGTCCAACAACGAAATTAGAAAATTGATACCTTGGGTTTAGGTTTGATTTTAGCTCTTTTTTTATTATAAGTTCAATTTTTGGTATTTTGTCAAATATTTGCTCTATTGTTTCCTTAAATTCTTTACGGTACTTAGTTTTTAACAGTTGGCGCGCTTCTTCATTTGGTATTGTAAGCGATATAAGCTCGCTGTTAAAGCTGTTTGCTTCAACGAGCGATATCGTTTCTATATCGTCAATGTCTAGTTTTTTTTTAAACGAATCTAAAAATAAATCCCACACAAGCTGAATTATATTTTAGATGATTCAAAAAGTCAATGAAGTAATTTGTGAGCGCAATTTCGATTATTTGGCATATTATTCGACGTAGCCTAAATGGGCAAAGAATGTGTGATTAAGTTATGTTTAAATGAGCGTAAAACAAAAATAACGCTAAAGATAAATTTACACAAAATTCTTAACAATATCTAAAATTAATCTTTTTCAAAGCGCTCTTGCAAATCTACCCTTGCCCTTGCGTTATAGCCTCTATTTTCCCAATACCCGTAAGGTTTTTTATCTGTAAATGTTAATTTTTTTAAGTATTTTACCCATTTATAAGCGTAGAGTTTTGGAGCAATAAAACGTATTGGAAAGCCTCGAGGTTTGTTTAAAACATTTCCGTTTAATTTTAGACATAAAAAGCTATCTGTGCAGTCATCTTTGTAAATAAAGCTTTTAAAACCTCCATTTGATTCTAAACCTATATACTCGAAGTTTAAAACGCCCATAATATTTATAATTTTGCCTAAACTTATACCTTCAAATTCGTTGTTTAAAACACTCCAGCCATCAACACAGTGCATATCGAGGTTTACTTTTGTATCTATTAAGTTTAATAACTGGTTGTGACTAAGAATTGTTTGTTTGTCTTTGTATACTAGCACTAAATCATTGGATGTTTTTGTGTTTGTATCTTCAATAGTTACATCAATGAAGTCTTTAACTAAATATTGTCCTTTAGGTAAAAGCATTTTCTACCCATTCTATTGAGTTGTTTTCTATGGAGATGACATCAAAACTGATATCAAATGAGTTTTCGTCTAAGTTATTTTTAAGTATAAATAATTTTGCCCCTTCTTTTATGCGTTCTTGTTTTTTGTAATTAACCGCTTCTTTTGCACTTCCAAAAGATAAAACTTTGCGCCCCTTTACCTCTACAAACGATAGTTTAGATCCTTTTTTAGCGATTATGTCTATCTCACCACCCTTGTATCTAAAGTTACGCACAACTATCACATACCCTTTTCGTTCTAAATATTTTGCAGCTATTTGTTCACATTTTTGACCAAAAAGTAAATTAAGTAATTTTCTTTTTGATTCTTGCAGATTTACCTCTTCTTTCTCTTAGGTAGTATAGTTTTGCCCTTCTTACTACACCGCGTGATACAATTTCTATTTTTTCAATACTTGGAGAGTAAAGAGGAAATATTTTCTCAACGCCCACACCATATGAGTCTTTTCTTACTGTGAATGTTTTGTTTATACCAGAACCTCTCCTTGATATAATTACACCGCTAAAAACCTGGATTCTTTCCCTTTTGCCTTCCGTGATTTTAATATGCACATTTACCGTGTCACCTGACTCTAGGTTTGGCACTTCTTTCTGCTTTGTTAATTCCTCTTCAAATGCTCTTAATTTATCCATCATAAACCTCTCTTGTTATTTTTAGTGAATTTTCTTTGCGCCATTTTTTTATTATAGTGTGATTCCCAGAAAGCAATACACTTGGAACCCTTAGGCCTCTAAACTCCGCTGGTCTTGTATACTGTGGATATTCAACAAAACCGTCTTCAAAGCTTTCTTCTTTTAGGGATTCTTGATTACCAAGAACCTCAGGTAAAAGTCTAACTATGGCATCCACTATAACACTCGCGGCTAATTCGCCTCTACTTATTATAAACTGACCAATGGATATCTTCTCATCAGCCAGCAACTTAACTCTTTCATCAAATCCTTCATATCTGCCACAAATGAAAGCTATAGATTCTTTTTTACTGTATTCTTTGGCTTTTTGCTGAGTGAATAAATTACCCTCTGGTGTCAATACAATTGTAAACACATTTTTATCTTTCGATTTTATACTATCAATGGCCTTGTAGATAGGTTCTGGCTTTAAGAGCATACCAGGCCCGCCACCATATACGCAATCATCAACTGTCTTGTGTTTATCTGTAGTAAAATCTCTAATATTGACAAACTCAAATTTTGCCAATTGTGACCTCTTAGCTTTTTTCAGTATGCCATCATCAAATATAGACTCAAAAACTTTGGGATAAATACTCAACAAGTAGATCTTCATTGTTTATTCTAGAATTTCTAAAACCGCCTTTTTACCCATTTTTGTAGAAACTGCGTTTAGCAGTGTTCTCATAGCACGGGCTGTTTTGCCTTGCTTTCCGATTACTTTACCGAGGTCTGAGTGGTCAACTCTAAGCTCAATAACCGTTGTTTTTTCGCCGTCAATTTGTTTTATTTCCACCTTATCTGGATTATCAACTAATCGTTTTGCAATGCATGAAATTAAATCTTTCATTTTGTCACCCCTTTAGTGTTTTTACTAAATTTTCAACTGCCATCGTAGGTTTTGCGCCTTTTTGAATCCAGGTATTGTACCTTTCAGTATCTAATTTAACTTTGTCTTCGGATTTTAGTGGGTCGTAGTATCCTAAAATATCCAAAGCACTGCCATCTCTTTTTTTTCGTGAGTCCATACATACGATTCTAAAGAATGCTCGTTTCTTTCTGCCAAGCCGGGTCAACCTTACAACTACCACTGTTTTACCTCCATTTACATTCTACCAAGATTTTTCATTATATGCAAAGCTTTATTTTTATCAAGGCCTTTCATCATTTTGTTCATTTCTTCGAATTGTTTAAGTAATTTGTTAACACTTTGCACATCGGTGCCGCTGCCTTTTGCTATGCGTCTTTTTCTGTTGGCATCTATGATTTTATAATTTTCTTTTTCTTTTTTAGTCATTGATTGGATAATAGCCGTTATTTTTTTCAGTTCTACTTCAAAATCATCTGTATTTGTAAGTTTTACCTTGTTTAAACCCGGTATCATTTTTATGATACTAGCAATTGAACCCATTTTTTGGATCTTTTTTAGCTGGCCTAAAAAGTCATCCAGTGTAAATTGATTTTTTTTGAGTTTTTTTTGAAGTTGTTTTTGCTCTTGTTCGTCTGTTTGGTTTTTTGCCTGTTCAATAAGCGTTAAGATATCGCCCATGCCCAGTATCCTAGAAGCGATACGATCTGGGTAAAACTGTTCTAAATCTGATATTTTTTCGCCAACGCCAATAAATTTAATGGGTTTTCCCACAATGCGTTTAATGGATAAAAGTGCACCACCCCTTGCGTCTGCATCCATTTTGGTAAAGATTAGACCGCTTATACCTATATCATCGTTGAATTTTTTTGCAATATTTACTGCTTCTTGGCCAATCATACTATCTACTACAAGTAAAATTTCATTTGGCTGCACTGTATTTTTCATTACAACTAACTCTTGCATCAGTTGTTCATCTATTTGAAGTCTTCCTGCTGTATCAATAATAACTATATCGCGACCGTTTGACTTAGCATATTCTAGACTCTCAAGCGCAATGTCTTGCGGTTTTGTGTTTTCTTTTGAGAATACAGGAATGTCTAGTTGCTTGCCAAGCGTTTGTAGCTGCTTAACCGCAGCTGGTCTGTAGATATCGCAAGCAACAAGCAAAGCCTGTCTGCCTTTGCTTTTAAGAAGTCTGGCAAGTTTTGCACATGTTGTGGTTTTTCCACTTCCTTGTATGCCAACAAGCATTACAATAAAAGGTTTAGAGTTTATAACAAAAGTTGAGCTTTCAGCGCCTAGCACTTGCGTTAGTTCTTTGTGTACAGTATCTACAATGGTTTGAAACGGTGTTAGGTTTTTTTCAATTTGCTTACCAACGAGTTTTTCTTTTAATTCTTGTTCAATTTCTTTTACAACTTTATAATTTACATCGGCTTCAAGTAGTGCAAATTTTATGTTTTTAAGAACTTCAAGCGCGTCTTGTTCTGTAATAAGAGCTTGACCTTTAATTTTTTTTAATGCATTTGCTAATTTTGCTTCTAAATCCTCAAACATACAAACCTCTTTTATAATGTATTTATTTTCTTTACAATGTCAACATAAAATTATTAAATAAATGGTTTTTATTGGTATTTTTTAAGAAAATACTTCTCTTGACTAAATACTTATTTGCAATATAATTGTTGCAACAATTTGTGCCGAAGTGGCGAAATTGGTATACGCGCTAGATTCAGGGTCTAGTGGAAGTAATTCCATAGGGGTTCGAGTCCCCTCTTCGGCACCAGGATAAATAAAAGGAGTGGGTATGAAAAATTCGTTTTATTTCACGTCAGAATCAGTGACAGAAGGTCACCCAGACAAATTGGCAGATCAAATATCAGACGCAATTTTAGATGCTATTATTGAAAAAGACAAAAATTGCAGGGTTGCTTGCGAAACGCTCTTAACTACTGGTTTGGTGCTGTGCGCGGGCGAGATAACAACGGAAAGCTATGTAGAAATACCCGATGTAGTGCGCGATACTATTAAAGAAATAGGCTATGTTAACGCAGATTACGGTTTGGATTATAAATCCTGCGCTGTAATTACATCAATTCACAGACAATCGCCTGATATTGCAATTGGCGTTACAAAGAAAAGCGGTAGAGTTGGTGCAGGCGATCAGGGTATGATGTTTGGGTATGCGTGTAATGAAACAGCTGAGTTTATGCCATTGACACTTACCCTTTCCCATAAGCTAGCAAGAAGGTTAGCTGATGTAAGAAAACAAGGAATCTTGCCATACTTAAGGCCAGATGGCAAAACACAGGTAACTGTGCGTTATGAAGATGGTGTTCCAACAAAAGTTACTGCTGTTGTAGTGTCTGCCCAGCATGAGCCCTATGTAGAGCTTGAGCGATTTAGAAAAGATATTGTAGAAAGCGTTATTGAGCATGTTATACCAAAAGATCTGTGGGACAAAGACATAAGTTTTTATATAAACCCAACGGGCAGATTTGTTATTGGTGGTCCTCAAGGCGATACAGGCCTTACAGGAAGAAAGATTATTGTTGATACATATGGTGGCGCAGCGCCGCATGGTGGTGGTGCTTTTAGTGGCAAAGACCCGACGAAAGTTGACAGAAGTGCCTCATATATGGCGCGCTACATTGCAAAAAATATCGTGGCAAGCAATATGGCTCAAAAGTGTTTGGTGCAGTTTGCATATGCAATAGGTGTTGAAGAACCGGTAAGCGTTATGGTTCAAACCTACAGCACAAGTAAGCTGCCAGAATCTGAAATCCAAAAAGCAATCTTAGAAAATCTCGATTTAACGCCAAAGGGTATTATTGACACGCTGGATTTATTGCGCCCAATATACAAGAAAACTGCAAGCTACGGTCATTTTGGAAGGAAAGAAAAGGAATTTAGCTGGGAAAAAACCGATCTAGTAGAAAAATTTAAGAGATACATGTGAGGAAAATAATGTTTGATGTAAAAGATCTTTCTTTGGCGGACAAAGGTAAACAGCGCATAGAGTGGGCAAGTCAATCAATGCCCGTGCTTGGTTTAATTCGGGAAGAATTTAGTAAAACAAAGCCATTTACTGGTATAACAATAGGTGCTTGCCTGCATGTTACAACAGAAACTGCCAATCTTATGATTACGCTAAAAGAAGGTGGTGCAAATGTTGTACTATGTGCTTCAAACCCACTTTCTACACAAGACGATGTAGCAGCAAGCTTAGTTACACATTACAATATACCAACATTTGCTATAAAAGGTGAGGACAATAATACTTACTACAAACACATAAGTGCCGTTTTGGATTGCAAACCTAATATTACAATGGACGATGGGGCTGATTTGGTTTCAAGCATACATTCAAAAAGAAAAGATTTGGCCCAAAATATTTTGGGCTCAACAGAAGAAACCACAACAGGTGTCATACGACTAAAGAGTATGGAGCGTGAAGGCGTTTTACTGTTTCCTGTTGTCGCCGTCAATGATGCAGACACAAAGCACCTATTTGATAATCGCTACGGTACAGGCCAATCTACAATTGATGGCATCATCAGAGCTACAAATAGAATGATTGCAGGTAATGTTTTTGTGGTAGCAGGCTATGGTTGGTGTGGAAAAGGCTTGGCTTTGCGTGCAAGAGGGATGGGGGCAAGTGTTATTGTTTGCGAGGTTGATCCAATAAAGGCGCTTGAGGCTGTAATGGATGGCTACAGAGTCATGCCAATGTCAGAGGCTGCGAAAATAGGTGACTTTTTCTGCACAGTTACAGGAGATATCAATGTCATAAGGCTTGAGCATTTTGAGGTAATGAAAGAGGGTGCAATAGTTGCAAATTCTGGACATTTTGATGTAGAAATTGATGTAAAAAGCTTAGAAGAAATGGCTATTCAAAAGCGCAACATCAGAGATTATGTATGTGAGTACACGCTAAAAAATACAAAAGTTTATGTACTGGCTCAAGGCAGACTTGTTAATTTATCTGCAGCCGAAGGCCACCCAAGCGCTGTAATGGATATGAGCTTTGCAAACCAGGCGCTAAGCGCAAAGTTTATTGTGGATAATAAGGGTATTTTAAATAAAAAAGTCTATAAGATACCAGCCGATATAGACAATCGTATTGCCGCTTTAAAACTCAAAGCTATGGGTGTTACATATGACTCTCTAACCCAAGAGCAGATTAAATATCTAAAAAGCTGGTCTTTTGGCACCTAAACAAGGAGGTAAAATTTATGATAGATAAAATAAAAGAGGAGCTTGGCAAGGTTTTTTATCCGGGCAAGACAAACAGCGTTATAAAAGAAGGCGTAATTGGCAATATTTCCATAGATGACGGTGTTGCTAGTATTGAGTTACTAATGAAAGAAGATAACGCAAATGCCATACAAATACTGCAAAAAAGCATACCTAGTGCTATAAAAAACATTGAAGGCGTAAAAGATGTAAATTTGATTATCAATTTGCCCAAACACGACCAAGAACCGCCAAAATTGCAGCATATTCGCTACATTTTAGCCACCACAAGTGGCAAAGGTGGCGTGGGCAAATCTACGGTAAGTGTAAATCTGGCAATCAGTCTATCCAAGTTTGGCTACAAAGTAGGGCTACTTGATGCTGATATTTATGGACCAAATATTCCACGCATGATGGGTATAGAAGGTGTACCTGTAGCGCTTGATCCAAAAAATAAAGATAAAATTTTGCCGATTGTAAAGTACGGCGTAAAGATTATCTCAATAGGTAGCATGATACCTAAAGATGCAGCTGTAATCTGGAGAGGTCCACTGATAAATCAGGTAATAAAGCAGTTTTTAAACGATGTTACATGGGATGAGCTGGATTTTTTAATTGTTGATTTACCCCCTGGCACAGGGGATGCCCAATTAACACTTGCTCAAGAAGCAAAAGTAAGCGGTGGTGTAATTGTTACAACGCCACAAACTGTAGCATTAGACGATGCGGCAAAAGCGTATGATTTTTTTGTTAAGCTTAAAGTACCTGTTGTAGGTGTTATTGAAAACATGAGCTACTTTGTGTGTCCAAAATGTGGCTATAAGGCAGATATCTTTTCTCACGGCGGTGGTAAAACTTTTGCCCAAAAGGTCAAAATACCGTTTTTAGGTGAAATACCAATAGACATTCAGATAAGAGAAGGCGGTGATGAGGGTAGTCCTGTTAGTGTATCAAATCCTGACTCTGTTGTAGCAAAAGCCTTTGCAGACGCGGCAAGAAGTATAATAGAAACTCTAAAAAATGCATGATAGCTGCAATTGATATTGGCACAAATACAATAAGGCTTGCAATTGCCGATGAAAAAACTTGCAAAATAATTTTGCGCTTGAGTAAAATTGCTAGATTAGGCAAAGGCAGCAATGGCTACTTGCAAGAAGAAAATATACAAAAAGCCCTTGATATATTAAATTACTACGAAAGTTTAATGAATCACTACAATTGCACACAGTATGTGGCAGTAGCAACAAGTGCCATAAGGGAAGCAAAAAACAAAAATGCCCTTTTGGATAAAGCCAATTTAAATATCGAAGTTATTGATGGCTTAAAAGAAGCGAGCTTCTCTCAAAAAGGCATATTATTTGTACTTGAGCACTTAAAAAAAGAAAGATGGGCGGGGTTTGATCTAGGTGGCGGCAGTTGTGAGTTTATGCTTTGTGACAAAACGCGTATTGTTAAATCATTTAGCGTGAAATTGGGTGTTGTAAAATTACTTGAGCAGTTTTGCCCTACTGATCCTCCAACAAAAGAAAACCTTCGTCTGGCTGGCTTGGAGTTTAAAAGCAAGCTCCTTCAAAATCCGATAGATTTTGAATTTGATTATCTAATAGGCAATGCAGGTACGGTTACAAGTCTTTGCGCTATGGATTTAAATTTAAAAAAGTACGATTATGATAAATGCGAAAACTACCGTCTATGTAAGAATAACGTAGAAAGACTATTAGAAGAGATGATTTCAATGGATGGTATATCTCGCTTAAAAAGGTATCCGGTGTTAGAAGAAGGCAGGGAAGATGTGATTGTAGTGGGAGCTAAAGTAGTTTTAACAATAATGGAAATTTTTAATAAAGACTGTGTTTATACCACAAACGGCAGTTTGCTTGAAGGTTTAATCGTTGAGCACTTTTGCTAAAGTTCTTATATTTTTTGCAATTTTGGGCATTTTTTTTCAATCAAAAATAGATTTTGCAAGAGCTTCATCGTGGCATATTGAGTGTAACAAAACATTGTGTAAGGCAAGCTATCTTCATATGCAACTTACTTGGAAAACTAGCAACTCTACATTAAACGGCACACTTGAGAGCGCCGAAGGCTTGCCTATTGATAATGAAGAGTTTAATATAATAATTGATAAAGTAAACTCTACTCAAACACTAAATTTACCAAAAGGTAAGTATTTAAATGAATTTATAGAGTGGCTTGGCAATATTGGCTATAGCCAATACAAAAATAACATCGATCGCTATCTAGCAGCTACTACTCAAACACTAACAATATACGAGCAAAACCAAACAGATGACTATATTTGCGCATTTTTAGCTTATAAATTTCCTCAAGAAATCTCAAAGTTAGATTTTGAGATTAATCCGCCAAATAAACCAGATCAGACCTTAATGTTTATAAAGTACCTTAGTTTGATAGATAAATCTTCTAACACGACGAAAAGCTACATTGCTGCATCTAAAGCCTATATTTACCTTACGCAAAACCCTAAAAAGTTTAATGAATATTTTAATAGTTACAAAAATTTTGTTTTAAATTATACAGCAAACCTTTACTATGAAGCGCTTGTTTCCAATATTAATGCTCAGCTTAAAGCTCAAAGCAAAGCTCAAATGTATAAGAAAATAATCAAAAGACTGCCGCTGTTTGCAGGTTTATTAGCTATTGTATGGATTGTTATTTTTGGCTATATAATAATCAATAATAAAAGAAAAAATGTTTAGAAAAACTAATGTAAAAATTAGAAATTTTAATTTGAAGGCTAGTGTTTGAGGTGTAAACTAAAAAAAGGTGGGTTATGATTAAAAAGTTATTTTTAGTGTTATTTCTGGTTTGTTTGCCTGCTTTTTCTTATGGAAATACCATTTCGCAATGCGTTAGGCAACTAAAAGGAGGTCATGTTAAACATGCTATAGAGCTAGGCAAGCTGGCTGTAGTTTTGCACTCTGATAACCCATTATCGTATATGTGCCTTGGTTTTGCATATGAAAAAGATAAGCATTATAATTTTGCAAAAGTCGAGCTTCAGCAAGCCCAAATATTAGTAAAATCACAAAAACTAAAAAATATCATTGACAATATGTTATTTAGAATTGATAATCATAACTTAAATACTATTGTTCAAAAAAAGACGTTAAAAAACAGTAATGATAATCAAACGGTATCTAATTTTCAAAACTCTTGAAGTATCGCAATAAGCCTTCAAAATTCATCTCATCTGGGTTTGCTATTTTGTACAATTGTCTTATCTGCTCATCAGAAAAAAACGTATCGATAAACTTTAAAAACTGGTTGTAATCTTGGCTGTTTTGGATAAATATTTTATACTGCATGATATGTGATGCTAACTCATCAAAATGGTTGAAGTTTGTAAAACATCCAAAATGGGTTGGGCATATAAAAGGGGCATCGTATTGCTTTAGCTTTTCAATAGACAGCATCCATTCTTTTAAGTTTATATCAGGCGGTGGGGTTGGTGGCATAATAGGCCCATCCAGTATGCGAATACCACCAGCATCCCCAACAAACATATACTCATTTATTAAAAAGCACGCATGGTGATTGGCATGCCCTTTTGTATATATGGGCAAAACCTTCGTGCCACAGATGTTAATTTCTTTTTCATCATCCACTTCGATTACGTTATCTTTATTAATAGGCTCTACATTACCAAATAACGATTTTAATTTATCTTTATAAACAATTTGGGCAGAAGAAACAAGGTGTGATGGATCAATCAGGTGTTTTTTGCCTTTTGGGTGAACATAGATTTTAGCTTTACTTTGGGCAAAGTGCCATGCGGCACCAGAGTGGTCTAAGTGGATGTGTGTGATCAGTACATGTTTTATGTCTTGTTGGTTTAACCCAAGTGCTTTTAGCTTTATAATAAGATTTTTAAATGTTGAATCTGGACCAGTTTCAACAAGTATTGGCTCTACAGCATCTATTAGAAAGCTAGCTATGGTATGCGGTGTGTTTTGAAAATTCAAATCAATAATTTCCATGATACTTCCCCTTTAAAGTTTTTTTCTTTTAAGGTTCATCTTAGTTTCATCAAAGTTATCCATTTTGTAGATGCGAATCGTATGGCTGCGTGGAAACTCAATGCGTTCTATGATTTTTAGAATAGCTTTTAACCCATCAAAATCTAGATTTATATCTAATTTTCTAAAGCCATTTTCAATTAGACGATAACTATCTTGCAGCCTTACCAATAATACACTACGGTTTCTTTTGTAGCTTCTAATATCTAAATATTGACCTACTTCTAAATCTTGCGCTTTTTGACATATTATTGTTTTGAGGTTTTCTTTTGCTATCATTGAGATTATTTTACAGCTTACTTTTTAAATTTCAAGTTAATTTTGTTGAAATGTGCTAAAATGCCTGTATAATAAAAAAACTTATGAAAGTGGTCAATTTTTTGCTAAAGCTTAGAAGTATACTGTATACAGATAAAGTTTCATCGTATATTTTCAGCTTGTTTATGCGGCTTATTTTATTTGTTTCAATTATTTCCATAATGGTGTATAAAGGCGCAAAGATTCTTGAGTACCAAACAATAAGGCCCTTTTTTACAATAATAGAAATTTTTACTATTTCTGTAATAATTATTGAGTTTATTATCAATTATGCTACTTTCATTGCTGTATTGATAAAAAAGAAAGAATTCAGCTTTAAGGCTTTTTTAAATCAATTTATCAATACGTTATTTTTGGCTAATATTATAGCTATGATACCTTTTTACATATTGCCGTACCCTTATACATTGCTTGTTGTACTTGCAAGACTATTGCAGTTTGGCCGGTTTAGTAAAAAGATACAGGAACTTTTAGATGTTATAAAAAACAGTTTTTATGAGCTAACCTGGTTTTTTACTATTTTTGCATTTTTTTTGTTTGTATCATCAATTAGCATATATATTGCAGAAAGTCCTTACAACCCTGCCTTTAGGTCTTTGTTTAATGCTGTTTGGTGGTCTATTGTTACAGCCACAACAGTAGGCTACGGCGATATAGTGCCCATAACCAAAACAGGAAAAATTATAGCATCTTTTTTGATGATATTTGGCATTATAAGCATTGCAATGTTGACCGGTATTATTACATCTGCTTTTACGCGTAAGATTATAGAGTCAAAATTAAACAAGGAGGCTACCATGCAAAAAAAAATAAACGAGCTTTTAAACCACTATATTATTTGTGGATTTGGCAAAATTACAAGTCTTGTAGCTGAAGCACTGAAATCAAACAATCAGGACTTTGTTATAATAGAAAAGGATAAAGACAAGGCAAACGATGCTATAGATCATGGATATTTAGCTGTCAATGCCGACGCAGCAGATGAAACGGTGCTTATGCAAACAGGCATTATGCGCGCAAAAGGCATTGCAATTTTAACGAACTCTGATGCTGAAAACCTATATATTTTAATGAGCGCAAAAGAACTCAATAAAGATATCTTTGCTATAGCACGTGTAAATGCCAGAGAAAACGAAGAAGAAGCGATAAAAAGATTTAAAAGGCTTGGTGCAACAACGATTTCCCCATACCACGCATCAGCTACAAGGGTAGCTAGAATGATTTTAGCCCCGCACGCAGCAGATGCGCTTTTTAGTATTGCTGGCTCAAGGGAAGCTATAGAAATTGATGAGATCGGGATACCAAAAGGCGGTATTTATGACGGTAAGATGATAAAGCAAACCAACATAAGATCCACCTACAATCTTATGATTATAGCTTTAGCACAAGAGGTATTTAATCCAAACGAGCAAAAAATAGAAAAGAAGCTTAAGTTTAACCCAAGTGGAGATGATATCATTGATGCAGACACCATATTAATTTGCGTTGGGCTGAGTCAAGATTTGCAAAGATTCAAAAAGGACATAGGGTCAACTTGACCCTATGCTTATTAATAGCCTTGTAGGGTATAGTGGATTGGATGAATTCTTGATGATTTGTGTGGGACTTTAGCAAATTGCGTTTGCAGACAAAGCTAAAATTAAAGCGCTGCCTAAAAAAACTTTTTTTAACACAAAAACCTCCTTTTACATTTTTTGCAATCATAACAATCATAATATGTATTCATAAAATTTAAGTCATTTATATTTGAATTTTAGCGTTCTTTCTGATAATATTCATTTAAAAGTAATAAGTGGAGGGGAAAATGAAATTTATAAAATGGCTTGATGAAGTGTCAATTAGCGATGTTGGCTTAGTCGGCGGGAAAAATGCCTCTTTAGGCGAAATGATACAAGAACTTAAAAGCGAGGGTGTTAGTGTGCCATATGGGTTTGCGCTAACTGCACAATCTTATTGGTATTTATTAGAAAGTGCTAATATCAAAGATAAAATTCAATCTACACTTAAAAACCTTAATACAAATGATATAAATTATTTACAAACAAAGTGTGCTTTAGTTAGGCAAACGATAGAACAGGCCAAGCTACCTGAAGATTTACTAAAAGAAATAAAAGAAGCCTATATCAAGCTATCCAGCATGTATTCTACACAAAATGCAGATGTTGCAGTAAGGTCGTCTGCTACAGCAGAGGATTTGCCTGATGCCTCATTTGCAGGTCAGCAGGATACGTATCTCAATGTAATAAGCATAGATAATGTTATAAAGTATGTAAAAAAATGCTATGCATCTATTTTTACAGATAGGGCTACATCTTACAGACACGATAAAGGGTTTAACCATTTTGATATCGCATTGTCTGTGGCAGTTCAAAAAATGGTGCGCTCTGATAAAGCTGCAAGTGGCGTAATGTTTAGTATTGACACAGAAAGCGGTTTTGACAAAGTAGTGGTAATCAATGCAAGTTATGGTTTGGGTGAGCTTGTTGTTGCTGGTAAAGTAAACCCAGATGAATTTATGGTGTTTAAGCCAACGCTTGGTAAAGGGTTCAAATCAATAATAAAAAAGAATTTAGGCTCAAAGCTATCAAAGGCAATATATGACGAGACAGGCGGTATTAAAGAGGTAGAAACTACAGATCAAGAAAGGTTGTCTTATGCTTTAAGCGATGAGGATATATTAACGCTTGCATCGTGGGCAGTTAAGATTGAAAACCACTACACAAAAAAACGCGGGCACTACTCGCCTATGGATATAGAGTGGGCTAAAGACGGTGAGTTAAATCAGTTATTTATTGTTCAGGCAAGACCAGAAACTGTGCACTCTCAAAAAAATTTGAGCATTATGGAGACCTACAAATTAAAAGAAAAAGGTAAAATTATAACAAAAGGCGTTGCCGTTGGCAGCAAGATTGCAAGTGGTGTTGCGCGTGTATTGCTAGATGCAAGTAAAATTTCTGAGTTTAAAGAAGGCGAAGTGCTTGTAACAGACATGACAGACCCTGATTGGGAACCAATAATGAAAAAAGCAAAAGCAATTGTTACAAATCGTGGTGGCAGAACGTGCCATGCTGCTATTATATCAAGGGAGTTGGGTGTGCCCGCCATTGTGGGCTGTGGCAATGCTACCAATGTAATAAAAGCGGGTGATGAAATTACAATTTCGTGCGCAGAGGGTGATGAAGGCTTTGTATACAAAGGTAAGCTTGACTTTGAAGTTGAAACACTTGATCTATCATCTCTGCAAAGGCCAAAAACTCAAATTAAACTTAATTTAGGAAACCCAGCACTTGCCCTATCGTCTGCAAATATTCCAAACGATGGGATTGGTCTTGCAAGGATGGAGTTTATCATAAGTTCATTTATCCAGGTTCACCCGCTTGCGCTTATTCACTTTGACGAGCTAGGAGATAAAGAGGCAAAAAAACGCATCAAAGAGCTGACACAAGGCTACAGCTACAAGCCTCAGTATTTTATAGATAAATTGGCGCAAGGTGTTGCTCTTTTGGCAGCAAGTGTTTATCCAAAACCTATTTTAGTTAGAATGAGCGATTTTAAAACAAACGAATATGCCAATTTAATAGGTGGAGCTCAGTTTGAGCCCGAAGAAGAAAACCCTATGATCGGTTGGAGGGGTGCATCGAGGTATTATTCAGACAATTATAAAGAAGGTTTTGCACTAGAGTGTCTTGCAATGAAAAAGGTTCGCGATGAGTTTGGGCTTACAAATATCCAGCTTATGATACCATTTTGCAGAACACCAGAAGAAGGCAGACAAGTTGTTGAAGAGATGCGGAAAAACGGTCTTGTTCAAGGTGAAAATGGCCTTGAAATTTATGTTATGGCAGAAATCCCAAGCAATGTTGTATGCGCAGACGAGTATGCTCAAATCTTCGATGGTTTTTCTATTGGGTCAAACGATTTAACGCAATTAACACTGGGTATTGATAGAGATTCGGGTCTTATTGCCCATTTATTTAACGAAAGGCATATTGCGGTAAAACGCATGATTTCAATGCTAATTAAAACCGCGCACAAGCATAATAAGAGTGTGGGTATCTGTGGTCAAGCGCCCAGTGATTTCCCAGACTTTGCGGAATTTTTAGTTGAAGAGGGCATTAATTCTATGAGTCTAAATCCAGATAGCGTTATGTTAACAACATTAAAAGTCCTTGAAGTAGAGAAAAAATTGGGTAGGTAATATGTACGAAGATTCATTTGGCTTACTAAAAAATGCTGGTTTTGATTTTTTTGACATTTATATGGAAGATTCTTTTACGCGTACAATAGAATCGAAAAATAGGCAAATAGAAAATGTAAATTTCAGCACAGACAAAGGTGTTGGCATAAGAGGCGTAAAGGAGTTTTCTACACTTTTTGCATCAACCAATAATACCTCGCAAGAAAGTGTGTATAAAAAAACGAAGTTTATATGTGATGTGATCAGTCCAAAAGAAGGTATTAATATAGTTGAAATGCCTCAAATGAGCATTTATTCTTACAAAGGCTACCCTACAGACCTTGATTCAGTTAAAGGGATAATTGATACGGTCAATACCATAGCGTACAAAAGCCCATACATTATCCAGGCAAGCGTAACATACTCTGATAAACTTAAAGAGATTGCAATTTTAAACGAAGAGGGCAATCTTTTACGGGAAAAACGCACATATACGCTTTTGTATATAGAACTTGTTGCTAGGCTTGATAATATATTACAAACTATCAGAAAGCCACTGTCTGCTATGGGGGGTTTTGAGTTTTTAGAAGGCATAAATTTTGAAACTCTAACGCACGAAATGGTAGAAAAAGTTGAGCAATTACTTAAAAGCCCCCACTTAGAGCCCGCTTTAATGAGCGTTGTGCTAGACTCAAGCGCGGGTGGCACAATGATACATGAAGCGGTAGGCCATGGTTTAGAGGCTGATTTAGTATTTGAATCAATGAGTGTTTATAAAGATAAATTGGGTACAAAGGTTGCAAATGAAAAGATAACCGTTGTTGACGATGCATGTGTGGAAAAGGCACGTGGATCGTTTGTTTTTGATGATGAAGGCACGCATGGTATGCGCAAAATCCTTATCAAAAATGGCGTACTTAATGACTATATGTTTGATAAGATGTATGCAAAAGCAAATAACAGACTTTCAAATGGGGGTGCACGCAGGCAATCATACGCATATGTACCCATTCCGAGAATGTCTAATACATACATATTGCCAGGAAATGATAATAAAGAAGCAATAATTGGTAGCATAGGACATGGTTTGCTTGTTAAAAAAATGGGCGGTGGACAAGTTAACCCCGTGACGGGAGATTTTGTTTTTGAAGTGTCAGAAGGCTATCTTATAGAAAAAGGCAAAGTAAAGCACATGGTAAGAGGAGCGACACTTATTGGCAATGGGCCTAAAATTTTGCAGGAAATTGATATGGTTGGCGATGATTTTGGCACAGAAGTGGGCACATGTGGTAAAAGTTCTCAAGGTGTGCCTGTAACAGATGGTGAGCCTACGCTTAGAATACCAAAAATTATGATTGGAGGCTAATATATTCACTATAAATTGAAGATATCATACGACGGCACTGGTTTTTTTGGGATGCAAAGGCAAAAAAATAAGCCTACCATTCAGCAAAGTCTTGAGTATGCACTTAAGCAGCTATTTGGTGCTGATATAAATATAAATTATGCAGGAAGAACAGATACAGGTGTACATGCACTAGGCCACGTGGTAGATTTTTTTGCCGACAAACCGCTAGATTTAAGTGTCGTCAAAAGAGCTTTAAACGCATTGTTACCATCTCAAATTCGTGTTACTGGTGTTTTTTTAGCTTCAGATGATTTTCATTCGCGCTATAGTTGTATTTTTAGAGATTATGTGTATATTATCAATACTGCGGAAGTATGTATGCCGTTTTTAAAAAACTATGTATGGCACGTCCCAAAATTAAATATTTCAAGATTAGATGAGGTTAAAGGTTTGTTTGTTGGGTATAAAGACTTTGCACCATTCTCAAAAGCTTCTATGGGCAAAAACACAAACCGATTAATTCAGTACGTTAGGATTAAGCAAAAGAGCTTTTTTGTGATGATATTTATTAGGGCAAACGCATTTTTGCGTGGTATGGTAAGGTTAATGGTTGGCACTATGGTATCCTACTCAAGAGGATTAATTACTAAAGATCAAATTATGCAGATCTTTGAAAGGTCAGGAAGCTCGCATTTGCTAAAAGCGCCAGCGTGTGGTTTGTACTTTAAAAGGGCAATCTATTAGAGGTGTGTATGATTAATAAAGAAGAATTAAAAAAATTAGAAAAATTGGCGAAATTAAAATTTAAAGACGAAGAGATTGAACAATTTAATAGACAGTTAAACGATATTTTAGAATACATGAAAGAGCTGGATGAACTTGATTTGTCAAGTGTTGATGCGCTTTTAAATCCGCTTTCAAGCGTTAATTTCTTTAGGGATGACAAAGTAGAAAAGGCTTTTAGTGTAGAAGAAATACTCAAAAACGCACCCCACGCCTTTGATAGGTATTTTGTAGTACCAAAGGTTATTTAATGGAGAAATCGCATGATTGAAAAACCCTTACATGAATTACTCGATCTCATTCAAAAAAAAGAAATAACAGCAAAAGATATCTTTGATGAATTGCTTGCACATATTAAGGCAAGGAGTGCAGATATAAATGCATATATAAGTGTAATTGAAAACTTTACACAAAAAGACGGCGGACTTAATGGTATGCCTATTGCCGTAAAAGACAATATTATGTTAAAAGGTACAAAAACCACATGTGCATCAAAAATACTGTCAAATTTCGAAAGTATCTATGATGCAACTGTTATAGGAAAACTAAAACAATCTGGTGCCAATTTTATTGGAAAAACAAATATGGATGAGTTTGCTATGGGCTCATCATGTGAAACGTCATTCTTTGGACCCGTAAAGAATCCATGGGATAAGACGCGTGTGAGCGGTGGCTCAAGCGGTGGCTCTGCGGCCGCTGTAGCATCAGGTTTAGCCATTGCTGCTTTAGGCTCAGATACGGGCGGGTCTATTAGGCAGCCTGCTAGTTTTTGTGGTGTTGTTGGCCTTAAGCCCACATACGGGCGTGTTTCAAGGTATGGCCTTGTGGCTTTTGCTTCAAGTTTAGATCAAATTGGGCCAATAACGAGGGATGTTAATGATGCATGTTTGCTTCTTAATATCATTGCGGGTTTTGATCCAAAGGATTCTACTTCTGTAAATATTGAAGTGCCAAATTACTTAGAGAGTTTAAGCGAAGATTTAAAAGGTGTTAAAATTGGCATTTATGAGTCCGCGTTAGGTTCTGTCCCAGATTATATTGCGAGCTCTATAGAAAACGCAATAGATACTTATAAAAAACTTGGGGCAAGTATCCAAAAAATTGATTTGCCTCACATTAAGTACTCTATATCAGATTACTATATTTTAGCCTGTGCTGAAGCATCGAGCAACTTAGCTCGCTTTGATGGTGTAAAATATGGATTTAGAGCTAGTGGCGAATCTTTGGAAGAAATGTATGTAAACACAAGAAGCGAAGGTTTTGGTGCAGAAGTAAAGCGCAGAATAATGCTGGGCACATATGTGCTCTCAAGCGGTTATTACGATGCTTATTATGTACGTTCTCTAAGATTGAGAAATCTTATCAAGAAAGATTTTGATAATGCCTTTAGCCAAGTGGATGCTATTATTTTACCCACTACCCCAAGCGATGCGTTTAAGATTGGCGAAGTGACAAAACCTCTTGATATGTATTTATCTGATACATTTACAATTTCAGCCAACCTTGCAGGTATTCCAGCGATTAGTGTGCCATGTGGGTTTAGTAAAAACAATTTGCCGCTTGGCTTGCAAATCTTGTCAAATGCGTTTAGAGAGGATATATTGTTAAAAATTGCATATGCATTTGAGCAGCAACATGATTTTCATAAAAAAATACCTATAATGGAGTAAAAAATGAAAGATGTTTGGGTGAAAGTTGACCTAATTAATGGCGAAAGTTACATTGGAACGATAGAAAATATCGACAGCGATGATTTGTTGTCTTTTTTGGATGAGCAAAGCTACTGGGGTATAAAGTTAGAAAATGTAAACACATACAAAGAAGTAGACGGGAAAATAATTATTGAACCTCTTGATGCTAAAGATTCTATGTTTGATGGTCGCTTAATTATCA
Organism: Desulfurella amilsii; assembly: GCF_002119425.1. Lineage (NCBI taxonomy): Bacteria > Pseudomonadati > Campylobacterota > Desulfurellia > Desulfurellales > Desulfurellaceae > Desulfurella > Desulfurella amilsii. Next base: position 1,121,092 of record NZ_MDSU01000018.1, on the reverse strand, counting down.
TGAGCCCAGAACACATATTAACGATTAAATTTCTAAAAGATGAAAGTGAAATTTTAGATAAATTAAATATAAAAAAACTCAAAATCAAAAAGAATAAGCGCAACGTTATAGCATTTAAGTTGTTAAAAAAGGAGAATAAATGAAATTAAAACCTAGTGAGATCGCAAAAGCACTTGAGGAAGTATATGATCCAGAGTTGGGTCTAGATGTTGTATCTTTGGGATTTTTATACAGTATTTCAGTAGATGATGACAATGTAGTGGTAGCAACTATAACTTTGACAGTGCCAGGATGCCCACTTCACATACCTATAACTGAAGATATCAGAGAAAAAATCATGGAACTTGGCGCTAAAGATGTGTTTGTGGATGTTGTCTGGGATCCGCCGTGGAACCCTTCTATGATGAGCGAGGAAGCAAGAAAACGCCTTTTGGGTGAGTAAGTAATGAGTATAGGATGCGCTATTATAACCTACAACGAAGAAGATAGCCTAGAGCGCACCCTAAAAAGCGTAGAGTTTTGTGATGAAATTGTTGTTGTAGACTCATACAGCACAGACAATACTGTTAATATTGCAAAAAAATATACTGACAAAGTTTTTTTTAACAAATTTCTCAATTACGGTACACAAAAGAACTTTGCAATTGAAAAATTATCAACTGATTGGGTATTAAGTATTGATGCAGATGAGGTTGTTGGGAAAAACCTAAAAAACGAAATACTAAAGGCTACCCAAAATTCTTTGTTTGATGGCTACTATATAAAAATTCAGCTTGTTTTTTTGGGTAAAGCTTTGCATTTTGGCGGTGCACAAAACTGGCACTTAAGATTGTTTAAAAAAAAATTGAAATTTAGTGAGTCTTTCGTTCATGAAAAGGTTCAATCTACAAAGGCCTCCCATTTAAAAGGAAAAATTTTACATTACAGCTATAAAAACTTAAGTGATTACATTGAAAAATTAAATAAATATACAACTATTTCTGCTTCGTTAAAAAGAAAAAATAAAATACATCCTCTCTTGCGTTTTAATTTAGAGTTTTTTAAACGGTTCATTCTTCGTGGGGCTTTTTTTGACGGCTATGAAGGAACACTTTATGCTTTGCTTTCCAGTTTTTATCAGCTTATTAAATATGCCAAAGCAAAAGAGCTTCAATAATGGTTATTATTGCACTCCTTTTTCTTGCAATTATCGTTTTTTTGTTGCGCTATAATTTTTTTCGCTTGCCTAAAAAAGGTCTTGTAGTTTTATTATACCATAGTGTTACTGATAAAAAGAGTTTTACAAGTCTGGATAAATTCAGCGTTAGTATAAGTAAATTTGAAAAGCAAATCAAATTCTTAAAAAAAATGGGTTATGAGTCTGCTAGAACAGAAAATATTGACGAAATTTTAACAAGTGAGCTTTATAAAACAAAAAAGTATGTATTGATAACATTTGATGATGGTTATAAAAACAATTTAGATGCAGCAGAAATTTTAAAAAAATACAATTTTAGTGCAATTTTTTTTATAGCTACTGGGTATATTGGAAAATCTCTTGATAATACACCAATGCTTGATGAAAATGATATTGAGCGTTTAATTAGTCTGGGTATGGAAATTGGGTCGCACTCTCATTTGCATATTAAATTGTCAGAATTACCACAAGAAGAGATTATTGATAATATCAGGCAGTCTAAACAAATATTATCTAAGCTTGGAAACATCGATGATTTTGCATATCCTTTTGGAAACTATGATAACATGGTTATTGGTGTACTAAAATCTTATCATTTCAAAAGAGCCTATATCATAGGTCAGTCAGTTAACACAGCGCAGTATAATCCATATTTAATCAAAAGATCTATTATCCGTAAGTCGACAAATTATTTAGATTTATACTTAATATTAACGCGTGGTCGTTCACGTATATAAAAACCAATTAATTTTTCGCTTGACATTTACATAAATTTAATATATTTTATATTCTAAAGAAATTTTTTTTGGGGAGGTTTTATATGGCTGATGGGAAAATGTCTAACCCTGGAGCAGTAGGATTAGGAGCGTTTGCTCTCACGACATTTGTTCTTAACTTGGCTAATGCTGGTTTGGTCCCTGCAGCGTTGTTTGCTGTGTTGCCTTTGGGTTTGTTTTATGGTGGCTTGACTCAGTTTGTTGCTGGTTTTTTTGAGTTTAAGACGGGTAATACATTTGGTATGACGGCTTTTACTGGTTATGGTGCATTCTGGATTGCACTTGCCTTTTTAATCTACATGGGGCCAATTTGGCACTGGATCCCTGATGCAGCATTTGGCGCAGCTTTGGGTGCGACACTTATTGCATGGACAATATTTACTGCATTCATGACAGCTCTTGTTTTTAACACAAAGCACACTACTGTTATTACAATCTTTGTTTTGCTGCTTATTTTGTTCATACTGCTTGATATCGGTCACTACACTGGATCCCAAGCTATTACAACTTTTGCTGGCTATGAGGGTATAATCACAGCTTTGGCTGCATGGTATGGCATGTATGAAGCTATTAAGGCACAATTTGATTTAACCACATAATTAATTAAATTTTGCTTGATTAAAATAGCGAAAGGTGGTACAATGCCTTTCGCTATTTGATGTAGGAGGTATTAGTTAATATGGAAATGTCAGAAAAGATAAAGGTCCAAAGGAAAAAGAAAAGTTTAACGCTTAAGGCCCTAGCCGAAAAAGTCGGCTGCACGGATGCATATATTTCTCAAATAGAAACAGGTAAGGCGATGCCATCCATAAGTATTTTGAAAAAGTTAGCCGAAAGTTTGGATATAGAAGTAAAAGATCTACTCAGCGACGAAAAACAGCAAGATAAAATATTCTTAACCAAAAATGAACGTACGCAAATCATTTACCCTGGTAGCCATATTAAAGCCGAGTTGCTAGTGTCCAAGATTTCTAATAAAATGATGGAGCCTTTGTATAAAATAGTACCGGTTGGTTGCGATTCTCAAGGTGAGCATAGGCACAATGGCGAAGAATTTGGATACATTCTAAAAGGCAAGCTGGAGTTAAGAATTGGTAGTCAAACCGCTGTATTGGAAGCCGGTGATAGTTTTTACTTTTCCTCGCTTTTGCCACATTATTACAAGAATATAGGTGATGTAGATGTGGAAACTATATGGGTTGTGGCGCCGCCTGTGCTTTAATATATAAGTGTAAATACTTATTATTTTTGCAAACTGAGTGTAAAAGAGTAAATCTTTTTAATGAAGGCGGTGGGTACGCCCATACAAATAATTTACCATAATTGTCGGCTAAAATAAAGTTTAACTTTATTTCCATTTCATAGCTACATTTCAAGCCTCTTATAGTAGCAAAATCAAAATTGTTTTTAGGTTGAATATCCATTATATTTTTATTCAGCACATTAGCATTTAAAGATAGTTTGCTTATAGTATCTCTTAAGAATGCGCATTTTTTTGTGCTTGATTCTACCATTGTAATTTCTAACTTAGGGCATACTATAGCTAAAATTATCACAGGAAAGCCATTTCCTGAACCTATATCCAATAATTTTCCTTTTGGGCTTTTAAATAGCTCAAAAAACATCAAGCTATCTCTGATATGTGTAAAATAATCAAAATTTTTGGATGTTAAGTTAATTGCATTATTCCATTTTTCAAGGTTAGCTATATACGCTTTTATTTTTTCAACTGTTTCTGTCTCAATTAAGTTTTCATTTTTAAGCAAATATTCAAGCTGGTTTTGATTGTACATTTTTCTTGTGCAAAAATATGCTAATGATTTGTATAGCAACAGGTGTCATGCCTGGTATTCTCATAGCCTGACCTAGGGTTTTTGGCATTACTTCTTTCAATCTTGTTTTAATTTCTGCGGATAGACCAGCTACAATATTATAGTTAAAATCACCCGGTATGATTATGCCTTCCATTTTTTTAAACTTTTCTATTTGTTGTTTTTGCAAATTGATATATCCCTCGTATTTGACTTCTATTTCTACATGTTGGGTTATTGTTTTATCTAATTGCGGTAAATCGCTGACTATAGTTTCTAATGTTTTATAGTCAACTTCTGGTCTTGCAATTAGTTTTGATATGCTTGTTTTTGCCTTTATCGGTTTTGTTTTGATGGATTCTAATTTTTTATTGAATTCTATGGTAGGCATTACGTATGTTTTTTTCAAGTGATTTATTGTTTCATTCAATTTTTGTGTGTGTTCTTGTATTTTTTCGTAGTGTATTTTGTCGAGTAAGCCGTACTTATAAGATTTTTTGGCCAAACGCAGGTGAGTATTATCCTCTCTTAAAAGTAATCTATATTCAGCTCTTGAAGTGAATATCCTGTAAGGTTCTTTAACGCCTTTTGTAACCAGATCATCTATCATTACTCCAGTATAGGCTTCATCTCTGCCTAATACAAAAGGTGGTTTTTCTAATAAATACATAGCTGCGTTGATCCCTGCTACCATACCTTGAGCCGCTGCTTCTTCATAACCGCTTGTGCCATTTATTTGACCCGCTAAAAACAGGCCTTTTACTTTTTTTGTTTCTAACGTGTGTTTTAGTTGAATGGGATTTACAAAGTCATACTCGATTGCGTATCCTGGTCTTATAATTTCAACATTTTCCAAGCCCCTAATGGTTCTTAGATACGCAACTTGCACTTCATAGTCAAGCGACGTGTTTAAGCCATCTGCATAGATTTCATTTGAGTTTGCATCTTGAGGTTCTAAGAAGATTTGGTGTCTTTCTCTGTCTGGAAATTTTACAACTTTGTCTTCAATTGAGGGACAATACCTTGTGCCAATACCATGTATCATACCACTGTATAGAGGAGATTTATCTAAATTTGAGTGAATTACCTTATGTGTCTTTTCATTTGTATATGCGAGATAGCAGGGATAATTTGGCGGGTTAAAATTTTCTGTTTTAAAAGAAAATGGTGTAGGTTCCTCATCACCCATCTGCGGTTCTAGTGCGTCAAAATCTATTGTTCTTGCATCTAGGCGAGGTGTGGTGCCCGTTTTAAGTCTTCCTATTAGAAGACCAGCTTTTGCGAGGCTTTCTGAGAGCTTATCCGATGGTGGCTCCCAAGCCCTGCCAGCGTGAAATTCATTTAAGCCTATAAATATTTTACCTTTTAAAAAAGTACCGCTTGCAATAATAAGTGCATCACACAAAAATTCATTGCCAATGTGCGTGATAACGCCTTTAATTCTTCCATCTTCTACAACAATTTCATCAACATTGGCTTGCTTTACATCCAAATGCTCTTGGTGTTCAAGCAGATGTTTCATTCTAAGTCTATAAGCTGGCATATCCGCCTGGGCCCTTGATGACCATACGGCTGGGCCTTTGCTTTTATTTAATATTTTAAATTGTAAACCAGTCTCGTCTATGTTTCTGGCCATTTCGCCACCAAAAATATCGACTTCTTTAACTAAATGGCCTTTTGCTAACCCACCAATAGCTGGATTACAGCTCATAGCGCCAATTGTATCAACGGATATAGTTATAAGCAAAGTGTCTAAATTAAGTCTTGCACAAATTAATGCTGCCTCACAGCCTGCATGGCCACCACCAATAACTATACAATCGTATTTTTTAGGATAAATATACATTGTCAACCTCTAAAGTTTCACGTGAAACATTTTTTATTTTCCAACACAAAAATTTTTAAATACATTGTCCAGAATATCTTCGTTTTCTATTTTACCAATTATTTGCTCAATAAAATCTGCTAAAAGCTGCAATTCTATGCCTATCAAAGCAGGATCTAAAAGATTTTGATAAGCTTTTTTTATTTTTTTTGTTTGCATAAGTGCGGATTTTAGTGCCACTATTTGGCTGTAGTTTAATGAAACAACTTCATCTGCATTGTAATCTTCAAGTAGCATTTCATAAAGTTTATTTTTAAGCGTTTCAATGCCACTTTTCTTTACACAAGAAATTTGAATTGCTTCAAATTTAGAAGGTAGTTTAAAATGAATTGGCAGATCCGATTTATTTAAAGCAACTAGGACGTTTTTTTTATTTTTTATAACATTGAGTATAATTTCATCTTCACTGTCAAGTTTTATGCTTGCATCAAAGACAGCTATGAGCAAATCGGCAGTGTCTATAACTTCTTTTGATTTTTGTATACCTAAAAATTCAATTTTATTTGAGTGTTTCCTGATACCTGCTGTATCGAGGATTTTAAGTGGAATACCGTTTAAGCTTATCATTTCTGAGACAACATCAGTAGTGGTGCCAGGAATTTCAGTTACAATAGCCCTTTGATGACCCACTAGCTCGTTGAGCAAACTAGACTTTCCAACATTGGGCTTACCAATTATAACAACACTTGCACCTTCAAAAAAATACTGACCTTTTTTTGCATAATTCAATAATTTCTCAATTGAGTGGTGAATTTTATTTAATAAAGAAAGTCTATTTTTTAAATTAATATTACTTAAATCTTCATCTGGATGATCAATAGTAACTTCATTTTCAGCCATTAAAAAAGTTATATCTTCTCTTAGATTATCAATAATTGTTGTGTTCTTTTTTAGCAACTGGCTAAAAGCGATGTCAAGAGATTTTTGTGTTTTTGCCTTAATTAAATTGCCAATGGCATTTGCCTGAACAAGATCAATTTTGTTGTTTAAAAAAGCTCTTTTTGTAAATTCTCCAGGCATCGCAAGGCGAGCTCCGTTTTTTAAAACTAACTCGAGAACGTTTCTCATTACAAGCAAACCACCGTGACAATTGATCTCAAAAGAATCCTCTCCTGTGTATGAGTGAGGCGATTTGAAAACGCTAACCATCACCTCGTCTATAATTTTTGAGTCAAGGTCTTTTATAAAACCATGGTAAATTTTATTGGCCTCAAAATTAGCTTTTTTAGGATAAAATATTTTCTTCAATAATTCTAACGAGTTTTTACCGCTTACACGAATAATTCCTATAGCAGATTCAACATAACCGCTTGCAATAGCTGCAATGTCATCATCATCAATCATTTTACTTTTGATTTTGATTTAATCAACCTAGTATCAATAAGTTGTTGTATAATTGTAAACACATTGTTAGCAATCCAATATATAACAAGTCCAGACGGAAAACCCATAAACATTATTGTAAAAATAATAGGCAAAAACAGCATAATTTTTGCTTGCATTGGATCTAGCGTAGAAGGTGAAAGTTTTTGTTGTATAAACATAGTAATTCCCATAATAATAGGTGTTATATAGTAGGGATCCTTTGCTGAGAGATCTGTAATCCAAAAAATAAATGGCGCGTGCCTTAACTCTATAGCATTGAGCAAAACATTATACAAGGCAATAAATACAGGAATCTGGATCAAAATAGGCAAACATCCGCCCAATGGATTAACTTTATGTTTTTTATATAATTCCATAGTTGCTTTATTTAAAAGCTCGGGTTTACCTTTGTGTTTTAACTGTAACTCTTTTAATTGGGGCTGAAGATTTGCCATTTCTTTCATTGATTTGAAAGATTTATATGTAAGAGGATAAAAGATTAGTCTTATTAAAAAAGTAAGTAAAATAATAGCAATACCGTAGTTACCAACGATTGAATACAAATATTTTAATACATAAAGTAGCGGTTTACCAATAAAACCAAATGTACCAAACCTAACTATCCTGTCTAGTTTAGGATTGTAGGCAGATATAATACCACCAGACTTAGGCCCAGCATATACGCTTATGGATTTTTGTGCATTTGAATCAACATAAATGTATTTATTTGCGTTAATTTCTTTAAAACCTCCATGGAGGGGGTTACTATCATATAATGCCACACAAAAATATTTATCTTCAAGTGCAATCCAAGATAAATTAACGCCCGAACCTATATCTTTATCAGTTTTAATTTTGTCATTTATTAAAGCAACTGCCCCAACATGAGAATCTTTGGTTGATTTACCAAAGTTTTCACCCAACAAAAGTATATAGTTAGAATTTAAAGCTTGCGCATTATTAACGATTTTCGTTTCAAAAGTAAGGCCGTAGTTTTTAACAGTATAGCGCTTAATGATTTTTATATCGCCATCGGATTTAGTAAGTGTGGCAATAGTTTTACCATCTAGTCTTTTTACATCTACAATGTATTGGCCATGTTCTGATATTTTTTGTAGTGTTGGATCTTCAAATTGGGTATAAAATAGACCGGTTTTAGCGTTGGGATCTGCTAAATTTACATATTTGTTATCTTGTTTATAAGTTTTAATGTAAAGATTTTTGATTGTACCATCAATTTTTGATATATTAATTTCTAAATCATTAGAATTTATATTTACAATCGTATTCTTTGTGCTTTGGCTGCTAGTGCCTTCTATATTTTTAAGATTGGGCTCAAATTTAGCTGTTTGGTTTGTTGTATTTGTTTGTACATTTTGGGTTTTTGGCATAAAAAAATAATCATAGAATACTATAATTAGCACAGTTAGCACCACTGCTATTAAAATTCTTTTTTCGTTTTCTTGCATAATTTATTCCTCTTAAATATTGGTTTTGGCGGATCAAAGCCACCACTACTCCATGGTCCACACCTTAAAATACGCCAGACAGACAATAAAAATCCTTCAAAAAAGCCAAATTTTTTAACTGCTTCAATAGAGTAATTTGAGCAACTTGGATAAAACCTACAACTATTTGGGAAAATGGGGGATATAAATAACTGGTAAAATCTCACTGCTTTGATAAAAAACAGACTAAGAATTTTGTTTATTTTTTTCATACTTATAAAACTTTTCAAGTATTTTTTGAAAAGTTTCATTTAATAACTTAAAGTCAGCAGTTACTACAGACTTTCTGGCAATCATTACGACACTTGTTCCTGGCTTTATATAATCTTTTGATAACCTCATTACTTCTCGCATACGACGTTTTGCTTTATTTCTTAAAACAGCGTTACCAATTTTTTTGCTAGCTACAACAGCGACTCTTTTGTTTTGAGATGATTCTTTTTTCAAAAACACAACAAAAAAAACACTTACATGCCTATAACCATTAGTGTATAGGTATGTAAATTCTTGCGATTTTTTTATATGTTCAAAATCAAATTTTAAATTGCCAATCGTTTTCTACCTTTTGCCCTTCTTCTAGATAAAACTTGCCTACCGTTTGCTGTTTTCATTCTTGTCCTAAAACCGTGAGTTCTTTTTCTAGGTGTGTTGTGTGGTTGGAATGTCCTTTTCATGTAACCTCCTTTAACAAATTCTCGCACATTATAAACAATTAAGACATAAAAATCAAATATTAGTTTTTGACAATGAGCTGTTGATATGTTAAAAGTCAATTTTATGAAAGAAACAGCAAAAATTAAAGTTCAAAAACTAACAAACCTTAAAGAGTAAAGATTACTAAGATGTTAAAAACTCTGTCAATTTACGATGATAATTGTCAAAAACTAAAATGATGAGTTGGGTTAATGTGCTTGATGCTATAGGCACAATGGCGTTTGCTGCATCTGGAGCACTCATAGGTGTTAAAAAGCAAATGGATGTGTTTGGCGTGGTGGTACTTGGCCTTGTAACAGCAATTGGTGGAGGAATTATTAGAGATGTTATCTTAGATAGTTTGCCACCATATGTTTTTGTTCACAACCTTGATATAATAATAGCTATTATAACATCAATAATAGTTTTTATTAGCCCCAAAAGCATAGAAAATAGGCGTTTGTTTTTTTATTTTGATGCTATGGGCCTTGGTGTATTTAGCGCGATTGGTGTATCAAAAGCCATAGATTGTCACATGAGCTTTATCGGTTCTATTATTTTAGGCACAATTACAGCAGTGGCTGGAGGCATGATTAGGGATGTTTTATCAGCTGAAATACCATTAGTATTAAAAAAAGAAATTTACGCTTCAGCATGTGTAGTTGGTACTTCGCTATTTTATGTTTTGGACCTATTAAAATTAAATACATCAGTCAATTTATTCATTTGTACATTTATCATATTTGTGTTACGCGTGATTGCTTTTTCTAAGAATTGGCAGCTCCCAAGGAAGATACTGTAAGTTTATATCATCCTTGATATATTTTTAAGAAAAAAATATTGAGAGCCAAGACTTTTGTTGTCTTTAGAGGCTTTTTTGTATGTGTAATTAGCTAACTCCCACGCGGTTTTATCGTTAAAGCTTACCTTCAATATAGTTTTTAAAAATTTTTTCGCATGAGGGTTATTTATTTCATAGAGGATTTCAATGCGTTTGTCAAAATTTCTTACCATCCAGTCGGCAGTTGAAACAAATAACCTCTCTTTGCCGTTATCATAAAAGTATAAAATACGCGCATGTTCCAAAAAACGTCCAACAATACTTTTAACTGTAATATTTTCGCTCAAATTCTTTACTTTGGGCACAATAGAGCATAAACCTCTTACTAAAAGATCAATTTTTACACCGGCCAACGATGCTTCGTAAAGCTTATCGGATATTTGCTTATCGTATAAAGAGTTGAGTTTTGCAATAATATGACCTTTTGAGCCTTTTTTAACATTTTGGATTTCATTGTCTATCAAGTCTATTATTGAACTTCTAAGCGTTTTTGGTGAAATTGATATGCGTTGCCAATCATATATATCAGAGTAACCCATCATATAGTTAAACAAATTAACAATTTCTTGGCCAGTTAAATCATCTTTTGTTATGTAATCAATGTCTGTATATATAAGGGCAGTTTGTTCATTGTAGTTGCCTGTGGATATATGTGTGTAGCGCACTAATTGATCTGATTCTTTTCTTACAACAAGCATACATTTTGCATGGATTTTTAGGTCTAAAAATCCATAGGTAACAATACAGCCAGCATTTTCAAGCCTCTTTGCCCCCTCAACGTTTTTTCCTTCATCAAAGCGCGCTTTTAATTCGATTACCACGCTAACATGTTTTCCATTTTTTACCGCTTCTTCCAAAAGTTCAATGATTTTTGAGTCATCATTTGTGCGATAAAGCGTTATTTTGATAGATAAAACATTTTTATCGTATACAGCTTCCTCAAGAAATTTAATGACAAGTTTAAAATCATGATAGGGTCTAAATAAAAAGATATCGTTTGATTTTAACACATCAAAAAAACTAAATTTTTTTATATTCTGGAGGCAGCTTGGAACAACCGGCTTGAAGGTTTCAAAGTAAAGCGATTTCTTTGTCTCTTTCATGCTAAAGATAAAACTATAGTCAATTGGCCCATTTGTAATATAAATATCACTTGGTTCAATATCAAAGTAGCCAATCATTTTGTCAATAAAAAATTTGTCGATTTCTCTGTCAATTTCTAAGCGTACAACATTACTTTTTTTTCTTAAATCTAAATAATGTTCGATAGCCTCAAGTAAGTCTTCTGAAAGCTCCTGGTGTATGGGAAGATCTGCATTGCGCGTAAGTCTAAACAAGAAATAACGCTTTATATTGTAGTTAGTATAAACTTTGTTCAAGAATTGCTCTACAATATAGTTTGTCGTATAGTAGATTGACTGCTTTTTGTATTTAATTTTAAATGATTTTGGAAGTACATTTGGTATGATCAACATAGAGTAGAGCAATTGCGAGTCTTTTTCTATTTCAACAAAAAAAACTAAACTAAGGTTTTGTATAAAAGGGAGTTTATTTATATTGTTTAAGGCAACAGGTGTTAAAACAGGCAAGATATCTAAGTAAAAAATTTCTTCGATTTTGTCTAGGTAACCTTTTGGGTTAATAAGTATACCTTTTGATTTGCATTGTGGCTTTAGGTAATTTTTAAAAATATCGTTTCGAAAGTTTACCTGTGAAAGGACTTTTGTTGCAATTTCTTTAAGTTGTTGTTTGGGGGTTTTCATTGAAATATCTGCTACATCATAGCCCGCATCAACCTGATCTTTTAAACCAGCAACCCTAACCATAAAAAACTCATCTAAATTTGATGCGTGTATAGCAACAAATTTTAGTTTCTCAAGTAACGGCACACCTAGGTTTCTTGCTTGTTCAAGTACGCGATAATTAAAATCAAGCCAGCTTAATTCTCTATTATTGTATAAAAAATTACTCATACTTTAACTTTATATATAACTTTGGGGCAATGCCAAAAGTTTCTAAAAAATCTACAGACTTGTTTTTAAATGTTAATTCTTCTAAAAAAGGTATTTTTAAAGCGGTAGCTATAAATTTAACCTCGTTTTCGCTAACATTGATATCAATATCTTCTATTATTTGCATATGGCTTGCATCTAATGAATCGGCTATTTTTAATAGCGCAATGATTTTTTTTAGCACTAAAATCTTTTCTATCGGCGCACTTAATAATTCATCTTCGGATTCGATTTTTGCTTTATTTCGGTGAAATAGCACGCTTGCTGCCACATAATCGATGATTTCTTTGTCTATTCCTGGTATATTTATGGATTTTGCAATATAATATGAGTGCTGGTGATGATTATTTATACCTATATGGTAGCCTACGTCGTGAAGTATGCATGCGCAATCTAAAACCATCTTTTCTTTCTGTGTCATTGAATGAATGCTTTTTAGTTCAGAATATAGCTTGTTTGCAAAATACAAAACTTTTTTAGCATGCTTTAGATCGTTGTTGTATTTTTTAGAGTAAGCAATAACCTGATTTAAGATTTTTTTATTTACCGATTTTTCTTTAAATTTCTTTGAATAATAACTTACCAACTGCTGAGGAAATGTGGAATTTGAAAATAAAAATCCGTCCAGGTTAAGCATTTTTAATAAAGCAGAAAAAGTATATACAATAGGTACAACTACATTAGCTTCGTTTTGGGTCAAGCTGTAGGTTTGACAGATTGTTTGGGGGCTTGTAGATTTAATTGAATTATAAAGCGTGTTCAGCGATTTGTATGTTATTTTATTGCTTTTGGGTTTTAATAGTTTTACAAGCAGATTTATTGAGCTGCCGCAGCCTATCATATATTTTACTGAGTTTAATGAAGTGAAATTTTGTCTTATTGTATTAATGATTTTGCCCATTTGTTCTTCGTAGGCCTTAGATCTAATGATTACATCAAAGTCTTTAAACAATAAAAATTGTCTAAGCGAACCAGAATTAAACACGGAATTAAACAAATCTACTTCGTTTTCTTTAATACTAATCGATAAACTGCCGCTTGATAAATATGCAATCAATAGGCCCTCTTGTGCAAGTTTGTCAAAATTTTTAATATCGTTTTTCACACCCAAGTATTTTATGTACATTTCTTGAGATTCTTCAATGATTTCTATATCGAGCTGTGTTTTTGTATTTATGTAATTTATAAAAAAATACTTGTTTTGAGCATCTCTAACGGCGCTTGTGCAAATGGCTTTGTAGTTACCCCAGATTTTATATTCATCTAGTTTCTGAGCGTATTTTGACAATATTTGAGCTGTTTCTTTCGCTTTTTCTAAGGTGATATATCCTTTCTCAAATGTATCTAAACCCAGCGCGATGGGCGTTACTATGCTTTCTAAAATTCTTTCTTTCGAATTTTTAAACTCACTAATTTGCATGCGTATAGCGCTTGAGCCAATGTTTATAATACCAAAAATGCCGTTTTTCATATGATGGACACTCTTTTTTTAGTAATTTTTTCCAAAAGGTTCTTTTTTGCATTCGCCGCCTTAATTTCTAAAAATGTATCTTCGCTGGATATAGCTACAATTTTTATATTGTCTTTTTCTATGCTTACTTTAACATCTTTAACAAAGCTTCTATGGCTCCTGTCAAGACCATCTGCTATTCTCAAGATTGAAGCTAGTTTTTTTATTTTTTCTTGCTTCTTTTTAGAAAAAGATTGATAAAGTCCGTGCGATTTGTTTGGTAAGTTACCTCTATGAAAATATGAAATAGTTGCTATCATGTTTTTTTGTTTGATACTAAATCCCGTTAAATCAGAGTTTGTTATGAGATAGTAAGAGTGCATATGGTGTTTTGAAAATGATATGTACGTGCCAATATCGTGCAAAATTGCCGATGCTTCAAGTAAAGCAAAGTCTTTTTCTTTTAGCTTTAGTGTATTTTTTAATTGCTCAAAGAGTTTTTTTGATAAATCCATTACACAAAGCGCATGTTGTTCTTCGAAGTTGAATTTATTGCCCAACTCGATTAGTCTTGAAAACTTTAAATCACTGTCTAGCGTTTGAAATGGAAATGCCAACCCAATTTTATTTAGTGTATCAATCAAAAGACCGGTTCTTAGGCCACCCATAAATGTGTAAAAACCCTCAATGCCATATAAAGACATTATGCTTTCTATTACCATACAAGCAGGCAAAATGATGTCTGCGCGCTTTTCTTCTGTGCCTTTTATTTTTTTTATATCATCAACTTTCATTCTTCTTAGGTTATTAATAAGGTTTTTCACATAGCTTCTTGGTACGTATTTGGCGTAAGATGAAGCTTTTTTACTTTGAGATATATAGTACATAGTTGCAATATTGTTTAGTGTTCCAGCAGTGCCAACAATGGTATCTGGCTCAAAATCTTCTATATTTTCTAATGTTTTTTCTATGAAATCCTTCATGGCATAGATTTCAGACTGTGCAGGTGGGTCTTTTTTTAAAAATTCGTACTTTAGCCTAGAACATCCAAGTAAAGTGCTATAGGAATTTTTTAACTCGCCTTTTTCTGATAATACAATCTCGCTGCTTCCGCCGCCAATATCTATGGTTAGGGTATTTATATCTTTTATATCAAAGTTATACAAAACAGCTAAGTAATTAAAATAAGCCTCTTGTTTGCCACTAATTATTTCGATATCTATTCCATAGCGCTGTTTAACTGTTTCTATAATTTCTTTAGAGTTTGAAGCATCTCTTAGCGCTGCTGTGCCCACAGCCCTTACAATTGTAGCTTTGTTGTTTTGTATGAGATTATTTATAACCTCTATATTTTTGTAAAACAAATCTGTTATTTGCTCGTCAATGTAGCCTTTTGAAAAAACGCAATCGCCAAGTCTTAAAATCTCTCTGTAATCTTGAATAATTCTATAGCTTTTTTCCAAGCTTTGAGCAATCTGAAGCCTTATGGAGTTTGAACCGATATCTATTACTGCTACGATAGGATACTCAGTCATTGTGGTACCAACTTATTTGAAAAAATCTAAAAAATGATAATGCCAAAATGATATTTTTTCTGTTTTGTTTTAAAATACTTTTAAAAGTTTTGATAAGTGCGTCAATTGTATCACTCAAGGAAAGAATTTTTAGGGATTGAAGATAACTTATATGTGTATTTAAATCCTGAACATAGCCTAATTTATCTTGAAGCCATTTTAGTTTTGAAATAGCCTCAAGGGCTTTACTTTCAGGATAGACTTTATCGAATATTTCTAAAATGTATCTGTATTTTTTGTACTCGATGCGCAATTTATGCAAATTATTTTTTTGAGGTTCTATTTTTTTAATTTTTTTTGATTGCTTATAAAGTGCTTTTTGTAATGCCTCTTTAAATGTGGTATTCATATATTTCTCTTTGTGGTGAGTTTTTTGTTCTATTATGTTTCTTGTTTGTAGTAGAAAATCAGGTAAATAAATATTAAGCATGTTTTGAAAATTAAGCTTTTGCTGATTATGTTCATTAAGCAAATATTCCATAAGTGGCTTTAAATCATATTCAAATGGTTCAAGCAAATTAATTTTCTCAATCAATGTTTCTGTATCTCTAAGTTTATTAGAAGATTTAAGAAAAAACCTTGTGCTGTAGAGTATTTTTGGATCGATATTTAGGTATTTTTTTAAACACACAATATACGAAAAAAAACGCCTAATTGACACGCGTAGATCATGCACTGCATCTTTTTTAGAGTACAGGTCTTTAAAGTTACTTTCTATTTCTGAAAGCTGATATAAAATAGTTTTATCTAATTCCTCGTAAAGCAACATAGTATTATTATTTGATAAAAAAATTTTTATTGTAAACAACAACTATGTTAGGGTCTACATTGAGAATCTTTTCATTTTTTTCTTTGTAGTCAACATTAAGAAGAAAATATTTAATTAAATTTAATCGTGCTTTATGCTTATCATTTGCATTTACTATTACCCATGGCGATTGTGGAGTATGTGTGCGCTCAAACATCTCATTCCTGCTTTGCGTATAATCATCAAAATGTTTTATCGCTGCATCATCAACGGGGCTTTCTTTCCACTGTTTAAGCGGATCTTTTTTTCTCGATTCAAGCCTTTTTTCCTGTTCTTTTTTATCAATATCCAGGTAGAATTTAAACATCTTTATACCAGCATTAAGCAGCAAATTTTCAAAATATATTACATCTTCATAGAATTGCTCATACTCTTTTTTTGTACAAAAACCCATTACACGTTCAACGCCAGCTCTATTGTACCAACTCCTGTTAAACAAAACAAACTCGCACGGCGCAGGCAAGTGCGGTACAAAGCGCTGGAAATACCATTCTTTTGCTTCTTTATCTGTTGGCTTTGAAACAGCAAATACACGTGTTTCTCTAGGACTTAAATGCCTTGTTATCGTTCTTATCATACCATCTTTGCCCGCTGAATCCCTACCTTCTAGTATTAATAGCACTTTTTCTTCTTTTTTTATGAGTGTATTTTGAAATTTCACAAGCTCTATCCAGAGCTTACACAATTCCTGCTTCTCATTTTCTTTTTCTTTTGACATAAAATTGCCCCCTATATTTTAAAAAATTATATACCCAATTTGACAAAAAACAAGTTTTTAATGTTTGTTTTTTTGTGTAAGGCTTAAGAATATAGTACAAGTTGAATTTTTATTAAATTCAATTGCTATAGCATGCCAAATACCATTGGTGTTGTTTAAGCATCACAAAAAATCAAATCTTTTAAAAACTTTTATGACAGAAAGAATTTTTTCTATAAAACCTTAAGTTTTACTTTTTTGTTAGGTTTTTTGTGATTAGTTTAATAATTTGTTGACAATCGCGTTCAAATATGTATATTAGATAAAGATTTTGTGGGTCGTTAGCTCAGGCGGTAGAGCAGTAGCCTTTTAAGCTATTGGCCGCAGGTTCGACTCCTGCACGACCCACCAAGTAAAAAGTCCCCATCGTCTAGTTGGCCAAGGACATCGCCCTTTCACGGCGAAAACGTGGGTTCAAATCCCGCTGGGGACGCCAAGTTATTGGAGGTTGTGGCATGACTAAGGCTGAGTTGATTGAGAAAGTAGCTGCTGTTACCCAGTTAAAAAAGGCTGATGTAAAAAAAGTGGTTGATACTGCTATTGAAGAAACCATGAATTCAATTGCAGAGGGTGGCAAAGTTAGTTTAACTGGTTTTGGTGCATTTTATTTGAGTCAGAGAAAAGAACGCTCGGGTAGAAATCCGCGCACGGGTGAGAAAATTACTATTAAGGGTTTTAACTTACCAGCTTTTAAAGTAGGAAAAGTTTTTAAAGAATTGGCCAACAAGTAATTTGTTTGAATATTGGGCGCATAGCTCAGCTGGAAGAGCACCTGCCTTACAAGCAGGGGGTCGTAGGTTCAAGTCCTGCTGCGCCCACCATTTTTCGGAGCCGTAGTTCAGTTGGTTAGAACGCTGGCCTGTCACGCCAGAGGTCGCGAGTCCGAGTCTCGTCGGCTCCGCCATTTTTATGCAAAGTTCGGTTTTTGGCATAGGAAAAGAGCTAATATCAGCTCAGATAAAAGACAACAATGTTTACTATATGGTAAAGAAACTTAGTGAAATAGGCATTGAGAATAGGTTTGTTGTTTTTTTAGATGATGATTTAAACGATATTGCTCAAGTAGTAGACTATTTTATAAATAAAACGCAACTGATTATAACAACAGGTGGACTTGGACCAACATTTGATGATTTAACGCTTCAAGCTTTGGCTTTAGCAGTAGGTGAAGAGTTAGTTTTAAACAAAGAGTGCTTGTCTGATATAGAATTTTTTTACGAAAAGTTATACGATGCAGGTAAGATTACAGATAAAAATTTAAATGTAAATAGGCAAAAAATGGCTTATGTACCAAAAAACTCTGTATTGCTAAAAAATAAGGTAGGCGCTGCCTGTGGTGTATATTTAAAAAAGAATGACTTGCATATTTTTTGTTTACCTGGTGTGCCAAACGAGATGCAAGCTATGTTTGAAGATGAAGTGGAGCCTATTTTAAAGTCTATTATTGAGCCTGTTTTTGCACAATCTCAAATAATTGAATGCAATATAAATGATGAAAGCTTGCTTGCTTTTGTTTCTTTGGCAACGGTAGAAAAAACTGGTGTATATGTAAAAACCTTACCCATTGGTTTTTCATCAGACACGATGCATGTAAGGTTTACCGCAAAAGCTCCCACCAAAGAAGAAGCTAAAAAAAAATTAGAAGAAGCTATAGCTTTTTTTGAAAATAGGTTATCTAGACTTTAGGCGAGCAAACTCCAACATCATATCATTGAATACTTTTTTATTAGAAAAAACCACATCGAAGGGTACATTTTTTAAATCGTTTCCTTGTAAACCAATAACTGAAGATTTTTTATTTATTATTGACTGTACGGCTCTAATACCCATCCTCATACCAAGCGTTCTATCAAATACGCTTGGGTTGCCTCCTCTTTGAATATGGCCCAAAATTGTTAGTCTGGTATCAAATTCAGCTTCAACTTTTAACTTTTCTGCTACCTCTTGTGTTTTTTTAACCCCTTCTGCAATAACAATTATACTGTATTTTCTTCCACGTTCATGCTCTAATTTTAATCTTTGCATAATAGAATCTATATCATAGTCAATTTCCGGTATTAAGACAGCCTCAGCGCCAGAAGCCATAGCGCTCATCAAAGCTAAATAGCCACTTTCTCTGCCCATAGTTTCTATAACAAACGCCCTCTTATGGCTTGATGCAGTATCGCGTATGATATCAATGGCATTTGTAATAATATTTAGCGCCGTATCAACACCTAAAGCCATATCTGTGCCATATATGTCATTATCAATTGACTCTGGTATACCAACGCACAGTACGCCTGCTTCAACCAATTTTTTTGCGCCGCGCAAAGAACCATCTCCGCCAATTACAATTAGGCCTTCTATCTCTTCTTCTTTGAGCGTTTTTAATGCTTTGTTAAAACCAGATTCTTGCATAAATTCTTCACAACGTGATGTCATCAATATTGTGCCACCCCTTTGTAATATTCCGCTTACCTGCATGGGCGTTAGCTCGATTGCTAGATCGTTTACCAGTCCGTTGTATCCTTCTAAAAAACCAGTTACTCTTATGTTATTTTTATAAGCTTCTTCAACTATAGCTTTGAGTGTTGCATTTATTCCCGAGCAATCTCCCCCACTTGTTAAAACACCAATGCGCTTCATTTACCCCCCTAAAATTTTTTACGAGTATTTTTTTTAATTTCAACTACGCCACCTGTTGTCGTTATGTAGTCTTTTAGTTTCTCAAATTTTTTTTCGCCTATGCCTGAGACGTTTTTTATTTCTTCTACATTGTTAAAAAAGCCGTGAGCGTTTCTGTAGTCAATGATCTTTTTTGCCGTTTTTGGACCTATACCTGACAGGTGTGATAGCGCTTGTTGGCTTGCAATGTTGATATTTAGCTTTTCACCTTGTGCAAATGCTATGCCAAAAGCAAAAATAATACTTAAAAATATGCCTACAACCTGTTTCATAATGCCCCCATTTTTTATTTTTTGTTAGTATATCACATTTAGCTAATTTTTTAAATAAATTTGTGAAAATTTTTAAGTAAAAAATTAATTATCGCACAATATCTGCTTTATGTGTAAAGTAAAAATATTTTCGCCATTTTCGTAGTTGTATGTAATTTTAATTTTGTGCTTATCTAAAATGTACCTTGTAACATACAATCCAAGCCCCATGCCTTCTTTGTTTTTTGGCGACGTTTCCTTTGAAAATGGCTCAAACATTTTATCAGAGTCAATATGAGGTTTTTCGCCTAAGTTCGAAAAGATTATTTTTTTGTCTTTTTCGTAGATGCTAATCGATTTATTAGAAGAAAATTTTATGCCGTTATCTATTAAGTTTTTTATTGCTATAGCAAAAAAATCTATGTCAACTTTTAAGGTATAATTCACATCTGGGGTATATTTGATTTTTTCATCTTCTAAGAACAGTAGTTTTTTTGCTGATTCTAATATTTGAGAAAACCTATAGCACTGTGCGGAATCTTCTATATTTTTTGCTGCAATTTGTTCGATAGAAAGCAATTCATTTATAAGCACATCGAGTCTTTTAAAAATTCTTAAGAAATTTTGCTTTCTATTTTCGTCATTTAATAGTTCGCTTGCTATCATACCTTTTGCAATGGGTGTTTTTAATTCATGTGCTACATTGCGCAAAAACCACTGTCTTAACTCTGCACTTTTTTTTAAATTATCTATAGCCTCTTGAAATTCTTTTGCAAGGAATCCCACCTCATCTTTTCTTTTTAGCTCAAAATTTATATTTAAATTACCTTTTTTAAATTCTTCAATTTTTTTTCTCAGTACTTTTATGGGATATATAGATTTTAAAATGCTTATGTATAAAAACAAAATACTTGCTACAAAAACCGCCCATAAAATAAGTATAAAACTTGGTGCTCCAAACCTTTGTTCTTTTTTGATAAGCAAGGTTTGATTTGGCATTTGCATAAAGAGGTAAGTGTGGGATTTAAATTTAAGCAAAGCCCAATTTTGCATACCAGCGGGCATTTCTTTTTTTAGTATCACCTTAGAGTCTTTTAAGATTTGTTCTATTTCTTTGGGGTTTTCAATGAGGCTTATGTTTTCTGATTTTGCGTATGTGTTTAAGTTGTGTGTCCTTACAAGCAACATGCTTTTTCTTATAAATTCAAAGTTGGATTGTTTTTGTAGCGTAAAATATACGAACAAAAAAAGTGCACCTGACACGACAAAAGTTAAAATAAAAATTAAATTTAATTTAAATAAGATGGAATTTTTGTTCATTCTGCAAACTTATACCCAAGACCTCTTATGGATTTTATATAGCGAGGTTCTTTTGGGTCATCTCCGATTTTTTTCCTAATGCGACCTACAATTACATCAACGCTCCTATCTATGCTTTCATAGTCCATAGTTTTTGTATTTTCTAAAATAAAATCTCTTGTTAATACACGGTTTTTGTTTTTTAAAAACAGCGCTAGTACCTCGTACTCAGCCGAAGTGAGGTTTAATTTACTACCTTTATGCATTATAGTCATTTCATTTTCATCAATGTAAAAATCGCTTTTTGCGTTTTTTTGATTTTTTTGCTTTTTTACTCTTCTTAAAAGGGCTTGTATGCGCGCTACTAACTCGCGCGGGTTATATGGTTTTGCAAGGTAGTCATCTGCTGCAATCTCCAGTGCAAGCACCTTGTCAGAGTAATCACTGCGCGCAGATGATATAATAATGGGTATATCGATGGCATTTTTTGCAATTTTTTTGCACACATCTATACCATCTAACTCAGGTAGGCTCAAATCCAGTATCAAAAGGTCGTAGTGCGTTTTTTCAAGTGCCTGCAAGCCTTTTGTGGGAGACTCAAAGTTTGTAATTTTCATATTAAATTTAGCTAAGTATTCTTTCAAAAGCTCGGCAAGCTCTGTATCGTCTTCAATCATTAGTATATTTATCATAGTGTAAGTCAATTAAGTCTGGAGCTTTTGCCCCAGACTTATAATATAGCATAGTTGTCAAAATTTTTCTATTGAACATTTGATTTTAGGTAATTAATCCTATCTTGCAGCATTTGTTGTCTGTTTTCCATGTTTTTTAGGGCAAACTGCATACGCTCTTTTTGCAGTTCTACAAACTTTTGTTTCTGCTGTGGTGTTAAAATGTTAAAAAAGCGCTCTAGATGGTTTGCCCTGTCTTGAGCTCTTAGCCTGGCATTTTGCTCTGATTCTTCGATAAAGACTTTCTTGTTGAAACTCCCAGAAGCTATTGCATCATACATAGGCATTTTGTAGTTTGACTGCTGTTTTGCAAATTTTTGAAATCCCTCTTGCCTGAGCTGTTCAATTTGCTGAATTTGGCTTGGTGTTAGGTTTAGTTCTTTTTGCATGTATTGGTAGCCAAAGCCGCCTCTTGCATTATACCCTAAGCCTCCAGAACAATGTGTACCAAAACCACCCGGTGCAGCCATTGCCCCAAAACCGCCAGCAAAGCTAGCACTAAAGCTTGATCCCAATAGTGTTGCTGCCAAAAGTGCGCTAACAACTGTCTTTTTCATAAAAAACCTCCTTAAAGCAAATTTTCATTTTAGATATTATAGAGTATGTGTAAATGTAGTTTAAATAGATTGTAAATGTAATGTAAACGTATTAATTGACTTGAATAGAAAAGTGAGTATATTACTACGGTTATTAAGTTAGTAACTTTTGGAGGTAGAATTGAAAATCTATGATCTTATTGTTATAGGTATGGGCCCAGCGGGTATGGCCGCATCTGCTATGGCAAGCGCTTTGGATTTGGAAGTGCTTGCTGTTGAAGAAAACAAAGTGGGTGGGGAGTGCCTAAATTGTGGTTGTATGCCAAGTAAAGCTTTATTAAAAACCGCTCAGGTAAATCAAATTTCACATAATTTAGAAAAATTTGGCATTCGTTCAAGTATTTTTACTGACCCTGACGAATCGCTGGATATCGTAAGACAAAAAATTAGCCGCATAAGCGGCAAAAAACTCATGCAGGCTTTTGTTAGGGTAAAACTTATTATCAATCAAGGTAATGCCGAATTTGTAGACTCACATTCAGTAAAGGTGGGCGAAAATATATATAGAGCAAAAAAGATTTTCATAGCCACAGGTACAGCACCTTTTATACCGAGTATTGAAGGGTTGGACAAGGTTGATGAATCATTGAAGCTGACAAACATGAATTTGTTTATACAAAAAAGCATGCCTAAAAGTCTTACAATCATTGGAGGAGGAGCTATCGGGTGTGAGATGGCTCAAAGTTTTGCAAGGCTTGGAAGCAGCGTAAACGTTGTACATATAGATGAGCATCTTTTACCATTTGCAGATGCTCAAACAGCTTTGGTTTTGGAAGAAAGATTCAAAAAAGAAAATATAAAAGTTTTTAACAAAACACCCATTAAACGCGTATTCCAAAAAGACAATAAAGTATTTGTGGACACCGATTCACACATATTTGAAAGCGAAAAAATATTGATTGCAACAGGCAGAAAGCCCAATTTAGAAGCGTTGAAATTAGACAAAATAGGCATAAAATACAACAAAAAAGGCATAATTGTGGATAAAGCATTAAGGACAAATATAAAGCATATCTATGCGATTGGTGATTGCAATGGTATATCAAATTTTTCGCACTCTGCTATGCACCAAGGTATGATTGCTCTAATGAATGCGATAAATCCAATGCCTTTTAAAATTCACTACGATAAATATTTGATACCGTGGTCTGTATTTACAACACCAGAGGTAGCCAATGTTGGTTTAACTGAAAAAGAGGCTGTCGAAAAAGGACTCAAGGTTATCGTGATTAAAAAGGATTATGAAAGTTACGGCAGGGCAATTGTAGATGGGGCAACAGAAGGTTTTATAAAAATTATAACAAATAAAAAAGGTAAGATTTTTGGCGTAACAATAGTAGGCGAGAGTGCAAGTGAGATTATACATGAGTGGATTTTGGCTATTCAATTTAAATTATCAATGTTTGACATTCTCATGACTCAGCATTCTTTTCCAACAATTTCCATGTTGAATAAAATGGCTAGCGAAGACTGGATGATGGGTAAGCTCCAAGAGAGCACAACGCTAAAAAAGATTGCAAGAGCTCTATTTAAATTGTAGTTTTAATTGAAGTTTTTGATCGGTAATTTTATGGTTGCTTTGAATATATCTTTTGTTGTTGCAATGTCTATATCTCCATTTAGTATGTTTAGCGTTTTATAGATCAAGTAAAGCCCAAGGCTCCTGCCAAACTGGAGCGTTTGAAAATTCAAGTCCATATCACTTGGCTGGTATGAATTTTCTATTTTAAAGTGGTAGTATTTGCCAATAAGGCGGGACTCTATTTTTAGAAAGCCCCCTTCGATATTGTATTTTACGCCATTATCTATTAAATTGCGCAAAAGAATATAAAAAATATTTTGGTGTGTGATAATTTTTGCCTCATCAAGGTTTAGTTGAGGTTCTATTTTTTTTGATTTTAAAGCAAAATCTAATTCTTGCAAGATCGTTTTTATTACCATTTTTGTGTCTATTTCGCTTCTGTCCTGGTTTTTTGTCACATCAAATTTTTTGATTTCTAGTACCCCGTTTAGTATGTTCTTTATGCGATCAATGCTATTTTTGACACGAGTGTCCTCGCTAATCAAACTTATGTAGGAAAGTGGTGTTAGAACTTCATGTGCTACAGTGTCTAAAAATTCTTCCGTTGTGCGGTATAGCGATAAAAGCGGTACAGACCTTTTTTGAGATAATACATAGCTAATTCTATGGTATAGCGCTACAATAAAAAATGATATTATTAATAATAGCCCAAAAAAATAAGCAATATTTTTGTAAATATCATATAGAGAATATGCAGCGATAATTTGAATATGGCCAAGCGTGGCGTCTTCAAAACTTATTTTCCTGAAAGAAAGACCACTGTATTGAAAATTTTCTTCTTTTGATTTTATAATTTTATCAATTATTTCTTTGTTTATACTTACGTTTGCACTCATTACTTTATTTTTGGTGTCAATGATTAGGTAAAAAATATCTTGAGGCTTGCTCTGGTAGATGCCCGTTGTTTTTATAGAAAGTTCAATGTTTTCAATGACTCTTTTAGCCAAACCTTCACTGTTTTTTTGAAGATCTAAGTACCTTTGATAAGACAAAAGGCTATCAAAAAAAATAAGCATAACAAATACCAACAGTGTGTGGAGTAGTATGATGTCGTTTATAAACTTTTGTATGTATTTATTCATTCCTCTATTTTGTAGCCGTATCCTTTGACGGTCTTTATCAAGTTTTTGTCTGAGAGTTTTTTTCTTAAGCTGTAGATGTGGGATTTTAAGGTTTCTACGCTGCCCTCTTCGTTCCATATATAGTCTATTAAATTATCTGTCTTTATTACTTTATTTTTATTTCGCATTAGATACTCAAGAAGCATAAATTCTTTTTGAGTTAGATTTTCCACGGGTTTTGAATCTACAAAAACCTTATGTTTTTGCGTATCTATTTCAATATTCCCAACCTTTATTATACCTTTTGGCGTATTTCTACTCAAAATGGTTTTTATTCTTGCTAGAAATTCTTCTTTGTAAAATGGTTTAGTAATGTAATCATCAATTTGAGCTTCAAATCCTTCTAATTTGTCGCTTAGAGAACTTTTTACAGTTAAAAAAATAGCAGGTGTTGATATTGTTTTTCTGAGTTCTTTAAGCGTATACAGAGAATCTTTATTTTTAATGGCTCTATCCATGATAAATAAATCAAAAGGGCGCGCTTTTGCGAACAAAATAAAATCTTCTATAGTTTCCACCCATTGTGTTTCAAAATTATTTTGTTCTAATAACTCCTTTAATGCTTCTCCGAGCGTTTTGTCATCTTCCAACAGCAGGATTTTCATGTTTTTTTGCTTTTTGTATATTTGATAAGCTCTTCATTAATAAAATTGTGCTAACTGCTCTATAATAGCAAGCTTCAAACTGTTCATTTGATAAACTCTCTTGCGCTTGAGATATATTTTGATCAACTAAGTTGAGTTGATTTTTGTATTCAGGATTTCTTGCAAATTTTGTCACAAGAGGGCTTTTTCTCATTTCTTTGGCTGTATGCAGGTATGAGACGCACATCGATTTATATGAAGGCTCCACTTTTTTGAAATCTTTTGCAAAAGCATTTGATAAAAAAAATAGACTAAAAAAAGCCACTAAAAACTTCTTAAACCACATAACTTTGCTTTTAATCTCACAACGTAAATTTAAGGTAAAATCTACTTTAGTAATTTTATTTCTTTGTTGTTTACTTCTATTACGCCATCACTTATCAATTGTTTTTCGATGCGAGAGAAAGTTTCTTTCGCCATACCTAAGAGTAGAGCTAATTCTTGTTTTGGTATATCTAGTATCACTGTGTGTGATTTGTGTATCTTGCTTAAATAAATGAGGTAGTTCAAAAATTTTTCTTTTGCGCTTTCTGTTGAGAGCCGCTCTATTGTATCTACAAGGTAATTTATACGGTTTGCAAACATGAATATTATTTTGGCAGACAATTCTGGGTGTGATTTTAAAAGGGGTAATAGTTTATTTTTATCAATGCCAAGCATTGTAGAATTACAAAGCATTTGAGCGTTTACTGGGTATGTATCTTGTGTGAGCAAAATTTCTGCAAAAAATTCGTTTTTGTTGACAAAATGAATAACACATTCATTACCTTTTTGGTCTAAACGGTATAGTTTTACTCTGCCATCTAACAAATAATAAAGGATAGAACCTTTTTGGCTTTGTCTAAAGAGTATTTCACCTTTTTGCTTTTTTGTGACAAAGCAGGATGTCTTGAGTAATTCAGTGGTTTTTAGATCGTCTATGCCAAGAATAACCTCAAATATCAAATCAAGTGGGTCTTTTTTTGCTTTTACATCCATATTCTTTATCTCCATATTACAATAACTAATAATGTCCATTGTGTCAAGGTATTAGTGCAAATTGGCTTAAAGCTTGACAATAAATTGGCTAAAGATTATAATTAGGCTGGATTTAGTGCTAAAAATAATAAAAAGAGGCTTTATGAGAGAGAAAAACTATGGGTATTCAAGACAGTATATTGACGAAGATGATATAAATGCGGTGGTTG
The DNA here is from genome assembly GCF_002119425.1 of Desulfurella amilsii. Taxonomy (NCBI): domain Bacteria; kingdom Pseudomonadati; phylum Campylobacterota; class Desulfurellia; order Desulfurellales; family Desulfurellaceae; genus Desulfurella; species Desulfurella amilsii. Next base: position 1,094,357 of record NZ_MDSU01000018.1, on the reverse strand, counting down.
AAGTTTTAAAGAGCAACTTTTTAACAACAGGTCCAAAAGTTGCGGAGTTCGAAGAGGCAATAAAACGATATTTAGGTGTACAGTATGCAGTGTGCGTATCAAGCGGTACAGCAAGTTTGCATATAGCGGCCATTTGTTTGCTTGAAAAAGGCGATAAAGTTCTTACAACACCTAATTCATTTTTGGCTACGTCAAACGCTATAGTTTATGCTCAAGCTGTTCCTATATTTGTAGATGTGGACGCTCAAGCTAACATAGATTTAAACTTATGTGAGGCTATGTTAAAAAAGGATAACACCATAAAGGCAATTTTTGCTGTAGATTTTGCTGGAAACATGGTAGATCCAAAAGGGCTATCGTATTTAAGTGAAAAATACGGTGTAAAAATCTTAGAAGACTGTGCTCACTCACTTGGTGCAAGCTTTGGCGCACACAAAGCAGGCGATTGCAGTTTTTGCGATGTTGCCACACTTTCTTTTCATCCTGTAAAGAGTATTACAAGTGCTGAAGGCGGCTGCATTGTAACAAATAGCGAAGCTATCGCAAAAAAAGCCTCTATTTTGAGAAACCATGGCATTGTAAGGAATAGCAGTGAATTTATTTACAACGATGACAACCCTTTGTATTTTGAGATGCAAGATCTGGGTTTTAACTACAGGTTAAGTGATGTACATAGTGCTTTGGGGTTATCTCAGCTAAAAAAAATAGACTTTTTTCTAACTACAAGAAGAAAGCTTGCACAAAACTACGATAAAGTTTTTGATAATACATCTATAAGACCACTATACAAAAACGCCAGTTCATCTTATCACTTGTATGTTATAAGGGTTAATTTTAAAGAGCTTGGTAAAAAAAGAGCTGATATAATGAAATCACTAAAATCAAAGGGTATAATGCTTCAAACGCACTACATACCCATCAATGCCCAGCCTTTTTACCAAAAAATGGGCTATAATCCACTTTCAACACCAAAAGCCCTTGAGTACTACAATGAGTGTTTATCTATACCATTGTACGTAGGCCTTGAAGATAATGAGCAAGAATTTATTATAGATGCTATAAAATCAGAGATTTTATACTAAAATAGCGTAGGTTTTTCTATCATTATTTGATTTACCGCAACGCGCCCTTTTGGCGTTTTTTTTATATAACCGCACTGCAATAAATATGGCTCAACAACTTCTTCAAGTGTTTTCTTGTCCTCACCCAGACTTGACGCAAGCGTTTCAATACCTACGGGACCGCCATTAAATACATTGTTGATGATATCTAAGTATTTTTTGTCTAAATAATCTAAGCCATTTTCATCGATATTGATTATCTCTAGCGCTTCTTTGGCAATACCTTTGGTTATTTTATCTATTTGCTTAACCTGCGCTAAATCCCTTACACGTCTTAGGATTTTGTTTGCAATTCTCGGTGTTGAGCGCGAACGCTGAGCGATGATTTTTGCGCTTTCATCATCAATTTTTATATTTAGCACAAACGCAGAGCGCTCAATTATCTTCACTAACTCATCAAGACTATAGTAATCAAGCCTCAGCACAAGGCCAAATCTATCCCTGAGTGGGTTTGTTAGCATCCCAATGCGTGTTGTAGCACCAACAAAAGTGAATTTTGGTAAATCGATGCGAAGTGTTTTTGCGCCTGGCCCTTGACCCACTACTATATCCAGTTTAAAATCTTCTAATGCAGAATAAAGCATTTCTTCGATGTTGTGATTGAGCCTGTGTATTTCATCAACAAAAAGCACATCTTTGTCATCAAGACTAGTTAAAATCGCTGCAATATCACCGACTTTTTCGATGGAAGGGCCACTAATTGTTATGATATTTGAACCCATTTCTTTGGCTATTATATATGCAAGCGTGGTTTTGCCAATCCCAGGTGGCCCATAGAGCAAACAATGCTCTATGGGTTCGTTACGTTTTCGTGCTGCAACTATAGCAAGAGATAAATTTTCAACTACATGCTTTTGGCCAATGTATTCTTTAAGACATTCTGGCCTTATAGACACACTAACTTCATTGTTTGTTTGAGAGTGTTTCATGTATAGATTTAGCTGCTTTTTTGCCAGCACCAACGGCCAAAATAACTGTAGCTGCGCCCGTTACTATATCGCCGCCAGCCCAAACTTTCGGGTGCGTAGTTTTGCCGTTTTCATCAGCAACAAAATACCCCCACTTGTTAGTTTCTACACCAGTGGCGCTGCGGGCTACAATTGGGTTTGCGCTTTGACCAATAGCTATAATAACAGTATCCGCATCTATTACAAAATTTGAACCTTCAACTACCTGAGGCCTTCTTCTTCCAGATTCATCTGGTTCGCCAAGCTCCATTCTGACACATTCAATGCCCACCACGTTTCCATATTCGTCACCCAAAATTTTTACAGGGTTTGTAAGCAGCTCAAATTTTATGCCTTCTTCTTCTGCATGTCCTATTTCTTCTGCCCGAGCTGGCATTTCTTTTCTGCCCCTTCTGTAAACAATTGTGGCTTCTTTTGCACCAAGCCTTTTTGCAGTTCTTACAGCATCCATTGCGACATTACCGCCACCTACCACTACAGCCTTTTGATCAACTCTAATGGGTGTTGCATAATTGGGGAATTCGTAGGCTTTCATAAGGTTTGATCTAGTTAAAAATTCACTTGCAGAGTATACACCATTTAAATTTTCTCCCGGTATTTTCAAAAATGACGGTGCACCAGCGCCATTTGCCAAAAATACTGCGTCATATTCTTGCATGAGCTCATCAACGGATTTAGTTAAGCCAATTACATAGTTTAAATTTATTTCTACGCCTAGTTCTTTAATTTGATCTACTTCGTAGCCCACTATTGCTTTTGGTAGCCTGAACTCTGGTATTCCATACACAAGCACGCCGCCTGCTTTATGAAGTGCTTCATACACGGTAACATCGTATCCTAATTTTGCCAGATCAGATGCACATGCAAGTCCTGCTGGACCAGAGCCAACTATAGCAACTTTTTTATTGAGTTTTGTTGAAGGTTTTTTTGCATCTGAATAATCAAGTTGTTTTGCCCAGTCTGCTACATAGCGCTCAAGTCTTCCAATAGCTATGGGTTTCCCTTTTTTGTTCATTATGCATGCGCCTTCACACTGCTCTTCTTGAGGACACACCCTGCCGCATACAGCGGGCAAAGCATTTGTTTGTTTAATTTCTAAAAATGCGCCTTTTATATCTTCTGCAATTAGTTTTTCTACAAATTGAGGGATTCTTACATCTGCAGGGCATCCTGCCACGCAGTATGGCGGATTGCACTGTAAACATCTTTGAGCTTCCTGTATTGCTTCTTCCAAAGAATACCCAAGCGGTACTTCAAGGAAATTTTGTACTCTTTCTAGAGGTTCTTGATTCCTCATCGGTACTCTATCTTTTTTAAGCTTTTCAGCGGGTTTTAATTTTTCAGCCATTTGAAGCCTGCCTCCTTATTTTTTCTTCAAGTAACATCAAAGCTTCCCTTTCTTGATCGCAATATTGTCTTTGTCTTAATATCATTTCTTCGAAGTTTACAAGATTACCTCTAAACTCAGGCCCATCTACACATGCAAATTTTGTTTTACCACCTACGCTTACCCTACATGCACCACACATGCCCGTACCGTCAACCATAATAGAATTTAGAGAAACCCATATTTGTTTGTTGTGTTCGTTTGCTACACGCGTGCACATTTTCATCATAATAGGTGGTCCGACTGCCCATATATCTTTTATGGCTTCAGACTCTTTTTTTAGTATATCGTCCATTATGTTTGTTACAAAACCTTTTTGACCATAGGTGCCATCATCTGTTGCAATTAGTAATTCATTTGAAGCTTCTTTCATTTTGTCTTCCATAATAATTAAGTCTTTTGTGCGCGCTCCAATAATAGAAATGACGTAATTTCCAAGCTCTTTTAGCTTTTTTGCAACCGGATAAATGGGGGCAATACCTATGCCACCACCAATAATTAGCACCTTGCCACCAAAATTTTCTATCTCAGATGGTACTCCTAAAGGACCAACAAAAGCGTAGAGATTTTCGCCTTCATTCATCAATGAAAGCTCAAGCGTGCTTGCGCCAACCACCTGATAAACAATTTGAACCCAACCTTCTTTTGCATTAGAATCGGCAATTGTCAAAGGAATCCTTTCGCCACTTTGGCTTGTAATCAGTATTATAAACTGACCAGGTTGGGCTGCCTTTGCAACAAATGGAGCTTCTATCCAGTTTGAAAATATGGTGTCACTCCATTTCTGCTTCTTTAAAATTTTGTACATCAAACCCTCCTACCTAAATTTAAAATCTAAACTGCCAATAATTGAAGCCATGTTAAAATCAATAGCGTTGTCATCACAATTTTTATCAAATTCTATTATATAATTTTGCGACCAATAATTCTTTGGTTTTAAATAAAGCCATGCATTTAAAGGACTACCCTTTGAAACATGTTCAATTTTTACAGGTTGAATTCTTTTACCATTACAATCTAAGTAAACATTCCAGAATGAATTTTTATCTGATATATTGCTTGATTCATAGTATGAGCTGTACAAGTTTACCCAAAAAACAGTATTTTTTGAGCAATCATTTACAAATGAGTCGTATAGATGTTGGTTTGATTTTGATATTGCATTATGTTGCTTTAAATAATTGTAGTATTGATTAGCAAGCGTTGGGTTAAAATATGTTACTTTAGCAATAGCTACAGTCTCGAAATCCCTATATAGTTTTTTTTCTACGGTTTGTTTGTCTAGTTGTTTCAAAAATGAGGTCTCATAATCCCTAAAGCCTACTTGTCTCAGTTGTGTGCAGGATGAAATAAAAAAAATTATTACAAGTAGTAAAAAAATCTTACTGTTTTTCATCTAACGCCTCCAGGGCAATTTTTGCTTGCCTATTTTGGGGATTTCTTGTAAGTATTTCTTTGTAGAGATTTTTTGCATCCTCAATATAGCCTTGTTCAACATATAATTTTGCTATATTTAGCTGATCATCTTCTTCTAAATCAATTGTAGGTATATCTTCAAAAACTATTGGTTTGTTTTGTTCTAAGTTATGTGGATCTTTTCCTTGTTGGGTAGTTTCGCCTGGTTTTTCAACATCCAATATCACTATATCATTAGCGTCTGTTTCTTTTGATTTAAGCGGCGTCTGTATATTCGTAGTTTGCGCTAAGTTTTCTTTTACTTTTTCTACGCTTGGTGTATAAAAAGAGGCAAACGACAATAGTTTTGATTTTATTTTAGGTGAAGGGTTAAGTACAAGTAGTTTTTCATAAGCGTTAATAACTTGTTCAATTTTATTTTGCTTTTCGTAAGATACAGCCAATAATTCCCATGCAAGTACGTTTGAGTTATTAATATTTAAAGCAGTCTCAAGATAGCTTTCGGCTGCCTCATATTTTTCCTCGTCTATAAGAATCTGAGCGACTTTAATTAAAGCAAGCAGGTAGTGAGGGAATTTAGCTACACCTTCAACTAACAAATCAAACGCTTCTTCTTTAGCACCACTTTCATAAAGCAAGCACGCGAGGGGATAAAAAAACAAACTTGATTGTTTTGACTTGTAATATTTTTCAATTTTTTTTATAAGATTTCTCACTGCAACTCTCTAATTGTTTCTATTAACAAACTATTGTTTATGTCGTTTGCAATAATAACCTCTCCTATGCTTTTTGTCAATATAAATTCTAAAACACCGCCTTTGGCCTTTTTATCGTGCTTCATTATTTCAATCAGCAAGGTTGGGTTAATGTTGTCTATCTTTGTTGGCAGGTGAAATTTTTCAAGTAAATCTTTAATTATTTTAAATGTTTTTTCATCAATTAAGCCCAGTTTGTGTGAGAGCCTTGTAGCAAATACCTCTCCAATTGAAACTGCTTGAGGATGTGTGTATTTTTTATATTCAAAATAAGCTTCAATTGCATGGCCAAGTGTGTGGCCAAAATTTAAAATAGCTCTTAAGCTCGCCTCTTTTTCATCTTTTTGAACAATTAAGCTTTTATCTTTTGCACAATCATAAATGAGTTTTTGGATAGCTTTATGGTCCCTCTTTAAAATATCGCTACTGTGTTCTTCAATGAAGCTAAAAAGCTGCCTATCCATTATAATACCGTATTTGATAATTTCGGAAAAAGCGTCAAAAAATTCCTCGTCACTTAAAGTATCTAAAAATTTTGTGTCAATAAATACAGCATTTGGTTGATAGAAAGTACCTATTAAGTTTTTGCCTTTGGCATGGTTTATGGCTGTTTTCCCGCCAATTGAGCTATCTGTTTGTGAAACTACAGTCGTTGGAACATGAATGAGTGGCATGCCGCGCATAAATGTACTTGCTGCAAAGGATGCCACATCGCCAACGACCCCACCACCAAATGCTATCAATGGTGTCTTTCTATCCGCTTTATTTTCAATCAAAAAGTCGTATATGTCAAACAATACTTCTTTGCTTTTGCTTTGCTCGCCTGGTTCAAAACAGTATATTGAGTAAGAAAAATTAGCTTTTTCTATATAGTGTAGCAGTGTTTGCAAGTGCAGTCTACACACATTTGCATCTGAGATAATAAAAAGCCTATTAACAAAGTTTGAATTTTTTAAAAAATTACTTAGATTGCTTAAGTCATTGTAGCTTATGCTTATATTGTAGCTTTGGGCTAATTCGACGCTAATGATCTGGCTCATCTAGTCTCCTAAATATTGCTTAGCCGTTTTTAAATCGTTTACAAATACTTCTATGGCTTTTGGGTTTCTCAATAAATAAGCTGGATGATATGTGGGTATTACTGTGTAGCTTTGTTGTTTAAATACAAGCCCTCGAGATTGGGTAATTTTTTTGTCATTACCAAGCAGTTGCATTAGAGCAAATCTGCCTAGCGTGATGATAATTTTTGGTTTTATTAATTCTATTTGCTTGTCCAAAAAAGGTCTGCAGGCTTTAAGCTCATTTTCTTGGGGATCTTTGTTATTTGGTGGCCTGCATTTTAGACAATTTGCTATGTATACTTCTTGCCTGTTTATACCAACTTCTTTTAGTAAATCGCTTAACAATTGTCCTGCCCGTCCAACAAAAGGCAAGCCCTGTTCGTCTTCTGTCGCACCTGGTGCTTCGCCAATAAACATTAAGCTAGCGTTTGGGTTTCCATCTCCAAAAACATAGTGTTTTTTTGTTTTGTGAAGCTCACATGCTTGGCATTTTTCTACTTCTTTTTTTAGTTCTTTAAGGCACTTTAGACCAGCGTTTCTTGGTGCTTCTTTTTTATTAAGCTTAGTGTTTAGGTATTCAACACCCAGATCTCTATAAAAGTTTAAAATGTTTCCCAATTGATTTTTCTCCATTTATTTTAATAATTCAATAAGTTTTGTTATTTCTTCGTTTTTCGTATAATAACTAACGTGGTTTGCAACTAAAAAAGCGCTTGATTCCGTTATCTTTTCTATTATATAAAGACCGTTTTCTTTTAGGGTTTGGCCAGTTGAAACAATGTCTACAATGCAGTCTGCAAGACCGATGACACCAGCTAGTTCAATTGAGCCATAAAGCTTAATAATCTCGATTGTCATGCCTTTTTTTGCAAAAAATTCATCTGTTATGTTTACAAATTTTGTAGCAACTTTTAGCTGCGTTGGTGTATCGGGGTAGTTGCGCGTTTTGCCTGCTACCACAACGGTGCATTTTCCTATATTTAAATCCATTAGCTCAAACACATCTTTTTTGTTTTCTGTTAGCACATCGAGTCCAGCAACGCCTAAATCAGCACCATTTCCTTCTACGTATGTAGCCACATCTTGAGCACGCACAATTAAAAATTTTAATGTTCCATCTTTACTTTCAAAAATTAATTTCCTGCTGTTTTCTTCATAATCTATTGCAATACCTTTGCTGTTAAAAAGCTTTATTGTTTCATCCATTAGACGCCCTTTTGCAAGGGCAATTGTTAATTGTTTCACTGAGGCACCCTCTTTATTCTTGCTCCTAGTGCTTGTAATTTTTTGTCTAGATGCTCATATCCTCTATCTAAATGGTAAATGCGCAAAACTTCTGTTGTATTTTCTGCAGCCAAGCCTGCAATGACTAAACTTGCACTAGCCCGCAAATCCGTTGCCATAACTGGGGCGCCGTATAGCTTTTTTACGCCATTGATAATAGCTTTATTCCCGCTTATGATTATATTTGCACCCATTCGATTAAGTTCTGCAACATGCTGAAAGCGGTTTTCAAAAATAGTTTCTTCTATTATGCTTGTGCCTTGAGCAAGTGTTAACATAGCTGTAAATTGAGCTTGCATATCTGTTGGAAAACCAGGATATGCGAATGTTTTAATATTAACTGGCAGAAATTTGGAATGGGAGATTTTTATCGAGCTGTCACTTATTTGAACATCTGCGCCCGCTTCTTTTATCTTGTCAATTATAGAATGCATGCAATAAGTTGGCGCGTTGTTTATCGTTAGGCTAGAGCGTGTAGCATGTGCGATGCACATAAAGGTACCTGCTTCAATACGATCTGGCATTACTTCATAATCGCTACCTTTTAGCGTTTCAACGCCTGTAATTTCTATTGTAGAACTGCCAGCCCCAGAGACTTTTGCACCACATTTGTTTAGAAAGTTTGCTAAATCAACCACTTCTGGTTCCTTTGCAGCATTATAGATGGTTGTTTTGCCGTGAGAGAGTGTAGCTGCCATGATAATGTTTTCTGTACCTGTAACAGTTGGTACATCAAAATAAATCTCGGCACCTTTTAATTCTTTTGCGCTCGCATGAATGTATCCCTTTTCAATGTTAATTTTGGTACCCATAATTTTTAGAGCATCAATATGCAAATTAACTGGTCTTACGCCAATCGCACATCCTCCTGGGAGCGATACGGTTGCTTGAAAGTATTTGGCTATAAGTGGTCCTAAAACCAAAATTGAAGCCCTCATTTTTCGCACCAGGTCGTATTCGGCTTTGGTAGATTTTAATTTCAAACAATCAATTTCTAATGTGTTGTTGCTAAAATTGTATTGGCAGCCCATGTTTTCTAATAATTTTAGCATTGTAATGATATCTGCTAAGTTTGGTACATTGCGTATAGTGCATGGGCTATCGCACAAAATAGTTGCTGCAATAATGGGCAAAGCAGCATTTTTAGAGCCGCTTATATCTACACTGCCGTGTAGCGTTTTTGAGCCTTCTATGACAAATTTATCCATACAACCCCTCATTAAAAATACTTGCAATACCAAGCAGTCCAGCAAATGTCGGGTTTTCCTCAACAGCAAACGCGCAAGGTTTGATTCTATACACAAAAGAGCGCCTATGTACGGTTTTTTTCAATGTTTGGCTAAATGCATCAAAGTTATTTGCAATGCCACCGCTAAAGACTATTAAATCACTTCCAAACACATTGATAAGATCAGCAACAACAATGCCCAAATATTGCGCAAATCTATCGACTATACGCTTGTAGATTTTATTTTTTGAATAGTTGCCGAATATGTGCTCTAGTGTGTCAAAAACGTTGTTTTTTTTAGCAAACTCTATTATATGTTCTATACCTGTATATTTTTCTATGCAGCCTCTGTTGTTACAGCCACATCGCTTGCCGTTTATACTCGCACTAATGTGGCCCACCTCAAATACACTTACGGAGCTTTTTAGGAGTTTTCCATTAACGATTGCGCCACCACCAAGACCTGTACCTAGTGTTAGGTGTATCATATTGGGCACTTTGTATATTCTGTAAGAATTTAGACAAGCTGCGTTTGCATCGTTTTCTACTTCAATATGAGTGCTTTGTATATTAAATTCGTTAAAAGAAAAATTGTTCAAAAAAAGCATATTTGGTGAGTGTTTGACAGTTTTTGATTTGTAATCAACAATTCCAGCAACGCTAAATCCGACATTCTTTTCATTTGAAGCATCTAAAATTTTAATGATTTTTCTTTTAAAGTCATTAAAATTTTTGGGTGTTGGGATAACATTAACTTGTTCAATATTATACTGATTGTCAATTTTTGCATATTTTATTCGAGTTCCACCGATGTCAAAACACAGTGTCAACTAATCGTCCCTTCAATGTATTTTTGATGTGCTTTTTTTAAACAATGATCCATTATAAAAAGTATACCGCTGCCTTCTACCATTTTTTTGGATTCTGGACTTATTATATCTTCTTGCAGCCATATTGCTTTAGGTTTTATTTTTAGTGCAGATTCAACAACGCTAGGACAATCTTTTGCGTTTCTGAATACATCTACAACATCAATGCTAAATGGTATGTCTTCTAGCGTAGCGTAGCATTTTTCACCTAAAATTTCACTTACACCAGGCCTTACTGGTACAATTTTGTAGCCTTTTGCTTGCAGATATGAAGCTACATCATAGCTTGGTCTGTCTGGTTTTGGCGATAGGCCAACGACCGCTATTGTTTTCATTTTTAATATTTTTTTTACTATTTCTTCGTCTGTTTTTGAGATCTCACCAAAGCCTAATCTACAGCTTTCCATTTCTTACCCCCCAAGACTTTTTATTCTATCTTCTTTTGTGCCAACATGTGTAATTTTTATGCCAAAATTTCCACCTACCACTACGACTATGCCTTTTGCAATTATTTTGCCATTGACTAAAATTTCCATTGGCTCATCCACGCTTTTATCCAGATCTATTATAGTGCCTTCTGATAATTTTACAACATCTTTAAGTAGCATTTGTTTTGAGCCAATTCTTATGCGCGCATTAAGTTCTATATCCATTAGTAAATTTAAATTATCTTTCGAAGTTTCTATCGTAGAGGTTTGATTTGATTCGTCTTCTATCTCAAACAGTGGTGACAAAGAGGATTGATTTTTGCTGCTTAGCACTTCAACTTTTAGGTTATCTAAAACTTTTTCGAACCCATCAACACTTACATACTGATGCATTGAGCTTTCTATCGTATTTGTTATAATAATTTCAAACTCAGATTCAAAAAACGGCTCATCTTTGGGCTGAGTTTGTGAGAAGCCGTTAAAGCTCACTTTGTAGCCTTCTTCTTTCATTGCTGTTGCAAAAGCACCTAAATTTTGAGAAAAAAGCTCTTTTAAAGAGTCAATATCATCTGGCTCTAAAGTATCTTTGTCTTCCCCTGGACCCATTAGCATCAAGTCTGATAGAATAGAGGCTATTTTTGTATCCATAGATATATATAAGCCTAATTCTATACCATTTATATCAATATTAAACCTTGCAAAAAAATCCTTTTTTTCGATTTTGTCTGTAGTTTGGACTTTTGTAAATTTAACAAGACAATCTATGTTTAAAGCTTTTTTGATAGTTTCTTCCATAACAATAGATTCTTTTGTGAAAAAAATCTGCACATTTTCTTTAGTGTCTTTTGTTAAATCGAACACGAGCACGCCTCCTAACCAATGAGTTTAGTTATTTTTATAGCTTTTTTGGTCTTTATTTTGCCTAATTTTGCTTCAAATTTTTTTACACCATTGCAGTATACTTCTGCTGGTTCATTTGTGCTTTTTTGCAGGATGTATATGTCGTTTGGTTTTAGGTTCAAAAAGCTTTCAATATCAATTTTAAATTCGCCCAAGTATGTTTCAAGTCTAATTAAAACATTGTCAAGAATCTGCAGTATATCTACCACTCTGTTTGTATGTTCTTTTCTTGAAATAGAAAGCATATCGTGTGTGCCGATCTTAGTTAAAATTGGCTCAAGTGTAATAACGGGCAAACAGAAGTTGATTATACCTTTGTAATCGCCCATTTTTACCTCAAATACAATTAATACCACTACTTCCGAGGGTGCTACAATTTGAACTACATTGGGGCTTGTTTCTTGGGCTATAACTTCAAATCTAATTTCTGCAATTGGTGTCCAGATATTTTTTAGGTCACCAAGCATTAAATTGACAATATCTAAAAGTATGCTTTGCTCTATGTCGGTGAAAGGCCTTATGTTTTGAAAAGTTGCGCCAAACCCCCCGAGCAATCTATCTATAAGCACAAAGCCGATATCTGGTTCTACAGCTATAATGCCACTGCCTTCAAGTGGATGTAGACTTATAACATTGAAACTAACAGATTGAGAAAGAGATAAAACAAATTCACCATATGTCATTTGGTCAACACTTGCCACATCTATTTCAATGATTGTACGCAAAAAACCAGAGAGTTTTGAGGAAAAGTTTCTAGCGAACTTATCGTGGAGATTTCTTAATGCTCTGATTTGTTCTTTGGAAACCTTATCGGGTCTTTTAAAGTCATATATGGATATTTTTTCTTCTATAAGCGTTTCGGGTAATTCTTGTGATGACTCTTCTTCTTTGCCTATTGTCGAAAGTAGGGCATCTATTTCTTCTTGAGATAAAATCTCTGCCATTTTTATCCTATAATCTTTTTAATAATATTGGGTATTTCTTCTAAGTCGCCAATATAGTCTACTATGTTGTTTTCAGTGGGCTTTCTTGGCATACCCCAAACGACACAGGACTCTTTGCTTTGTGCAATAATTGTGCCGCCAATTTTTTTAAGTTTTAGTAAACCCTCATAACCATCGTTTCCCATACCCGTCATGATAATAGCAAGCGTCCTATTTTTTGTTGTTTCGGCGCAAGAGCTAAACAATACATCAGCACTTGGAACATAAATTGTTTTTGGCTGGTCTGAAATTTTTATAGTAAGTGTACCATTTTTGTCCTCTATACTCATTTGTAAACCGCCTGGTGCTAGGTAACCTTTGCCATTTTGGGCAATTTCTTGATCCTGAGCTTCTTTTATGGGTATAGATGAGATTCTATCGAGTGATTTTGCAAAAATCGGTGTAAATGTAGCTGGCATATGTTGGACAATTAAAACAGGCACATTAACTTTTGGGAATTCACTCATTATTTTTTCTAGGGCAACGGGTCCACCCGTTGAAGTCGCAATAGCAATAAGTCTAATATCTTTTGTGGTTATTTTCTGTGGTGTGACTATTTGTGTTGGCTTAGGCAGTGTAGGTTTTACAAGTTTTGGTTTTTGTATTTTTGAGCTTTTTGCAGCGATGATTTTTGCTATTAATAGTTCTCGAGCGTCTTTTGTTATTTTATTAAAGTTAAGAACATCGTTTTTTGGTATATAATCAACTGCGCCTAAATGCAAAGCTTCAAGCGTTATGCTTGCACCTTCTGTTGTAAGCGTTGACACCATAATTATCGGCACGGGATTTTCTAACATTATGTGTTTTAGCGCTTCTATGCCGTTTAATTTTGGCATTTCTATATCCATGGTAACAACATCTGGTTTGAGAGTTTTTACTTTTTCTATAGCCTCTAGTCCATCTGAGGCTGTATCAATCACCTTTATTTGGCCAGATTCTTCCAGTATCCTTGTTAAATATTTTCTTGAAATAAGCGAGTCGTCAACAATCAAAACCCTAACCATAAGTACTCCAAAGATTTGACATTTATAAAGAAATAATATAAATTTTGTGTCAGAAAAGCAAATAAATTTTCTAGGAGGTAAGGCATGGGATTGACAGTCGCTCAAAAGATACTCAAAGAGCATTTGGTTGACGGTAGCCTCACAGAAGGAGACGAAATTGGTATAAAAATTGATCAAACGCTCACGCAAGATGCAACAGGCACAATGGCGGATCTTCAATTTGAACAAATGGGGACACCTCGTGTAAAGACTGAAGTTTCTGTTAGCTACATTGATCACAAAACAATCCAAATGGGCTTTGAAGATGCAGATGACCATACGTATTTGCAAACATTTGCAAAAAAATATGGCTTGTATCTATCAAAAGCAGGTAATGGTATTTGCCATCAGGTCCATGTAGAACGCTTTGGCAAACCAGGTAAAACGCTGTTGGGCTCTGATTCGCATACACCAACGGGTGGTGGTATTGGCATGATAGCTATTGGTGCAGGCGGGCTTGATGTTGCAAGCGCAATGGCTGGTATGCCATTTTATATGCCAAGACCGAAAATTGTTGGTATAAAGTTAACCGGTAAGCTTAACCCATGGGTTTCAGCAAAAGATATTATTTTAAAAGTATTGCAAATACTTACAACTAAAGGCAATGTTGGCTGGATTGCAGAGTACTTTGGAGACGGTGTAAAGCATTTAAGCGTCCCAGAGCGAGCAACAATTACCAATATGGGTGCAGAGCTTGGTGTAACAACGAGTGTTTTTCCATCAGACGAAACAACAAGATCTTTTTTAAAAGCCCAAAAAAGAGAACAAGACTGGATTTCTCTAGAGGTGGATCCAGATGCTGTATACGATAAAGTGATCGAAATTAACTTAAACGAACTTGAACCAATGATAGCACAACCTCACTCACCAGATAATGTTGTACGCGTAAGAGATGTAGAAGGAACACCAGCAGATCAAGTCATGGTAGGTAGCTGTACAAACTCTTCTTATAAAGATGGCAAGATATTGGCAGAAATTTTAAAAGGCAAAGTAGCAAATGAAAACGTAAGTTTTGGTTATGCACCAGGCTCAAAGCAGGTTTTAAGGATGCTTTCCGATGAAGGAAAGTTAAGCCATATTATAGCTGCAGGTGCAAGAATATTGGAATCAGCATGTGGTTTTTGCATAGGCGCAGGTCAAGCTCCAAGAAACAATGCAGTTTCTATAAGAACCAACAATAGAAATTTTTTTGGAAGAAGCGGCACTACTACAGCTAAAATTTATTTAGTAAGCCCAGAAACAGCAGCTGCATGTGCTCTAACGGGTAAGATAACAGACCCCAGAGATTTGGAAAAACTTTTTGGTATTCAATACCCAAAAGTTGATGTGCCAAGCGAATTTACAATAGATGATTCGCTTATAATACCACCAGCACATGAAACTGGGATGTCAAAAGTTGAACTCTATAAGGGACCAAATATAGTTGATCCGCCAGGTGGTAGCTCTATGCCAGCTGATTTAATTGGTGAGGTTACAGGCAAATTTGGCGATAAAATTACCACAGATGATATTATGCCAGCAGGAGACTTACTAAAGTACCGCTCTAATGTGCCAAAGTATGCTGAATATGTTTTTGTGAAGAGAGACCCTACATTTGCTCAAAGATGTTTGGAAAATAAAAAAATGGGCATTCACAACATTATTGTGGGCGGTGATTCATACGGTCAAGGCTCATCAAGAGAGCACGCAGCATTATGCCCAATGTATTTGGGTGTAAAAGCAGTCATAGCAAAAGCCATTGAACGTATCCACAGAGCTAACCTTATCAATTTTGGTATACTGCCTCTTACATTCAAAAACCCAGATGATTACGAAAAAATTGATCAGGGAGATAGAATTAAATTGCCAAATATTAGAAAAGCCCTAATTGAAAACAAAGGCGAAGTAATGCTATACAACGAAACAAAAGGTATTTCCATACCTTTGAATTATCATTTAACAGAAAGGGAAGTTAAAACTATACTTGCAGGTGGCACGATGAAGTTGGCAAAAGATTTTCCAGGCAAAAGCTTTAAAGAAATAGTTTTTAATTCTTAAAAAAGGAGAAAGTAATGAAGACATTATTTTATGTATTAAAAGATCCATCAAACACAATGGACTATTATCATTTGTTTTTAAATGTAAAAGATTTAAGAAAAAAGAATTACGATGTTAAGATTATATTGGAAGGATATGCAACAAGCGTTGTTCAAAAAATGTCAGACAAAAATCACCCTTTGAATGCTGCTTACGAAGATATAAAAGGTTCTATTGTGGCGGTATGCAAAGGCTGTGCAATAGCTACAAAGAGCTTAGAAGCTGCAGAGGCGCAGGGTTTGCCTGTGATTGGAAATCTTGATAATCATGTCGCTCTTGAGCCTTTCATTAAAGACGGCTATAATATAATTGTGTTTTAATTTTTTTAGGAGAGCTTTAGTCTCTCCTAAAAAATTCCTTGTAATAAATTTTTAAAAAGATTATAATAATCAGTTATGGTATTTGTTTCTTTTGTTTGGCACATGCATCAGCCCTATTACAAAGACGATATTGAAGGTAAATATGCTGCTAGCTGGGTAAGGCTTCACGCATCCAAAGACTACCTTGATATGTTAAAAATTGCTCAAAATAACAATGCAAAGGTAACATTTAATTTAACGCCCGTGCTTGTTAATCAGATTTTGTCTTATAAGAATCTGGAGTGCGAAAACACAGCGAGTCTTCTTTTAAAGCCAGTTTCTGAACTGACTGATAAACAAAAATTGTTTGTACTGGAAGACTCTTTTAAGATAGGTTCGCACATTATACAAAAAACTCCTAAATATAGGCAGCTTTATCATAAAAAGCAAAACGCCACCTCAAATATTCTGAATGTTTTTAGCAATCAAGAGATTTTAATTTGTGAAATAGCTTATTTGCTTTCATGGCTTGGCAATCTTCAAAAAGACGATACAATAAAAAAAATTGAGGAGAATTTAAGTGCAGCAGGCGAAGAAGAAAAGCAATACTTGCTTAATAGGCAACTTCAAATTCTTCAATCCATTGTACCAGAATATAAAAAGGCTTTTAAAAACGGTGATATTTGTTTAACTACGACACCTTTTTATCATCCGATTTTGCCGCTACTTATTGATAGTGATATAGCAAAAGTTTCAAACCCAAATATAAAGCTACCACAAAAATTTAGCTACAAAGAAGATGCAAAATGGCATATAAGAGTCGCAAAGCAATATATGGAGCGAATTTTTGAATCTAAAATCGACGGTATGTGGCCATCAGAAGGTTCAGTTAGTGATGAAGCTTTATGCTTAATTGCTGAGTGTGGTTTCAAATTTGCAGCTACAGACGAGCAAATCATAAAGAATTCAGGCTTTAGTGATATACATGCACCATATTTATACGAAAATAATAACTTATCATTGCATATGTTTTTTAGAGACCATACATTGTCTGATAAAATAGGATTTGTGTACTCTCATATGCACTACAAAGACGCAGTGGAAGACTTTTTAAATTCCATAAAAGCCGTAGAGTCACGAAGCGGGCCAAAATCCATTGTTAGCGTTATTTTGGATGGTGAAAATGCCTGGGAGTACTACGATAACAATGGCTATGATTTTTTAAATTATCTGTATGATAGTTTGCAAAAAGACACTGATATAGAAATTATTACGCCAGATGAGTATTTGGAACTAAAAGATGCCAAAGAGCTCAAATTTGGCAAAATCTGGCCAGGTTCATGGATTGGGGCTAATTTTAATATATGGATAGGAGATGATGAGGATAATAAAGCGTGGGACTTGCTCAATAAAGCTCGCGAGCGTCTTTCAACAAATAAAGCTAGCATAAATCAGTTATACAAAGCACAAGGCAGCGATTGGAACTGGTGGTATGGGGCAGATCATTCTTCTACAGATGATGTTTTGTTTGATAATTTATTTAGAAGTATGCTTATAAAGGCTTATATGCTTGATAAAAAAACTCCCCCACGAGAGCTATATATACCAATTAAAAAGCGCTTGAGTACCTTAGAAAGCAAAAGTCCTATTAGCTTCATTAACCCTAAAATTGATGGTGTTATTAGCTCTTATTTTGAATGGACTGGTGCAGGCGAGTTTGTAGAGCTTGAATCTGCGATGAGCGTTTCAGATAGAATGATTAAGAAAATTTACTATGGTTTTAATGAAAATGATATTTTTTTGAGGATAGACTTTAATAACTTAAAATCCAATATACTGGATCAATATACAATCTGCATAGAGATATTCGATAATGTTAAGACATGCCTTTCTTTGTCAAACCAAAAAAGCTACATTCAGAGATTTGACAGAAATGGCAAAATTATAGCCCAAGAAAAATTTTTTGACTATGCAATAAATAAAATCTTGGAGATTAAAATTTCAAAAGATTTTTTGGGCGTACATGAAAAAGAGAAAGTTTTCTTTTATATTAATATTGAGCATGAAAATAAAATTATAGAAAGATTTCCAACAAATAAAGACATACTTATTGAGATACCTTCTAAAAATTTTGAATCTGAAAATTGGTTTGTATGATAATTTCCATTGTAGGTAAACCCAACGTAGGTAAATCGAGTCTTTTTAATTTACTTGTAGCTAAAAACAAAAGCATAATAAGCAAGATGCCTGGCACAACACGCGATACAATAGCAGATTATTTAACCATTAAAGATAAAAATGCAATGCTTATTGACACAGGTGGGCTCAATGATGAAGACTACGCTTTATCAAAAAAAATTAATTTACAAACACAAGAGGCTATTGAGTCTAGCGATATTGTGATCCTTGTCTTTGATGCAAAAGAACCATTAAGTGATTTTGACATATCATTGTTTAAGATGATTGTAAAGCTCAAAAAAACATACATTATAGTGGTTAATAAAGTTGATGAAAAAAATGATAATTTTTTTTATGAATTTATGCGTTTTAAAGATGCGATATTGATCTCAACAAAACGCAAAACTAATATAGATAAACTCAAAGAAAGGCTTTATGAGCTTATAAACAAAAGTATTAAAATTGATGATTCAGATACAAAATTAGCCTTTGTGGGTAGGACCAATGTAGGGAAATCTAGCCTTTTTAATGCATGTTTAAAAAAAGAGCGCTCAATTGTTGCCCCACAGGCTGGTACAACGCTAGACAGCGTTGATAGTTTTATTAGGTATAATAATAGAACTTACAAAATAGTTGATACGGCAGGCTTAAGACTAAAATTAAAAAAAGAAAGTCTTGATAAATTAGCGTCATATCTAGCCTTGTTTTCTATCGAAAGATGCGATATAGCACTTTTAGTGATTGATGCTATTGAGGGTGTAAAAACGCAAGATTTAAGAATAGCTTCTTTGCTTGAGCAAAAACACAAAGGTATTGTAGTTGTGCTTAACAAGTGGGACTTAGTAGAAAAAGATCATGATAAGGTTTTTAAAGAATTAAAAGACAGGCTTTCTTTTGTAAAATTTGCGCCATTTTTGAGAGTTAGCGCCAAAGAATCAAAAAATATTGATAAAATTTTTAAAAATATACAGATTGTTGAGGATTACTACAACAAAAGAATCCCCACGCACGATTTAAATGAAGCTCTCCACGTTTTATCAAAAACGCATCCTGCAATAAATATAAATTCAAAACCTATCAAGATAAAATATATAAATCAAGTTGAAACGAAACCGCCCACATTTGTGATTTTTACAAATACAGAAAAAGTGCCCAAAAATTTTGAGCACTATATCAAAAATCAATTATATTCTATGTTTAAGTTTACAGGTTGCCCACTTAAGCTAATTTTCAAAAAGGACTAAACCTAATCTAAAAAAGTGACAAAATCCCCTACAGCTATTCTGTCCATCGTTAGCTTATTGATGTAAGCATTGTTATCTGGATATCCAAGTGAAATACTCATTATAACCATTTTTGTGTCTGGTATATTGAGTGTTTTCTTTATAACAGGAGCATATGCTGCAATGGATGTTTTTGGGCAACTAGCTAGGCCAAATTCCAAAGCAAGCAGCATTATAGTTTGTGCCATAATGCCAATATCTATAAATGTGTTTTCGCCTAAGTTTTTTTCTCTTAATAGAAGTAATTCAACAGGTGCATTGAAAAACCTAAAGTTTTCTAATATGTGTTCTTGAAGAGCAACTTTATCTTTTGGGTCTAAGTTTTTGAATTCAAAAACCCTTGTATTACAAGCTCTGCGCCTATCTTTAATGTATTGTGGCATATCTTTTACTTCGTATATATAATCGTATTGCCTTTCAACGCTGCTTTTTACCGCTTCTACTAAAGCATCGCTTAATTTATTTTTAGTTTGACCTGTTAATACCAAAATCTCCCAGGGTTGAACATTGTGGCCAGATGGTGCAAATCTAGCAATATCAAACAACTTATAAAGCACTTCTTTTTCCACTGGCTTGTCTAAAAATGCTCGTGTAGATTTCCTTGACTTTATTGCTTCTAAAACTGTCATCTTAACCCCCCATTTTTTTATTCTAGTGTAAACAAATGTACTAAAAAAATCAAGAGGGGTTTAAGCCCTTCTTGATTTTGATTATTTTTAAATTAACCCAGCCTCTTCTAATATATCGTCGATGTGTTCTTTAAGCGGGTCTAAGCTTGGATGGAACAAGCACTCAGGCATTGTTTCAAGTTTATTAGCAATTTGAGGCTTAAAGTTCATTTTTGCCAGGATGTCTTTTTCTAAATCAACACCTGGTGCAATTTCTTTAAGTATCAGGCCATTTTCATTCAAGCCAAATACGGCTCTTTCTGTGACGTACAGTATTTCTTTTTTTGCCTTTACAGCCTGAGGACCACTAAATACAATTTTTACAATTTTTTCATTGAACTTTAATATATTTCCGTCAGATTTTATTATCAATTTTCCTTTAGCAGCATCTATATCAAACTTGCCAGCAGTAAAACCTCCAGCAAAGAATGTTCTTGGCGATCCTGAGCTAATTACAGGGAAACCACCTGGTCCTGATACTTTTGTTGAACTATATGATGGATTTAAATTGCCTTTTGAGTCAATTTCCATAAACCCTAAAGCTGCAAAATCTATAATGCCACCCTCATAGTTTGTAAACATATCAGGCATTGGAATTATTGCCTGTGGTGATATAGCAACGCCAAAATCTGGCCCAACTAATGCAATCCCGCCGATAGGTCCAGGCTCAACAGTTAGTGCAAGCAAATTACTTAAGCCTAATTCTCCCGCAAGCCACGATGCATATACAGGAATACCTATACCTAGGTTACCAAATAATGGTTTCTTTAATTTTGCGGCAGTTTTCATGACTTCGATTAAGATTCTTCCTGCTGCTATCCTATCCCTTATTTGATTTGGTGCTGGCAAGAGTTCTTCTAGTTCTTTAGTTTTTTTAGCTTTTACATGACCAGCAAGCCTTGGATCATACACATAGCTACCAGATATTTTATGGTATTTTTCTGCATCTGGTGCTACTACAACGTAGTCAATAAGTGGTGCAGGGACGATAACTTCTCTTGTTGGTATGGTATCCTTTCGCGCAACATACTTTACCTGGCAAATAACTTTGCCCTGATTGGGAAGAGCTTTGGCAGCTTGTGCCATATTAAGCACTGTGCCATAGATACCTTCTTCTTCCATTGAAATATTGCCGTCTTCGTCGGCAGTTGTGCCTCTAATAAGCGTTACATCTGGTGTTGGCGCCTGGTACAATAGCCATTCTTCGCCATTTATAGTAAGTACATCTACTTTACAGGTTTTCTTTTCTTTTGCAATTTCATTTGAAGCGCCACCGTCAATTCTTGGATCTAAAAATGTCCCAATACCAACTTTTGATAATAATCCTGGTCTGTTGCTTGCAACTTCCCTAAACCAGTAAGAAGTTGTACCAATAGCAAAAGAATACACCTCGATCCTGTTTTCAAGCGTCATTTTCATCAAAGCGGGCGACCAACCAATAAAAGGCATTAAAGTGCCCCTAATAAATTTTTGGTCTTTGTCTTGATAAAGTTCACCAAAAACTTTGTCAAGGCCTCTGTCTGCTACCGCAGGCAGTGTGTCTGAAATAATAAATAGATTGTTTGGATGACCTGTTTTTTTGTACTGTTCAAAAAGCTCCAAGATCAAATACTCTGGTGCCGTAGACAAATTAAACCCTGAGATGGCTACAACATCACCATCTTTGATGACGCTTAATGCATCAGAAACGTTTACAACTTTTCCATGACCCATTAAATTGTACCTCCTAAAAATTTTTTCTTGCGCCTATACTAAAAGATTCAGCCTTAAAAGTCAAATTAATTAAAAATTTTGCATTTTTTAAATAGTTTGGTTTAACAAGCTGTATTTGTTATTTTTATAAAAACATGCTAAAATTAAATAAAAGAGGTGTTTTGTGTGTCTTTAATTGGACAGTTATTGTTAAATAATCAAAAAATAACACAAGAGCAATTAAAACAGGCAATACAAGAGCAAGAAAAGACTAATAAGCGCCTGGGGGAAATTTTAAAAGAGCACAATTTAATTACAGATGAAGATATTGCCGATGTTTTAAGCAAGCAATTTAACTTAAAAAGAATAGTTTTAAGTAACGTATTAATTGATAGGAGCGTTGTTTCGATAATAAAAGAAGAGGTAGCACGGGAACGATTAATATTACCTTTTTCAAAAACTGATAATGAGCTTCATATTGCGGTGGTTGACCCAACAGAAAACACTTACCTAATAGATGAAATTAGGTTTACAACGGGCATTAAAAAAGTAATTTTGTATATTACAACGTCACAGGATACAATAAACGCTATAAATACAAGCTATACGATTTATAATAAACTTGAAGAATTTGTTAAAAACCTGCCGCAAACACAAACTATCGAGGAAGTTGAAGAAGAAAGTCAGTCAATTATACAAGAAAGCGACCCACCTTTGATTAAACTGGTAAATTCTATTATTGAAAATGCAATTATCTCAAGGGCTTCTGATATTCACGTAGAACCTTTTGAAAATCATGTAAAAGTTCGATATAGAATTGATGGCAAAAATATAGAAGCAATGAAGTTGCCAAAACAGTTTGCCCTAAGCATTGTATCAAGAATCAAAATTATGTCACACTTAGATATAGCAGAAAAGAGGTTGCCACAAGACGGTAGAATAAAACTAAAAATGCTTAATAAAGAAATCGACTTAAGGGTTTCTACGGTACCTGTTGCATTCGGAGAAAAATGTGTTATGAGAATTTTGGATTCATCGAGCATAAAGATAAATTTGCATGATCTGGGTTTTGAATCAGAAGATTTAGAAAAGTACATAAAAGCAGTTAAATCTCCGCATGGTATAATTTTGGTTACAGGACCAACAGGCTCTGGCAAATCTACAACGCTGTATGCAACGCTTAATTTATTAAATAATACAAGCGTAAATATCCTCACAGCAGAAGACCCGATAGAGTATAATTTAGAAGGCATCAATCAGCTACAGATAAATGAAGAGATTGGTTTAACATTTGCAAAAGCTCTGCGATCCTTTTTAAGGCAAGACCCAGATATTATCATGGTAGGCGAAATTAGAGATGCTGAAACTGCGGATATTGCTATAAGGTCGGCTCTAACTGGTCATCTGGTTTTGTCTACATTGCATACAAACGATGCGCCAAGTGCTATTGCAAGACTTATAGATATGGGTGTTGCGTCATATTTGCTTACTTCATCACTGAGGTTAATTTTAGCACAAAGATTGGTGAGAAAAATTTGCGATTCCTGTAAAATCGTATATGAGCCAGAACCAGAGTTGATAAAAAGTTTAGGTCTTGACAAAAAAGACACTGTGTTTTACCGTGGCAAAGGATGTCCCGCTTGCAATAATACTGGCTACAAAGGTAGGATAGCAATATATGAGACTATGCCTATAAATGAACAGATAAGAAGAGCTATAGTTGAGCTCTCACCCACGGATGAAATCCGCGATCTAGCTATTTCTGAAGGCATGCAAACACTCAGGCAAAGCGGCATTAAAAAGGTTTTGGATGGTACTACAACGATAGAAGAAGTGTTAGAAGTATCAATTTAAAACATGGTAAGAATAAAGCAGATACTAAATGCACTGGAAGCAAAAATTCTTACATATACACATATAAAAGATTATAAAAATGCAAATCTCTACCTTAAAAAAGAAAATTCGCTCATTAAATTTGACAAATGTGCAAACTGGCTTTTATCAAAACTCGTTTTAAAACCTTATGTAGAAAAAATATTTAACAAAAGGTACATTTATTGTGTTTTGGATTTACTGTTAACAAAACCCCTGCGACATGAACACTATACTCAAATAACGCCCATAGCAAACGCCCAAGATTATGCATGCGTAAAAGGGACTGTTGTATTAAAAAAGGCTGGCAATTATTATACTATAACGATTGACGATGGCAGCAGCAAACTGGATTGCAAATGGTTTAATGTTAATCAGTTTTTAAAGCACATACTAAGAAACATAAAAGTAGGCGCAACTGTTGTGTGTGAGGGGAAAATAACGGTATTTGGACAATTTAGAGAAATGCACCACCCACGTATACGACCACTTAGCTCATTTAAGCCACACGTTGATATAATCTACCCTTCGTTTGGAAACCTCAAAAACGCCACAGTGAAAAAAATTATAGAACAACACTTATCTATATCACCAAAACCCCTATATGATTTTTTGCCTTATACTATTTTAACAAGAAACAATTTACCTTTCTTGAGCGAGGTATTTGAATCCATACACATAAAAAGTATCTATGATGAAAGAATAGAAAAACGTTTAAAATACGATGAGCTTTTTTTAATGCAGTTGGGCTTAGCTTTACAAGAACAAGACAAAAAAAATGAATCAATCAGCGTAGATATTGATAAAGATTTTTTGCAAAAAGTAGAAAAAAAATTACCATTTGAGTTAACCATTGACCAAGTGCATGCTATCAATGTAATCTTAAATGATATGTCTGCATCACAGACTTCTATAAGACTACTTCAAGGCGACGTAGGTTCTGGAAAAACCATAGTGGCTTTAATTTGCGCTTTGGCTGTATTGAAAAATAACTATCAAGTTTGTATAATGTCACCTACTACTAGTCTTGCAGAGCAAACATATGCGGTTGCAAAAAGGTTTCTAGAGAATGAGGGGTTTAAGGTAGAACTACTCATAAACACAACAAAGAAAAAAAATGAAATTTTTCAGGCAGTTAAAGATTTTAAAATTCACTGCCTGGTGGGAACTCATGCTTTGCTAAATGAAAAGCTGGAGTTCAATAATCTGGGTTTTCTGGTTATTGACGAGCAGCATCGATTTGGTGTTGATCAAAGGAAAATGATATCTAATAAGGGTAAAAGTGTTTACTGTTTGATTATGAGCGCAACGCCGATACCAAGAAGCTTAGCTTTTGCAATTTATGGCAAAACAAAAGTAGTTGAAATACGCTCCATGCCAAAAAATCGAAAAGCCATATCGACAATTCACTTATACAAAAGCCAGGAAGAGAAGGCTTTTTTGCATGCAAGAGAAGAAATACTAAAGAAACACCAAGTTTATGTAGTATTTGCACTTATTGATGATTCTGAATCAAAAACGGATTTTGACTCTTTGATGGGCAGTTTTGAAGATGTTAAAAAGAGATATTTTAATGAGTTTGATTGTGCGTTTTTGCACTCAAATGTAAAAAGTGCAGAAAAAACCAAAATTTTTCACGATTTCGTAAGGGGGAAAATTGATTGTTTAATGAGCACAACCGTTATTGAGGTAGGCATAGATAACCCAAACGCTACAATCATAATTATCGAAAACGCAGAAAATTACGGCCTTGCGCAGCTGCACCAGCTAAGAGGAAGAGTCGGAAGAAGTGATTTAGATTCGTTTTGCTATTTAGTAACAAAAGACAAAATATCTTCTTTGGCAAAAAGACGTATAGATGTTTTGATTTCTACAACTGATGGTTTTGAGATAGCAAAGCAGGATTTAATTTTGCGCGGAAGCGGCGAGATTTACAGCACAAGGCAACATGGTTTGCCAGATTTAGAGTTTGCTGATATACTCAAAGATAGAGAACTTTTAGAAAAAGCCCAAAGGGATGTGTATGAGCTTTTGAATCTAGGCTACCCACTTAATGATGGATTACTTAAAATGGTAGAGCATAAATGGCAAAGAAAATTTTCTTTTGCGAGGGTGATATGAAGATCAGTATAGCTCAGATGCAGGTGCATGAAGGTGATGTTGAAAAGAACTTTGAAACTTCTTTGGGTATGATAGAAAAAGCATGCAGTGCTGACAGCAGGATTGTACTATTTCCAGAGCTATTTTTATCTGGTTTTGATTACCCAAACCTACAAAATCTATCAAAAAAGATGCCAGAGTATATCAACAAATTGCTAGAAAAATCTGCTGATATTGCAATCTGCGGAACATTTTTGGAAAATATTAATGATGAAATCTTTAACACATTTTATTGTTTGTATGAAAAGAAGGTAATGCTTAAGTATTCTAAGGTAAAGCTTTTTGAAGTAACCAAAGAAGATGATTATTTTTGTCCAGGCAATAAGAATCAGGAAAACACATTTGATTTGTTTGGAATAAAGTTTGGTGTTTGTATATGCTTTGAGCTGAGATTTCCAGAGATTTTAAGAAAAGCAGCGCTTAAAGGCGCAGAAGTGTTGCTGGTAAGCGCTATTTGGCCTGTTGAAAGACTAAACGCATGGCGAAAGCTTTCTGCAGCTAGAGCTATTGAAAACCAAGCGTTTGTAGCAACATGCAATGCAAACGATAAGTCTGGCAAATGGATATGTGCTGGTCACTCAAGTGTTTATGATCCAAACGGTACATTGCTGAGTAGCGCTTATAATCAAACCACTATCAAAACTATTTCAATTGATCCTGAGTATGCTAAAAATGTTAGAGAAAAATTTCCGAGTTTAATTAAAGCGTACGATTTAAATTGCGCAGGAGGCTAAAACATGAAGTTTGCTGTTATTACACTTTCCGACAAAGGCTATAGCAAAGAAAGACAAGATTTGACTGGGCCTGCACTAATAGATTTTATCCAAAAGAATTTAAACGATATGGATCTAGCATACTACACAGTGATCCCGGATGATAAAGAAATGCTCAAAAAAGAGCTTATAGAACTGAGCGACAACAATATCGATTTAATAGTAACAAATGGTTCAACAGGCATTGCACCGCGCGACATTGCCCCAGATGTTACACTAGAATTGATAGAAAAAAGACTCTTTGGTTTTGAAGAAGTAATGCGCTTGAAGAGTTTTGAGAAAACGTCCACAGCTATTGTATCTAGAGCCTGCGTAGGCACACGCAAAAACAGTCTGATTATTAATGTACCAGGAAGCCCAAAAGCAGCTATTGAAAATATTAGCGTAGTGCTTGGAGCTATTGAACATACGATCAAGAAATTACAAGGTGATCAAACGCCTTGCGCGAGTGTGTAGTATGAGTGCAGATATAGGCGAGATATTAGTTTTTTTATCATTTACATTTTTAATTTTGGAAATTTTTTTTGCAAGCGGAGGTATTTTTACATTTGTAGGTCTAACATCATTTATTATTGGTACTTATTTTTTGTATTTAAGCTTTAATGGCTTGCCGTCATTGTTTTTGTATGTAGTATGCCCCATTTTTATTGGAGTTTTTGTTTTTGTTGTTTTTGTAGTTATTCTTGGCTTAAAAGCACAAAAAGCTCCCGTTAAAACAACAGAAAATCTCGTAGGAGAAACAGGCGTATGCAAAAAACCAATAACAAAAAACAACCCGGGACAGATTGAGATAGAAGGAGAGATTTGGACAGCATCTAGCGACGAAGACATTGAAGTTGGACAAAAAGTTAAAGTAGTTAAACAAAAGTCTCTACAATTGTTTGTCAAAAAGGAGGAATAGTTTTATGGAAAGTATCGTGTTAATTGTTCTTGTTATTTTTTTATTGCTTGTGATTTTAAACTCTATACGTATTATCCAGGAGTACGATAGGGCAGTGATTTTTAGACTGGGGCGGGCAATAGGTGTAAAAGGGCCAGGGTTGATTATTTTGTGGCCAATTATTGATAGAATGGCAAAAATATCTTTAAGAATTAATACACTTGAAGTGCAACCACAGGATGTTATTACAAAAGATAATATAACAATCAAAATAAATGCTGTTGTATATTTTAAGGTTGTAAATGCACTAAACGCCGTCGTTCAAATAAAAAATTACGCCTACGCAGTAGAGCAGCTTGCACAAACAACGCTAAGGAGTGTTTGCGGTCAGGCTGAACTTGATAAACTACTTTCAGAAAGAGAAAAAGTAAACTCAGAAATTCAAGAAATTCTTGATAAACACACAGATGCATGGGGTGTAAAGGTAACGCTTGTTGAACTAAAACAAATTGATTTGCCTCAAGATATGCAAAGAGCAATGGCGCGCCAGGCAGAAGCAGAGCGTGACAGGCGTGCAAAAGTCATAAACGCAGATGGTGAATATCAAGCAGCAGAAAAATTAAACGAAGCAGCGCGCATTATATCACAAAACCCTATAGCGCTCCAACTTCGATATTTACAAACCTTAAATGAGATTTCTTCAACAAACAATACCACTACAATCTTACCAATACCACTTGATATCTTAAGAGAAATTGGCAAATCGATATCAAATGTAAAGGAGCAAAAGGATAGCTAAATCGGACTTAGTCTGCGTTATTAGCAAAATAAGTATGTGTTTTAATAAAAAAAGATAGCCAGAAATGTAACGTAAAGGAAAGTCGCGAATTCAATTTGACTATCTTTTTTGCTTATAGAAGGGTACACTGCCTTATTTACATGTACAATTTAGCTCATTATATAACCCTCTTTTGCGCTATAAATTTCAAATACCAAATTATAGTATATTGATTTCGCAAGTGGAGCCAAATACAAAAAATCACATTGTGCAATTTTAGCTCCCAATTGTGAATTTTTAAAATATTTATAAGACTTTTTGGTTAGAATTTTAGCCTATTGAAAGAGAAATTAACTGAAATTACAAAAACTTTTTTATATAATGTTAAAAAGTTAACCAAGTATGGCCGGCTTTTGGCCGGCATACAAAGAAATTGAAATTACTTGCCTTTTGGCTTTGGTTTTGGTTTTTCTTTTGGCATAAAATAATTCTCCTTGAGTTATTTCTTTACAGCTTTCTTTACAGGAGCTTTTTTAGCTACTGCCTTTTTAACTGGTGTTTTCTTAACAACTTTCTTTTCTACTTTTGGTTTTTCAACCTTTTTTGTTGCTGCAAGTGCGGGTGAAGCCATAAGACCCATTACCACTAAAGAAGCTAAAAGTTTCTTAAACATAAAGTAACACCTCCTATTGGAAACCTAGAAAGAGATTAAATCCTTTAATGTAAAATGAAAGTAAAATTAGTTTGATTAATTTTAAAAGGCGGCTTATATTTTAAAATGATGAGCATACCTCCATCAATTCTTCAAGTAGGGGCAGGATGCTCCTACTTATTTAAAATTACAAACTGGTCATTTCTATTTTTAGCCCAAGCGTATTCGTTTTGTGCCGGATCCACTGGTTTTAGTTTACCATTGCTCAGCGTTTCAATTCTGTCTGCTGATATTCCATGCATTACAAGATAATTCTTTGCTGAGTCTGCCCTTCTTTGGCCTAGGGCTAGGTTGTAGGCTTCCGTTCCACGCTCGTCGCAGTTACCTTCAATTTTAACTTTGATATCAGGATGTTTTGCCATATAGTCTGATATGCCGTCTAAAGATTTTGGCACATCCTGGTTAATGCCCCATTTGTCAATATGAGTTAGGTTAGCTTTGTTGAAATTAAAGTGAATGCGCTGGAAGATTTCTTTTAGCATTTGCTCTTCACTTACAGATGGTGTTGTAATGGGGGTAGGCGCAGGTGTAGTAGTTGGTTTTTGAACCTCTTGCTTTGGCGGTGCTGGTTTTGCAGCAATCGGCTTTTTAGGTGCTGTGGAGCAACCATAAGCCAAAAAAGAAGCACAACAAATAGCTGCTAGAGAAATAACGCTTTTTCTCACGTTTTTAAACCTCCTAAATAAATATCTAAGGTACATTTTACTAAATAATTAATAAAATACAATGTTTTCTGGATTACTTTTTTGTATTTTTTATTTAATAAATTAAAAGTTGATTTAAAAAAGTATGCCTTGCTTATCGCAAGGCATTAAAGATCAAAAAGGGTTTGAGCCTTTAACTATTGGTATATTTGGATTTCTTGATGCGCTTACCATTGAGCCGTTGTAAACCCACACTAGTTTGTCATTGAATAAGGCGTTTGCTACAAACCATAAACCGCTGCCTAGTCTTGCTGTGTTGCAGTAGGAAATAATTGGTTTATTTAAATCCACACCGCCTTTCTTAAACATTGTTCCAATTTCTAATGGTGTTTTTAAAACATAGTAGTTATTGACTTTTTTCATGTATTCAGATGCTGGCAAATCAATGGCGCCTTTGATATGCCCGTGTCTGGCAAGACGCTTATCGCTTGTAAGTTCTCCTGTGTACTGATTGAGAGGCCTTGCATCTACAATCTGAATTCTATTTTCATTATTGACAGCCCAAGCTACAAAATTGCTAAAACAGTAGGTGTGTGGATTGTTGTGTTCAATTACAAAATGCGATTTTGGTAGCTTAAACACATTGTGTTGAATAGGTCTTTTTTCATCTACCCATTTTTCAATGCCACCATTCATATAATATACATTCTTAACTCCAGCCCAATGAAGTGCCAACATTACCCTAGTAGCATTGGTAAGGAAAAAAGCACCTTTTCTACCCCCAGCATAAACTATTGCTGTGTTGTTTGGCATCATACCAAGTTCCGATAAAGCGTGTTGTATCTGTTGATTTTGTGCAATACTCCTTGCTTTTACGTTTGGAAATTTCATAGCAAATAAGGGACCGGTAGATGGCAAACTTATGGCATCTGGTAAATGAGATTGCAGGTAAGCTTTTGTATCTCTAGCGTCTACTATAACTACATTCTTTTTACCAACCAGAGAGGCCACCTGTGAAGTTGACATAACACCGACTTTTGCCATAGCTAAATTGAAACCAAACAGCATCAAGGAAACGGCAACGAAAAAAATGCGCTTTAACATTTCAAAACCTCCTGCAAAAATATCTTACAGTAATTAAGTCATTATATTATTAAATTATAATTGATTTTTCGTTAAAAAGATAGGGCTATAAATGAAAAAGCTATAACACATAGCAAAAAAACTAAGTGCTATAGCTTTATAGGGAAACATCTTGTGTATAATAAACGTTAATTAGGGTTCCATCTTGCGACTTTAAAACATGGTAGGATGTAGCTTCTTTTAATATTTAAGAAACTAGAGAGTTTGTTTTATTTAAATCACTAAAGTTTCTTGCATGCATAGGGCATACTTCCATACAAGCTTTACACCCAATACACTTATTAAAGTCCACAACACAATGCCATCGCTTGAGCGTTTGTAACTAGCACCTGTTGGGCACGTCCAAACACAAAGGGGATTATCGCATTGATTACACAAAATAGGTATCTAATTCATCTTGTAATTATCGCTTTAAGCTTTTTCAATAGCGTTTCACTCATTTTTTGATCAAAAACTATTAGAAGAGGTATAAATGAAAGTACAGCAATGCTTCCTAAAATGCCTTTAATGAAGTCTTTTCACTGCCCCTTTAGAGTTTTTTAAGCGATGTAGGTGGTTTTGGAATTTTTGCACCGTGACATTCTGCGCAGTTGAATTGTGCTGTGATGCACACTTTTCCTGATGCAAACCATGCGATGTTTTCGCTGTATTTGCCCTGCGCCATTTATTTAGTTCTTCTACAAGCTTGTATGCAACGCTTGCAGCTACACGAGCACAACGATCTTTTCTTTCAGGACTATTTATAAGATAACCGCTTGCATGCATCCATTTACCCAGACTGATATGGCAAAGTGGAGGTTTTCTTTACCGATAATTGCCGCAAAGCCCACAAGCCTATAGCTATGGGGATATAAGGCAATAAGTTTTTAATTGCATTATATTTGCTTTTGTTAATTGTGGAGCAAAGGTGATTAAAACTTATAAATATAAACTATATAAAACCAAAAGGCTTAAAAGCCTGCACGGACTTATAAATATATCCGCAGATATTTATAACCACTGCATAGCTTTGCAACGGAGATATTAAAACATTAACGGTTAAAAGAAGATACATTGGGAGATATTTATATCCTTATAACATTTTAAAGAGCAATTTAAACCCAGGCAAAAAGGTATTGGACTTTAATTTTTTCTACGTGCGCTAAAGCCTTTTGTATTTTTGTAAAATTTGACAAAACTTTTATAGTTTAGTATTTTCTAATTGTGAATACAGATGAAATGTTTATGAAAAAAGCTATAGAACTTGCAAAAAAAGGTTTATATAAAACGTGTCCAAACCCAGCTGTAGGTGCTGTTATTGTAAAAGACGGCAAAATAATTGGCAAAGGCTATCATAAAAAGGCAGGGCTTGACCACGCTGAGGTGGTCGCAATCAAAAGCGTCTCTGACAAATCTTTGCTTAATGGCGCTACAATGTATGTTACGCTTGAGCCTTGCAATCACTATGGTAAAACTCCCCCCTGTTCGCTTGCAATACTAAATTCGCATATAAAGCGCGTTGTTATTGGAATGCTTGATGTAAACAAAACAGCAAGTGGTTCAGTTCAATTTTTAAAAGGAAAAGGCTTAGATGTAACAGTTGGTTGTTTAGAAGAAGCCTGCTGTAAACTTAATGAAATATTTATTACAAATATCACTAAACAAAGACCGTTTTATGCAATGAAGGCAGCTATGTTGCTGAATGGATGTATATCCATTAAAGGCGGTGTATCGCGCTACATTACTTCCACAGAATCCCTTGAGTATGTACATAGGCTAAGAAGCAGATACAATGGTGTTTTAGTGGGTATAAACACGATTTTGATGGACGACCCGCTTTTGAATTGCCGAATAAAGCGCTGTAATCAGCCAAAGCGCATTGTACTGGATGCTTTTTTAAAAATACCTCTTTCTGCTAAAATATTTAGTTTTAATCCCACAAATATTTACATAGCTACAAGAGCTTCAAGCGATTTAAATAAAAAATCTATACTGCAATCAATGGGCGTGAATATTATAGAATGCGCTTTATCTGGTGATGGCATAGATTTGATTGATTTATCAAAAAAACTATTGGAAAGAGATATTTGCAGTGTTTTGGTTGAAGGAGGCTCTCGCATTCATGGTTCATTTTTGAGTGCTAATTTGTACGATAAAGCGCATTTATTCTACGCACCAAAAATTACGGGCTCCTATGGCGCTTTTAATGTAATAGGTTCTCAGGCAGCCTCGGATTTTTCTGAAGTAAAGAATCTAAAAACCTATACGTGTAGAAGAATTGGCAATGATATAATTGTTGAAGGTGATTTTTAATGTTTACGGGTATTGTTGAAGAGGTTGGTCATGTAAAATCTATTCGTGAAAAAAGCGGCGGTTTGAGTATTTTAATCGAGTCAAAAAATATACTTGATGATTTAAAAGTAGGCGACTCTATTGCCGTAAATGGTGCATGCTTAACGTGCACAAAGCTTGAATCCTTTGGTTTTTGGGCTGATTTATCAAAAGAAACGCTTGATACAACAAACTTAAAATTTGCAAGTGTAGGTGAATATTTGAATTTAGAAAGGGCATTAAGGCTTTCTGATAGATTGTCTGGTCACATTGTGCTTGGTCATGTGGATTGCACGGCTAGACTGCTATCTATAAAAAACACTGGTGAGTTTTATATTTTAAGGGTTGAATTAGCAAGGGATATTAAAAACTATGTAATTTTAAAAGGGTCAGTATGTATAGATGGGGTAAGTCTTACCATTGCCAGTTTAGCAGAAAGTTACTTTGAGATTGCTGTAATTCCCCATACTTTTGAAAACACTGCATTGAAATTTAGAAAATCAGCATATAAATTAAACATTGAGGCAGATTATTTTGGCAAATACATAGAGAATTATTTAAAAAACTTGAAAGAGGTGAAGTGATTATGGAAACGAAAACTAATACTGTTGATAAAACATTGACGTCTATCAAAATGGAAGACAACAAAAACCTTCCAGCAAGTCTAAATTCTTGCTTTTGTACCACGCAAGAGGCTATAGAAGAAATAAAATCGGGCAGAATGATAATATTGGTAGATGATGAAGACAGAGAAAATGAAGGTGATTTAGCCATTGCTGCACAATTTGCAACGCAAGAGGCAATAAATTTTATGGCAAAGTACGCGCGTGGTCTTATTTGTTTTCCTGCCGAAAAGCAAATTTTGGATAGACTTGATTTGGATTTAATGGTAGAAAGCGAAGATCCTTTTAGGACCGCTTTTACTGTGTCAATTGATGCAAAATACGGCACTACAACTGGTATTTCTGCAGCAGACAGAGCGCTTACTATTCAAACAGCCATAAAACCAGGTGCAAAACCAGAAGATTTTGTAAAGCCTGGCCATGTATTTCCATTGATTGCAAAAAAAGGCGGTGTGCTTGTTAGAACAGGACATACGGAAGGCAGTGTGGATCTGGCTAAAATGGCTGGTTTGATTCCCGCAGCTGCGATTTGTGAGATTATGAACGAAGATGGCACAATGGCGCGCACAGAGCAGTTGATTGGGTTTGCAAAGCAACATAACATTAAAATAGCCACAATTGCAGATATTATTGAATACAGGATGCGTACAGAAAAACTTGTCAAAAGGCAGGCAAGCGCGCATTTACCTACAAAGTATGGCGATTTTGAGATAGTAGTTTATACAAACTCTATAGATAATTATGAGCATGTGGCGTTAGTAAAAGGCCATATTAGCCCAGATGAGCCAGTGTTGGTTAGAGTTCACTCATCTTGCTTAACTGGTGATATTTTGGGCTCTCTAAGGTGTGATTGTGGAGACCAATTGCACACAGCTATGAAAATGGTAGAAAGAGCAGGCAAAGGTGTAGTGATCTACATGCAACAAGAAGGCAGAGGCATTGGCCTATCCAATAAGATTAAAGCCTACAAGCTTCAAGATGAAGGCTACGATACAGTGGAGGCAAACGAAAAGTTGGGCTTTAAAGCAGATTTAAGAAATTACGGCATAGGTGCACAGATGCTGGTTGATTTGGGTGTTAGAAAAATGAGACTTATGACAAACAATCCCAAAAAGATTGTAGCTCTTAGGGGTTATGGTTTAGAGGTAGTAGAACGCGTACCTATAGAAATTGAACCAAATGATGTAAATAGATGCTATTTATCCGTTAAAAAAACAAAAATGGGTCATATATTAAACAATGTTTAAGGAGTCTAATATGAAATATATCGAGGGTCTGCTTAGTGCAAAAGGTAAAAAGATAGCTATTATAGTCAGCAGGTTTAATAGTTTTATCTCAGATAAGTTGCTTGAAGGGGCGCTTGATGCAATTGTAAGAAACGATGGCAGTAAAGATAACATAACCGTCTATAAAGTGCCTGGTGCTTTTGAAATCCCAATCTTGCTCTCAAAGCTTGTTGATAAAGATTTTGACGGGATACTGTGCCTTGGCGCAATTATAAGAGGTGCAACACCACATTTTGACTTTATAGCTCAAGAGACTACAAAGGGCATTGCGCAAGTGGCCCAAAAAGCAAAAATGCCTGTTTCGTACGGTGTTTTGACCACAGACACAATAGATCAAGCTATTGAGCGCGCTGGTACTAAAATGGGCAACAAAGGCTTTGATGCAGCAGTTGCTTTGCTTGAGATGATGAGTCTGTTTGAAGCAATATAGATTATGTCTAGAAGGGCAGTTAGAAGCGAGGCGATGAAATTTATATATGCAAAAACACTAAATGATTCTTTTACATTGGGCGAATTTTTATTTAGTTTGACAAAGATTAAAAACCCAAAAGAAAAAGAGGATTTAGAGTTGTTAGTGCAAAGTATCATAAGAGTTGAAGACAAAATTGAAAATTTTATCAAGCAATGCTCAGAGGAATATGAAAAACTTAACCACCTTGATATAAGCATCCTTAAGGTAGGTGCTTTTGAGCTATTATACAGTAATTTACCTAAAAGCATTGTTATAAACGAAGCAGTGGAAATTGCAAAAGAATACGGCGATGATGTGTCAAAAGCGATTGTAAACGCAATACTCGATTGTATAGGAGCACATTATGAAAGATAGGTTGATTGTTGCCCTTGATGTAGATACGTTTGAACAAGCATGCTCAATTGTAGATGAGTTAGGTGATGAGGTGTTGACTTACAAAATTGGGCTTGCACCGTTTATTGGTTATGGTTTTAAAATTATTGACTATATAAAGTCTAAAAATAAAAGGTTTTTTTTGGATTTGAAATTTTTTGATATACCAAATACTGTAGAATTGGCTGTTTATCAGGCCTGCATGCTTGGTGCATCAATGCTATCGCTTCATACAATAGGCACAAAGCTTATGATTGAGGCAGCAATTGCTGGCAAGAAGCGCTTTGAAGATCAAACGGGTAAGGCAGGCCCTATACTGCTTGGTATTACAATTTTAACAAGTATGGACGAAGATAGTTTAGAAAGTGGTATGTTTATAAAGAAACCTCTGGGTGAAACAATTTTGGGTTTGGCAAAAAATGCCTATGATGCTGGCCTTAGGGGTTTTGTAGCTTCACCAAATGAAGCTAAACTCTTAAAAGACTCTTTTGATGATGTTGTTGTAGTTACGCCAGGTATTAGAATGGGCGACTCAAAAGATGATCAAAAGCGCTCAAACACGCCCAGGTTTGCCATCGAAAACAAAGCAGATTATATTGTTGTTGGAAGACCCATTATTAAAGCTCAAAATCCAAAACAAGCGGTAATTGAATGTATTAAAAATATGAAAGGAGAAATGTAAATGTTAACACAGGAAGGAGCGCTGGATATTTACAAACAATGTGGTGCTTATCTAGAGGGTCATTTTAAGCTAACAAGCGGTTTGCATAGCAAGTATTATTTGCAATCGGCACTTGTGCTGCAGTATCCAAATTTTGCAGAAAAGCTTTGTGCATCAATAGCAGAGCATTTTAAAGATAAGCAAATCGATGTTGTTATTGGTCCTGCTATGGGGGCCATTTTGGTTTCGTACGAAGTGGCACGTCATCTTGGCGCAAGAAGTGTATTCGCAGAGCGCGTTGATAATGTGCTTACTATGAAGCGCAACTTTTTTATAGACAAAAAAGAAAGGGTGCTTGTTGTAGAGGATGTTGTAACAACAGGCAAAAGCGTTTATGAAACAATCGATGTTGCAAAACAGTACTCATCAAATATCGTAGGCATTGGAGCGCTTGTGGATAGGGGCGGAGGATTTAAGACGGATTTAGATTATTTTCCATTAATAAAACTAAATATTGTTAATTATGAACCTCAAAACTGTCCACTATGCAAAGAAAATATTCCACTTGTAAAGCCAGGCAGTAGAAAAATATAAAAAGGAGGTGCTCTATGCAACTTACCTATTTGGGTCATTCGGCAGTATTGGCAAAAGGTAGCGTTTCGGTTATTGTCGATCCTTTTTTAACAGGAAACCCTCAGGCAACAGTTAAGCCAAGTGATGTAAAAGTAGACTACATTCTTTTAACGCACGGCCACTCAGATCATATAGGAGATGCGCTAGAAATTGCAAAAAACAACCAAGCTACCATTATAGCACCATTTGAACTTGCAATATATTGTCAACAAAAAGGTGCGCAAAAAGTTAACCCTATGTATATAGGTGGCTTTAGGCGTTTTAGTGATTCTTTTTGTGTAAAACTCACCATTGCTCATCACGGTAGCAGTGTAATAGAAGGCGATAAAATAATCTACACTGGCAATCCTTGCGGTTTTGTGGTTGAGCTTGATGGTAAAAGATTCTACCATTCTGGCGATACAGGTTTGTTTTTGGATATGCAATTAATTGGCGAAAATGGTCTTGATTTGGCGATTTTGCCTATTGGTGATAATTTTACAATGGGTATTAAAGACGCTGCAAAAGCTGTAGAGTTTTTAAAACCGAAAAAAGTTTTACCTATCCACTACAACACATGGGATATAATTAGTGCTGATCCACAAGAATTTAAAAATGCTGTTAAAACTTCATGTGAAGTTGTAATACTAAAACCAAACGAAACCCTAAACTTATAATTTTTTAGGCTACTCTTTTTAGGGTAGCCGTTTTAGCTTTAAGCGAAGATGAGATAAACCGCGCCTACTATTATCCTATAAAAGCCAAATACCATTAGATTATTAGAAGAAATAAAGTGCAAAAAAGTCTTAACGCTTATAATGGCAAATATTAAAGCCGTGACAAAGCTTACACCCATAGCCATAAAGTCACTGTGTGTGATTTGCGCATGGTCTTTGAAAAGCGCATATCCTCCAGCGCTTAAAATTGTTGGTATGGCAAGCAAAAATGAAAACTCAACAGAAGTTTTTCTATCCATACCAAGCAATATTCCACCTACAATTGTAGCACCAGATCGTGAAACGCCCGGTATAAAAGCAAGCGCTTGAATAAAGCCAAGTAAAATAGCTTTTTTTACGCTAAGCTGATCTATGCTGTTAATGGTGGGTTTTTTCTTGGATAATTCAACGGCTATAATAATAATGCCGCCAATAATTAAAGAAATAACAGTAATTTTATCGTTGTAGAGCAAATAATGTTTTACAGGCTTGTAAACTATTAAGCCCAAAATACCCGTTGGTATAAAAGCATAAATAACTTTTTTTAAGGTTTGGTGGTCTATTAATAGTCTTTTTGTATATAGAATCAATACAGCAAAAACCGCGCCTAACTGCATAACAATTTCGTAAATTTTTATAAAGTCACTGGAAGGTATACCAATTGCTTTGCCAACAAGCGTCAAATTGCCAGCTGCAGATACAGGCAAAAACTCCAAAATGCCTTCTACAATGCCTAAAATAATTGCATGAAAAATGCTCATAATGGTTGCATTCTATACATTTGTGTATTGCTTGTCAAATAGAAATTAAAGCAAATGCTGCCAACTAGCCTTGACATTTTTTAAAGTTTAACTATAGTAAAACAAAAGGAGGCTTTATGGGTTCAAAAAAAACATGCTATATTGTAATTTTGATTTTGCTGATTGCTGTAGTGGGTGTTTATTTTTATGGCACCTTAAAGTTAAACTCTTACAAGAAAGCCCAAGAATTGGCATTTTCAAACAAAATAGCCCAATTAAATGTTAATTTTGATGCCAAACAAATGGCAACGAAAACGTCACTTATTGAAAGCCTAGCTGTGCCATTGAGCTATTTTGTAAAAAATGCTATAGAGACGAATAATAACCAGAGCATTAACGAGTGTTTTAATGAACTTGTCAGGCACAAAGGATTTAAAGATATTAATCTAATTAAAGCAGGTAAAGTTTTTGTTGGAACCAACAAGAAATATGAAGGTGAAGCATTTAATAAAATTTACCCAAAAGAGTTTACAGACTACAAAGAAATTACAATCAAACAAATCCAACCAGGCTTGTCATACTTAATAGTTCCCATCATGAGCACAAACGCACAATTAGGTTTTGTTGTTGTTACATTTGGCGATTAAGGTTTCTAAATAAATTTTTATATTTTGAGGTGTTTCATGGCTAATGCACAAAAAGGCGATAAGGTTTTCGTACATTATGTAGGAAAGTTAGATGATGGTAGTGTTTTTGATTCATCTATAAATTCGAATCCATTGGAATTTACAATAGGTGATGGATCAATAATACCGGGTTTTGAAGAGGCTGTAATTGATTTAGAAGAAGGTCAAAAGAAGTCATTCACCGTAAAATCAGAAGATGCTTATGGTCCCTACTATAACGAGCGTGTAATTGTAATCAACAAATCACAACTACCACCAGATTTAGATCCGCAAGCTGGAGATAAGCTACAAGGCCAGCAGCCAGATGGCAGCGTTGTGCTTTTTAGCGTAATTGATAGAAATGAAGATGAAATAACACTTGATGGAAATCATCCGCTTGCTGGCAAAAATCTAAATTTTGAGATTGAGCTTGTAAAAATTCAACAAGAATCTTAGATAAAGTTGAAAGCTGTATCTCTTTTTTCGGGTGGCAAAGATGGTCTATTTGCCACCTATTTAGCCCAAAAAAATTCCATAGATGTAAAGTATTTTTTGTTATTGAATACTACAATTGGGCTATCTCCTCACTATGAAAATCTGAACTCTTTAAAGATTATTGCAAACTCATGCAAAACAGAGCTTTTAATATTTGATATGTCAAACGCATACAGTAAATTTGTACAATTTTTGCAAGCACTTGATGTTGATATGATTATAAGTGGAGATATTTATTTAGAGCCACACTATGAATGGCTAAAAGATTTAGCTAGTAACTCTCATAAAGAATTTTTAGAGCCACTATGGCAGCAAAACAGTAAAGATTTGGTGCAAAACATGTTAGATAACGGTTTTTCCTACACTATTATAGCTTGCAAAAAAACAAAATTATCAAAAGACTACCTTGGATATAGCTTTATTAAAGATAATGATTTAAGTAAGTTTTTAAAAGAAAATCCGCATATTGACCCAGCAGGCGAAGCAGGGGAATTCCATACAGTTGTTACCTATTGTCCGTTATATGATAGACCATTTAAACTAACGGATACTGCTTTCTTTGATTCACAAGAGTACTATTATTTAAGCTTTAATTTAGAATAGTTTTAATATTTTCTATCAAAAAATATATTTTTTGGGCCTACATACAGTGGCACACCGTAGGCGCTAAATACATCTTTTATTATGCCAAGCTCAATGGCTGCTTTGCCAAGCGATAGCATTATTCTGTTGTCAATGCCTAGAATACTTGCAAGCTTAACTAAAGAACCCAGGGCAATACCGCAATCTGTAATGGTTAATGCGCAATATGCACCATTTTGCTTGCATGCATCGCACTCTTCAAAGCCACAAAAACCGCAGTTGTAATTGTGATAATACTTTTTTGCACCTACAAATATTATATGTTCAATATTTTCGCATGTAAGAGCGTCTCTTTTGTAAAAAGAGAAATTTGTGCGATTTGAAATTTCAAACATCTTTTCAAGAATTTGTTGAATTTGAGTTTTACTTGAAATATTGGCTATTAATACATCATCTTTGCCACCTGCTTTTGGTGCGCTAATTGCCGTATTACTCAAAAACTCAATGCTACAATTAAACATCTTTCAATGTCTCCAATTTTAATTTTTTAAACCAAACAAGCATACTTAGTTATACTTTTTTATCAAATAAGCTACCCAGAATACTAGATTTTGGCACTGTATCATTTTTCTGAGCTTGTATTGGCAATTTGTTTTGGGCATCTTGCTGCATTTTTAGTAAATTACTTACTTGCTTTTTATTTGTATCGATGGCTTTTTGCAATACATCTACGCCCACTTGTGCATTTACCTGCATATATTCCTCCTTAAAGTGCAAACTTTAAAATGCTTGCAATTTTTTCTTTCGTGTACTCATTCAAACCCCATTTTTGAGCAAGCGATACGGCATTTTGTGCTATAGCTTCGATATCTGTTTGAGCTAGCCCCACATCTTTTAGTTTTGTTGGTGCTCCAATTGAAGCAAAAAAACTCTCAAGTCCTTCTATGGCTTTATCTGGGTTATCTATACCAAAGACCTCTTTGCCAAAGCGCTGTAGTCTTTGACTTAGATTATCTTTATTGTACTTAAGCCATGCTGGAAAAACAATCGATAATGTTGAGCCATGAGCTATATCAAATAATGCTGAAATGGAGTGGCCCATCATGTGATTTGGGAATGCATATGCACCAATGCCTGCTGTTGTTAAACCATTTAGAGCAAGCGTAGCAGACCACATAAAGTTTGCCCTAGCATCGTAGTTTTCGGGTTCTTTTAGAATCTGTTTTGTTGACGAGATAATTGTTTTTACAAGTGTTTCCACAAAACCATCCTGGATTGGAGTACTTAAGTATTTTTTTGTGAAATAACCTTCAAGCAAGTGCACGATCGCATCAACACTACCGTTTGCTACATGATTTTTTGGCACAGTGTATGTGTTTGTGGGATCAAGTATGGAGATTTTGGGAAACAAAGCATCCCCTCTGATATTAAATTTTTGTTTAGTTTTTTCATTTGTAATCACTGCGCCTGAGTTCATCTCAGAAGCGGTAGCTGCAAGGGTTAGTACTACATAAATAGGTAGAGCTTGCTTTATTTGAGCCTTATCTATAAAAAAATCCCATACATCACCATCGTAGTAGAAACCTGCTGCTATCGTTTTTGCACTATCTATGACGCTGCCACCGCCTGCTGCTATTATGCAGTCTATGTTTTCTTTTTTTGCAAGCTCTATTGCTTCATAAACAAACGAAAGCACAGGATTCGGTTTTACGCCAGATTTTTCTACAAATGCAACATTGTTTTTTTTCAGCGAATCCATCACTTTATTATAAATACCATTTTGCTTTATACTGGTACCACCATATAAAAACAGACATTTTTTATTTCTAAGGTACCTGCCAATATTTTTTGTTTGATTTTCACCAAAAACAATTTGAGTTGGGTTATAAAAAATAAACTCTTTCATATTCGCCTCCTATTTACACAAGATATGCATTATGAATTATAAGTCAAGAGTTTGCTAAAAAGCCTATATTAATTTGACACCAGAATTTTTTAAGTTATAATTTGAAAAAATTGTAGTTTTTTAAGGAGTTTAGTATGCGAAGAAGTGACATTATGTTAAAAGGACCTGAGAGGGCACCACATAGATCTCTGTTTAAAGCCGATGGTTTTACAGATCAAGAACTATCAAGACCCATTATTGCTATAGCCAACTCATCAAACGATATAGTACCAGGCCATGTTCACCTAAAAACGCTTGTTGAAGCGGTAAAGGCGGGTATTTATATGGCTGGGGGTACCCCTATTGAGTTTAACACTATTGGTGTAGACGACGGTATTGCAATGGGTCATTTGGGTATGCACTACTCATTGCCATCAAGGGAAAATATAGCAGACGCTGTAGAGATTATGGTCAATGCTCACCCTGTTGATGGTCTTGTGATACTGCCTGCATGTGACAAGATTGTGCCTGGTATGATGATGGCTGCAGCAAGGGTTAATATACCCACAATTATGATATCTGGCGGGCCTATGCTTGCTGGCAAGCATCAAGGCAAAGATATAGATTTAGCACAGGTGTTTGAAGGTGTTGGCAAAAAAATCATAGGTAAAATTACTGAAGAAGAATTATTGGAAATAGAGAATACCGCATGTCCTTCGTGTGGGTCTTGC
This sequence comes from Desulfurella amilsii, assembly GCF_002119425.1. NCBI lineage: Bacteria > Pseudomonadati > Campylobacterota > Desulfurellia > Desulfurellales > Desulfurellaceae > Desulfurella > Desulfurella amilsii. The sequence goes on along the minus strand of NZ_MDSU01000018.1, from coordinate 1,051,606 downwards.
TCTGGTATGTATTCTGCAAACTCTATCAACTGCCTAAGCGAGGCTCTAGGTTTGAGTCTTCCTGGAAATGGTACGATACCTGCTGTATATGCAGCACGCACAAGGCTTGCTAAGCTGTCTGGTATGAAAATTGTCGAGCTTGTAGAAAAAAACATAAAACCAAGAGACGTAATTACAATTGATAGTATAAAAAATGCCATTGCCGCAGATATGGCAATGGGATGCTCTACAAACACCGTGTTGCATTTATTGGCAATTGCGCAAGAAGCAAACATTGAGCTTCACCTTGACATATTCAATGAAATAAGCGATAAGGCACCGGATTTGTGCTCGTTTAGCCCAGTTGGTCCATATCACTTAGAGGATCTTGACAACGCAGGCGGTATCATGGCTATATTAAATCGCTTAGACAGCATTGGTTTAATAAAAAGGGACTGCCTGACAGTAACAGGATCAAGCATATACGATTCTTACAAGAATGCCAAGGTTACAAATAACAATATCATAAGGCCAGTTGATAAGCCGTACTATCCAAAGGGGGGGCTGTCCATGCTAAAAGGCAATTTAGCACCATTTGGAGCTGTATTGAAGCAGTCGGGTGTTTCTGCTGCGCTGGATCATTTTGTTGGCAAAGCGCGCGTATTTGACAGCGAAGAGGAAGCAACGCAAGCAATATTTAACAGGCAAATTAAAGAAGGTGACTGCGTTGTTATTCGCTACGAAGGACCAGCAGGTGGGCCTGGTATGAAAGAAATGCTCACCCCTACAAGCGCTATAGCAGGCATGGGGCTTGACACAAGTGTTGCTCTTATTACAGATGGGAGGTTTTCTGGCGCTACAAGGGGACTGTCTGTAGGACACATCTCACCTGAGGCAGCAAAAGGCGGGCTCATTGGCTTAATTGAAGAAGGTGACTTGGTAGAAATTGATGTAGTCAAAAAGACTATTAACTTGCTTGTCGATGAAAGTATTATTGAGGAGAGGAAAAAGCACTTCAAGCCCAAACAGCCAAAGATAACCACAGGTTATCTGGCGCGCTATGCAAGGCTTGTGCAAGATGCACATTTAGGCGCAGTATTGAGGTAGGCTATGGAAAAGTATAATCCGAGTGTAATTGAAAAAAAATGGCAGGCAATTTGGAATAAGTTAAATTTAAATAAAGCAGTAGATTTTGATAGTAAGCCAAAATATTACTGTTTAGAGATGTTTCCGTACCCATCTGGGAAAATTCACATGGGGCATGTAAGAAACTATACAATTGGAGATGTACTGGCGCGTTTTAAGCGGTTTATGGGTTACAATGTCTTGCACCCAATAGGTTTCGATGCATTTGGATTGCCCGCAGAAAATGCTGCAATAAACGCAAAAATACACCCTGCAAAGTGGACCTACTCAAATATGGACTACATGTTAAGTCAACTAGAAAAATTAGGTTTTTCATACGATAAAGACCGTATAATTGCCACATGTGACCCAGAATACTACAAATGGGAACAGAAGATATTCATAGAAATGTTTAAGCGTGGTATGGCATATAGGAAGGAATCGGAAGTAAATTTTTGTCCTCATTGCCAAACGGTGCTTGCAAATGAACAGGTGGAAGATGGCAAGTGTTGGAGATGCGATAGTGAAGTTGTTAAAAAAACCATTTATGGCTGGTATTTCAAGATTACAAATTATGCGGATGAGTTACTAGAAAGCATAAAATTATTAGAAAAAGGTTGGCCAAATAAAGTATTAAGTCAGCAGATAAATTGGATTGGAAAAAGTGAAGGTGCTTTTATAAAGTTTAAATTTGAGCAGAAAGATGAGTATTTAGAGGTTTTTACAACAAGGCCAGATACGGTTTTTGGTGTGACATTTGTTAGTATATCGCCTAAACACCCTAAAGTAAAAGAAATTGTGAAAGATAAGGGGACTTTGGATTATGTAGAGAAAATGATCGTTGATTTGGATATCAAAAAAGACTACGACAAAGAAAAAGATGGTATATACAGTGGTGTAAATTTGATTAACCCGGCAAGCAATGAAGTAATACCGCTTTTTATAGCTAACTTTGTTTTAATGGAATATGGAACGGGCGTTGTAATGGGTGTACCAGCGCATGATCAAAGAGATTTTGAGTTTGCGACAAAATTTAGCATACCCAAAAAGATTGTAATTTATCGAGATGACTTGAGCAAAGATATAAACCTATGGGATAAAAGCTTCACAGAAGAAGGCTATCTTGTAAACTCAGAAAATTTTAATGGATTGCAAAACGAGATAGCCAAAGAAAAGATTGTTGAGTGCCTTGCAAGTAAAAATTTGGCAAGAAAATCTTTTCAGTATAAATTAAGAGACTGGAATGTATCTCGCCAGCGTTACTGGGGAGCGCCAATACCGGTAATTTATTGCCCAAATTGTGGTATTGTGCCAGAACTTATTGAAAAACTACCCGTTAAATTGCCCGAGGATGTAGAAATAACGGGCTTTGGTGGTTCACCTTTATCAAAAGTTGAAAGCTTTGTAAACACAACGTGTCCCATATGTGGTGCAAAGGCAAAAAGAGAAACTGACACATTTGACACGTTTGTGGAGTCTAGCTGGTATTTTTTGAGGTACTGTTCGCCTCACTACGACAAAGAGATCTTTGATAGGCAAAAAGTAAAATATTGGATGGATGTGGATCAATACATTGGCGGCATTGAACATGCTGTAATGCATCTTTTATATGCGAGATATTTTACAAAAGTTTTAAGCGATCTTGGGTATTTTGAGTCGCGTGAGCCTTTTAAACGATTACTAACGCAGGGTATGGTTGTCAAAGACGGCTCTAAAATGAGCAAATCTAAAGGCAATGTAGTAGATCCAGATGAAATTGTAAACACATATGGAGCAGATACAGCAAGGTTATTTATACTTTTTGCAGCGCCTGTTGATAAAGATCTTGAGTGGTCTGATGAAGGTATTGAAGGCTCTTACAGGTTTTTGAACAGGCTTTATAGGCTTTTTGCAACCAACGCCAGGCGTGTTAAAAATGCGCCAAAAAAAGACAAAATTGATGAGCGCATAAAAGAGCTTTTATATGAAATTAACTCTTGCGTGCAAAAGGTAACAAATGATGTAGAAAACTATCACTTCAATACAGCAATTGCCAAACTAATGGAGTATGTAAACTTTTTGTACAGTTTTAACCCCAAAGATGAGGAGTTAGGCTATTTTAAAGAAGCGCTTGAAAAACTTGCTATCTTATCTAGCCCATTTGTGCCGCATCTTGCTTGTGAAATGTGGGAAATGTTGGGTTGTGATAGTGAGGTATTTGAGCAAAACTGGCCCAAAGTTCAAAAAGAATATGCAGACAAAGATACAGTTAAAATCGCAATAACAATTAATGGCAAATTGAGAGATACAATTGAAATTAGCAAAAAAACAGGCGAAGATGAAGTTAAGAAACTAGCACTTCAATCAGAAAAAGTCAAAAAGCATATTGCTGATAAAGAAATTAGAAAATATATCTACGTAACAAACAAGATACTCAATATAATTGTATGAAAATTTTATCAAAAATACTTTGTATTGTTTTAGTGGTTTTTGTGGTTAGCGCGTGTGGATATAGAGGGGCTACACACTCATCTTTGATTGGCAATATAAAAACTGTATATGTTGAAGAACCAAAAAATTCGCATAAAGTGCCAAACCTTGATGTTTTTTTAAAACAAGCGATAATAAAACAGTTAAATTCAGATCCGCATATTAAGGTTGTATCTAAAAAGTCCGACGCTCAAGGCTATATTCACACAGATATAATAAATTACTCTATTTACCCTTCTGTTTTTGATAAAAATGGGTTAGCGCGCACATACAGGTGCATGATAACTGTGAATTTAACTTTGACAAACAAAGAAGGAAAGGCGCTTATTTTAAACAAAACATTAACAAGTTTTGCAGATTTTGATGCAAGTAATGATGATAGTGCAATCGAGGTTGCAAAGCGCTCCCCACAAAATGAAGTTTTGGCAAAATTAGCAGTTTTAATTAGAGAGGAATTGTTTATTAACTTTTAATGCCTAAAAAAATTTTGGTTGTATTTTTTGCACTTTATGCAGTTACAAATTTTTTTAATTTAGGGAAGTTGGATTTTAGCTATAAAGAAGCAAAAAATGCAATTATCAGTCTTCAGTTAAACACAAGTGGTAATTATAAATGGCAGACGATTCTAGGTAAACCCTACTTTAAAAAACCGCCATTGATTGCTTACTACACAAGCATTTTATTTAAGATTTTTGGCAATAGTGAGTTTATAGCTCGTGCTGGCCAATTTGTTTTTATTCTTTTGATAGCTTTTTTGCCTTTCTTTTTAAAAGAATTTAACATTTTAGATCCGCCCTATTTTGCTTTTATTTTTTTAACAACAGCTATTGTATTAATGTCGATAAATTTTTATTCCACATACGCTGCGTGTGTGTTTTTTTTGTTTTTAGCTTTGTATAAAGCATATTTTGAACAAAAAGGCTTTAGCATCTATTTAGTGCTTGCTTTTCTAACTCAAGGTTTATTTGCTTTATTTTTATTTTATTTCATATTGCTTGGTTTTGTTGTATTTGAAAAAAAACCAGGTCTTATAGACAACAAAGAGCATCTAATGGGACTTGCGTTAATATTAATTTTGAGCTTGTGCGGAATTGTACTGTATGATTTTAATATTCAAAGCATACATTATCTTGTAGGATCGCTATTTTTGGGATTTTGGGAGTCTTTTAGCTTTAAAAATTACATTTTGCATTTAATTATTTTCCCTTTTAAATTATTTTTATTATTTTTGCCTTGGTCAATGTTTTCTAAGCAGTTAATCAAAAAGCAAGAATCTAAATTGTACAATTTTGCCTTTTTTGGCACAATATTAACTGTTTTTTTATTATGGCTTGTGCCTGTCCATAATTACCTTATTATAGCACCATTTTTTGCATTATGGTTATCTTTGTTTAAGTTAGAGCTAAACTCTTTTTACCTCAAGATAATAATCCTACTTGGTGTATTTACTATATTAAGTGCTGAATTGTTTGGCTACCTGTTTGTTAAAACCTCAAATTATTTATCATTGCTAATTTTTTTAGCTTTTGTAGTTATATTTATTAAGGTTTCATCTAAACAATACAAGATAGAGCAGTACTTGTACATTGTAGCATTAATGATTTGTTTAAAAGCAAGCTATAGTATGATCGCTATACCCTACAAGGCTAGTTATCTACCAGATGTATCAGCTTATGGCCAAAAGATAGCAAATATTATTTTGAAAAATAAAGCAAAATATGTTATGAGTAATAACGTGCATTTAGATTTATTGTATTATGTTGAAAAAACTTCAAATCTACCCATAAACATACCTCAAAAAGGCAAAGGTGTACTTATAACTCAAGATAAAGACATATTCAAAAAAGTATATGGTAGTGAGTTTAGTCCATATGGTGTGTTTTTTGTTGGCGAGTATTAAAAATATAGGAGGGACATTATGGCATTAGACGAAAGGATTATTTCTAGAGCAATTATTGAACGCTATTTCCAAAAATTACTGGCAAACATCGATTGTGATTGTGCAATTGTAGGCGCAGGACCAGCAGGGTTGGTTTGTGGCTATGAGTTAGTAAAAAATGGTTTAAAGGTGACTTTATTTGATAAGAGATTATCTGTTGGCGGTGGCATGTGGGGTGGCGCAATGATGTTTAATGAGATAGTTGTTCAAGAAGAAGGCAAGCTGATATTAGATGAGTTTGATATCAAATGCTCGCTTTTTGAGCCGAACTACTATACAACAGACTCCATTGAAGCTATTACAACGCTTATATCGAAAACCGTAAAAGCAGGTGTAAAGATTTTTAACGGCATTGAAATAGAAGATGTTGTGTTAAAAAAAGTTGATGGAGACTACAAGGTAGGCGGCGTTGTGATAAATTGGACAACCGTCAATATGGCGCATTTGCCCGTTGATCCTATTGTTATAAGTTCTAGTTTTACTGTGGATGCTACAGGACATGATGCTCACCTTGCAGAAACGCTTGTAAGAAAAGGTGGTGTAAAACTAAATACAGATTCAGGCGCTGTTATTGGCGAAAAGCCTATGTGGGCGCAAATCGGAGAGCAAGATACAGTTAATCATACAAAAGAAATATTTAGTGGTCTTTATGTATGCGGCATGGCAGCAAATGCAGTGAGTGGTGCGCATAGAATGGGACCAATATTTGGTGGTATGTTGAATTCTGGAAAGAAATGTGCTCAATTGATATTAGAAAAATGGAGCAGAAAATGAAAGTGGATGATAGTGTTTTTAGAGAATATGATATAAGAGGCATTGTAGGTGAAAATTTAGACGAGCAATTTGCCTCTCAGCTTGGACAAGCTTTTGCAATTCACCTAAAAAAAGCTCTAAGTAAAGAAAATCTAACTGTTAGCATTGGATACGATGCAAGGCTAAGCTCAAAAGATTTATTTCACGCTTTATGTTATGGTTTTAACACGCAAGGTGCAAAAGTAATAGATATAGGCCTCGTTGCTACACCCGTTGCGTATTTTTCTCTATTTAATTTAGACATTGACGGTGGTATTATGATAACCGCTTCACACAACCCGCCTCAATACAATGGTTTTAAACTAAGCGTAGGCAAAAGGACGATTTTTGGTGAAGAAATACAAACAATTAAAGAAATAATGAAACAAACGCAAGAGACATCTATAAAAACACCAGAGTTTGTTAGCTACGATATAATTAAAGATTATACTGAGTATATAATAAACCAGTTTAAAGAGTTAAAAACCTACACAAACAAGCCCAAAGTTGTATTGGATGCTGGCAATGGCACAGGTGGTTTTATTGCCTATCCTATATTAAAAGAGCTGGGATTTGATGTGATTGGGCTATATATTGAACCAGATGGAACATTTCCAAATCACCACCCAGATCCGACCGTTGAAGAGAATTTAAAAGAACTTAAAAAAACTCTTAGAGAAAAATCTTATGATATAGGCATAGGCTACGATGGAGATGCAGATAGAATTGGAGCTGTATTAAAAAATGACGATACGCTTTATGGGGATCAGCTGCTGTTGCTTTTTGCTCAAGATATATTAAAAGAACACAAAGGCGCAAAAATTGTGGGAGAAGTGAAGTGCTCTCAGGTGCTTTACGATAAAATAGCTCAATTTGGCGGTAAAGCTATAATGTGGAAAGCGGGTCACTCATTGATTAAAGCTAAGATGAAAGAAGAAAAGGCCCTGCTTGGTGGCGAAATGAGTGGCCATATATTTTTTGCCGATAGATATTTTGGCTATGATGATGCAATATATGTATCTTTACGACTCCTTGAAATTCTAACTAAAGAGCGTATAAATTTAGAAGAATGGAAAAACAATTTGCCAAAAACTTTCAATACACCAGAAATTAGGATAGATTGCCCTGAAGATAAAAAGGTACTTGTTACTCAAGAAATTGAAAATTACTACATAAAGAATAAAGAAAAGTACTCTATTACAGACATAATAACTATAGACGGCATAAGATTCAATACAAAAGACGGCTGGGGACTAGTAAGATCAAGCAATACGCAGCCTGCGCTTGTGCTTAGATTTGAAGCAAATAGCACAGAAAATTTAGAAAAGTTAAAAAACGATACACTAAATTTAGTTAACAAAACGATTTCGTCAGCATAAATGCTAAAAAAGCAAGACTTTACGTACTATCTAGGCTGGCTTACCCTATCTTTTTTGGGTATATCAATTATATCTGGTGTAGCTTTGCTTTTTCGATATGACCCAACTACGTTTCAAAAAGCCCAAGATAGCATGTTTTTAATTAGCGATGCATACAGTTTTGGTTGGTTAATACGTAGTGCACACTTTTACTCAAGTGAGTTATTCTTTATTTTTTTAATCATACATACAGTCTGGCATGTATATCTAGAGGATTATAAAGACAAAAAGTATGTTTACTGGTTAGCACTTGTTGCTATTATTGTGATTGCTTTTTTTGAAATGTTTACCGGATTTGTTTTAAAAGCAAACAATGAGGGTGATTTTGCATCGCTTATAATGCAACACATAATTTTATCAACACCTTTTTTTGGTCAGTATATAGTAGGTTTATTTTACTCACAAGAATATCCTTCAATTTATTTTTACTTTTATCATATATGTATTTTACCTTTTGTGTTGATTTTGCTGAATTATTACCACATAAAACGTATGTTTACTAGCTTTGAGAATACGTTGATAGCTTTTTTTGCAACAATTTTTCTTAGTGTTTTTTTTAGCTTAAGTGCACCATACGACGTTGTGTCTAGCGCAAAACACCCGATCATTTGGGGGCCCTGGTTCTTTTGGTCAATACAGTGGAGTTTGTTTTATATAGCACCATTTATCGCAGGTATTATTTTACCAATCCTAGGACTCTCAACGCTTGCACTTTTACCCAACCAAAAATTTTATTTTTTAAAGAGGGTTTTTTTAGTCGGCATTGTTTTGTATTTTATAATTATTTTTTATATAATGCTATTTAGATGAAAAAAGGTATAGTTTTACTCATTGTATTTAGTATATTAGTTTTATTTTTTGCGATATACAAGCAAAATCTAAAACCAAAAGTTAATCCACAGAAAGAATCTTGCATTGTATGTCATAAAAATATTCATATGGATACAGCTCATCCAGTTGATCAGATAGGTTGTATTGTATGTCATCATGGCAACCCTTACACTACAAATGAAGCTCAAGCGCATAAAGGACTGATTAAAAACCCAGCAGACCTAAGGTACGCTGCAGAAACTTGCGGCAAGTGTCACAAAGAGCAGGTTGAACAGGTAGAAACATCCCTTATGGCGACAAACAGAGGTATAATTTCTGCAGTTTTGCACAAATTTGGCTATACTGATAAGCTTTCAAGTGATATTACGGTTAAAGATTTATACGAAGGCAAATATAAAGAAAATAGAGCTATACAATATTACGAAAAAAACTGCGGTGCTTGCCATTTATACAAACCCTATGGACAGGGCCCTACAAAAGAAATACAAGAGCGTGGCGGGGGTTGTCTTGATTGTCACGCCAAGTGGGTTAAGGGTAACCCACACGTAGAGTTAACCACGCATATTAGCGATGCAACATGTGTAAAATGCCATAATAGATCAGGTAGAATTGGTTTGTCATACTTTGGCCACTATGAGACAGAAGAATATGGTACGCCATTTATGGATGGTGGTCCATCACATTATAATATTTTGGGTAGTCCGGATAGATATTATCTAGATTTGCCAAAAGATGTCCATTATGCAAAAGCGCATATGAGTTGTATTGATTGCCACACGATGTCTGATACTATGGGGCTTGGCTTACATTATAAAAATATGACGCAGCAAGTTGGCATAACTTGCAAAGATTGCCACGAACCGCATTTTGTGCAAGTGCCACCCAATTCTTTAGCTTTAAAGTTAGCTTTTTTAAATGGAAAAGTATCCCTTAAAGCAGGTGATTTTGCAGCCATTGAAGAGCGCACAGGCCAAATCATATACAATGTGCAACTTCTCGATGGCAAAGCGGTGTTTTTTAGCAAAGAAACAGGCAAAGCCATACCTATACCGCTTGTAAATAATAAACCCTACCATACATTTGCTGGTCACAAAAACCTATCATGTCAAGCATGTCATTCTGCCTGGGCTCCACAGTGTTATGGTTGCCATATTGTGAATTTTGAAGGCCTAAAACAGCTTAACTGGATAAAGTATAAAGATACTGAAGGCGCTTATGCTGAATTAAATAGCTATGTACGATTTGAAACACCTCAGCTTGCATTTGATCCTCATGGTAAAGTTATGCCTGTTGAGCCAGGTTGTCAGGATTTTATTACTATTTTCAATAAAGACTTTAAGTTTGTAAAAAGTATTCGAGGCTTAAGTGTTGCAACAATTGATCCACATACGACACAATTGCAATCTAGAAGCTGCGAAGACTGTCATCATGACCCACGCACAATGGGTTTTGGTACTGGAAATTTGAGTTTTAATCCTTATACTAAGCAATTTAAATTTTCACCCACATTTGATTCAAAAGCAAGTGGCTTGGGTGATGTGCCTTTAGATATGATAGTAAACGAACATGGCAAACAAATGCAGAGTTTCCCAGTAAAAGGCGAAAGGGCTTTTAATAAAGATGAGCTTATAAAAATTTATGAAGTTGGTCAGTGCATCGTTTGTCATAAAAGTTATGAAGACCCAATATATCGCAATTTTTCAAAAAGCTATAAATTGTTTTTAGAGCATAAAACACCTTGCAATACTAAATGAATTTTATTACAATTTAGTAAAATTTGTTTTCGGAGTTGATATACATGGGGCTGTTTAAAGGGTTTTTGTTTTTTGGTCTGTTATCAATAATAATAGCTATTTTATGGTTAATGGCTTTAATTGACATACTAAAAAGCGATTTTAAAGACGGTTTGACTAAAGTCATATGGTTAGTTTTTGTTATTTTTTTGCCATTTTTGGGTTCTATCTTGTACTTTTTTATTGGTAGAGACCAAAAACTTAAAAATGACTAGTTTTTCTTTGACAAATCAATGTAAACTAATTAAACTAGTAAAAGTTTATCCAATAAAAGGAGGTTTTTATGACAAAGAACGAGTTTGTGAAAGTATTGGCTAAAAAAACCAATATTTCTCAGGAGAAAGCGAAAGAACTCTTGGATGCTACACTATCTACAATAGTAGAAACGCTTAAATCAGGAGAGAGCGTATTATTTACTGGTTTTGGCAGCTTTTATGTATCAAATAGAGCCCAAAGAAAAGGCAGAAATCCTCAAACAGGTGATGCAATTACAATCCCTGCATTTAAGCTACCTGCATTTAAAGTAGGTGCTGTATTTAAAGAAGAGATAAACAAACAGGAAAAGCCAGCTTCAAAGGGCAAGAAAAAATAATATTTAAAAACCTCTTTGGGTTTTACAGTTTATTTTTTTGAAAAACTTCAAGGTTGGCTTTGTCTAATCCCACCAGTTGTATTTTTATGTTACTGGTGGGATTTTTTAGTATTACATTTTAACTTGCACTATTACGCCGTGGACTTTATTTGATGGCAATCTGTGAAATTTTATAAAGTTTGGTGAAACTTTTTTGATTAAAGCAAAGATTTTCCAAATAATATTTTCTGTAATAATGTCTTCTACGCCATAAAACATAACGGTTGGTTTGATTTTTGCATCTTCAAAAATTTTTCCAATATTAACAATTTCCATATAGCCTGCTTTTATTTCAAGAATTTTTAAGCCTTTTGCTAAATCCTCGCCAAATGCATAAACTACACCAAATGGATGACTGGAAGTTTTCTGTGTAACAAAGATATTTGTTTCGTAAATAATGCCATTATCTAACATAGTGTTTTCAATATATGGCGGTACTTTTTGTATGTTTCTTGTAAAAAATACAGCCACACCATTTAATTTTGGTTTGTTTGCGTAAGATTCCTTGTAGGCCAATAAAAAATCTTTCATGTCCATTGATTTTAATGATTTATACAATCTTTTTTGGCCTTGTGTAAAAATAAGTATTACTGTAAGAGGTATCATAGCAATAAATAATGTGAGATACGCACCGTGGGGTATTTTGTAGTAAAGGTTTGAAGCAAAGTAAAAGCTTGTTATTATAAAAACAAAAGCGGAAGCAATCATTTTTATTTTAAGATTTTTCTTGTGGAATATCCAAATTAGAAATACCGCTGTAATTAGCATTGTGCCGTTAACAGCAAAGCCATAAGCGGCGGCTAGATTATCTGATGTTTGAAAATGCCACATCGCATAAAGCACGGCAAACATCAGTAGCCAGTTAACAAAATTGATATAAATTTGAGAGCGTAATTTATCCGACGTATGGTCTATTTTTAGCATAGGAAATATATGAGTAGCTATTCCCTGATAAACAATCGAAAAAACCCCGCTAATCATAGCTTGGGAAGCAATGATTGTTGCTAAGATGCTGAGGATCAAAAAAGGTATGTAAAATATACTTGTTTGAGAAAATACCATACTAAATAGCACGCTTGAGCTTTTTGAGTGATGCGTTACTGCATAGGCAGCTTGACCTAAATAGCTCAAAATTAGAACGCTAAATACAAAATACCATGCCCTAACAATAGGTTTTTTGCCCAAATGGCCCATATCAGCATACAGTGCTTCACCACCCGTTGCGCACAGTATGACATCAGAAAGGACCACAAAACCTTTAAACCCATCTCTGATAAAAAAATCAATGGCGTAATACGGATTAATTGCTTTTAACACTTGAGGGTAGTGGAAAATTGAAAATAAACCGCTTATTCCCAAACTGATAAACCAAATAATCATAATTGGACCAAAATAGCTTGCTACTTTTTCTGTGCCTTTTTTTTGCAAAACAAACAAACCAATTGTTATAATACTTGCAATTAAAAGTAAGACTCCATTTGACAATTGAGAAAATTTGGGCACCAATGTTAAACCTTCAACAGCGCTCAAAATAGAGATGGCAGGCGTAATGACGCCATCGCCCATTAAAAACGATATACCAACGTAAGAAAGAACCGTCACAAAAGCAACAGCGCGCGTAGATTTTAGAGTGGGTGCAAGCACTTCTTTCAAAACGGTTGTGCCACCTTCGCCCCTTTTGCTTATACTCATTGCAAGCCATACATATTCTACGCTAACAAGCAAAATCAGCGTCCACAAAACGAGTGAAACAACGCCCATGATATTTTCATGCGTAGGCTTTGTTAAAATAAAAACTACAGCCAATGTATAAATGGGGCTTGTGCCAATATCTCCAAAAACAAGCCCCATTGCTTTTGTCGTGCTTTTTAGCTTTTCTAAGCTTGAATTAAGCATTTGATGATAGCTCTTGTAATTTTGACAAAATTTGGTTATAGCTTTGAATTAGGCCTAAGCCTTTATAACACAATGCTATTTTCATAAGCAGTTTTACTTTATCTTGCGTGATTTGCAAGTGCGATTCATAAAGCGATAAGGCTTTTTCATACTCGCCAAACTCATAGTACAAATCCCCAAGGTTTTCTCCAATTTCATCTTTTAATCCTGGGTTTAAGCTTAGGGCAGTTTCAAGTGTTTCTTTGGCCTTATCGTATATTTCTTTTGACATATAAATCTTAGCTAGTGCAATATAAACAAAGGGATGGTAGGGAAGCAGGCTTTTTGCCTGATTGAGAAACTCTAAAGCTTTGTCAAACTCCTTTTTGTCTATTAAGATGCTTCCCATTAAAAACAGCGCATCGCCAAAAGCAGGATATTTGTTGTTTAGGTCTTCAAGCACGCTGTAGGCTTCATCAATGTTGTTTTGTTTCAATAATTCTATGGCTTTATCGTATTCTGGTATAGAGCCTTCGATTTTAAGCTGTTCTTTAATTACTTTTTGTCGCTCTTGCATTGTCTGCATATTTTCCAAATTATTTATCATACCAAGCCATTGTTTGACCTGTTTATCGCAAGGATCATAATCTTTAGCCCTTTCTATGAGTCTTTTTGCCGTTATAAAATCGTTTCTGTTTAAAATGGCATCTTTTGCAAGTATAAGGTGTGAGACAATCTTGTATTTTTCGACAGCAAGCTCGTTTTTGGCTAACTCAAAATCTGGGTCAAGTTCAATGGCTTTTTCAAATAGTCCAATTGTTTGTTTATGAAAATATCTGTAGTTAGACAAAAGCTTGGCTTTTGCAAATATGAGTTTTGGGTTGTTTTTTATGTCAATTTTATCAAGCATCTCAAGACCAAAGTATATATCTCCAAAATTATAGCAATTCATAAGTAATTCAAATAATTTATCGTTATTTTTTATGTTTTCATCAAATTTTTGCAAAAAGTCATTTTTGAGCTCAAGAAAGTGGATTGTTTTTTTAACAAGCTCGAGTAAGCTTTGCGTGTGTTGTCTTACAAGCTCGAAATATTTGCTGGATTGCTCTAATCTTTTTTCTATGGTCTGGTTTTCTATGTCTGTTTCTTCTTTAAAGTAATTGTAAAATTCTTGGAAATAGAAAAAAAATACAAATTTAGTCATTGTAGGGTTTGTATAGAGCTCATTGTTTATTTTGTTTGATTCTTCGACTTTTAAACGGATTTTTTCAATATCTTTATATTTTGCATATATTTTTTGTATAGATTGATTTAGCTTTATGGCTTTGTCGGCTTTATGTATGGCTTGATTCATTTGTGTAAGCAAATTTTTTAATTTTTTAATGTACTTTGACAAAGATGATTTTTTGTTAAACTGGACCGTAAAGCTTGTATTTTTTTTAATTCTTTTTGCTATTTCTTCAAGTGTTTTAATTTTAGTATTTTCAATATAGGCACCACCGCTTGTCGCGTTTATTACTTGTTTACCATTTGATATTAAAAATTTAGCAATCTCCGACATAATGGTGAGTCCTGAGTATAGGTTTTCGTCTGTTGGGACTTTTTCTTCGTAATTGCCTTTTACCCAAATGAGTTTTTCTGGTAAGCCTTGCGGTAGTATTGTACCTTTTGCATGGTGCTCTAGCTTTGTATATGCCCAGTCTTGACCTACGAAAACAATAGGATTCGCCCCTAAAATATAGGCAGTATTTACAGCCAAATGCGTTACAGCGTTTATTGGAAATACCTCGTAGTTTGGTTTTACATCAAGCAATTCTAAAAAGGCATTTTCTTCTGTTTTATAGATTTTGTTTTTAAATAATTTAGGTATTTGGTAAAATATAGCTGGTTCAAACACAAAAAGACTTTCGCAGGCTTTGTTATTTTTCATTAAAGGAGAGTATTTTTCAAGCGTAACCTGCTGATAATCAAGGCCACAAATAATATCAGCTTTTATGTTGTTTTGGTCTAAAACGTTGATAACTGAGTCTACTGCTATAATAATAAATTTATTGCGATATTTCTTTATTGTTTCTATATCATTTGAAAGCGATGGACCAGATGCTACAATGAGGGCAGGCTTACCTTTAGCTTTGTTTTTTAAAAAAGACAGTCCTTGGCCAAGCGCTGCATCTGATATGTTTTTTACTATATTTTCAATGATGTATTGTGATTTTAACAAAAGCGTGTTGCGGTTTAGAACAACTGGCATGTAGAGTTTTTGTATGGTTTCGTCTATTTTTTTAGCTTTTGTTTCATCTAAAAGGGGGTTTGTTATTACAATGAGATTTCCAAAGTTAAATTTTCCGGCAAATAAATTAAAAGTAGCTGTTATTGTATTTTCTATTTCTTCTTCTTTATTTGCAAAGAAAAAGAAATTGTCATGTTTAAAGCACTCTGATACATCAATATTATCAAGCACATATTTTAGACTTTCTAAATCTGTTTCGTAACATATAATTGTGTTGTTTGGAAAATCTTCGATGAGATGTTTTGCTAATTTTCCATTTCCAAAACCAATAAGCACAATTACATCTTCTTTTTTTGAATGGGTTTTTGTGTATTCTTCTGTATTATTTTCAAGCGGCCTTGGCTTAATATTTTCAAGTAATTTTTTTAAATATGCTCCTTTTTTGTCAGTGGCCGATGCGTTTTTTTCTAACATTTTAACTCCTTGTCTTTATTATAAGATATTCTATTGAAAAAATCTCTTTTTTCAAGTTGCTTGCAAAATTTATATTTTTTGCTAAAAATATAACTATGATAAAAGTTTTGTCTGGAAACGAAGCAATAGCTCACGCGCTTTTAGAAAACAATGTAAGGTTTGCAAGTGGTTATCCTGGCACACCATCAAGCGAGATACTAACTACAGCGTTAAAAATTAAATCAAAGTATAATTTAGATGCCTATATTGAATGGTCGATAAACGAAAAAGTTGCATTAGAAGAAGCTATAAGCGCAAGTTTTGCTTGCGTTGACTCAGCGTTTTTTTGTAAACAAGTGGGACTTAATGTGGCACTTGATCCTTTAATGAGTGCTGCACTTACTGGAACAAACGCAGCTCTTTTAATTGTTGCAGCCGATGATCCTGGCCCTTATTCTTCTCAAACAGAACAAGATTCACGATTTTTGGCTTTTTTTGCTAAAATCCCTGTTTTTGATCCATCCGATATAAAAGAAGCTTATGATTTTACAAAGAAAGCACTAAAATTAAGCAGGCAATACCAATTACCCGTGATGTTAAGGACCACAATGCGTATATCTCATGGTCGACAAAATATAAATATAAAAGAAAAAATTGAAAATATTGAGCTTAATGCCAATTTCGAAAAAAACCCATCGCGCTTTGCGGCTACGCCAAAGCTAAGGTATATTTTGCACAAAAAACTAAACGAAAAACTCTACACTATAGCGTCAAAAAATCAGTTAAAATTTGATTTTTCTGGGAAAATTCTCATTATTTCAAGTGGTTTGGTCTATAGCAACATCTATGAGCTCATCTTGGAGCATAATTTAGAAGATAAAGTCACGCTTGCAAAGTCAGATATGCCCTATCCATTGTCAGATGTTGATTTGACAAGTTTTGAGAGGGTTATAACAGTAGAAGAAACATACCCTTTAATAGAGCTACAGTTAAATACACAGGGCAGAAGAAACAACTTAGTACCTAAAGAAGGCGAGCTTACTTTTGATGTGTGCGAAAAAATTTTGTACAATATAGGCGTTTTAAGGTCATTTACTCCAGTTAATGTTGATTTTAAAGACAAACCCCCATCATTATGTCCAGGCTGTGCGCACAGAAGCGCTTTTTTTGAAATTAAGCAAGTTTACAAGGATGCTATTTTTACAGGCGATATTGGTTGTTATACGCTTGGTGTAAATTTAGGTGCAACAGACACAGTCCACTGCATGGGAGCAAGCGTTTCGTTTGCTTTTGGTTTTAATAAAGCGTTTAAGCTTTCTGCAAAAAAACAGCATATTGTAGCTATTATTGGTGATTCTACTTTTTTTCACACAGGTTTGACTGCATTAATTGATGCTATTCATAATAAAGCGGCCTTTTTGCTTGTAATACTTGATAACTCTACTGTAGCAATGACTGGCAATCAAAAAACACTCTCTAGCTCAACTGATTCGCTTGAGTCTAGTGCAAAGTCAATCAGTATTGAAAAAATCATTCAAAGCTTAGGTGCGAGTTTTTTGGAGGTTATAGACCCATATGATTATCAAAAAAGCATCGAAACACTAATTGCGTCGAAGCGTTGCATTGATCAAAATCAAGAAATTGCCGTTATAATTTTTAGACATTTATGTATAAACACAGATGAAGGGCTAAAAAATAACCCAGTTGTTAAAGTTTTCGTAGATGATAATTGCAAAGGTTGCAAACTATGTATCGATGAGTTTGAGTGTCAATCACTTGTATTTAATGAACAAACTCAAAAAGTTGAGATAGATAGAAAAACATGCATTGACTGCGCACAGTGTATTTATTCTTGCCCATTTAACTCTATTGGTGTGTTAGAATGAAGATTGTATTGCTTGGTAGAGGCGGTGAGGGCGTTTTATACCTCTCAAGGCTCATTATAAAGTTATTTGGAGATCAAAATATTCTTTCTAGCGAAATTCATGGTATGGCAAAAAAAGGTGGACTAGTTGAAGTGCACTTAAAAATTGGTAATTACAAAAGCCCCGTTATCGGTTATAAAAAAGCAGATTTGGTTGTGTTGTTAAATAATTTTTTTGAAAAGCTTGGATTTGCGTACTCGCAAAATGTTATCTATCTTAGCAATGATGAATTGGACTACATAACAAAAGCTAATCCCAAAATGCTCAATATTTATATGTTTGGCAAACTAGCAAAAAAACTGAACGTTAACTATAAAAAAGCATTGAGCTTAATTGATCAAAAAAACTATGAATTTTTTAATAAGGGGTACAATAATGATATTCAGTAAGCAGTATGAGACTATGCCTCAAGAAGAACTCCAAAAACTTCAACTCAAGCGCTTAAGACAAACACTTTTTTTGATAAAGAATTCTAACTCTGCACTGAAAACAAAATACACATCAATAGAGCCTGATGACATAAAAAGCCTTGACGACTTAAAAAAACTCCCCTTTACCACAAAAGAAGAGCTAAGGAATTGCTACCCGCTAAATCATATAACTTTTCCTGACAAAGTAGTAAGAATACACACAAGCTCTGGCACTACTGGCACACCTGTAATAAATGCTATGACGCAAGCCGATGTGGAAAGTTGGGCAGAAATTGCAGCAAGGTGTTTTTTTGCAGCAGGCGCTTCAGGCAAGGATAGAGTCCAGATTATGCCATCATTTGGTTTATTTAACGGTGGCTTTGGGTTTCACTTTGGTGCACAGAAAATCGGTGCTTTTATTATACCAATGGGGGCTGGTAGAACACTGCTTCAACTTAAATTTATTAAAGATTTTCAAACCAGTGTCATTTGCTCTATAGCCTCATACCCACAAAGGCTCATTGAGGTAGCAAATCAAAACGATTTTGATTTTTCACAAACAGGTTTGCGTATTGCGATTTTAGGTGCTGAAACATGGTCTGATGAGTTAAGGACACGCGTTGAAAGCCAAATGGGAGTCAGCGCCTTTGATATTATTGGCATGACAGAAACGGGTGGCGTAGGCATGGGCATTGATTGCGAGGCAAAATCGGGCATACATATATGGGAAGACCATTATATAGCAGAAATTGTAAATCCAAATACTTTAGAGCCAGTTGATGATGGTGTTGAAGGCGAGCTTGTTATTACTACACTTACAAGGGAAGGTTTGCCTTTAATAAGATATCGCACAAAAGACATAACAAAAATTATTACAAGAGACAAATGCGACTGCGGCAGGACGCACCTTAGAGTCTCTCGCCTTAAAGGGCGTACAGATGACATGTTAAAGGTGAAAGGCGTTAATTTTTATCCTTCGCAGATCGAACAGATTCTATTGCAATACAAAACGATTGGGCCTTATTATCAGATTGTGCTTGAAAACTCAAAAGGTAAAGACGAAATTACGATAATTTTGGAGAAAATAAACGGCTTTTCAAATGAAGCAAGAAATAGATTAGAAAACGCGCTTTACGATTTGCTTGGTTTTCATTGTATATTGCAGGTAGTTCCAGAAAATACAATACAAAGAACGCCAGGCAAAATGGTAAGGGTTATCGATAAAAGAAAAAAATAACTTTATTTTTTTGGTTATGTTCCGATTGTATTAGTGTGAGGTATAGATGAATATAATAGGCGTGGTCCTTACCATTGCTGCCATTCTAACAGGGTTTATTTTGGGTGGCGGAAAGCCGCTTGTCTTGATACAGATATCGGAGTATATCGTTTTATTTGGGGGCGCTGCGGGTATACTTGTGGCTTCTACCACACCTTCTATAATGAAGGATGCCATAAAGGTTATTGCTGGATTTGCAAAGTCAAATCAATTAAGTAAAAAAGTATACTTAGAATTACTATTGTTTATTTATCATTTATCCGTTAAAGTAAGAAGGGATGGCATTTTATCGCTTGAGGCTATTGTTGATAAACCTGAAGAAAGCCCTGTCATGCAGTCCAATACATTTTTGCTTAAAAATAAAGAAGCAAGAGAGTTTGTAATTGATGCTATAAGAAATATTGTGACGGGCATTGAGATAGAAAAGCTTGACGAAATGCTTGATTCAAATATTGAAGTTGTAGAAAAAGAAATGTCTTTAGCTCCAAAGATGGTTGCTAAGATTGCAGAAAGTATGCCAGGCATGGGTATTGTTGCTGCTGTTATGGGTGTTATCTTGGCTATGGGAGCTTTGGGCGGTTCTATTTTAGAGGTAGGTCAGCATGTAGCAGGAGCGCTTACTGGCACATTTTTGGGTTTGTTGCTTTGTTATGTTGTGATTGGTCCAATGGCCACTGTCCAGGAATTGAAAAACGAAGATTTCATAGGGTATCTGAAATCACTTAAAGTTGGTATTATTTCGATAGCCAAAGGTGATGCACCTATTATTGCTATGGAGTCTGTGAGACAAACTGTGGCACCAACTTACCGCACCGAATTTGACGAGGTTGAGAAACTTGCCAAAGAGAGGCGCTAATGGCAGATAACACCAACTTAGTACGCAAGAAAAGATGCAAAAAACTAAAACAACCAGAATCAAGCGTATGGGAGATAGCCTATGGTGATTTTATGACTTCTATGATGGCTTTTTTCCTTGTTATGTGGCTTGTTGCAGCTACAAACGAACAGCAAAGAAAAATTATTGAGTACTACTTTACGCACCCTATGCAATCTGTAAGTGTGTCGCAGGGTAGTGGTCTAAACTCATCAAAAGGGGTGTTTGATATAGGCTCAAAACAGCTTGTAGTGAGCCAGACCCCATCGGAAAATAAGCCCATTGCAATAAACAATCAAGCAACGCGAGCCGCAAAATATTCAAACCCCTATGAAATGCAAAATCAAATGACATCAATTTTGGGTAAAATCCAAGAGGCGATAAAATCAAACAAAGAAATAGCCCCATATGGCGCACAGATAAAATTTTCAATTAACGAAGAAGGTTTAAACATTATTCTGTTTGATAAAAACGATAAACCAATGTTTGCAAATGGCTCCACCAAACCCGAACCATACACAATAGATATATTAAAAATCATAGCCTCCAACATCAGGCCACTGCCAAATAAACTTGTTATAGAAGGCTATGCAAATTACACTCCTACAATTTCTGGACCATCTAACTGGGATTTGTCTATTGGAAGGGCAAATAAAGCTAGAAAAATTTTAGAAAGCCAAGGTATAGTATCCGAGCGCTTTAGTAGCATTGTAGGCTATGGTGATACAAGATCCATGCCTGGTACACTACCACAGGATTCTGTAAATAGACGTATAGTTGTATTAATTAAAAAACTCTAAGTTGGTTTTTGTATAAGCCAAAAATTTGACTTACAAATATTAAATTTGTTGTAAAGTAGTGTGAAACTTTAAAATATATATTGTATATTTGTTAATAAATTATTATTTATAAATTGCCTATGTGCAATTATTGTTTAAAATATAATAACTACTATTGACAATAATCACTTTTTGTTGTATGTATTTATCCTTAAAATATATTTTGTTAAAAGAGGTAAAAAGTGAAGTGGATGAAAGATGTCAAAACCTATACCCCGCCAGATTTTCATGTTATAAGAGATCCAGATAGGTGTATTAAGTGTAAAGCTTGTGTTGAGCAATGTTCATTTGATGCAACATTTTATGATGAAGAAGAAGATAAAATATGGAACTGGGATGCAAAATGTGTGGGTTGTAATAGATGCGCTGCATTTTGTCCAACAGAAGCCATAACTATAGAAAATCGCACAAGCCCATATCGTATAAACGAAAGTTGGGGCAAGTGGAATGTGGTTGGCGTTAAAAAAAGAGCCGCTTTTGGTGGTGCACCAGTTGTGTCTATGGGTGCTGATAAGCCCTACATTGTCTATTGGGATCACATGCTTATTAATGCTTCTCAAGTCACAAACCCATCCATTGACCCGCTAAGAGAGCCAATGGAATTAAAGACCTTTTTAGGTAAAAAGGTTGATCATTTAGAAATAGAAAACGGTAAGCTAAAGACAGCGTTATCTCCTCAGCTGGAGATTGAACTACCCATAATGTTTGCTGCAATGAGCTATGGTGCTTTAAATTACAATGTAATAGAGGCTATAGGAAGAGCAGCTCTTGAGCTTGGCACATATTTTAATTCTGGCGAAGGTGGTCTCCATAAAGACCATTATAAATTCAAAGGTAATATTATAGTTCAAGTGGCAAGCGGTCGTTTTGGTGTGCACAAGGAGTATTTAGATGTAGCAAGCGCCATTGAAATAAAAATTGGCCAGGGTGCAAAGCCCGGCATTGGCGGACATTTGCCTGGCGAGAAGGTTACAGCATCAATTGCTCAAACACGAATGATACCAAAAGGCACAGATGCTCTAAGCCCCGCACCGCATCATGATATATATTCTATTGAAGATTTAAGAGAGCTCATATTTGCCTTAAAAGAAGCAACAGAGTACAAGAAACCTATTTTTGTTAAAATTGCTTGTGTTCATAATATTGCCGCCATTGCAAGCGGAGTTGCTCAAGCGGGAGCTGATGTAATTGTGCTTGATGGCTTCAAAGGTGGCACAGGTGCTTCGCCTCAAGTTATTAGAGACAATGTAGGCCTTCCCATAGAGCTTGGCCTTGCAAGCGTTGATGATAGATTAAGGCAGGAAGGCTTAAGGGGCAAAATTTCTCTTATAGCTTCAGGTGGTATAAGAAACTCAATGGATGTTGTAAAAGCTATTGCATTGGGGGCAGATGCAGTATACATTGGCACCGCAACGCTTATTGCTATAGGCTGTACAATGTGTCAGCAATGTCATACAGGCAGGTGCGCATGGGGCATAGCAACACAAGATCCATTTTTATCAAAGCGCCAAAACCCCAACATTGCGGCTCAAAGACTTGTGAATCTGGTAAATGTTTGGGGTTTGGAGATAAAAGAAACCTTAGGGGCTATGGGTATTAATTCCATAGAATCACTAAAGGGCAACAGACTTGCCCTAAGAGGTTTCGATTTAAACGAAAAAGAAATGGAAATTTTAGGCATACTGCATGCAGGAGAATAAAATGAAGCTTGTTAAAATAAACGAAGATAATTGCGTATATTGCCATCTGTGCGAAGTAGCTTGCAAAACTGAGCACTCTGTATCCAAAGATATAATTAAGGCTGTTAAAAAAGAAAATGTTTTATCTCGATGCACTGCTGAATTTAACTATCCCTACTCGGCTTCCATTATGTGCAGACACTGCGATGACGCACCATGTATTTTTGCTTGTCAGAATGGTTCTATGCATAGGGATGAGAGGGGTTATGTCGTTGTAGATCAAGATACATGCGTGGGTTGCTGGATGTGCGTGATGGTTTGCCCATACGGTGTAATCAAACAAGGTGAAAATAAAGATTGGGGTTTGTCTGTTAAGTGCGATATGTGTCCAGATAGAAGTATTCCTGCGTGTGTTGAGGCATGCCCTAACGAAGCTTTAACTTTTGAAGAGTTGTGAGGATTTAAATGAAGTATGTAATAATAGGAAATTCTGTGGCAGGTATTAATGCTGCAACAGCTATTAGGCAAAATGATACTCAAGGTGAGATTTTAATTATATCAGATGAGCAAACAAGGCCTTATTCAAGGCCATTGCTGCCAAACTGGGTAATTGGTGAGGTAAGCTTTTCGCAAGAGAGAATGTTTTACAGAAGAAATGATTTTTTTGAGAAAAACAATATAAAAACCCTGCTTGGCAAAAAGGTTGAATCTATTGACACAAAAGCTAAAATAGTTTCAATTTCAAACTCAGAAAGTTTACCATACGACAAACTTATTATCACAAGCGGTGCAAGCGCAATATTGCCAAAAAATATTGTTGGCATAGAACTTGAGGGTATTCATACACTAACAAACATTAAAGGAGCAAGAAAGTTAAAGGAAAATCTAGACAATATCGGATCCATTGTTATAGTAGGAGCTGGCCTTATTGGCACAAAAATGGCTTACGATTTGTCAAAAATTGGTAAAAAAGTAGTGCTTGTTGAGCTTGCAAAAAGGGTTTTGTTTCCAGCGCTTGATGATTATGCTGCAGGACTCATTCAAGAAGAGTTAAAAGAAAATGGTGTAGAAATAATTCTAAATGATTCTGTTGTGCAATTAAATGGCGATGAGAAAGTTAGCGAAGTTGTACTTGCAAGCAATAAAAAAATACCTTGCGATGCATGTTTGTTAAGCGTCGGCGTTTTCCCAAACATTCCTTTTGTTGATGAAAATATCAAAGTTGACAGAGGTATTGTAGTTGATGATTATCTAAAGGCCTGCGATGATTGCTATGCAGCAGGCGATGTCGCAAGTGTGTATGATATTGTTGCAAATATTAGACGGCCTATTCCTATATTGCCTCTTGCTGCCAAGGAAGGCTTTATTTCAGGCTTGAATGCAAGTGGATCTGAAGTTAAATTTAATGGCGGTTTTGCTATGAACTCCATTGAAATAGGAAATATTGGCTTTATTTCTATGGGTTTAATAGAAAGCGACAATGATGAGGTGCTTGAATACAAAAAAGACAATGAGTATAGAAAATTTATCATTAGAGACAATAGGCTAATCGGTGTCATTCTTGTAAATAATGTTGAAAAAGTTGGTATGTTTAATTGGATGATAGAAAAAGGTTTTGATGTTTCATGGATAAAGGATACATTTTTAAATAGCGATTTTGGGTGGAAATATTTTGATAAGGCCTTT
Source organism: Desulfurella amilsii (assembly GCF_002119425.1). Taxonomy (NCBI): domain Bacteria; kingdom Pseudomonadati; phylum Campylobacterota; class Desulfurellia; order Desulfurellales; family Desulfurellaceae; genus Desulfurella; species Desulfurella amilsii. The sequence goes on along the minus strand of NZ_MDSU01000018.1, from coordinate 1,027,382 downwards.
AGAGTGTTAAGGCTTGATAGAAAATTAAAAGGGTAGGTATATATGGTTGAAATAAAAAATAATCAAAGTTTTGCTATTACTAATGATTCAAAGGATGCATCAGGTTGTGGCATCTTTGGTATCTTTAATACAAAAGGCGAGCTTATAGATGGTAGTAGGGTTGTCTCTGCCATTGATATAATGCGTGATAGGGGAAATGGTTTGGGCTCAGGATATGCTGCATACGGTATATACCCAGAATTTAAAAACTATTATGCTTTACATTTAATGATTGACGATGATTTAGCCAAGCGTGCTGTTGAGGATTTTTTAGAACGCAGAGTTACGGTAGCAGAGCGTTCTGGTATACCCACAAGGGGTATGAAAAACAGAAAGAGGCCTATGTTTTTTGTGTATTTTGTATTACCAAGGGCTCAAGGTACGAAGGCAGAAAGCGAATATATGAGCGAATCTGACGCAGATGAATTTATCAATAAGCTTGTAATTTTTATAAACGAAAATATAAATGGTGCCTTTGTTATCTCAAGTGGCAAAAATATGGGTGTATTTAAGGGTATAGGCTATCCTGATGAGATTGCAAACTTTTTTAGAATTGAGCGCTACAAAGCTTTTTGTTGGACTGCTCATAACCGTTTTCCAACAAATACGCCGGGCTGGTGGGGAGGCGCACATCCATTTGGGTTGCTTGATTGGACAGTGGTTCACAACGGTGAGATTTCTTCGTATGGTGCAAATAAACGCTATTTAGAAATGTACGGGTATAAGTGCACTCAAAAAACTGATACAGAAGCAATTGTGTATTTGGCAGATTTAATTGTAAGAAAACACCACATACCGTTAGAGTTGCTGGCTAAAATATTCAGCGCACCTCTTTGGGAAGAAATTGAAAAGATGCCACAAGAACAAAAACAACTATACAAAGCATTAAGAATAATTTATGGAAGAGCCCTACTTAATGGACCATTTTCAATTTTATTGACATTTAAAGGTGGAATAATGGCGCTAAACGATAGAATTAAATTGAGGCCTTTAGTTGTGGGCAAAAAAGATAATACATATTATTTTTCAAGCGAAGAAGCGGCTATAAAGCACGTATGTAGCGATATAAAAGATATTAATTCGCCGGATGCAGGCGAGCCTGTTATTGCAAGACTCACCGATGAGGCTTATAATGTTTATTATGGGGTAGAAGATGAAGAGGATTGATGCACATAATCTTAAATATGCTGTTTTAAACGAGTTAGTAAGACAGGCTATTGCAGAGGGTTGCAAGAAAATTATACTTGATGGCGTTTGCGGACAATACTATATTGGCTGTGGAGTAGCAAAGCCTGTAGAAATAGTGATTAATGGTGTACCAGGCAATGATTTGGGTGCGTTTATGGAAGGTCCTGCTATCGTTGTTAATGAGGATGCTCAAGACGGCATAGGTAACACAATGAGTTCTGGCGAAATAATTATACATGGCAATGCGGGCGATGTGCTTGGCTATAGTATGCGAGGGGGGTCAATTTTTGTAAAAGGTAATGTAGGCTATAGGGCATGCATACATATGAAAGCTTACAAAGAAGATATAAGCCCAACAGTGGTTATAGGTGGTTGTGCTGGCGCTTTTATGGGCGAGTATATGGCGGGTGGCACATTAATACTACTTGGATTAAATAGGGATAAAAAACGCTTAACGGGCAATTATTTGGGCACTGGTATGCATGGTGGTGCAATTTTTGTAAGACAAGGTGTAGACGAAACACTTTGTTCTAATGAAGTTATTTTAAGTAAACCAGATGATAAAGATATGGAGAAAATCTTAGCAAATGTTAAAAAATTTTGTAGTATTTTTGGTTACGATTGTGATAAAATTGCCAAAGATGAGTTTGTAAAAATTACACCAAAGAGCAAAAGGCCTTATGGGAATTTGTACATCCCAGGACCTTAAACAAAAGGAGGCTGTATGAGAAAAAACACTAAACAACGTAGTATGGTTTACGAAGAGTTAAAATCAAGGTACGATCATCCCACACCAGAAGAGCTTTACTACGCGATAAAACCCAAATATCCAAAGATTTCCATTGCTACAATTTATAGAAATTTGCGCATATTAGCAGAAGAAGGCAAAGTTATAGAGATTAAAAGTGACAAAAATGTTTTGCGCTATGATGCAAAAACAGAGCCCCACTACCATTTTAAATGCACAAACTGCTCTGCTGTGTTGGATTTAGATATAGCCTATAATAAAGAGTTAGACGAAGAATTAAACAAAAAAGGTTATAAAGTAAATTACCATTCTATCATATTTTATGGTTTGTGTCCAAATTGTGCAAAATAAATGAACCAGCAATACGCATTTTTTGAAGTAAAAGATAAAACTCTTTTCTTAAAAGGAGGTTGGGTTGTTGAAAATGTAGCATTCATTAAAAAGAATCTTTTGGGTTTAGTTGGTTTTGAGCGTGTTGATATCTCACTTATTAATGAGATAGACACATTTGGTGGCCTTCTTATATGCGATAGTTTTGATAAAGCAAAACTATGCGGCAATAATAAAAAGGTAGAAAGTGTCGTTAAGCTTGTTTTGCAAAATACGGCTCAAATCCCTTCTATAAAAAAGAAAAGCTTACTTTTGCGTTTCAGCATTTACCTAGAAAGAAAAGTTAAAGATTATGTGTTTTTTTTAAATTTTTTAGGTAAGTCGACAGTTGATTTCATATCAAAAATTTCTGATTTTGAATTTAGAGCATTTGCAAAAGACATTCAAAATATGGGCGTAGGTGCCATAGGTATTGTGGGTGTTTTGTCATTTTTAATAGGTCTTGTTATTGCGTATCAATCTGCGGCTCAATTGAAGCAATTTGGTGCGAATATTTTTATTGTTGATCTGGTTAGCATTTCAATTGTAAGAGAATTAGGACCTTTAATTGTAGCAATAATAGTTTCTGGCAGAAGCGCAAGCAGCTATGCAGCATCTATTGGTTTGATGAAGGTTCAAGAGGAAATTGACACGCTTGATACAATGGGTGTTTCGCCTTACACATTGCTCGTTTTGCCACGCATACTCTCACTTTTTATAGTAATGCCACTCTTGATTGTGTTTGCTGACATTGTTGGAATTTTTGGTGGTATGATCATCTCAAACCTTATTTTAAATGTGAATTTTGCTGAGTTTTTAGAAAGGGCAAGCCGTGTGGTTACAATCAAGTCTTTTTTATCCGGGATTGTTAAGGGGCCCGTATTTGGTATTGTTATAGCTTTAATTGGTACAAGTGAAGGCTTTAAGGTAGAGCAAAAAACAGAAAGCATAGGTTTTCATGTGACGGCAAGTGTTGTAAAGAGCATTTTTAGCATAATTGCTATTGATGCAGCATTTTCTGTGATTTATAGATGGTTAAAGATTTAATAATTCAAGTTAGAAATCTACAAAGTGCCTATGGTGAGCGCATAATACATGAAAATTTAAATTTAGATATATACAGAGGCGAAATTTTGGCTATAATTGGCGGTTCTGGTTCTGGTAAAACCACGCTTTTAAAGGAATTAATCTTATTAAAAGAGCCAAAGCAAGGCGATTATTTAATAGACGGCATAAATGCAAAAAATTTAAGTTTTAAGCAAAAGCAAGCTATAAAAAATAAGATTGGCGTAATGTTCCAGTCAGCTGCATTATTTAGTAGTTTAAGCGTGGGCGAAAATATTGTATATGTGATAAAAAAACGCTATAATATAGATGATGAAACAGCAAAAAATATGGCTATGTTGAAAATAAAATTGGCAGATTTAGATGAGAATGCGTATTGGCTATACCCCAGTGAGTTATCAGGCGGTATGAAAAAAAAGGCAGCGCTTGCACGTGCACTGGCAGTGGATCCCAAGATTTTATTTTTGGATGAGCCAGTAAGTGGTTTAGATCCCATTAGTGCAGACGAGTTTGATAAAACGATTAAAAAACTTGTTGATTTGTTGGGTATTAGTGTAATTATGATAACGCATGATTTGTCATCACTTTTAATTGCAAATAGAGTTGCAATTATTGCAAATAAAACAATCATATTCTGCGATACACCAGATAAAATTCACACAGTTGATAATAACTGGGTTAGAGAATTATTTATGGGTGAGCGCGGCAAGAGGTTTTTGGATGGAAACAAAGCCTAACTACATACTTGTTGGTGCTTTTGTTATCGTTTTAAGCGCCGCTATTGTAATTATACTGCTTTGGCTTTTTGGCTATAGAGCAAACGAGTCTTATAAAACTTACTTGATTCTAACAAAGTATTCGGTTAATGGTCTTTCGCAAAACTCGCTTGTTAAATATAAAGGCGTAAATGTAGGTAGTGTTGAAAAAATTGATATTGACCCAAATAACCCAGAAATTGTAAGGATTTTTATAAAAGTAAAAAGCAATATACCCATTAAAACGGACACAATTGCTAGTGTTTCTGTACAAGGACTAACAGGTCTTGCATCTATTGATTTAACAGGAGGCACAAAAAATGCGCCATCGCTTGAAAGTGTTGATCATCATGAGTACCCTATAATAAAATCTAAAATGAGTGAGCTACAAAAAATCTCGCAAGCTCTCCCAAGCTTATTAGATAGCGCAAATACATTAATAAAAAGTATGAGTGAGGTATTTAATGAAAACAACAGACAGCAAATATCATCAATTTTAAAAAACACAGATAAAGTAAGCAAAGAACTATTCGTTGAATTAAGCAATCTAAACTCTACCATAAATAAGACAAACGAAGCTATGGATTCTATAAAACAAGCGGGCCAAAGCGCAAAAGATGCTTTTTTGTCAACAAATAAGCTTATAGAAAGCTTGCAGGAAAGCTCAAAAAATCTTGCTCAAATAAGTTTGAATCTCAATCAGCTCATAAGTGAAAACAAAAATCAAGTAAATTACTTTACACACGAAAGTTTATACAATCTAAACAAATTAATAGAAGAGGTTAATAAGACCACCAAAACAACGAATGCATTGATTAACGAATTAAGATCAAATCCGTCATATATACTTTATGGAAAGCCAAAAACGCCAGCACCAACAGAAAAAGGAAGTACGCAATGAGAAAAATATTTGTGTTTTTAGCATTAAGTTTCTTCTTGGTTTCTTGTTCTCTTAAGGTAAAAAATCAAAATAATACCGGTTATACTTATTTATCGCCTAAGGTGAATTTAACATTTAATAAACCTGGTATCTGTGTCAATTTAGATGGTGTTGAATCCAATAAATTGCATAACAACTATATTTTGTATGAAGCAAATGGTAAATATGATTATTTTGCTTACTCAAAATGGATAAACTCACCTCCTACGATGTTAAAAGATTTTATTTTAGAAAATATTGTCTATATAAAGCTAGATCCGTATGCTAAATACAGACTAAAAGTTTTGCTTTTTGATTTTGAGCCGCATTTTAACAAAGACAATAATTTTTTCTATTTTAAAGCAAGGGCTTTTTTCTATAACTCTAGCTATGAGCTTTTGTCAAGTAAAATATTTGACTATAAGGTTGAAATTAAGCAAAAAACAAATGAATCTATGTTATCTAGCGCAAGTAAAGCAACTGAAGATTTTTTGAAAAATTTAAATGAATGGTTAGCAGGAGAGACAAAATGAATGTACTGGTTATTGGAAACGGTGCAAGAGAGCATGCAATCATATACAAGCTTGCACAAAGTTCCTTGTGTGAAAAAATTTACTGCGCAAAAGGCAATGCTGGCACATTAAAACTTGCTACAAACGTAGATATTTCACCTTTAGATTTTGAGGCTATAGTTGAATTTTGTAAGCAAAACTCCATTGAGTTTGTTGTAGTTGGTCCAGAAGAGCCTTTGGCAAATGGTATAGTGGATTATTTAAACGATTTTGGCATATCTGCCTTCGGTCCTACAAAAAAAGCTGCAATGCTGGAATCAAGCAAGTCTTTTTGCAAAAATCTATGCAAAAAGTACGCAATACCCACAGCCGCTTATGAAGTGTTCGATAATTTTGATAAAGCTTTTGAGTATATAAAGGATGCAAAATATCCATTGGTTATAAAGGCAGATGGTTTGGCTGCAGGAAAGGGTGTGGTTATTGCCCATGAAGGAAAAGAAGCTTTAATGCACCTGCAAGATTGCTTTAACAATAAAAAATTTGGCCAAGCTGGTAATAGGGTTGTTATAGAAGAATTTTTAGAGGGAGAAGAGCTATCGTATATGGTTTTTTGCGATGGGGAAAATTTTGTTCCTATGCTAGCATCGCAGGATCACAAGAGGGTTTTTGATGGTGATTTAGGTCCAAATACAGGCGGTATGGGTGCATACGCAAAAGCCCCGATTGTAAATGAAATTGAAGATGATTGCAAGAGGATTATAAAGCAAACAATATATGCTCTAGAAAGCGAAGGTATAGATTATAGGGGCGTTTTATACGCAGGCCTTATGGTTGTGGATAAAAAGCCTTATGTGCTAGAGTATAATTGCCGCTTTGGCGACCCAGAAACTCAGGTGGTGTTGCCGCTTTTAAAGAGCGATCTTTTAGATATTATGATTAAATGCACAAACTCAAACCTAAATGATTACAAAATTGCATTTGAGAATCGATTTGCAGTAAGCGTTGTGCTTGCAAGTAAAGGATATCCCGTATCCAGCGAGAAAGATAAGCCAATATTTGGTTTAGATGATGTAGGCGATGCGCTTGTATTTCATGCTGGCACATACAAAAAAGATGGTAAAATTTTTACAAATGGTGGCAGGGTATTAAATATTGTAGCACTAGATGCAGATTTTAGGAAAGCTATAAAAAAGGCTTATGAAGCGGTTGGTAAGGTTAATTTTGATGGTATGCATTTTAGGCGAGATATTGGCAAAAAAGCCTTAAAATACCTGTAGGAGGCAAAACTATGAAAGTAGCAATTATATCTGGTAGCAAGAGTGATGAGAATATTATTTACGAAGCCAAAAAAACATTGGAAGAATTTGATATCGAATACAAAGTTTACATTGCAAGCGCCCACAGAAGTCCAGAGTACGTGAAAGAGATTGTTCAAAAAGTAAATAGTGAGTTTGATTGTATAATTGCTATAGCTGGGCTTTCTGCTGCATTGCCTGGTTTTGTTGCTTCTTATTCAATTTTGCCTGTAGTTGGCGTGCCTGTTGATAGTGAGATGTTTGGGCTTGACGCGTTGCTTTCTATTACACAAATGCCAAAGGGCGTGCCTGTTGCTTCTATGGGTATTGGCAAAAAAGGTGCCCACAATGCGGCATTATTTATAGCAAGGATGTTTGCCAATCAAGACGAAACCCTTAAACAAAAATTGCTTGAGTATATCAAAAAAGAAGAGGAAAATATTCGTAAAATAAACGAAGAACTATAATGAATTCAAAAAAAGAATACGTATGTATTCTGGGGGTTTTTATATTTGTAGTAATAACAAGTTTTAAACTTGGAAGCGATTACGGTGTAATTGGCTTAAAAGAACCGACTGCACTTGCGTATAAAAATGGGATTTTGTATGTAGCAAACAAAGGTAATTATGTTAGTATGCTTGATAAATATGGTAATATACTGGAATTGGAATATTTAAATATAAAAAAGCCATCAAGTATAATTTTAGATGGCAACGACTTTGTAGTATCTTCAAATAATGAATTATTTTTTTATCAAAAACCGCTTGAGCTTAAAAAGGTGATACGGTTTGATGATAAAATTGTGCAAATTGCAAAAAGTAACAGTGGGGTTTTGGTATTACTTTCAAATGGTGATATTTTAAAAGTAAATTACCTTGAAGCCAAATTTTTATGCAATATTCCAAATGCTTCATCTATAACTTTCGGTGATGGGTATTTTTTTGTTGTTGTTGGAAATTTTATCAATGTGTATGATAATGATAATTGTAACCGTTTAGAAACCAGCAGGGAATTTGGGGTAGAGATTAATTATATAAGTTACAATGATGGTGTTGTAAGCGCAACATCAACATCAGATAATATTGTTTTTTTGTTAAACCAACATTTAGATAAAATAAAATCTTACAAGTTTGATAAACCTACGTTTGCATATTACTCAAAGCAAAAATTTTTTGTTTGCTCAAGAAAATTAGGTAAAATTTACATTAAAAACAATTAAATATATGGATTTTAAATGTTTAAAGATTGATAATGGTGCAAGGTCATCTCTACTACAACTCAAAAACACAATTAAATTGCCTGTTTTCATGCCGGTTGGTACACAAGGTATTGTGAAAGCGCTTTTACCTGATATGTTAACTAGTATTGGGTATAAACTTATGCTGTCAAATACCTATCATTTATATTTAAGGCCAGGCATTGAGATAATTGAGGCTTTCGGAGGATTGCATAAATTTGCAAACTTTAACGGCTCAATTTTAACAGATAGTGGTGGTTTTCAGGTTTTTAGCTTATCAGATTTAAGAAAGGTAGCTATAGAAGGCGTGCGCTTTAAATCGCATATTGATGGTTCTTATCACTTTTTTACACCAGAAAAAGTACTAGATTTGCAGTTTAGGTTTAAAAGTGACATAGCTATGGTGCTTGATGAATGTCCAGCCTACGGCCTTGATAAAAGCGCGACAGAAAAATCGCTCAATATCACTCTAAACTGGGCAAAGCGCTCATCTGTCATCGAAAGGCCAAAAGATACAGCTGTCTTTGGCATAGTGCAAGGCGGTATTTTTGAAGATTTAAGAAAAAAAAGCGCGCTTGAGATTTCAGATATGAACTTTGACGGCATTGCAATAGGTGGCCTAAGCGTAGGCGAGCCACTGCAGCAAATGTATGATACTGTGGCTTTTACAATAGAGCATTTACCCAAAGATAAGCCTAGATATGCGATGGGTGTAGGCAGGCCAGAAGATATAATAACACTTGTTGGCTTTGGTATAGATATGTTTGATTGTGTTATGCCTACAAGAAATGCAAGAAACGGTTATTTATTTACGGATTTTGGGAATATAAATATTAAAAACGCCATTTATGCAAAGGATAAATCGCCCATAGATGAGCATTGCAATTGCTATACATGCAAAAATTTTTCAAGGGGTTTTTTAAGACACCTGTATAAGGCTAAAGAGTTAAGTTTTTACACGCTTGCAACAATCCATAATTTAACGTATTATTACAATTTGATCCAAAGCATCAAAGATGCGATAAAAAAAGGCGAATTTGAACAATTTGCCAAAAGTTTTTTAGAAAAGAGGCGCTATGGAAATAGTTGAGAGCTTAAAAAGTTTATTTAAAGATAGGTTGATGTGTGTTTATATGCACAACTTAGGCATAACCGCAAGTATTTCAAAAAATGGGCTTTTGGTTGTGCTTGATAATGTTTTTTTGGATGATATAAAGAAGCTTAAGCAGGAGTTAAAGAAATTTAAAAAGCTGTTTTCTACGCCATTGGTTTTTGAAGCCGATTTTTTAGCAAAAAACGAAGACTATTTTTGCATGGAGATTTTAGAGTTAAAAGAAAACGCAAAAGTTTTATTTGGCAATGACCTGCTGCAAAATATTGATATAGATGCTCAAGCACTGAAAAACCAAATTAAAAGGGAAATAGCAAGCAAAATTTTAGCAATCCGATCAAGTTTTTTAGAGCTCACATTAGAGCGAAAAACAGTCGAAGATATTGCATATAGGTCTTTGTATAATTTTTATTTGATTTCAAAGTATTTGTTGTACTTTAGAGGTGTAGATTCGCAAAATGTTTTTGAAGATTTAGAAAAACACCTTTCTATAGGCTTAGACAATACAAAAAAACTTTTCTTTATGGGAAAAAGACCAACTTTTGATAAATTGTTGCCATTATTTGAAGGGTACTTAAAAGAATTGGACAATTTTTTGAAACTTGAAATTTAGATGTTTGAAATGAAATTTTTATTGATTGGTATACTTATTGTTCTTGTTTTGCCCTACTTAGTGCAGTTTTTGATAAAATTTAAATCTAAAAGTGATAGTGATTTTTTAAAACCATTGGGTGGTTGTTTTTCCAGTGGTTTTGGTATATTTAATTGATATGGATTTAGATCAGCTTGTTAGAGATTTTTGTGTATTTTTGAGTGCAAATAGAGGTTTGTCAATCAAAACAGTGCTAAGCTACGAAAGCGATCTAAAACTTTTTTGTGATTATTTTAAGAATAGACAGCTAAATGATGTAAATTTATTTGAGTATTTTAACGAGCTAAAAAAGCTTTACAAGCCAACGTCACTAAATAGGAAAATGGCAAGTCTGCGGGCTTTTTTAACTTTTGTTAACAAAAATCATCCATTGGATCTAGATTTGGGTAACATCAAAAATGCAAAAACAAGCTTTAAATTTGAAAAACCCATTGATTTTGAATCGCTTAAAACTCTATTTACAGATACGAGGAATGGTTTGATTTTGCTATTTTTTTACGCAACAGGCTTGAGGGTAAGCGAACTTATTAACCTAAAAATTAGCGATATATATTTTGATGCAGGTTTAATTCGTGTTTCTGGCAAAGGTTCTAAAATGCGCCTTTTACCAGTTTTGCTAGATGTGCTTGATAAAGTTAAAAATTACATGGCAAACATACGAAACCTATACCTTAATAATTGCTCAAAGGATTACCTATTTATAAGCAAAAGAGGAAAACCATTCAGCAGGGCTGCGATATGGAAAATAATAAAACTAGAGTCAAGAGCAAAAGGTTTCGATTTGCACCCACACAGCCTAAGGCACTTATATGCTACGCATTTATTGGAAAATGGTGCTAATATAAAAACTATTCAAGAGTTACTTGGACACTCAAGTTTGAATACTACCCAAAGATACACTTTTGTTAGCGATAAAGCTCTAAATAAAGCTTTTAAAGAAAGTGACTTTTTTGATAAGTAAATATGAAGGTTATTACATGCCACATTGAGCCAGATTTTGATGCAATAGCAAGCGCAATAGCAGCGAAACTGCTCTATAAAGATGCTATAGTGGTTTTTCCAAATTTGCCGAAGCGCTCAAAAAAAAGTTTTCTTATACAGTCAACAATATATGCTTATGCCGATGTTCAAAAAGTTGATTTAGATAGAATTGACACATTAATTGTTGTTGATACGCATCAAAAATCTCGCATTGGTGAATTTGCAAAAATTGTCGATAAAGTTAAAGTTATTTGTTTTGATCACCATAGCGATGGCGATATAAACTGTAGCGAGCTTTATTGCGAAAAAACAGGTGCAAATACCACTCAAATTGTTATGAAACTAAAAAAACAAAATATAAATTTTAGCGCAGAAGAAGCCACGCTTTTTATGCTTGGCATATACGAAGATACTGGAAAACTGCTTTATCCTTCCACTAGTGTGCATGATTTTCAAGTTTGTGCGTACCTTTTAGAAAAAGGCGCGAAGCTGGATATTGTATCAGGCGTTTTAGAAGAAACTATGGAGGAATCCCAGGTATATTTATTGAATGAGCTAATAAAAAATGCGCGCATTTTTGAATACAACAATATAAACATTGTGCTATCGTTTGCCCAATACAGTGAGTATGTTGGTGAGGTAGCAAATATAGTAAATACCTTTTTGAGTATGAAAAAAACTGATGCAGTCATTTGTGTTTTTAGGATGCAATCGCGCATTTTCATTATTGGTCGTTCTGCTAATAGAAAAGTAGATGTGGCGAGGATTTTAAAAACATTTGGGGGCGGTGGTCACAGCTTAGCAGCAAGTGCGACCGTAAAAGATTTAACGCTGATTGAAACGCTTGATGAGGTAACTTTAGCTATTAGGGAGAGTTTTTTGTATATAACAAAAGCTAAAGACATTATGAGTACGCCTGCCAAATGTGTAGAAAAAGATGATACAGTTGTCTACTGCAATGAGATAATGGCAAAATATGGGATAAATTCTTTGGTTGTGCTTGATAGGGGTGAGCTCGTTGGCATTGTATCAAGGCCTACGCTGCAAAGGGCAATTTATCATAACTACGCAAATGAGCCTGTAGAGAAATTTATGGTTACTGATTTTTATACAGTTAGTGAAGACGTACCTCTGTCAAAAATAAAAACAATAATCATTGACGAAAAACAACGCATAATACCTGTTGTAAGAGATACTCTGGTTGTAGGCGTGCTAACCAGGACAAATATATTAAATTTAATAAATCAAACTGAACAAAAACTTATTCATAAAACGCTAAAAGTTGATTTAAAATTAAAAAATAAGTTAGATGAAAAAACTTACAATTTTTTTAAAATAATATCAGAAGTAGCTTTGAAACTAAAAATGAAAGCCTACGCCGTAGGCGGGATGGTCAGAGACCTTGTAATGGATATGCCCATAAAGGATATTGATATAGTTATTGAAGGCAATGCTATAATCTTTGCAAAAGAATTTGCAAATATTATAGAAGGCAAACTTATTGCTCATAATGAGTTTAAAACGGCTAGCGTGATTAAAGACGGTGAAAAAATTGATTTTGCAACAGCAAGGCAGGAGTACTACGACGAAGTATCATCTGGTTTGCCGCATGTGGAAGAAAGCTCGCTAAAGCTGGATTTGTACCGTAGAGATTTTACAATAAACACACTTGCAATAAGTTTAAATGAAAGTTTTGGAGAACTCATTGATTACTTTGGTGGCATGAAAGATATTAAAGATAAAAAAATACGCATTTTACACAATTTAAGTTTTATAGAAGATCCAACAAGAGTGCTAAGGGCTTTGCGCTTTGCAGAAAAATTTAATTTTTTATTGGGTCAGCAGACAGAAAAACTCATGAAAAACGCCCTTGATCTAGGTGTTTTAAATACAGTCTCAAAAAATAGATTATTTTTGGAGTTAAACTTAATTTTAAAAGAAGAAAAAGTGGTGGAAATTTTAGGAAGAATCAATGATTACAAGATTTTTAAATACCTTCATAAAGAATTCTATATAGATGAAAGTTGTTTTGCTTTAATTGAATCAGCTAAAGATTTTGTTAAGATGTGCACTTTTTTTTGCCCAGTAACATTTAAAATAGAGGCAATTTATTTTTCCATATTGAAATTCTGTTTCAGGAAAAAATTCAACCTTATAAGCGTGCTTGGCATAATTGATGATAAAATGGAAAAAATTTACCAACAAATGCTACAAATAAATGTATTTTTATCAAAAAAACGAAAGAAAAGCGAAGTTTACTTTTTTTTAAAGCCTATGCCGCTTGAAGCGCAAATAGCTGCGTTTTCTATAACCAGAAGCAGTTTTGTTAAAGATGCATTAATTTCACATATTAGAGATTTGCAGTCTACCAAGCCTTTTATATCGGGTAAAGACTTAATTGTGCTTGGTTTAAAGCCTTCTACAGCTTTTGGCAAAATACTCAGTGATTGTTTTGAAAGGCAAATTGAGGGTGATTTTGCAAATAAGCAAGAAGCAATAGATTATGTAAAAAATAAATATTTAAATTGATTTTTACGATAATAATGCTATAATTTACGCAAAATTTGCGTATGGTGGGAGGTTTTGCAATGAAGAGTTACAATGTAGCAGTCGTTGGCGCAACTGGAGCTGTTGGCGAAGATATGATAAAAACGTTGGAAGATTTTAATTTTCCAGTAAAAAAACTCTTACCTCTTGCTTCAGAGCGATCAATCGGCAAAAGTGTCACTTTTAAAGGAGGGGAGATTCCTGTTGAGATATTAAACGAAAAATCATTTGAAGATATAGATATAGCTCTTTTTAGCGCAGGCGGTAGCGTTAGCGCAAAATTTGCGCCTATTGCCGCACAATCTGGTGCTGTTGTAATTGACAATACAAGTTATTTCAGGATGGATAAAGATGTGCCACTTGTTGTACCAGAAGTAAATCCTGACGATATTGCTTTATACAAAAATAAAGGCATTATAGCTAACCCAAATTGCTCTACCATACAGATGGTAGTAGCATTAAAACCTATTTATGATCGCTATGGTATTAAGCGAGTTGTTGTTTCTACTTATCAAGCCACAAGCGGTGCTGGCAGAAGGGCAATGGAAGAGCTAATTGACGAGACTAAAGCATTTTTTGAGTTTAAATACGATTCTTACAAACCAAATATTTTCCCAAAAAAGATTGCATTTAACTGCTTGCCACACATAGATGTATTTTTGGAAAATGATTATACAAAAGAAGAAATTAAAATGGTTAACGAGACTAAAAAAATTTTCCACGATGATACTATAAAAGTCACGGCTACATGCGTAAGAGTGCCAGTTTTGAGGGGGCATTCTGAGTCTGTTAATGTTGAAACCAAAAAGCCATTTGATATTTCAGAGGTAAAAGAAGCTATAAAAAATGCTGCAGGCTGTGTGCTTATGGATGATCCCAAAAGTTTGATTTACCCAACACCAATTGAAATAAGCGGTAGGGGTGAGACATTTGTTGGGCGCATAAGACGCGATGAATCGGTTGAGAATGGTTTGAATTTATGGGTTGTAGCGGATAATTTACTAAAAGGTGCAGCTTACAATGCAGTTCAAATAGCTCAGATTTTAATTGAAAAATATTTATAAAGGAGGAATTTATGCAAACTTTCAGTCCTAAAAACATACTTGTTCCCACAGATTTAAGCGAAAATGCTCAAAAAGCCATTGAGTATGCATTAAGTTTAGCCAAAGCCTATGGAGCAAAATTGCATATTTATTATGTAATAACAGATTTGCAGGCAGCACTAGGTTATGTGCCTTCATTGCCACTTGATAAGATTGAGGCTTCAATGAGAGAAGAAGCTGAAAATTACTTTGAGCATTTAAAAAATAAAATTTTGAAAGACTTTGATAATTTTGATATGCATATTGAAGTTGGTGATGCACCAAAGAAAATTGTTGAATTTGCATCTAGCAACGATATTGATTTAATTGTTATGGGTGCACAGGGTAAAAGTGCGCTTGAGCGTTTTGTCTTTGGCTCAACTACGGAAAAAGTACTCAGGATGTCAAAAAAGCCTATTTTAGTGGTAAAAATGTAAATGATTTTTGAAGAGTTTGAAAAAAAACAAAGAAAAATAGCAGTTGTAGGTTTGGGTTATGTAGGTTTGCCTTTGGCTGTTAGTTTGGCAAAGTTTTTTAGCGTAGTTGGCTTTGATGTAAACAATAAGCGCATTGAGCAATTACAAGAAGGTTTTGATATAACTAACGAAACAAGCGAAAGTTTAATAAAATCCCCAAACATTCACTACACAAACGATCCAGCTTATTTAAAAGAGACTAGTGTGATTATCGTTACCGTCCCAACGCCTATTCTAAAGAGCAAGTTACCAGATTTAAGCTTAGTTGAAAGCGCAAGTCAAATTGTAGGTCAAAATTTAGTTAAGGGCTCAATTGTAGTGTATGAATCTACTGTGTATCCAAGTGTCACAGAAGACTTATGCGTGCCAATACTAGAAAAATATTCTGGGTTGAAACATTTAAAGGATTTCTTTGTGGGTTATTCTCCAGAGCGCATAAATCCAGGCGATAAGCTTCATATACTGGAAAATATTACAAAGGTGGTATCTGCTTCCAGCAAAGAAAGTTTAGATTTGATATCAAAAATTTATGGTAAAATTACAAATGTATATGAAGCACCAAACATAAAAACCGCAGAAGCTGCCAAAGTAATAGAAAACACGCAAAGGGATTTAAACATTGCTTTGATGAATGAGCTTAGTTTGATTTTTCATAAGATGGGTCTTGATACAAAAGAGGTGCTTGATGCTGCATCTACCAAGTGGAACTTTTTGAGGTTTGAGCCAGGCCTTGTAGGCGGCCACTGCATAAGCGTTGATCCATACTATTTAACATACAAAGCGCAAGAATTAGGTTACCTGCCACAGGTGATACTAGCTGGCAGGAGACTCAATGATTCTATGGGAGATTTTTTGGCTCAAGAATCAGTAAAGCTTATTATGAAAAATAATCTTGGTCATGAGTGTTTGATATTGGGCTTTACTTTTAAAGAAAATATAAAGGACATAAGGAACAGTTTAGTATTTAATATATATAAAGAACTTATAAATTTTAACATGAGTGTTGATGTTTATGATCCATATGCTATTAAAGAAGAAGTTTATGGTCACTATGGAAATGTTAATCTTATCGACAAAAGCCGGCTAAAGAAGTACGATTGTGTAATTTTGGCTGTTCGCCACGATGAATTTTTAAGAGAAAAAATCTGGCTCAACTGCCTAAAAGAAAAAGCGTGTCTTGTTGATGTAAAAAACGTTATTGACAAAAAAGATTTGCTAGATTCTGTTTATTTATGGAGGCTCTAAATTGATTTTTATACCAGGTTGCGCAGGCTTTATTGGCTTTTCTACAACATTAGCTTTGTTAAAAGAAGGTTTGCAGTGCGTGGGTGTGGATAATTTAAACCAGTACTATGACATTAGAATGAAGCAAAAAAGGTTATCTATTCTAAAAGAATACAGTAATTTTACATTCTATGAAACTAATATTGAAAATTTTGAAGCACTAAAGCTTATCTTTCAGATACACAAGTTTGATAGTATAATAAATTTAGCAGCGCGTGCTGGCGTTAGATACTCTATGCAAAACCCTTTTGTTTACCTTTCAACGAATACTTTAGGTACGCTAAATTTATTTGAACTTGCAAAGCAATTTGGCGTTGAGAAAATGGTGCTTGCCTCTACTTCATCACTTTATGCAGGTGAGCAGTTGCCATTTAGAGAAGACTATTGTGTAAATAAGCCTTTGTCGGTTTATGCAGTAAGCAAAAAGGCGATGGAAGGCCTTGCTAATTCTTATTATCAACTATATGGCATAGATGTTACAATGCTTAGATACTTTACCGTATATGGGCCATATGGCAGACCAGATATGAGTATATTTAGGTTTATAAAGTGGATATACGAGGGAAGTTCTGTAGTAATTTTTGGCGATGGTAATCAGTCAAGGGATTTTACATACATTGACGATGTGGTTGATGCTACAGTTAAAGGCTTAAAAAAAGTTGGGTGTGAAACGTTTAATGTTGGGGGTAATACATCGTACTCGCTAAACTATGTTATTGGTCTTATCGAAGAAAATTTAGGGAAAAAAGCTCATAATGTTTACAAAGAATTTCACAAAGCAGATGTGACTGCAACTCGTGCAGATTTTTCAAAAATTAAACAAATACTGGGTTGGGAGCCAAAAACTAGCTTGGAAGAGGGCATTAAAAAATTGTGCAAGTGGTACGTAGAAAATGAAAAATTTTTGAGGGATATAAGTATTCAAGAGTCTGATAGATGAGCAAAGAAAATTTAAACTTTGAGTCAGCCTTAAAACGTCTTGAAGCGGTTGCAAAAAAGTTAGAAGAAGAAAATTTAAGTTTGGAAGAAGCACTAAAATACTTTGAAGAAGGTATGAAATTGTCAAAGTTTTGCAATGAGCAACTTTCTCAAGCTGAAAATAAAGTCAAGATCATTATGAAAGATAATGAGCTAAAAGAAATGGAAGATTTTGAGTGATAGATAACTACAAGCAAATAATTGATTCTAAACTATACATATTCTGCAAACAACAAAATTTACATGTAGATCAATTTCAAGAAGCGCTTTGTTATAGTCTTTTAAATGGTGGCAAACGCTTAAGGGCTATATTGATGCTAAGCATAGTTGAATTAAAACGCCCTTTGAGCGAGGAAGATTACAAAGTGGCTTTAGCACTTGAAATGATGCATGCATACTCCCTTATTCATGATGATTTACCTGCTATGGATAATGCGCTTCTTCGAAGAAACTTACCAACAAATCATATAGTTTTTGGCGAAGATTTGGCAATTTTGGCAGGAGATGGTTTGAATACAAACACTTTTAACGTTATATCAAGTGCTAGATTGCCATCTGATAAAGTTGTTGAGATAATAAAAATCCTATCTGCAAAGGCTGGCATTTACGGTATGGTCTTGGGGCAGGCAGCAGATATTCTATCAAGTATAAACAAGCTTAAAAAGTCCGATAAATGGCTTGTGAATTTTATTCATAAAAACAAAACCGCGAGGTTTTTGCAAGCTTGCTGTGAGATTGGCGCTGTACTTGGAGATTTTGAAAGGGATATTTTTTCTAAATTTGGGTTATATTTAGGTATGTCTTATCAGATAATTGACGATTACCTTGATGTGGTTTCTGATAAAAAGACTTTGGGTAAAGATAAAAAGGATATTGACAACAATACGCTTACATACCCCAGGGTTTATGGTATGGAAAAAAGTTTGGAATTAGCCAACAAACTAAAAAGTTTGGCGATTGGTACAATAAAAAAGGTCAACGGTTCAGAAAAATTAGTTGAACTTGCCGAATATATAGTTAAAAGGGTTAATTAAATGACAAACATTGAGAGAAAAACAAAAGAAACGGATATAAAACTCGCTTTAAGTATTAATGGCAGCTCAAAGTACAATATCAACACAAGCGTTGCATTTCTAAATCATATGCTGGAAACATTCTCAAGACATAGTGGTTTTGACTTAGATATAAAAGCCGTTGGCGATATTGATGTTGATTATCATCATCTTGTTGAAGATGTAGGTATAGTATTGGGTCAGGCTTTTTTTGAAGAAACAAGAAAGGCTGCATTTAAGCGATTTGGCTTTAGTATCATACCTATGGATGATGCACTGGTGCTATCAAGTGTGGATTTGGCAAACCGCATTTATTTGATGTATGATTGCAATGTTAGCGGTTCTATATTAAATTTTGATGTTGAACTTATAGAAGAATTTTGGAGAGCTTTTGTTTCTAATGCCCGCATTGTATTGCATATAAAACAGCTTGCAGGTTTTAACAAGCATCACATTATAGAAGCCGCTTTTAAGTCTGTGTCTCATAGCTTAAAAGCAGCCTGCATTGAGCAAAGCGAAATTTTATCAACAAAACTTACACTCTAAATAAATGAAAACAATAGCTTTTTATACATTTGGGTGCAAAACAAACCAGTACGAAACACAAATAATGAAGGAAGCGGTTTTGAAACGATTTACAATAGTTGATAAAAATGATAGTGCAGATATATATGTTATAAATACCTGTGCTGTAACAAAAGCAGCTTCAGATCAATCAAGACAATTATTAAGAAAACTGCAAAGACAAAACCCGCATTCACATATTATTTATACTGGATGCGATAGTTATTTAATTGATGAAACTGACTATTCAGTTTCACATAATATTCATATTGTGGGAAATAGCTACAAGAACGACATATTTAGTGCTTTATCTTGCGCAAAAGACACATCCTTGGAAACCAAGACATACAACATAGAAAAATGCGTATTTTCATGGAACAAGAGTCGCCCATTTGTTAAAATTCAGGAGGGCTGTGAAAACTTTTGCACGTATTGTGTGGTGGCGCATCTAAGGGGTAAGCAAAGATCTAAGGATGCGCATTTAGTTTTAGAAGAGATTAAGAATTTTGCAGATCAAGGATTCAAAGAGATTGTGTTGACTGGTACAAACATTGGCTCTTACAGAGATTTAAAAGAACTTTTGCGCAAAATAAATCAATTGGAGTTAGATTTTAGAGTAAGGTTGAGTTCTATTGAGCCCATGTACGTGGATAATGAGCTCATTGATATAATATCAGATGGTAAATTTGCAAAACATTTACATATCCCGCTTCAGTCGGCTAGTAATAGAATACTAGAGCTTTCTCGAAGAAATTACACGTGCGATGATTTTGAAAAAATCGTTAATTATGCCTCTTTGAAAGGGATATTTTTGGGAACTGATATAATTGTAGGTTTTGAAGAAAGTGAGGAGGATTTTTCTACGACGTATAATTTTGTTAAAAACAACGATATCACATACGCCCATATTTTTACATATTCTCACAGACCTCTTACAAAACAGGTTTCTTATAATCTAAACACGCAGATTTTAAAAGAAAGATCGATCAAGCTAAAAGAACTTATCAATAAAAAATTTAAGCAAAAAATGAATGAGTTTGTAGGAAAAAACACGCAAATAGTTATGCAAGCAAAACGTATAAAATTAGATAACCAGGAATTTAACTTGAGCGTAGCAAGTCAGTATTTTAAAGTATTGACAAAAATTGACAAATCAGTCTTAATTGATGGGAAAATTACAAAGTTTGATGGTGTATATGCGTACTTTGAAAGATAGAAATTTTCAAGATGGTAAAGATAAAATAATTTTTTTAGGCACAGCGGGTGGAAGATTTAGCGTATTTTACCAAATACGAAAAAGTGGCGGTATTTGGTTTCATTTGGGTAATAAAACATTTGTAATAGATCCTGGGCCAGGTGCTTTGATTCATGCCTTGAAAAATAAAATTAACATGTCAAAAGTTGATGGTGTATTTTTAAGCCACAGGCATTTGGATCACTGTGCTGATATTAATTCAATAATGGAGTCTATGGTAATATCTGGCAAGCACAGCAAATACTTGCTTGCCCCTTCTGCTGCGCTTGATGAAGATCCTGTTGTTTTGCAATACAACAGGGACAAGTTTAATATACTTTATCTCAAAGAATATACAGACTACCACATTGATGGTCTCACAATTTCTACAAAGTTAACACATCTTCACACAACACCCGCATTTGGAGCAGTGTTTAAATCAAGCAATTACTCTTTTGCATACATTGCAGATACACTCTATACTGATAAATTAGCCATTGATTACAAAGCTGATGTTGTTATTGCAAATACAGTTTTTAAAAATCAAATGCCAGGCTATATGCATTTAGCAGCAAACAATATGTATGCATTTTTAGAGATTTTTAAGCCAAAACTACTCATACTAACACACTTTGGTATGGGTTTTTTAAATGAAAGTCCGCAATTGCTCGCAAAAGAGATATCAGAAAAGACTAACACAAAAGTTATTGCTGCATGGGATAATATGATTGTTAACCTAAAGGATGTATGATAGCTATAATTGCAAACCCCAAAGCCCGTAGATTTTCTATCAAAAAACTTATGACAATTAAAGAAATCTTTAATACTTCGTATGCTAATACAGATATTTTTTACACAGAAGGGCCAATGGGCGGGTACAGGATCGCAAAAAAGATTGGCTCATCATATGAAATCATATGTTCTTATGGTGGAGATGGAACTTTAAATGAAGTTATAAATGGCCTTGTCGATACGGATGTTAAACTTGGGATATTGCCTTGTGGAACTTCTGATGTGTTTGCGCTTGAACTTGGGCTGCCAAGGGATGCAGTTAAAGCTGCAAAGCTTTATTTGACGCCAAAATACGCAAGTGTTCATTTAGGTATGCTGAATAATAGGTATTTTATTTTAATGGCTGGTGTTGGAATAGATGCTGCTGCTGTCTTGGACGTAAATCACAGATTAAAAGAATATTCTGGTAAATTATCGTATATTATAAGTGGTATAAAGAGCGTAAAAGCATTTGATAAACTCATAAGTGTAGAGACGCCTTTAGGTAACAAGCTTTGCTATAGTGTTATAGCTTCAAATACTAAAAAGTACGGAGGCAACTTTCCTATTTTTAATAAAGCTAGTTGTTTTGAAAAAAACTTGTATGTATGTTTGTTTTATAGTAAAAAAAGTTTGTGGGGTATAGTAAAATCTGCAATTTATCTATCGCTTAATCTCAATTCAAAGCTGTACGAATGTTTTTTTGCCGATGAAATTTTTATTAATAGCCACTTTATGCCCATGCAAGTAGATGGCGATTTTGCTGGTTTTAGTCCAGCTAGTATACAGGCTACCAAAAAATGCATAAAAGTTTTAATCTGAAACCTTTCGATATAGTAAATCTATTGTATTATTTTTTTATCATAGGATTAGTTATTGTTTTTATTAACCAGACTCCTTATGCTTTATTTTTAATTTTATCTTATGTATTTATTGTTTTTGCTGTTTTGTCAGTTACTTATAAAAATCAAAAAGGCTATTTTTTGTCAATATTTAGATATTTTTATCCAGTTGTTTTCTTGGGGTTTATCTTTGAGTCACTTGCATGGATTATACCTTTTATACAGCCAAAAAATAAGGATATATATTTAATCAGGTTCGATAATGCTATTTTTTCTAAACCTGTTGCAGATTATTTTTTAATTTTTAACAAACCAATTTTCAATGATATCTTTGCCGTTTTTTATACCTTTTACTATTTTTTGCCTTTGGTATTGCTGTACTATTTATACAAGAAGCAAAAACTAGTTTATTTAGAGTACTCTTTATTTGCCCTATCGCTTGCATATTATATTTCTTATATTGGGTATATGCTTGTTCCTGCAATTGGGCCACGCTATAGTATTGAATTTAGTCAACCCATTCAAGCAGGGTTTATATATAGCTACATATATGCCTTTTTAGATAGATTTGAGCATATAAAGCAGGACTGTTTTCCAAGTGGACATGTAGCGATATCTGTTTTGGCTAACATGCTTGTTTTTGGTATAAATAAAAAAGCAGGGTATTTCATTATACCATTAGTAATTATTCTTATTTTAGCAACGCTCGCTCTAAGATACCATTATGGAGTAGATGATATAGCAGGTTTGTTATTGGCATTTTTTTCTTATTTTGTATCAAAAATAGTTTATAGAAAAAGGCTTTATGTTTGAGATTGGTTTGCTTTTGTTAATGGGTATAGCAAGCGGTGTTTTTGGCGCAATGCTCGGTATTGGTGGCGGGACGTTTGTTGTGCCACTGCTTGTGATATTTTTGCATTTTCCCATTCATCAAGCAGTGGCAATAAGCCTTATTTCAATTATTGCAACAAGCAGTTCTGTGGCAAGTGCAAATGTT
Organism: Desulfurella amilsii; assembly: GCF_002119425.1. Taxonomy (NCBI): domain Bacteria; kingdom Pseudomonadati; phylum Campylobacterota; class Desulfurellia; order Desulfurellales; family Desulfurellaceae; genus Desulfurella; species Desulfurella amilsii. The sequence goes on along the minus strand of NZ_MDSU01000018.1, from coordinate 1,004,684 downwards.
TACAACAAAATAACAAATATGAAACTTGGCATAACCCTAGAGCTAGCAACTACGCTAGGTGCTATTGCGGGTAGTTTTATAGGTATTCTTTTAAATGGTAATATTATTGCGTTGATTTTTTCGTTTGTTATGGCGTTTATCGCTTATTTTATGTATAATCATAAAGAAAATGCAGCAAATAACACCAAAATTCAAGCAAAAAGTGTTTATGCTGGAAGCTATTTTGATTATGCGTTAAATAAAAATGTGGATTATGATGTTAAAAATTTAGGTGCAGGTATGCTCATTAGTACTTTTGCGGGGGCCTTTTCGGGAATGTTGGGAATAGGCGGTGGTGTGTTAAAAGTGCCCGCTATGAATGCTTTTTGCAAGGTGCCTATAAGAGTTGCTGCTGCAACGAGCAATTTTATGATAGGTGTAACGGCTGCTGCGGGTGCGTTTATTTATTTTGGCAAGGGTTATATTGGAAATCCTTTATTTGTTGCAATAATAGTTATTGGCGTTGTGTTTGGATCAAAGCTTTCTATGCCCATAATGAGAAAAATTCCGCCATCTAGAATAAAAAATATTTTCATACTATTTTTGGTTTATCTTGCAATAGAGATGTTTATAAAGGGTGTTAAATGAAATTTGATATTAATAAGCTCATTGCCAGAACACTACAGATTGGCGTGTGGTTTAGCATGTTTTTGTTTTGTGTGGCAATAGCAGAGAGTTTTTTTAAAAAAAGCAATTTAGCCTACACTAGTTTTTTTGGGATACTTAAAGGTTTATATTTGCTAGAGCCAAACGCTGCATTTTATGCAGGTATTGTTATCTTAATGTTAACACCTGTTGTAAGGGTTTTGTTTTTGGTTTTTGGTTATTTTATTGAACGCGATTATCGTTTTAGTTTAATTTCGGCATTAGTCTTTTTTATTCTCATTTTTAGTGTTTATTTTGGGATACATTAATCGTACTTTTTTGATACAATTGATTCAATTTTACCGTCAAACACTGCTGTGTACATAATGTCATTGTCACTTACATCGTTTATGCTTTTTACGATTTTTTTATCTTTAGTGTATGTGATTGAAAAACCTCTTTTTAGAACATTTTGTGGGCTTAAGGCAAGAATTTTGTTTGTTAGGTTTTCTAATGTGTGATTTTTATGTTCAAGTAACTTTTGCATACTTACAAAACTTGAAGCTTGAAGCCTTGAATAGATAATTTTCTGAGTATTGAGTTTATTTAATGGGTTTTGTGATTTTATGCGATTTTGCAAAGATAGAAATTTTTTACTATTATTGAATATAATATTTTGTACTTTGTGTTCAACTAAAGAGCTTAAATTGTCTACTTTTAGCATGCGAACTTCTATGAAGTTTTTTATTAATTTAATTAATTTTTGAGACCTTAAACTCATAAATATTCCCATTTTTAGATTAAAAATTCTTTGAAAATTTGAAAAAATCGATTTTTTCAACATTGACACACGATTTTCTAGCTCTAGATGCGCTTTTGTTAAAATTTCTGCTGCAGCTGAAGGTGTTTCTGCTGCTTTATCAGCAACCAAATCGCATAATGTTTGATCTATTTGATGGCCAATTGCACTTATGGTAGGAATTTTGCAGTTTTTAAACGCAATGGCTATATCTAAATCATTAAACACCCAAAGCTCATCGACTGAACCTCCTCCTCTTGTAAGAATACATACATCAAGCGATAATTTTGAGTAGTTTTGATTTACAAAATTGATAGCTTCTAAAATTTCGCCTTTAGCGTTTTCACCCTGAACTGTTGTGTGGTATATTAGTATTTCTAAGCCTTGCGTGCGTCTTTTTAGTATATTTAAAATATCCTTTAAAGCAGCAGCTTGAAGGCTTGTTATGATAATGACTTTTTTTGGAAATAATGGGAGAGACTTTTTGTTTTCCAGGTAACCATTTTCAAGTAAAAATTTTTTATCTTCTTCAAGTTTTTTGTATTTTAGACCATCGCCTACACTTTGAATATAGGAAACAACCAAATGGTATTGGCCATATGGTTCATAGAGGCTTATTCTGCCTATTGCTATTACTTTTTGTCCATTAACAAGTTGTTTTCGGAGAAGCTCGTTAATATTCGATTTGAAGATTACGCACATAAGTCTGGCTTTTTGGTCAACTAAATTAAAATACACATGTTGGGAGCTTGAAAATTTAAGGTTAGATATTTCACCTTCCACATATACTTCAGAAAAATTCCACTCAAGTAAGTCTTTTATCTGTTTTGTTAACCCTGATACACTTAGAGGCTTCATTGTCTTAAATTTTTAAGGCAAATTTTAATTAGCTCGACTGTGTCTAAATCAGTGTTTTGGCGATATATCTTGTCTAAAATAGGATAAACCTTTTCTTTAGAAAAGCCCAAGCTACTGGTCAAAACATTTAATACTTCGATTAGTTTTTCATCAGTTTCAAGCACTTTGTCTGATAATTCTAGAATGATTGTATCTGCAGTTTTTTTTCCTATACCTGGAACACTCAAGAGCTGGTCTGTTTGTTTATTTGCAATAATGTATTTAAATTCTTGTGGAGAAAATTTTGATAGGGTTGATATGGCCTTTGCGGCACCAATTTTGGTTATTTTTCTAAGTTTATTAAATAGATATTTTTCTTCTTCGCTTGAAAAGCCATAAAGTCTGAACCCGCTTTCGCTTACAATTAATTCAACAAAAAGTTTTATCTTTTTGTTGAATTCAAGGTTTAAATAGGTTATAAGACTGACTGTAATACTAAAGTGTATACCTGCTATATTCATTACAACAAAGCCGTTTTTTTTGTCAACAATTTTTCCTTCTAAAGCATAAAACATTTAAAACTCCACTTTTGCGCTATCCCAGCTTCTACACTTTGGACATTTCCAAAAAAACAAGTGCGTTGAGTAGCCGCATGATTTGCATGTATATTTGATATTGCTTTGCAATTTAAAAGCAAGTGCTTCGAGTTTTTTGTTATTAGATTGTTTTGATAGGCATTTTATGGCAAGCACAATGGCACTTTGAGAGTAGGTGTTGTTTTTTAGCATGATATTTAGGAGCGAAAGAGCTTTTTTATCTTTTCCTAATTTTAAAAGGTACATGGCACTAAATAAAAGTATATAATGTGATTTCGGATTAGAAACTACCACACGCTTTAAAAATTCGTATAAATCGTTATTATTATCAATTTTATCTAAAACTAAATTAAAAAACTCATTTTTAATCCTCACTCCTTCAAACCACATTTGAAAAGCTTTTTCTTTATTTTGATTATTATAGTATAGTATGCCTAGATTTAGCAGAGCATCAAAGCAGTTTTTATCCTCATTAAGTGCTTGTTTAAAATAATCAAAGGCTGCTTTATAATCGTTTGATTCTTTTAACGCTTTTTTACCAAGCTCGCAATAAATATGTGCAGTGATTTTTTTGTTTTCGCCAAACCTTTTTTGCCAAACAAGAGCACTTTCCCAATCTTTTGAATCTTCATAAACTTCTTCTAAATATTTTTTTATTGTTTGATTTTTAGGGTCCAAAGATAAAGCATTTTTAAAAGTTTCTTTTGCCCTATCGTAAAGACCAGCTTTTTTATAATCTATACCGATATTTATATATACTTCAATTTTCTTATCTATGTCAAGTTTTCTTGCAAGCAGGCCTTTGTGTATAATCAAAGATCTATTTATTTCTCCTTTTTTTCTAAAAAGATTTCCGATGCTAATATATACGTCCACAATGTCTGGTTCAAGATCAATTGCATTGGTAAGCTCTTCTATGGCTTTGTCAGTTTTATCTTCAATGACATAGTTTATACCTTTTAAGTAGGCAGTAATCTTGCGTCTTTCGATTTTTCTTTTTTGTTCTCTAATAACATAGTACACCACCATACCTAAGATTATAACGGCACTTATCAATGCTATATTGTTAAATTTTAAAAATTCACTCATCTTGTTTTAACGTAAGTTTTCTTAGAGAAAGTACCTCATCTTTTAATTGTTTTATTTCTTTTTTGTATTCTTTTATTTTTTTTGCATAATTTGTACAATCAATAAGACACACAATCTGGTTGGCAATCAAACCTAATAAAAAAAACACACCTATAATAAGCCATACAGGGCATAGCATATTAAAACCAAATAAACTTAGGTTAACTTCTGCTTGTTGGTTGTAATAGCTAATTATGAAAGCGAAAAGAACAAAAAGCAATATGATCGATGTTTTAATAAATTTCAAATAAGCTCCTTTATTTTGTTGTATGTTTGGCGCAAACTTTCAGATATAACCTTTGTATCGCAAACCGTGCTTATGAAATTTGTATCGCCATTCCACCTTGGCACTATATGAAAATGTATATGATCGGCAATGCCTGCACCTGCCGTACTTCCAATATTCATACCAATATTAAAACCATTTGGTTTGAATGCAGTTTCTAAAATATTGCAGAATGTTTGCATTACTTGAAAAATATCGGCTCTTTCTTGTTCGTTTAATAGTTTGATATGGTCAATGTGTCTATTTGGCACAACCATAATGTGTCCTGGGTTGTAAGGATATATATTCATTATTACAAAGCAGTGTTTGCTTCTAAACAGCACGTAATTTTCTTCATCCTTTCGTTCTCTAAAAGCATTGCAAAAAACACAATCTTCTGGCTTTTTTTCGCTTAAGATATAGGCCATTCTCCATGGTGCCCAGAGAGTTTTCATATGTATAGATTCCTTTTGTCAATAACGCGCTTTGCTTTGCCAACACTGAGCTCTAAGCTATATGGTTCCACAAGCTTTACTTCTAACTCGATACCAAGTATTGTTTTTAATTCGTGCTTTATTTTTTCAAGCATTAACCTTTGCTGTTTCATCTCATCAAAAAAAATGTTTTCATTTACTTCTACAAGCAAGGTTGCTTTGTCTAACGCTTTTTCTCTTTCTAATACTATTTGGTATGCACTCATGACGCCTTCTATGTTAAACAAAGCCTCTTCAATCTGAGTGGGAAAAACATTTACACCCCTTATTATTATCATATCGTCGCTTCTACCAATTGGTTTTGAGATGCGTGCCATGTGCCGACCGCAAGCACATTTTGATTTATCAAGTTTTGTAATATCCTTTGTCCTGTATCTTATAACAGGCAAAGCTTCTTTTGTAAGCGTTGTTATTACTAATTCACCGTATTCTCCATCTTTTACAGGGGTCAGCGTTTTTGAGTCAACTATTTCTGCGTAAAAGTGATCCTCAAAGACATGCATGCCATTTTGGTATATGCACTCTGCGCTAACACCAGGGCCCATTACCTCACTTAAGCCGTAGTTATCATAGGCTTTGATAGGTAAAGATTGTTGAAGTTTTTTTCTCATTTGATCGCTCCATGGCTCTGCGCCAAACAAACCTATTCTTAAGCTAATATCGTTTTGGCGTACGCCTTCTTTTTTTAAACTTTCTGCTATGTGTAGGGCATAGCTTGGTGTGCTTACAAGCACTGTTGGTTTTAAATCCATTATAAGTTGGATTTGTCTTTTAGTATTGCCGCTTGAGACAGGTATAACGGTAGCACCTAACTTTTCAAGGCCATAATGAAGCCCAAAACCACCGGTAAATAAACCGTAACCAAAAGCAATGTGCACAATGTCGTCACTGCATACACCTGCGCAAGCAGCAAGCCTTGCAACCAAATTGCTCCACGTATCAAGGTCTTTTTTTGTATAGCCTACTATTGTTGATTTACCGGTTGTGCCACTTGAGGCATGAATTCTTGCAAGTGATTTTACGTTTAGCGCAAACATGCCGTATGGATAATTTTGCCTGAAATCTTCCTTGGTCGTGAATGGTAATTTTACAATATCATCCAGACTTTTTATATCTTGTGGCTTTATTTTTACACTGTTTAGTTTTTCTTTATATGCTCTAACATTTTCATAAGCATATTGAATGGTTTTTTGCAATCTTTCTAATTGAAGTTGCTCAATCTGGTCTCTATTTAATAATTCAAATTCAGGTTGAAACATAGATTTACTCCTTCTAGTTTTGCATAAAGTATTGCTGGTCTAAAAAGTGTATTTTGTTTTTTAGTTTTTCATAAGCTTCGTCGATACTTTCAAATTTAAAAAGAATTACAGCATGACTATCTTTCGCGTTTACAAAAGTATAAACATACTCTATATTTAGGTCAGCTTCATTTACAATTTTAAGTAAATCCATTAAGCCACCAGGCCTATCTTCCATTAAAGTTGCTAAAATTTCATTTTTTTTGACAATAAAGTGTTCTTTTTTTAAAGCTTCGTATGCTGCTTCTGGTTTGTCGACACAAAATCTCAAGATACCAAAATCATTAGTATCTGCCAAATTTAGGGCTCTTATGTTTATATTATTTTCTTTTAGTATTTTTGTAACATTATAAAACCTACCTTTTTTATTTTCTATAAATACAGAAATTTGAGTTATCTTGTAATCCATTAAACACCTCCTTTTGCCTAATATACCATTATAGTTTTATCTATCCAATTTATCAAGAAAAACCTGACCGCGCTAATTAATTGACAAATAAAAATAAATATGTATTAATATAAATATAATTTGTAGCATTAATAAAAACAAATGAAAAAGCAGATTTTAAAAGATGGAACATTATGTAGTATAAGAAAGGTTAAAGTAACAGAAAAAGAAAAAATAAGAGAACTGTTTTTACAGACTTCACCAGAAAGCCGCTACTATAGATTTTTTGGTGCAATTAATCATCTAGATGATAAATTGTTAGATTCAATGGTAAAAAATGACGCCTATAATGTTTCTTTGGTTTGCATCGTCAAAGATAATATAGTTGGAATTGCTAATTATTATAGTGCTAATTATGATTTGCAATCTGCTGAAGTTAGTTTTTTGGTTAAAGATGAATTTCAAGGCAGAGGCATTGGCACGCTGTTGCTCGAAGAGTTAGCAAAGCATGCATGGCTTAGGGGTATTAAAGAGCTAGAGGCAATTGTATTGGCAGACAATTGCAATATGATTGGCGTTTTTAAAAACAGCGGTTTTGAGCTTGTGCATGAAAGACTTGATTTATCTACAACTCATCTAAAGCTACCGCTTGCTAAATTCAATAAAGTAATGTCTTTGCATTTGTTGAGAGAAAAGCTCGCTACGCAAGCTTCTTTGCTAAGCGCATTTAATCCCAAAAAGATTGTTTATGTGGGAAATGAGTGTGCACTTTGGTACAATATTTACCAATCCAGGAAAGACGCTATTTTATTCACTCAAAGCAGCGATATATTAGAGAAAATACGTAATGAAAAACCTGATTTATTAGTTATAAATGTGATTGATTGCAAAAATTTACTTTACTTGCTTGAGCTAGATTCTATAAAAGTGTTGATTATTACAACAAAGCTCAATGAACCTATAAAATCCGAAGTTGTTTCTTTAATAAAAAAACAAGGCATAAGGTTAATCGGCCCAAACTCTACAGGTCTATTTTACAACACTTTGGATAACAAAATAAATATAAGTCCCATTGCACTGCCAAAAGAAGGCAGATTAGCTATTGCTACACATTCTAATTTACTAGGCATAAGCCTTGTTGGGTATTTTGGCTATATTGGTTTAGGTGTTGGTTGTTTTGTAAGTGTTGGTGATAAAATTGATGTGTCAGGCAATGACTTACTGTATTTTTGGCAGGACGATAACAATATTGATATTATTGTGTTGTATCTTGATTCTTTTGGTGATCCTATAACATTTTCGCTGCTCGCAAGAAAAATTTCTAAGCAAAAGCCAATTTTTGCTGTAAAATCAGGCAGAACACTTTTAAGCTTGGGTGCGTCAAGACATGAAGGTTTTATTTTTTCAAATACAGATTTTACAGTAGAGGGTTTGTTTAAACAAACTGGTATCATTAGAGCAGAGACGTTAGAAGAGCTATTGGATGATGTACTGCTTGCATATGCATGCGATTTTTTGTCTGATTCAAATGATGTATCGATAGTATCAAATTCTGTTGGTGCAAATCTAATGGCGATCGACACATTTGAAGCAAATAATTTGACTTTGGATAGAGTTGTCTATATAGAGGAACCTAATATTGAGTTATACAAAAATGCTTTATTTGATGTTTTGTCAAATTCAAAATCCTACTACATTGAGGTAATTTTTGCGCCACCTCAAGAAATCAGCTATGAGTTTTTGGATAATTTTTTAAATGAAATTTTATATACTGTAAACTCTATAGAACATAATAAAACAGTAGTTGTTAATGTACTTTCTTATCTTCAAAACAAAAACAGAGTATTGAAAAAAGACGGCTTAAAGAAAAAAATTGCAGTGTTTGCTTTTGTAGAACGCTCTTTGAGGGCTTTGGGCAAGCTTATTTGGTATGCGAATTACAAGCAAAAATCAGAAATTTATCCACAAGATTTACAAAACTTTAATATTAAAGAAGCGCGCAATTATATACGGGAATTATTGACAAGTATGAAAACATATCAACTTACCCAAATTGAGGTAGGGTCGTTTTTTGGTATGCTGGGCATAAAAGGTATCAAAATCGAAGAAGAAGGCCTTTACAATATTAGCATGGGTGCTGCCTACGATAAGTTATTTGGTGCGATTATGGGTATTTCTTATTATTTGTATGGGGTTAATATTGCATATGAGTCACCTATTGTTAGGGTTTTGCCTTTAACACTACTTGACATCGAAGAAGTAATAAATCTAATAGACAAAAAGAATAAGCTAAAAATGCATACCAGGGAAAAATTGAGTGATTTATTTATCAGGTTGAGTGAGGCATTTTTACACATACCAGAAATTAAACAGCTTGATTTGCCAAACTTAGTTGTATCTACAGATGGATTTTATTATGCTAAAGCTATTATAAAAGCAAAAAAGGATGATGCAAACTTAAGAAGTTTTACTATTAACTTTTAGTATGCTATGATGAATATATGTTGAAAGTTGGCATAGGCTATGACTTGCATAGATTGCAAAAAAATCGTAAATTGGTTATTGGTGGTGTTGAAATAGACAGTGACATTGGGGCATATTCTCACTCAGATGGTGACTGCCTTTTACATGCGCTGGTAGACGCCATCCTTGGAGCGGCTGGTCTTGGCGATATTGGTGAGCATTTTCCAGATACAGATGATGCGTATAAAAATGCCAAAAGTATCTTATTTGTAACAAAAACGCTTGATTTAATTAAAAAAAATGGTTTTAAAATTGTTAATGTGGATGCAACAGTATTGCTTGAGAGGCCAAAATTAGCTTCATATAAACTAAAAATCAAAAAAAATATGGCGAATTTGCTTGAAATAGATGAGCGATTTGTTAATATCAAGGCAAAAACCAATGAAAAGGTTGATGAGATTGGTAAGGGCTTAGCTATTGCTGCATATGTGGTAGTTTTGTTGGAGGGCTAGTATGCAGTCTATCGGAAAAATTTTGATCTTTGCGGGAGTAATGTTAGTTTTATTTGGGCTGCTTTTATCATTTTCATCAAAATTACCTTTTGGGAGATTACCGGGTGATATAATTATAAAGAAAGGTAATTTTACTTTTTATTTTCCGCTTGCAACAAGTATACTTTTGAGTATAATACTGACTGTGATTATGTATTTTTTAAACAAACGTTAGGGAGGATATCATGCATTTTATTTCATTAGCTTATGCTGCAGCACAACCAGGGCCAGCTAACTCAATTTTATCGACTGTTATACCATTTGCTATAATTATTGTGGTTTTTTATTTATTTCTTATATTACCTCAACAAAAACAAAGGAAAAAGCACAAAGAATTTATAGAAAGTTTGCAAAAAGGGGACACTGTTATCACTTCAAGTGGAATTTATGGTAAGATAAAAAATATAGGCGAAAAAGAATTAACCATTGAAATAGCAGAAAATGTTAATATAAAAATTTTAAAAGACAATATTATCTCAAAAGCTTAATAGGTTAGCGTGATTTAGTATATGAAACAATCAGATTGGTTTAAACTTTTTTTAGTTGTTGTCGTTTTTATAACATTTGGTGCATATGCTGTAGATGCATTTTTACCTCAGCAAACGCTTGAAAATCTCCCTAGCTTTATGCCTAAAAAAGTTATAAACCTTGGTCTTGACCTAAAAGGTGGCACGCATTTAACTTTAGAAGTTGAAACAGACAAAGCACTCGCAGGGATCTTACAGCAAGCTGCAGACAACCTAAAAAAACAGTTTGATAATGCAAAAATCGCATATAACTCCGTAGAAGTAAATCCAAAGAAAACATCTATAAATGTAACCCTTATGGATCCAAACGATACAAATAGGGCATTGGATTTAATCCAGAGCAACTTTGGCAATTTTGAAACAAAGGCCACTCCTTCAGGTATAACAATGGCACTTAAGCCAAAAATTGCTTCAAATATGCAAAAAGAAGCTGTAAGCCAGGCAGTGGGTGTTATTAGAAACCGTATAGACCAGTTTGGTGTTGCAGAACCCACAGTAGTAACGAGTGGCACAAGGGATATTGTAGTTGAGCTGCCGGGCATTTCTGATCCAGAGCGTGCAATTAAATTAATTGGCCAAACGGCTGTATTAGAGCTTCATTTAGTTGACGATTCCGTAAATATTGAAAACGCGCTTAATGGCCAACTACCGTCAGACGATGAATTGCTTTATCAGATTGTTAAAAATCCCACAACAGGCGAGATTACGAAAGTACCTATTGTGGTTAAAAAGGCAGCTGTGGTAGCAGGAAGCATGATAAAAAAAGCTAATGTGAGCTTTAGTAGTACTACAAATCAGCCTGTTGTATCGTTTGATCTTAACTCGCAGGGCTCTGCAGCTTTCGCACAGTTTACTTCAACGCATATTGGTAAAAGATTGGCAATAGTGTTGGATAACACAGTTTATTCTGCTCCTGTTATTAGAGAGCCTATTTTAAATGGCAGTGGGGAAATAAGCGGTGATTTTACAGTAAGGCAGGCACATGATTTATCCATTGTGCTAAGAAGTGGCTCTTTGCCTGCTCCAGTTAAAGTACTAGAAAAAACCGTTATTGGTCCAACTTTAGGTAAAGACTCAATAAGAAGCGCAACACTTGCTATAATTATTGGCAGTATCGCAGTATTTTTATTTATGGTAGTTTACTATAAATTATTTGGTCTATTAGCCGATGTTGCTTTGATGTTTAACCTGCTTATAATTATAGGAACACTTGCAATGCTTGGTGCTACACTTACACTGCCTGGTATTGCTGGTATGGCGCTTACTGTGGGCATGAGCGTTGATACAAACGTACTTATTTTTGAAAGGGTAAGAGAAGAGTTGTTTCACGGGCGTACACCTAAAGATGCGGTTGAGCTAGGTTACGATAGGTCACTGATTACAATCATAGATACACATATAACTACGCTTATTACAGCGTTTATTTTGTACCAGTTTGGGAGTGAAACCATAAGAGGCTTTGCTATTACGCTTGCGATAGGCTTAATTGCTAATATGTTTACAGCAATTACATTTACAAAAGTTATATACGATGCGTTATTTTCCAATAAATCATTAAAGAAGTTGAGTATTTAGGAGTTAATAATGCTGCATATTTTTAAACCAGGCTTAAAAGTAGATTTTGTATCAAAATTTAAGTGGGGGATTTACTTATCTATTTTTTTGATTGCAGTGGGTTTAATTTCTTTAATTATAAAAAATGGATTTAAAGTAGGTATAGAATTTAAAGGTGGAACGGCAATTATATTGCAGGTAAAAAACAATATTGGAACAGGCGAAGTTAGATCCTTGTTGGAAAAATCTAATTATTTTAAACATATGTCAATAGAAAATTATGGTAATACAAGTGGTCAATACTTGGTAGAGATACCCCTAAGTAATATAAATAATGATATTTTAAATGCAGAAATTGCCAAGTCTTTTGCACAATATGGTTCAAATGCATATCAAATATTAAAAGTCAATGTTATAGGTCCAAAAATTGGGAATGATTTTACTAAGAAAGCCGTTATTGCAGTTTTACTTTCTTTTTTAGGTATATTAATTTATATATCAATTAGATTTAGGTATAATTTTGCTGTTGCTTCTGTAGCCTCATTGGTTCATGATGTATTAATAACATTGGGGTTTTTATCGTTGTTTAATTATGAACTGACATTGGATGTAATAGCTGCGTTGCTTACCATTGTAGGCTATTCAGTAAATGATACTGTTATTATCTTTGATAGGATTAGGGAAAAGTTAAAAAACGATCCGAAGCTTAGTAAAATTGATGCTATAAATATAGGTATTAGTGAAACGTTAAGTAGGACCATAATAACATCTAGCACTGTAATTTTGGTAACATTAATTTTGTTCTTGTTTGGTGGCAGTGTATTAAGGGGTATGTCTTTTGCTTTGCTGATAGGATTTATTACAGGTACCTACTCGTCTATTTTTATTGCCTCGCCAGTGCTGTTTTTATTCAAAGGACCATTGTTGCCAGAGGCTAAAAAGCAAGATGTTGCGCCAGAAGAGTTGTTTAAGCGTTCATATAAGATTGAGTGAATAATCTTGGTAATTTTTTAAACTTGTTCAAAAATAAAACCAAAGCCTACAAATTGCTCCTTTATATAAGTTCTAAATTGGGTGTTTTAGAGAGTTTTTTAAATTGTATAAAAGAAATAAAAGAATCACTTAATTTGTGTGCAAACCCAGATCAAGCTTTTAGTTACTTTGAAAGATTTTTAGAAAATACAACAGCCAAAATCACTTTGTTTGAGATTTTAAAAGCTTCTAAATTTTATTGTGATTTACTTTTTGATATATTTGCTCAAAGTAATACACTTTCACTACTACTTATTAACCACAATGAGTACTTTTACTGGCTTTTAGAAGAGTTAGCTGCTAACAAAACAAAATTAATTTTTAAAGAAGAAATAGATAAATTTATAAAATCAAAAAAAACTTTAGACGAAAAAAAGTATTTATTGAGAGAATATAGGAAAAAGGAATATTTACGAATCGCTTCAAAAGAAATTTCGAAAATTTGCAAATCTCACGAAATTTATACAGAACTATCGGAATTAGCTGATGCTTGTTTGGAAGTTGCCCTTGATATAGCATTTAACGAAGAAGGTTTTAAGGATAGAAATCTGTGCATTATTAGCATGGGAAAATTGGGTGCAAGGGAATTAAATTTTTCTAGCGATATAGACATAATATTTGTTCATGATAATGCTAATGATACTCAAAATTACTTTAAAGTTGCTCAAGACGTTGTATCTATTATATCGGATGTGCAATTTGGTAGTTTTGTTTTTAGGGTTGATACAAGGCTACGCCCTTTTGGAAACAATTCTAGTTTATCACTAAGCGTAGATGAGTATGAGAATTATTATTTTAGTTTTGGCCAAGTTTGGGAAAAATTTGCCCTAACAAGAGCAAGGTTCTCAGCTGGAGATATTGGCGTAGCAAAAAAGTTTTTTTCTGTTGTAAGACCTTTTGTATATACCAAAAACATAGATATAAGCTACATTGAAGATGTTAGGTCTATGCGCTACAAAATTAAACTAGAAAAACTATCTAACTATAAAAATGACGTAATAGAACCTTTAAAAATTAATGTAAAATTAGGACTTGGAGGAATTCGCGAAGTTGAGTTTATAACTCAATATTTTCAGCTTATATATGCTGGCAAAGATACTGATTTGCAAACTAACTCAACGCTTGAGGCTTTGGATATTTTATACGATAAAGGTTACCTAAAGCAAGCTAGAAAGCTTAAAGCATGCTATTTGTTTTTGAGGTTAGTTGAGCACAAAATACAATTAAAAGATGAAAAGCAAACGGCAGATTTACCTTTAAATAAAGAAGAACTGGAAATCTTTGCAAAAAAATTTGGCCTTAAAACATCCGAATTTTTAAAAATATACAACAAAATAACAGATACAGTGCATGAGATTTATAAAACAATTTTTTATGCACACAATATACCCATTTTTTCACCAATTGAAAGTCTAGAAGGTTTTTTTGAAGAAGAATTTAGCGATTATAAGCAAATATCTATTCAACTAAGCGATATCGCAAGAAAATCAAAATTTGCCAAATCAAACCCTGCGCTTTTAAGTGCTGCCATAGATACACTCTACAAGCGATTTAAAAGTATGGCTAAGAGTTTAAACAGCAGGCTTTTTTTAAATGTATTGTCTGGTTTTAATAGTATTTTGCCAAACTATTACGATACTTTTTTTGGCAATAAGCGCATTTTTGAAACCGCAACTTTGGCATTTGCTTTGGGCTTACACCAAAAGCTAGACCAGTATTCTTTTTTGGTTGATGAGTTTTTTTATATTGACCAGCCATTAGAAATATTAGAACTTACAAAACAGGAAAAGGAAAGATTAGAATTTAATGTGGCGCTTAAACTTTTAAGCGGAAAACTCGATAAGAAAAGCAAAAAAATCTTATCAGTTTTTGCGCAAAATTTTATAAAACACTTAATAGAAAAGCTCGAAATAAAAGATTTGATTGTTTTGGCCTATGGTAAACTTGGCATTGAAGAATTGTTTATAAATAGCGATCTAGATTTGGTCTTTCTTGCAAAATCCGTTGATGATAAAAAAATTTCTGAAGTTTCAAATCTGGTAAAAGAGCTTAACAAGCTCTACAGTGTTGATTTGAGGTTAAGGCCATTTGGCGAGAAAGGCTTGATTGCGTCTGAGATTGACTATTTTAAAACCTATCTTTTAAAATACGCAAAAGATTGGGAAAAGTTAGCTATCCAGAAAGCTCGTATTATTTATAGCGATGTTGAGTGCGATTTAAAAGACTCAATTACTGAATTTGCCCGTTTTATCGATAAAAAAAGCATAAGGGATATGAAAAATCTCATAGAAGCTCACAAGGGTTTTGATATTAAAAATGCTAAAGGTGGCATAGTTGATATTGAATTTATTTTGCAACTCTTATGCATACAAAATGGATGTTTTAAATTTGGACGAAGCATCGAAGAGATGATCGGTGAGATCTCGCAAATAAAAGAGGTGAGGTTTTTAAAAGCCGTTTATATATATTTTTCAAAAATACTCAACTTAACAAGACTTATACCAAATGACATTAAATACAAGTTACCTGTTTTAGAATTTCTGTTAAAAGAAGATAATTTAGAAGGTAAAATCAAAAAATTGCAACAGAAAGTTAGTGGTATCTTTAATGCGCACTTCTTGTTAGATTAGCTAAATTCAGAAAAAGGGGACAGGCTACTTTTATAGGTAAAAAATGGCAAGCAAGAATCAAAAAAGTATTTGGCTTGGAATCAACCATAAAGCGAAATGGAAGACCAAAAAAGAAATAGAAGATAAAATAAAGTAGCCTGTCCCCTTTTTCCTCTTACTTTTTCCCCTCCCCTAAATACAAAGGTTTACTGGCACGGGAAGAAGTATTCAATAGGTAAAAATACACTTCTTGTTGAGTTAAAATAGTGTTAGTTTACAAATATTTTACGTTTTCTTGATGATTATTTGATAGACAATTTGCATAATTAAGACAAATAATAGGTAAGCTATTATTTTGTAGGAGGTGTTTATGTTAAAGTCACAAAAGTGGTTAAAGCTTTTTGTGATTGCTGTCTTTTTGGTAGGCAGTGTTGTTTTTAATGCAAAACTGTCTCAAGCAGACGGGTCGATCAACGGCGCAGGTTCAACTTTTGCTTACCCAGTTTACACTAAGTGGGCTTTTGAGTATGAGAAAGTTACGGGCGCGGAAGTAAACTATCAGGGTGTTGGCTCTGGTGCAGGTATACAGCAAGTTAGTCAAGGGATTGTTGCATTTGGTGGCTCAGATATGTGTTTATCTAAAAAAGAGCTTGATAAAAAAAATTTGCTTCAGTTTCCCTCTCTTGTTGGAGGTATAGTATTGGTGGTAAATATTCCAGGTATTAAGGATAACCAGCTCAAATTATCTGATGCTGTTATCCCTAAAATATTTATGGGACAAATTAAGTATTGGGATGATCCCCAAATTAGAAAGGATAATCCTGGTTTAAGATTACCACATATACCTATTACAATAGTTCACAGGGCAGACGGCTCTGGCACAAACTGGAATGTTACATACTGGCTAAGCCAGATTAACAAAGAATGGGATGAGAAAATCCACTACGGTTTATCTGTAAACTGGCCAACAGGTGTGGGTGGTAAAGGCAATATGGGTGTATCAAACTATGTAAAACAGATCAAGGGCTCAATTGGATATGTAGAGTATGCATTTTGGCTGCAAAGTCATCTAACAAGTGTAGTATTGCAAAACAAAGAAGGCAAGTGGGTTGTACCTACTGTTGCAGCATTTAAAGAAGCTGCTGCAAAAGCAAACTGGCAAGCAAGCAATGGTTTTTGTGAAGCTTTGGTAAACCAAAGTGGTCCAAAGACTTGGCCAATCGTATCTGGTACTTTTGTGCTAATACCAAAACAGTCTAACCCTCAACACAAGCAAGCGGTTAAGTTCTTTAAATGGGCATTTGAACATGGCAATAAAGCAGCTGAGAGTCTAGGCTACATTCCATTGCCTCAATCAACGAAAGGCTTGATATTCAAATATTTAAATGAAAACGGTTTCTAAAATACCCCCCCCCAAATATAGAAGAAGGGCTTTAAAGGCCCTTCTTCTATAAATCGTTTTTTGATTTTTTCTTCAGTTTTTTCAAAATCCCTCGTCACTCTATAAGCGTTTCCGAGATTTAAATAATCAAGGAGAGAATCAGGGGACAGGCTACTTTTATAGGTTAGACATAGGAAATGCCAAGAATAGCAAGGGCTTTAGCAGACAAATATATCTATCATGTTATAAACCGTGGCAACGGCAGGCAAGAGGTTTTTCATAAAGCTGAAGATTATGAGAGATTTATCAGTTTAATGAAACGAGCAAAGAAACTATTTCCAGTAAAGATTTTTGCCTACTTCCTGATGCCAAATCACTTCCAAATGGTTTTCGTTGATACCAACGAGTATTGCCCTGCGGGATATTCCAGTTGCTCGGGATATTATGGAAATTCCGTCACACCCTAAAGCATTTGCCTCGGTTGCTGCCCAAAGACGGCGTGTATGCTCGTCAAGCAGCTTTTCCAATGGCTCATTTTTCTTTCTAATTACCGCTTCCATTTCCATAGAAACATATAGCACAGATTACTTAATGTTGCGACACTTAATTATGCGCGAAGATAGAATAAAGTAGCCTGTCCCCTTTTTTTTGCCCAGTATATTTTTGTTTTTAGTGTAATTATTTCAGTGTAAAAAAATCTTCAAGAAAGTGAAAAAAATATGTAAAGATTTAAAGAAATTTATTGATAAAAATTCTTTGACCAGCAGTTAGACTGGTCAAAGCAAGAAAATATTAGTCATTTCGCTCTTTGAGGGCTTTTTTGAGTTTTTCGATGACACTTATGTCTTCAAGTGTTGAAGTATCTTGTGTGATAGGTTTGTCTGTTGCGAGCGCCTTTAATAGTCTTCTAACAATCTTTCCAGACCTTGTTTTTGGCATTTGGTCAACAAAAACAATTTCAGATGGCTTTGCTATTGGGCCAATTTGTCTGCCTACGTGGTCTCTTATATCGCGCACAAGCTCATCGTGATGAGTTAAATCGACACCTTCTTTGAGAACAACATAGGCAAAAATAGCCTCACCTGTAATATCATCTGGTACGCCCACAACAGCGGCTTCAGTAATAGCAGGATAGCCCGTTAGCGCATTTTCAATTTCAGCACAGCCTATTCTATGAGCAGAAACATTAACGACATCATCAATTCTACCTTCCATCCAGTAATATCCTTCTTCATCTTTGTAAGCGATATCGCCAGTTAAGTAGTATTTACCATCAAAAGCACTCCAGTAAGTTTTTTTATACAATTCGTCGTTTTGCCAGAGTGTTCGAACCATTGAGGGCCAGGGTTTTGTAAACACTAAATTTCCTGTTTTGTATGGTTCATTTATAATGTTCCCTTCATCATCAACGATTTCAGGGAAAGCACCAGGCACAGGAATGCCAACAGAGCCCGGTTTTTGTGGTGCTACTGGTAGCGATGAAAGCATATGGCCAGCTGTTTCTGTTTGGCCATACGCATCAATAATAGGGCATCTTTCTTGGCCCACATTTTTGTAATACCACAGCCACGCAGCAGAATTAAGTCTTTCGCCACCAGTGGTTAGCAATCTTAAGGACGACAAGTTGTATTTTTTTGGGTATTCTTCGCCGTATTTCATAAGTGCCCTGAGTGCCGTTGGCGCTGTGTATAAAACATTTACACTGTATTTTTCAATTAAGCGCCACCATTGGCCTGGATCTGGGTATGTGGGTATGCCTTCATAAATAAGTGTTGTTGAGCCAACCGATAGTGGACCATAGAGTGTGTATGAGTGCCCAGAAATCCAACCTAAATCAGCTGTACTCCAAAATGTGTCTTCGTCTTTTAAATCAAATACCCATTTGGCAGTTAATATACGCCATATGAGGTAACCTGCGGTTGTATGTAAAACACCTTTTGGTTTTCCCGTGGAGCCAGATGTGTATAGTAAAAAGAATGGATCTTCTGAATCCATAACCTCTGGTTCACAATAATTTTTTGCATAATCAGGATCGCTCATAAGGTCGCTCCACCAGAAATCTCTCAATGTTTTCATAAAAATATCTCTTCCGATATGTTTTACAACGACAACATATTTTATGTTTTTTAAATCTTTAATGGCTTCATCTACGCTATCTTTCAAAGGTATAGCTCTACCACCTCTTCTTCCACCATCTGCTGTTATAATTACATTTGCATTTGCATCTAAGATGCGCTCTCTCAGTGCCGCTGGTGAAAATCCACCAAATACTACACTGTGTATAGCTCCAACCCTAGCGCATGCAAGCATTGCAATGGGAAGCTCTGTTATCATTGGCATGTAGAGTACTACTCTATCACCTTTTCTTACACCTAGAGTTTTTAGTACATTTGCAAATTTATTTACTTGATAATAGAGTTCTCTATAAGTTATTGTTTTGCTTTCGCCAATTTCGCTTTCCCAAATTATTGCGGCTCGGTTTTTTCTCCATGTAGATAAGTGTCTATCAATGCAGTTATAGCTAATGTTTAGTTTACCATCTACAAAAAATTTGTAAAATGGGATGCTAGAGTCATCAAAAACCTTTTTGAAAGGTTCAAACCATGTAATTTCTTTTTTGCCAAAATAATCCCAAAATCCTTCCCAATCTTTTTTTGCCCACTGAAGGTACTCTTCATAAAGCTTAGCGTTTAAATTTGCGTTTTGAAGAAAATCTCCAGATGCGTGGATTAAAAAATTGTCGCCTTTCGAAGTTTGCTCATGCATTTTATCCCCCCTTCTATGATTTTATATATCTCTTTTAAAATAATATAGAAATTTATATTTAGTGTCAAGATTCTTTTTAAAAAAATTTAAAATAAAAGTTAACTTTTTAGCAAAAAAATAATAATTAACTATAATTACGTAAAAAATGAATTTTAAATACTAATTAAAATTAAGTGATATATTAAGAAAATTAATTTGACATATAAATAATTTCGATTACATTACAATTATGTAATATACAAAAATATATAAAAATGTGTAAAGGAGGTATCTCATGAAGACCCTAAAGGACTTTGCAAGGCAAAAGGAGAGGATTGCATTTGAAAAATTGGTGGCAGATACTGGTAGTTACAATTTTAAAGAGCAGAGGCGTTTTGTTGGCGCAGATTTACGTTTAATTATTTGGAGCACTAAAAGCTCTACAATGTTTGATGGTGAAAGCTCCACTAACGAGGCAGATTCTTAAGAGTTAATTAGCAAGCCTCTTATCAAGGCTTGCTAATTGTTTTATATGTTACTAATTTATTCTACTACGTTTGATACAACCATTGATATGTTGATTTACTATATGGGAGAAAACGGTGTATTTAGGTTTAATTCTGATTGTTTTGAAAAATACAAAATAGTTTTAAACAATGACGGTTTTGAAATTCGAGACCCACTTGACAGAATAGCAAATAATACAAATATAAATAAAGTATTGTACAGAAAGCCCTCGCTTAAGCAGGATCTATTAATAAAGCCCAAACAACTATCAGACGAAGAAGATTACATTGACAAGGAATTATACTACGCTGCAAGAGAAATTATAAATTTAGCCTGGATGCAAAGAAAGGTAGTATTAATAGAGCCTTTAGTAGATTTTAGAGTTGGAAAGTTTGTTCAACTTAGTGTTGCAAAAAAGTATTTTAATGTCCCAAACTATGAATTTAGGTACAATACTAAATTAAAAGAGTTTAATGATAGAGATATAGTTATTAAAAGCTTAACAATGCAACCCATAGATAAAAAACAATATTTAGTTTTATATACAACAAAAACCAAAGAAAACGGGCTAAGTGACAATCAACCCTGGATGATTCAAGAATATATTGACGCGAAATACGATATTACGGTTGTGTTTATTAGAGATAAAATGTTTGCATTTGAATTGGACAGAAGAAATTTTATAGATAGGACTGTTGATTGGAGGGAGTTATCTGTAGATAAAACCGCATCTAACTGGCAAGTCCACGATTTAAAAAAAGATATTAAAGAGAATATTTATAAGTTTATGAATGATTTAAAATTGCACTTTGGTAGACTAGATTTTCTATATGATGATAAAAACTATTATTTTTTAGAAGTTAACCCAAATGGTCAATGGCTTTGGCTGGATCCTAAAAATAAACTTGGTGTAATTAAAAAATTTATAGAAGAAATTCACCCAGATACGCCACTAAACCCTATACCTACGCAGGTTAGATGATGTTAAAAAAAGTAATTGTGTTTTATGGACTATTGTTTTTATTTGCCAGTCAAAGTTTTGCTAGGGACGAAATTTATGTGATCCCCCAAGTAGCTTTAATATTACCAAAAAACAGCTCAATTCAGTCATTTTGGCTTGTTAATCCTCAAAATTACAGTGCAAAACATAAAGTGGAGTTTTGTGTAACAAACCAGGCAATTGTTGGATATATGAACAAATTTTTGTTTTTCCCAAAACAAAATAGTTTTTTAGTTGTTGAGGGCGACTATAGTGGTTTCTTGTGTCTTGATGAGACAGCGGTGCTTTTTTATAGCAAAACCGTGTTTGGGTATCTAAAAATTTCACCCATGCTAAACAACATACCAAAAGTTACAATTGAACCTATAGATAGTTTACCCAGTGAATCTAAACTATTTTTAGGACTTGATAAAACATTGTATTGTTTGAGTTTTGATAATAAAACAAAAACATACAAAGTTTATATTTTTAACAAAAAAATAAAACCACACGCTTTTGTTGCGCTTTATTCTCAACAAGAACCCATAAGTAGTGTCTCAGGCGTTGGAGAAAATATAGTTATTGCTTCACAGGACAAAATTTATATCGTAAAAGATGAGAAAAGATTACTTTACTACGATAACCAAAATAAAAATTTTGATCAGATCGTTTATACTGGCTACGGAATTTTTTATACTACGGCAAATTCTGTGGGCTTTATTCAAAATGCTCAAGCAATGGAGTTTGTAAAAGCCAAAAACCCAAAGATATTTTTAAAGGATAATGTGCTTTTTGTAATGTTTCCAACTAATATGGGTATTATAGGATTATCAAATATAGATGAGTTAAGGAAATACAACTTTCCAGTTAAAAGTCTAAAATGGAAGGATTAATTATGAAAAGGGTATTTGAGTTACTTGTTTTATTTGTTTTTTTGAACATACCTATTTTTACTTATGCAGGAGCTTGGGAGCAAGCTCAAGAGTTGTGTAAGCAAAGTGGAGGCAATTGCAACTATAACATACCAACACCGACGCCTTCTATTGATCGCAACTACTCAAATAAACCTCAACCTTCTGCGCCTAAGACTTACAAAAAATCTCGCTCGCCTTCTTTGAGCCCATCTGAAAGTATGACAATCGGTATATTTGGCAGCTTACTTGGTGGTTTATTTAGTGGGCTTATGAACCCCCCTGATACAACAAATGATGATTACCTGCAAGCGCAAAAACAAAAAGAATACGAAGAACAACAAAAGTTATTAATGCAAAAAAAGCAACAAGCCCTAAAAACATGGCATGCAATTAAAGATCAATCCCAATCTGAAACTCAAGCTACTCAACAAAATCAAGACCAATCTTTAGGTTTTAAAACTTTGGGTTCGAGCATTGTGCCATTTAAATGGCAAGACAAAATAAACACCAAAGAGCTTAGTAGTAGTGTAGCTTTAATGCAAAGCCAAAATCAATTTGATCTTAACCATGAGGTGCAGAATTTTTTTGGCAACCGATTGAGCGATTTAGTACAAGAAGGAGGAAAGGTTTTTTTAGAAAAGTATCACAAATCCAATATTTTGCTTGCTGAAACACTAAAAGAGCAAAAAAAGATAAAGGGTCTTAGCAAGTTTATTGGTGATAATGTTTATGAAAATACTCTTGGTATTGCAAGTATCATTGTTGATTACAAAATAGATGGGGTCGCTAAAGCTCTTCAAAGTATAGCTGATTTTTCTATTTTAAAAATCGGTATACCTCAGGCTAGTTTTACTCTTGAAGTTAGTAAGGTTTATTCGCGATTTGTTTTTAATTTGCTTGGTAAGGATCTTACAGAGATATCCAACGCAGTAGGGATGGATTTTGATTTTAAAGAATTTATAAATAATAATTTTAATGCTTATCAAAAAGGCGTATATGAGTGGTATGCAAAGGAGTAGTTATGAAAGTTAAACCATTTTTATTTGCAAGTATTTGGTTGGCTGTGTTTTTTATGTATAGTTGCTCTACTACTATACCTCATAATATTAAACCAATTAATTTAGAACCTCCAAAACAGGTAACTCAAACAAAATTTTCCTACCCTGCTACATTTATTGTTGCAGATAAAATTTTAGAATACACACAGTACAATTTCGATATTTTTTCTGTTAACATTAAATATATTTTACCCACAGAATTTATGGTTTTGCAGGGTGTTAAGTATTATTTATCACCGTATTTTAAACGATCAGACTATCAAGTAAATTCCCTAGAGCTATATGGTAAAAGTCACATTATTATAAAAATCTCGCCAAATTTCTTATATGTTAAAGAAAACTCTGGATTTTCTAAAAGAAGCTTAGACGTAGTAGTTGGTATCGAGTCTTTTATTTATGATGATAACTATCTTGTTTCAAAACCTTACAACCTTAGGTTGGAAGGCAATTACGAGTTAACTGGATTGTTTTCATTTTTTGGAGATGAAGAATACTCTAAAGCTGCAGCTATATCTATCAAAAAAGACTTAGAGCAACTAGGTCAAAAAATCGATTATGCTTTAAACAATCAAAACGAAACTGTAAGCCATGTTAACTCAGCAATTGAAAAGAACCCACTGGATTTAGAAAATTACATAATACTTGCTAATGTTTCGCTTAGAAATGGCAACTACAAAGATGCAATCTCAGCTTCTAAGATGATTATTAAGTTAGCCCCAAACAATATAATTGGGTATGATTTGCTTGCAAGGAGCTATTATAAAAACGGTCAAATAGGCCTTGCAAAGAAAATTTATGCCGATGCTATAGCACAAAATATAATACAAGATGCTAAAAAGTACTATATCAAATTTTTGATTGAAGCAAAAGACTATGATGTAGCTAAGATGATTATCAAACAAAGCCAAATCCCACTAAACCCAAAGATTATCGTAGAAACTCTTTTTGGTGTAAATGAATATCAAGCTGCAATAAATATTTTAAAAGAAATACTAGATAAACAACAATACGATGGTATTGGCATTAATTTTAGTAATATTTTGTCTAACTCTGGTTACCCAATAGTTGAATCTGTAAATCCTTTATCAAGTGCTGTTAATTTGGTTTACAAAGATGATGAAGTAGTAGAGATTAATAACCAATCAACAAAAAACATAGAAATTAAAAAGGTTGTAGAGTTAATTAAAAAAGAGTCTAATGCGTTAAATGAAATTGTTATTAAAAGAAAGAACAGTTCTGAGTTGATTAAGTTATCACTAAAAACGCAAAAATTACACACTCCGGATTCATTTTCTGCATACGCTTGGATGGCTTTTGGGAATTATTTTTTAAACAATAAAAAGGACTTTTATGAGTATGCCGATTTGTCTTATAAGCTGTACCTAGACGGCAATATTTCTACCATTGCAAAAGCATTAGTTTTAATTGATACTAACAATTATGATAAGGCAGTTGATTTGCTAGATAATGTTAATTTTTTAGCAGAAGCCAATATACTACAAGCCGTTGCATATGCTAATATGAAATATTATAACAAAGCTTTAACGACGTATAGATTAGCACAACAAAATCACGGTAGCGTTTTATTTGATAAATTTAAACCTATGTTTTTTAAAGCGATTTCTTCATTTGTTAATGAAAATTTATCAACAGCTTCACAACTAAAAAATCAGGGAGCGTATAGGAAATCTTTAGAATACTATAAGGCGGTTTTAGACTTTGTTGATGAACAAAATAAATCAAAGATATATTCAAATGTTGAAAGCATTATTGCTGTAGACCCTGCTGTGGTGGAGCTTAACGAAGATTCAAAAAAATCTTTTATATATGCTCAAATGTATTATCAAGAAAATAAATTAGATAAAGCTATTGCTAAATTAAATGCCGTTATTGAAAAAAATCCATTTAACCCAAACTTACACCACGATATAGCACTGTTATATGCACAAACGCAAGATTACAAAAAAGCTATTGAACACATGAATGTTTATTTAATTTTGTTGCCAGATGCAAATGATGCGCAAGCTGTAAAAGATGAAATGATTAAATGGGAGTTTAAGTTAAAAGTAGAATAAAAAAACATTTGATAATAAACGAAAAGAGTTTATAATTAATAATATGAGAAAGTCGAAGCAAGAGCGCAAAGATGAGGTTTTCAAAGCGATTGGCCAGATTGCCTCACAAAAAGGTTTCAATAATGTTACAACAAAAGCCGTAGCTGATGTTTTAGGTGTAACACAGCCGGCGATTTACAAATATTTTGAAAACAGAGACGAGCTAATTTTGTATTTTATGGATAAGATAGACGGATATTTACTTAATATTATAGAAACAGCTAGAAAAGAAAAAGATATTCAAAAAAGGATTTTGAGCCTTTTGAGTGAGCATTTGAAAATGGTAGAAGACAACGAAGTACTGCCTATAATGGTTTTTTCTGATGAAATTTATATTGGCGATATTGCAAAGAAAGAAAAATTGCAAACAATTGTTTTTAATTATAGACAAAATATTGTAGATTTACTAAATGAGTGCCCGCAAAGCGAGATTATCGCAGATATAATGTTGGGTAGCATAATTTTTAACGGACTAAAGTGGCGATTAAATAACAAATCTTATTCTTTAACCTCAAAGGTTGCGGATTTAGCACAATTGATAAATAAATTGTGTTTTTAGTTAGCTTTTGAAGCGTAACTAAGTGAAAAATGGTATGATATTTAAACCAATTAAACAAAAAAAGATCTCAGAAGAGATTGTGGAACAAATAGAGCTCTACATAAAAGATGCTATTTTAAAGCCCAATGAAAAACTACCTTCAGAGAGAGATTTAGCAAAAATGTTTGAGGTAAGTAGAAGCTCTGTGAGAGAAGCACTAAACATGTTGGAGGCAAAAGGTTTGATTGAGAGCATTCAAGGAGATGGCACTTTTATAAAATCTGTTGGTGAAGATATACTAAAAGGTGTTGATAATTTATTGGTAAAAGATCCTAAGCTAACATGGGAACTCATGGAGATTAGAAAAACTCTAGAAGTGTGGGCTGTTGAAATGGCAGCTAAAAATGCAGATGAAGAATCAAAAAAGTACGTTACTGAAGCTTATATGGAATTAGAAAAAGTTAGCACTAAATCAAACTCTGGTGAATACGAAGATGCGGAATTTCACCTATCTATCATTAAAGCTTCTAAAAATACTGTGCTTTACCATATGATGATGTCAATCTTTAATTTGTTAAAAGATACCGTAAAAGTAGGCAGAGAATATGTTATAAAGGTAAAGGGTTTGTCAAAAAGAGAGTTATTACTTGAACACAAAGCCATAATGGATGCGATTATACAAAACAATCCCTCTTTTGCCAAACAAAGCATGTTAAAACATCTTTCTTTTATAGATCAAGATTTTAAAAATTACCTCGATAAATTTAGTTTACAAAACTAATAAAAACAAGTAACACACGATTTATTTTTGACAAATTTTGCTAAAAATTGCACATTTTAGTTTATAAATTAATAATTTAAAAATATAATTGACAATTAATAAAACAGTATTATAATTTAACCAATGGTCTAACCAATAGACCAATTTTTGCTGGAGGTGAGATTATGTCAGAGGCTATAGCAAAAAGCGCTATAAGCAAGGTTAAGAGGTTTTTAATTCCTTACATGTTTTTGCTTTACGTTATTAATTTTTTAGACAGAGTAAATGTAGGTTTTGCTGCTTTAAAAATGAACAAAGATTTAGGTTTAAGCGCCGAACAGTTTGGTTTTGCTGCAGGTATTTTTTTTATAGGTTATTTAGTTTTTCAAGTTCCAAGTAACTTAATTTTACACAAAATAGGAGCGCGTATCTGGATTTCTATAATATTAGTTATTTGGGGACTAGTTGCTACGCTTACAGGTTTTGCAAATTCTCCTATGCACCTTTATGTCGCTAGATTTTTATTAGGGTTAGTCGAAGCGGGATTTTTCCCTGGTGTAATATTGTTTTTAACATACTGGTTTCCGCAAAGAGACCTTGCCCAAGCGGTAGCTTTATTTATGACCGCACTTGCATTTTCAAGCGTTATTGGCTCTCCAATATCTGGTATAATTTTAGACCATGTGCATTGGGCAGGACTTGAAAGCTGGAGATGGCTATTTATATTAGAGGGGTTTCCTGCTTTAATATTTGGCATAATAACATTTTTTATTTTACCGAATAAACCATCTGAAGCAAAGTTTTTGACATCAGAAGAAAGGGATTGGCTTACTAACGAGATAGCTCAAGAGCAATCAGAAAAAGCCAAACAGAAAAAAATGACAGCAGCTGAGGCAATGAAAAACGGGCGTGTTTGGTTGCTAGCTTTTATTTACTTTTTTGGGTTAATTATGGGATTGTATTCAATAAGCTTCTGGCTGCCACAAATTATAAAAGGTCTCTCAAAAACCTATAGTTCTCAAGCTGTCGGATTTTTGGCAATGATACCATTTTTATTTGCAGCAATAATGATGGTTGTTAATGGATCATCAGCGGATAAAAAAGCTGAGTGGCGTTACCACACACAAATACCTCTTGTAATTAGTGCTATAGCTATATTTGCAATGCTATTTATAAAAACGCCATTTACTTCTATTGTCGTTTTGTCAATCGTTACTGCTGGAGCTTACGCTGCTTTTGGACCATTTTGGGCACTACCAAATAAGTTTTTATCAGGCGCAGCTGCAGCTGCAGGCATAGCAGTAATCAATTCAATTGGCAATTTAGGTGGATTTTTTGCACCATATATTATAGGTTTTATAAAATCTCGCACGGGCAATGTCTACTATGGGTTAGCAGCCGTTGGCGTATCTTTGTTGATTTCTGCAGTTTTACTTGCTTTATTGCCAAAAGAAGCAACTCAGGGTGCAAAACGGTACTAATTTTGTAAGGCTTAGGCTATTAGCCTGAGCCTTTGGTTCTTTATTCTTGGTTTTTTGGAGGTACTCTATGCAAAAAGTTTTGATTGAAGCATTTGAAGGCATGGTAGGAAAACAAAACTGCTGGAGCAATATAGAAGATACAATGGCATATAGTTACGATGCGTTCCCAGAAGAGCCAAAAGCTCCAGATATTGTAGTAAAACCGCAAAATTACGAACAAATTTCAAGTATTATAAAGCTCTGCAATGAGAATTCGATCCCTTTAATTGTGCGCGGCGCGGGTACAAATTTAAGCGGTGGTACACTGCCTGTTAATGGGGGGTGTGTAATGCTCATGAGTGGGTTTAACAACATACTTGAGATTAATATGGACGATTTGTACGCTGTTGTTCAAGCAGGTGTAGTTACGCAAAAATTTGCCGATGCAGTAGCAAAAAAAGGACTGCTCTACCCCCCAGATCCAGCAAGCCTAAAAGTCTCAACGTTGGGTGGAAATGTTGCAGAAAACTCTGGAGGTCTAAGGGCGCTAAAATACGGTGTAACCAGTCACTACCTAATGGGTGTAAAGTTTCTTGACAGCGAAGGTAATTTTATAAAAGGTGGCGGGAAACCTGTAAAGCTTGTAACAGGCTACAATCTTCCGGGGCTGATGCTATCTAGTGAGGGTACACTGGGTGTAATGGTAGAATTCATATTAAAATTAGTACCCCCTCCTCAGTCGCGAAAAAGCCTCCTTGTAATCTACAGTGACTTAATAAAGGCTTCTCAAACAGTCTCAGACATCATAAGCTCAAAGATTGTGCCAGCTACATTGGAAATACTAGATAATTTTACAATACAAACAGTAGAGAAGTTTCATCATTTAGGTCTTCCTATAAGCGCTCAAGCAATTTTGCTTATAGAGGTTGATGGCCATGAGGCTCAAGTGGAAGATGAGTATAAAAAAGTAGCAGATATTTGCAAGTCTTTTGGTGGGGAAGTTCATATTGCAAAAGACGATACAGAGCGTGACAGTCTCTGGCAGGCAAGAAGAGACGCTCTAAGCTCCCTTGCAAGACTAAACCCTACGTTGATATTAGAAGATGCAACGGTCCCAAGAAGCAAGGTGCCTGCTATGATGCAGGCGATAAACGATATAGCCAAAAAGTACAATTTGCTCATTGGTACATTTGGTCATGCAGGCGATGGCAACCTTCACCCAACAATCCTTACAGATAAGCGTAATGTTGAAGAAATGAAGCGTGTTGAAAAGGCCATAGATGAGATATTTGAGATTACACTAAAGCTTGAAGGAACACTTAGCGGTGAGCACGGCATAGGTATAGCAAAGGCAAAGTACCTAGAAAGCGAGGTAGGGAAAAGCACCATAGCTTTTATGAAAAGGCTAAAGTACGGTCTTGATCCAAATAACATATTAAATCCTCACAAAATGAGTTTATAAGAAGGTTATTTATGAGTGATAAAAAAGTTGATGAAATAGTAAAAGAGCTAAAAGAGTTAGAGCCACTTATAATACAGTGCTCAAAGTGCGGCACATGCCAATCTGTATGTCCAATTTATGATAAAGACCTCATAGAAACATCCGTGGCTCGCGGTAAGCTGGCTTTGATTGAAGCAATCTACGAAGGACGCATAGAACAAGCCGGTAGGATCTTTAAACATCTTGATTACTGCGTTATGTGCACAAGGTGCAAGCAGTATTGTCCAAGCGGCGTGCAAACGGATGAAATATTCTTAAGGGCAAAATCCATATTGAGAAAAACTAAAGAATTACCAAACTGGCAAAAAGCTGTACTAAAAATCATTATGCAAAAGCCAAAGCTTCTTGCAAAAACTGCTCCTTTAATGCACATTGGTCTTAAGTTTGGCTCAAAACAGGTAAAAGAAGATATATTTAAGCCCTTATTTGGCGAGTTTTCTCAAAGAAACGTCGTATCTATAAAATCAAGGCCGTTTACTTCTAAATACGGTGGACTCAACAAAGCCAAAGAAGAAAAAATGCGCGTAATCTTCTACCCAGGCTGTGCTATAACCTATATGTACACAAAGTGGGGAGAAGCTGTTGTAGAAGTACTAAAGCACTACGGTGTAAGTGTATATGTATCACAGACAAACAAGTGCTGCGGTATACCTGCTGCCACTATGGGTGAGCTGGACTTATACAAGCAGGTGGTTAATGAAAACTTAGAGTGGTTTGATTCAATTACTGATGCAAGCTACATTGTAACTGCCTGTCCTACCTGTCAGTATGGTTTAGATGACATGGGTGCAAAAATCACAGGCAAAAAAGCAAAAGTCCCTATGATGGATATAGTTGTATTTTTAAAAGAAGTGTTAAATGTAAACATAAAGCCGCAAGAAGAAGAAAAATCCACACTTCACATACCTTGCCATTATGAACACTCAAAGGATAATATACTAAAAGAATTTATGGGTAGCATAACTAAAGATTTTGAGCCTTTAGAAAACCAAAATTGCTGTGGTTTTGGCGGTACATTCAATGCCAAATACTACAAAGACTCAAGTAAAATACCACAATCAAAAACTCAAGAAATAAAAGAAAAGGATTTTAAAAAACTCTATACTCCATGCCCTGGGTGTGCTATGCAGCTTTCAGATGCGTTGATAAAAGCTAATTTAGACACAAAAGTAGCCCACCCTATAGAAGCTTTGTATGAGATGATTAAATTAGATCAGGCTAAATAAGCCTAGCCTGATTTTGTATGATTGATTTTGCTTGATCTATGATATTTAAAATAAGCTCTTTTGTGGTTGGTATATCATTAATTAGTCCTATTACTTGACCACATGCAAGCAGTCCATTATCAATTAATCCTTCTTCTAGCATTTTTTTGCCATTTAAGCCACTTAAATATGGTGCCAGTTTTTCAAGATTTGCATCTTGACGCTCTAACTCTAAAACTTTCAATGCATGTGTGTTTTTAAAAGCCCTAAGCGTATTTTTTAGACTACGCTCAAGCAAAACAGTATCGGTTTCTTTTGCTTTTAATAACGCTTGTTTGATATTTTCATGCAATGGAGCTTCTTGAGTTACCATAAACCTTGTGCCCATATTAACTGCACATGCACCAAGTGAAAGTGCAGCTACAAAACCCCTTGCGTCACCAAAACCGCCTGAGGCTATAACGGGTATGTTAAGCTCGTCTTTGGCTCTTGGTATTAAGATTAAAGAAGTTACATCATCTTCGCCGGGATGACCTGCGCACTCAAAACCATCAATGCTTACATAATCGCAACCGATACTTTGTGCCTTTAGCGCATGTCTTATAGAAGTGCACTTGTGAATGATTTTTACATTGTTGTTTTTTAATTTCTCAATATAGTTTGCTGGATTTGCGCCTGCTGTTTCAACGATTTTTATACCGCTTTGAATAACTATTTCAATGTATGTGTCGTAATTAACGGGTTTTAGTGTGGGCAAAAATGTTAGGTTTACGCCAAATGGTTTATTGGTTAATTTTTTTGTTTGCTCAATTTCGTTTGCAAGCTTGTCTGGCGTTTCAAAAGTAAGGGCAGAAAGTATACCAAGACCTCCCGCATTAGATACAGCGCTAACGAGTTCTTTTTTAGAAATCCACATCATGCCACCTTGCATTATAGGGAATTCGACACCAAAATCTTTAGTAAACTGTGTCTTAAACATTCAATCCTCCTTTTTTACGTAAACGTAATACTTAGCATATCATACGATATATATTAAGTCAATTGATTTATTAAGTTTTTATAATTAATTAAAATACTTTTTCTTGACTTAATGCCCCCAAAAGGTATAATTTTAAAAGTGAGGTAGTCTATGGAATACAAAATATTAACTTACCCAGATAAGGAATTAAAAAAAGTATCAGCTCCAGTGGAAAAAATTGATGACGAAATTGTAAACATTATAAAATCCATGAGTGAATTAATGCTAAAGAACAATGGTATTGGTCTTGCAGCACCTCAAATTGCCATAAAA
Organism: Desulfurella amilsii; assembly: GCF_002119425.1. Taxonomy (NCBI): domain Bacteria; kingdom Pseudomonadati; phylum Campylobacterota; class Desulfurellia; order Desulfurellales; family Desulfurellaceae; genus Desulfurella; species Desulfurella amilsii. The sequence continues at coordinate 973,066 of NZ_MDSU01000018.1, read as the reverse complement.
AAAAGATTAATTATAGTAAATGAGAAAGCTCTAGGTGGTGATAGTAAAATAATAGCTATGATAAACCCGCAAATTTTGTCTTATGAGAGGTTTTACGAAGAACACGATGAAGGTTGTTTAAGTGTGCCAGGCTTTTATGGTAAGGTAAGTGACCGCAGGCGCTACATTAGAGTAAAATACTTAGATTTAGAAGGGCAAGAGCAAGAAGTTGATATTGATAATTTTTTATCCGTTGTTGTTCAGCATGAGATTGACCATTTAAATGGCATTTTGTTTGTTGATAGGATAAACTTTGTTGAAAAATTGAGATTTAAAAAATTTTTAAAAGAAACTAAATGAATATAGTCTTTTTTGGCACAAGCGAGATTGGTGTTGAAACGCTAAGAAGCTTAAATGTGCATTTTAACGTAAAAGCAGTTCTCACAACTCAAGACAAGCAAGGAAAACGCAATAAAACTTTAATTGAAAGTCCAATAAAACAAGAAGCTCGAGAATTAAATTTAAGTGTGCTTCAACCCCAAAAGCTTGATGTTGGGGTTTTAGAACAAATAAAGAATTGTCAAATGGGTGTGTTGTTTTCTTATGGAAAAATCATACCACAGAATGTAATCGATGCTTTTAAATATGGCATATTGAATATTCACCCAAGTATACTGCCAAAGTACAGGGGTGCATCACCTATAATAAGCGCTCTTTTAAATGGTGATACACATACGGGCATAAGCATAATAAGCCTTACAAAGGACTTAGATGCAGGCGATATTTTGATGCAAAAGATAATTGAAATAAAGTCCGATGATAATAATATTACACTATCTGGCAAAATTTCCCAAATTGCAAGTCAAATGATTGTTTGTGCTGTAGAGTATGTGCAAGCAGGCTTGATAAAACCCATACCTCAAAAAGGCAATATATCTTATGTAAAAAAGTTTGATAAAAGTGACGCACGTATTAATTTTGAAACAGAAGATGCTGTAGCTATAGTTAAAAAAGTAAAAGCTTTTGCGGGCTATTTAGAGGCTTTTTTCCGCTATAACGGGAAAATTTACAAAATATTAAAAGCTAGCGTTGTAGATAAAAACTCAGATCCAGGCACTGTCATAGAGGTTAGTAAAAGTTCTTTAGTAATTGCGTGCAAAAATAAAAGCATTAGCATAGAAGAAATTAAACAAGAAGGGAAAAATTCTATGCCCATAAGAGCCTTTTTGGCAGGTTATAAAATTCAATGTGGTCAAAAGCTAATCTAGAGCGTCTTAGTTTTATTTTAACGCCTATTTTACTTATCCTGTCATTTTATTATTCTTTCGTTTCTTTTTTTGCTTTTGTTCCACTCTTTATTACACTTAAATCTCTAAAAAATACCAAGGTATTTGCAAATGTGCTTTTGATTACAACTGTAGCTTTTGTGCCTTTTTTTTTATTTTTGTACATAGGGTTATTAAAAGGCATTTATGTTTACAACCATGTGCCGTTTTTTTTGGCTTTTTTTATGTATTTGGGCGTATGCATATACCAGCTAATGTATACGTTTTTGCCGTTTTATTTGGTAAAAAAATTTAATATTAGTTTTGTGCTTTTGCCTGTATTTTATATATCTTTTGAATATTTGCGCTCAATTGTACTCTATGGCGATCCCATTGGCAATGTCAGTATGTTTGTTTATAATATGCCATTTTTTATAAAGGATGCAAGCTGGTTTGGTTCGTATTTTGTTGGCTTGAAGCTGTTGTTTGTTAACATAGCAATATATTATTTGTATAATAAAAAAATAAAACAGCCTCTTATAATTTTAGGCTTAATTGCATGTTTGTTTTTTGTTGTTAATTTACCCCCAAAAAACGGTTCTCTTAATAAAACTATAGCTTTAATTCAAGGTAATATACCTCAGTCTCAAAAATGGGATAGTGCAATGCTAATGAATAATTTAAATGTTTATATAAATGCTACAATCAAAACAGATGCAGATCTTGTGGTATGGCCTGAAAGTGCTTATCCTTTTTTATTTAGTCCAAGAGACTTTGATAAGTTTTTGGGCAACTACAAAACGCCTATCATTTTTGGTGCACAAACTCAAAGGGGCTATAATTATTACAACTCCGCAGTTTTTTTCAACAATGAAAAATTTGACTATTATGATAAACATGAACTTGTGCCATTTGCTGAGTTTATTCCTCTTAGGAAGTATTTGAGCTTCATTCCCACTGTTACAAAGTTTGGCAGCTTTACGCATGGCAAAAGGTTTACGCTTTTTGATGTCAATGGCCTAAAGACCGCTGCGATCATCTGTTATGAGGAAGATTTTGAGCAAATTGCAAGAACTTTTAAAGATTTAGGTACAAGGTTAATTGTGGTTATAACAAATGATGCGTGGTTTAGCCATACACCTACATTTCATCTGTTTTACAGAGATGATTTTTATAGGGCTATTGAGAATAATATATACATAGCACGTTGTGCAAATACAGGGTTTAGTATGATTGTAAACCCATCTGGCAAAATGATTGCGAGTCTAAAACCCTATACTGTTGGAATACTAAAAGCGAAAATTACATTTAATGATGAAGATGCAACAGTATTTGATGGGTTTGGACACTATTTTACACTAATTAATCTAATTTTTACTGGAATTTTACTTTTAATATTTATTTTTAGAAAGAAAAAGGCAGCTTAAAGCTGCCTTGCCTGATACCTTTTGTGCACAAAAAGTCTCAACGCAACTTATTTTGTTGAGTTTGTTGCGTTAGTGGGTGCAGCTGTTGAGTTTGTTGCGTTAGTTGAGTTTGTTGCGTTAGTGGGTGCAGCTGTTGCGTTTGTGGCGTTGGTTACATTAGTGGTGTTTGTTGTGTTTGTTGCATTTGTTGCCTGTTTTTTCTGGCAAGATGCAAGTGTTAAACTTGATGCTACTACTACCGCTAATGCTGCTACTTTGAAACTTTTACTGAATAAGTTTGACATTGTCTAAAACCTCCTCAAATGTCACTCTTAGATTAAGGTAATATACACAAAAAATACAAATTTGCAAGAAAAATCTAATTGTATTTTGCATTGATAAAAAGGTAAAAACTAAAGTTTGACTAATTTAGCCTAACTTATATAATCAACTTTATGGAGGTTTTTCATGGGTTATGTTTTGGGTGTAATTGGGCATTCAAATGTTGGGAAAACTACTTTAATAGAGCATCTTATAATAGAATTAAAAAAAGATAAGAAGATCGTGGGTGCCATAAAACACGATGCTCACGATTTCAAGATAGACTACAAAGGTAAAGACACATACAAACTAAAAGAGGCTGGTGCCTCAAGCGTTGCCATTTCCTCTAAAAATAAGTGGGCACTAATTCAGGATGTTGATACAGAAAAACCGCTAAAATCAATTTTGTCTTTTTTTGATTACTGTGACTATGTTTTTATAGAGGGCTATAAGCTTGAAGATATACCAAAAATAGAAGTCTACAGAAGTGAGTTTGACTATACTCCACTTGTGAAAAGTGGTATAAAAAATGTAATTTTAGTAGTTACGGATGTAGCGCAAGAGTACTTTGGTGTACCTACAAGATACATTGATGACTATGAGGGTATTGTGGAGTTTATAAAGCACCATGAGCATGTTTCAAAGATGAAAAAATGAATATCTTACAAATTGAACCTGCCTTTTCACTTTCTGGCGGTGCTAATCAAGTTGTGCTAAACACTAAAGAACTTATCAAAAGAGGCCATAAGGTTTATCTTGCAACGCTTAAAGATTCATACGTATATAGGCAGCTTGGTTCTTACTGTGAAATCATTGAGATTGATGAAGACAACTCTTTGGCTGCTAAAACCATTAGAAATTTTTTGCAAAAAGAGTATATTGATATTATCCATACACACCACCCCAAAGGCCATGCAGTAGGTTTGAAGTCTGTTTCGTTTATCAAAAAAGAAAAGCTGGTAGTCCAGCGCGGCGTTATTTTTACACCGCAGAATTTTTTTAAATACCTAAACCCAAAAATCGATGCGTATGTAGCAAACGCTAAAGCGGTAGAGCGCTCTTTGAGAAAAATTTTTGTGAGTAAAAAGAAAATTCATGTAATATACAGTGCTATAGATGAAGAATCTCTTGAAGCTGTAGACAAAAAGACTGCAAGGGATTATTTAGGACTGGATGGTTTTGTATTTGGTGTTATTGCTAATTATTCTAGCTACAAGGGTCACGATTTGTTGCTTTGCGCTTTTGCATTATCAAAACTTGAAGCAAAACTTGCACTAATTGGTAAAGATACACATAGTCTTTTGGATAAATGCAAAAAATTTGGCATATCAGATAAGGTTAAAACATATGGTTTAGTTGAAAACGCTGGTAGGTTTATGAGCGCCTTTGATTATTTGGTTGTACCGTCTTTAAAAGAAGCACTATCGAATGTTATTATAGAAGCTTTTTTCAGGAAAATACCAGTTATTGGCACTAGTATTGGCGCTATACCAGAGCTACTTGAAAATAATAGGGGAATTTTGGCTCAGCCTACAAAAGAAGGTTTACTAAAGGCTTTAAATAAAGCTTATATGTCTAAAGACAATAGTTTTGTTGATAATGCTTATCAATTTGCAATTAATAATTTGACGATAGTAAAGAAAATAGACAAATTGGAAAAGTTATACGAAAGGCTTATTTCAAAATGAAATTTATTTTTAAATTATTAAGAGTTCTACCATACTGTATAGTAGAGGGTTTGTTAGGTATTGTGGCTATTTTAATGTATTTTATTTTGACAAGCAGACGAAAAATTGGTTTAAAAAATATTGGATTAGCCTTAGGGGTTGATAAAGCTAAAGCAAAAAAGATACTTTTTAATACTTATCTTTATTTTGCAAAGATGGTTTCGCTAAATATCAAACATTTAGGTGATAAAAAATTCGTAGAGAAACACTTTAAAATACAGGGTCTGGAAAATTTTAAAGAAGCTTTATCACACAGCAAAGGCGTATTGTTTACTACAGCACATTTTGGTAATTTTGAGATGCTTGTGTGTGGATTTTCTATACTAAAACAGTCTATCAGTGTAATGGTAAGGCCGCTTGACAATAAAGCCTTAGATAGACTTGTTTTAGATCTAAGGCAATCTTGCGGGAATAAGATTATTTCATCAAGACTCTCAACGTTTGATTTTCTTAAAATGCTTCAAAATGGGCAGACAGTGGGCATATTGGCAGACCAATACGGAGGCTCTAAAGGCTTAGAGGTAGAGTTTTTTGGTAGAAGCACAAAATCTTCAGAAAGCATAGCCCTGTTTTCTTACAAAAACAAAACGCCTATTTTACCTGCTTATTTGAAAGAAGAAGGCAAAACATACACGATTGTAATTCAAAAACCCATTTATCCCACAGATGAGCCGTTTAAACAAGCTTTGCACACGATTATGCGCAGTATTTATGCAGAATTTGAGGATTGGATTAAAAAAGAGCCTACAAAATACTTATGGATGCACAATAGATGGAAAACCTAGCGGTCTTTTTAGACAGGGATGGTACTATTATTAGGGATCCGGGCTATTTAAAACGTTTTGAAGACATCAAGTGTTTGCCAAACATAAAAAAATCTTTAAAAATATTCAAACAACTAGGCTATAAAATTATTGTAATTACAAATCAGTCAGGTATAGCAAGGGGCTATTTTAGTGAGGACTTTGTTAAAAAAACTCATGAGACAATAAATAAGCGTTGTCTTAATTTGATAGATGCATTTTATTTTTGCCCACATTTGCCAGAGGATAATTGCGCCTGTAGAAAGCCCAAAACAGCTCTAATTGATCAAGCAATTGCTGATTTTAATATAAAAAAAGAAGGCTCTTTTGTAATAGGGGATAAAGAATCAGATGTTGAACTTGGCTTAAACGCAGGTATCGAACCTATTTTGATACTAAACGGTGAAGGCATAAAGTGTAAATCAAACACTAAAGCTTCATATATATTTAGAAATTTATACGAGGTGGCGCTATGGATTTATCAAAAGGCTTCTATGGCATAACAATGGAAAACGATAGCATTGGCACTTGTAAAAAATTGATAGATTTTGGCGCAAAAGCGATACAGTATAGGGCAAAAAATTTACCAAGCAAACAGATGCTTTATGAAAGCCTTGAAATACGAGAATTGACAAAAAAAGCAAATGTTTTAATGATTGTAAACGACAGGCTAGATTTAGCTTTAGTTGTTGGCGCAGATGGTGTGCATGTAGGCCAAGATGATATACCACCGTCTTATTTGAGAAAGATTGTCCCCAAAGGTTTCATTATTGGCTTATCAACGCACTCTCTAGATCAAGTATTAAGCAGCGAGGTTGATTTTGTTGATTATATTGGCGTTGGGGCTGTATTTAAAACAAGTACCAAAGATGCAGTGGTGATTGGACCAGATCTTGCACAGCAAATGGTAAAGTCTTCTAAAAAACCAGCCTATCTTATAGGAGGCATAAAATTATCCAATATTGATAGCATAAAAGGTATTGGTGCTTATGGCTTTACAAGCATAACGGATGTATTGTATAATGATTATGGGCATTTTTTGGAGATGTTAAATAAGTGGAACAGTTAATTGATCCCTTTGGCAGAAAAATTGATTATCTAAGAATATCTGTTACAGATAGATGCAACTATAGGTGCGTGTACTGTATGCCACTTGAAGGTGTAGCATTTAAGGATATGAGCGAGATTTTGACTTATGAAGAGATTGCTTTGTTTGCAAAGGCTGCATATGATCTTGGTGTTAGAAAAATTAAATTAACGGGCGGTGAGCCTTTAGTTAGAAAGCACATATACAAGCTTGTAGAAATGTTAAGAAATATAGGCTACAACGACATATCTCTAACTACAAATGGCAGTTTGCTCAAGAATTATGCAAGATTATTAAAAGATAGTGGTTTATCAAGAGTTACTGTAAGTCTCGATACTTTAGATAAACAAAAATTTAGAGAGATAACCAGATTTGGCAGCATTGATGATGTTATAAGGGGTTTTGATGAGCTTGATAAGGTAGGTTTTGTTAATACAAAAATTAATAGCGTTATTATGCGCACATACAATATTGACTGCGTAGAAAGCTTGCTTGAATTTGCACTGTTGCGCAAGTATGAAATAAGGTTTATAGAGTATATGCCGACAGATTTTAATGAAGATTTTAAAGCAAATTTTATACCGATAGATGAAATAAAAAATATTATCCAAAAAAATTATTTATTAAAAAGTACAAACTATAAAACAAATGGTCCAAGCCAATACTGTGAAGTTGAAAATACACGCATTGGTTTTATTACACCACTTTCGCATAACTTTTGCGCTTTTTGTAATCGCATTAGACTATCTTCTGATGGCAACTTAATTTTGTGCCTTGGTCATGATATAAGAATCAACTTTAAAGCGGTTTTAAGGCAGGGCAGCTTAGATCAAACAAAGGAACTTTTAAAAAACTCTGTATTAAAAAAGCCCAAGCAGCACCAACTGCTTACGACAAACATTCATCAATCTTTTTCCAACCTTGGAGGATAAAAAATGAAATTTACACATTTTAACGAACAAAATAAGCCTACTATGGTAGATGTATCCATTAAAGAGCCAACGCTAAGGATAGCTTTAGCACAAGCAGTTGTAAAGCTCTCAAAGCAGGCTTACCTTGCAGTAAAAGAAGGTACAGTTAAAAAAGGCGATGTGTTGGCTGTAGCAAGTGTTGCTGGTATAATGGGCGCAAAACAAACACCTCATTTAATACCAATGTGTCATCCATTAAACCTAGATCAAATCAATATTGACTTTGAGCTAAACGATGAAGATAATACTATCAGGGTAATTTCTACAGCTAAGATAACAGCCAAAACCGGTGTTGAGATGGAAAGCCTATGCGCTTGTTCAATTGCTGCACTTACCATTTACGATATGTGTAAGTCTATTGATAAATCTATTGAAATAACAGATATTTATTTACTCAAAAAAAGTGGTGGCAAATCAGGCGAATTCGAAAGAAAAACCTAGGATTTAAAACTTGCTTATTCTAATAAATTTGTTACAATAAACTTAGTTATATATAAAAGTTTAAGTAAATGAAAGAGAAGTTGTTTAAAAAATTACCCATAATTATTTATGAATCTATAGTCAAAATAAAAGACGAAAGTGTAGAAATATTAAGCATTGATTTACTAGATAGCAATTATATTGAAGCCTTAACGGGCTATACAAAAGAAGAGCTATCAAGCCCAAACTTATGGTTCAGCAAAATCCACGAAGAAGATAAACCAACAGTTTTAAAAAAATTGTCACTTTTAGAGACAAGCGAATCAACAAGTTTCACCTATAGGTTTTTGACTAAAAATGGCTCTTATTTATACCTAAAAAACAATGTTTATATAACTGAAAAAAATGATAATGTCTATAAAAATATTGGTTTTGTAGAGAATTTAACGGATCTATTTGATTTGCAAGTGCAGTCGCAAGAATCATTAGAGCTATTCAAAGTATTGTCTATAAAATCGCCTGTTGGGATTTATATGCTTGGCAAAGATTCCTATATTTATGCAAATCAAAAGACACTGGATATATTGGGGTATACTTTTGATGAAATCAAACATATAAAGCCTATTGATTTATTCTATAATGAAAAAGAGAGAGTTAAGATAAACGAAATTTTACAAAGACGCTTTAGAGGGGAAAAGTTTTCTATTAATTACAGCGAAATAAAGATGCTAAAAAAAGACAAAAGCATCATTTATGCCAATTTGTTTGCAAACACAATCAAATACAAAAACGAGTACGTTGCATTTGGTGTCATTATAGACATAACAGAACAAAAATTAATCGAAAAGCTATATTTTGCATTAAAAGAGATAAATAGATTGATTACGCTTGAAAATAGTGAAGATAAATTGTTGATGTCTATCTGCAGGATTTTAGTTGAAAAATTGGATTTTGGTCTTGTAAGCGTAGGCTATATTGATGCAGCAAAAAATTTTGTCGTAAAATACGCAAATGCTCAAAATGAAGCAATTTTAAGTGACTTTAAAACTTTAAAAATCTCTACAGATATAAACACTGATTTTGGCCTTGGTGTAGTGTCAAGAGCGTTTAATTCTGGTGCTATCTCAATAGTGTCTAATGTAAAAAAAGACTCTGGTCTGCATTTTTGGAGTAGCTACTTTAAAAAACACAGCATTCTATCTGCTTGCGCGATACCAATCTTATTATATGGTAAGGTTCAATATGTTATACTTTTACACTCAAAAATTGCAAATCAATTTAGAGAAAAGTATTTAGATATATTGAAAGAAATACAATCCGATATTAGTTTTGCTCTCCAAAAAATAAAAGATGAGCAACACAGGGTTATGCTGGATGAAGCCATTTGGTCATCTTCTGAATGGGTTGTGATAACAGGTGCTGATGGGACAATTGAGTATGCAAATAAAACAGTAAGCGATATATCGGGTTATGAGGCGCAAGAATTAATAGGCAAAAAGCCTTCTGTTTTTAAATCGGGCTACCACAGTAATGATTTTTATAAAAATTTGTGGGATAATTTATTAAGTGGAAAGAGTTATAATTGCTCTTTTATAAATAAAAATAAAAATGGGAAGCTATTTTACCTTAGTTCTTTAATTATACCTGTAAAAATCAATGACAAAGTAAGCCGATTTGTTGATCTAGCGCGCGATATCACGAAAGAAACAAAGCACCTTCAAACTATAGAAAATTTATCAAGCATATATGCGACTTTATCTGAAATTAACCAATTGCTCATATACGAAACAAATGAAGAAGTGATATTTGATAAAATAACAAAAATTCTTGTTGAGTACGCAAAGTTTAAGATTGCCTATGTGGCGCTTGTTAATTATGACAATGATTTTTATATAAAAGCCTCAAACATAGAAAATCCGAGTTACAAGAGCTTTTTAGATTTTGTATCTAAACAGTTTAGCATTTTAAAAACACTGGATAAAGACAAATTGTATAGCTTTCCTTTTTTTAAATCTTTTAAAAATAAGCGCGTTTACATTATAAACGATGCAAGCACAAAGGCCTTGGGACCGTTTAATGCTGAAGCTGCAAAAATTGGCATACATTCATGCTGCTTTCTGCCTATTATTAAAAATAGCAAATCAATTGGTGTTATCGTAGCTTTGTCTGATAAAATAAACTTTTTTAACAAAAGCATATTTGACTTGCTAAAGGAAATAACTTTGGATATCAACTATGCGCTCGATAACTTAGAAAATCAACGCTGGCGCAATATTGTTATGCTTGCAATAGATAAAAATGAAAATTTAATAGGTGTGATGGATAAGGACTTTAATATTGTGTATGTCAACGAAGCAGTTGAAAAGATTACGGGTTTTAAAAAAGATGAAGTTATTGGTAAGCATCATTCTATTTTTAGCTCAAAAACTCACAGCAGGGAATTTGCAAAAAATTTTTATAACACTTTAAAATCAGGAAAGATTTTTTCTGATATTATTACTTACAAAACAAAAAATGAAACTTTTTTCAATGCGCTTGTTAGCATAGTGCCCTTTATTGAAGACAATCAAATAAAGTATTATGTAATCATAGCAAAAGACATATCAAGAGAAAAATCATTGTACGAGAAAATAAACTATTTAACAAACTTTGATATGACTACTGGTTTACCGAACCGTCAGGCTTTTCTTGATTACATCGAAAGGTTTCTAAAGCGTGCAGAAATTGAAAACAAAATAGGTGCAGTTGTTGTTATAAACCCAATAAATTTTGGCAATATAAACAAAGCTTATGGCTTTGAGTTGGGAAATCAAATACTTCAAGCAATCGCTAAGAGATTGGGCAAAACTGTTAGACAGATTGATATAGTAGCCAAATTAGAATCAGATAAGTTTGCGGTTTTATTGAAAGACCTTTCGTTTGAAGAGGATAGTTTAGTATTAATGGTAAATATTATAAGGGTGCTTTCTGATGATTACAATATAAATGGTAATACAGTAAAACTTTCGTTTAACGCTGGGGTAAGTTTGTACCCAAAAGACTCTAAAAGTTCGAAAACGCTTTTAGAAAAAGCAGAGATTGCGGTAGTAGATGCAAAAGAAAAGGGAGAAGGTGCGCTTGGGTTTTACAGGCAGGAAGTTGAAGCGAGTGCTAAAGAAAGGCTTGATTTAAGATACAATTTAACCAAAGCAATTACAAACAGAGAATTCTTGGTTTATTACCAGCCCTACTTTGAGGTAAAAAGCAAAAAAATTATAGGCGCAGAAAGCTTGCTTAGGTGGAAAAAAGACAATAAAATTATTCCACCTCTTGAGTTTATACCATTTTTGGAAGAAACAGGCCTTATTTTGAATGTTGAGGATTGGATAAAAAACGAAGTGGCGCGCGATATTAGTTTGAGAAAACATAAAATACCTATTTCCATTAATATTTCACCTATTAGTTTTAAACAACGCCATTTTGTAAATGAAATTGTATCTATAATTCAAGCAAATTTAATTGATCCTTCTCTAATAATCATTGAGATGGTTGAGCGCACATTTGTAGAAAACTTGCCTTATTACAAAGTATTGTTCAATGAACTAAAAAGTCACAATATAAAGCTTTCTTTGGATGATTTTGGGACGGGTTATTCTTCCTTATCTTATTTGAGTGAGTTGCCGTTTGACTATATCAAGATTGATATATCATTTGTTAAAAAGATGCTTTTTGACTTAAAGGCAAAATCTATAGTCGAAACCATAATTTATTTAGCGCATAATTTAGGAATAAAAACAATTGCAGAAGGTGTAGAAACTACAGAACAACTTAGTATGTTAGAGCAATTAGGTTGTGACGCAGTCCAGGGATTTTTGCTATCTATGCCGCTTACCAAAGAAGAATTTGATCATTTAATAGGAGATTAAACTATGAAAGGTGAAAAAAGTGAAGTAAAATCAATGGTTAAAATTAAGCGATGGTGTGAAAACTATCCCGCCGAACGCCCGCCAAGATTTTTAAGGGCTTTTATGCTCTATATTCTAACACAAGGTCCCAAACATGGTTTTAAAATTATAGAAGCACTTCAAGATATGGGTATAAAGTACGAAGATGTAGGAGACTTTGGTTATATTTATAAGACACTTAACGCAATGGAAAAAGATCAGCTTATTATTTCATCTTGCGATATTAACGATAAAGGCAGGGGAAATTACAAAAAAATCTATACGCTAACAGACAAGGGCAAATCTGAGCTGAAGTTATGGATTCTGTCGTTAACAAACTTAAAAGAAAGCTTGGAAAGCTTTTTACAAGCATGCAACAATATTGATAAGGAGAGCTTATGAAAAAGACAGAGTTTTTGTATTTTAGTGGTTGTCCAAATTTTGAGCCTACTTTCAGCAACTTATTAGAGGCTCTAAAAGAGCTTGGTACAAACATTAATGTGCAAAATATTGATGTAGAAACGCTTGGAAAAGCCAAAGAGGTAAATTTTTTGGGATCTCCTTTCATATATAGACGGTATTGATACATATACCCTAAAAAAGCCTCAAGAAGTTAGCTATGCTTGCAGAACTTTTGATATAGACAACAAAAAAAGCGGTATCATACCAAAAACATTTATTAAAGATAGATTAAAAGATTTTATTTAGGAATTTTATAGTTTAAGGATATGTAAAAAAAAGTTAGCTAAACTTTTTATATGAAAACGCTTAAACAAAAAGATTTTCTATATTATGTATAAAAATTGTTCCAACGGTAGAATATTTCTTGACAACCACCGTTATATAAAATATTATATGGCAAAAAAAGGAGGCGTTATGAAAAGTGTACTAGCGGTGCTTCTTGTGGTTTTTTTTGCGCAAATTTCTTTTGCGGGTGAGCTAAAAGTTGTTATTGCACCAAATCTTGATAAAGTTATTAAACCCATTAATGCAGAATTTGAAAAACAAAATAAATCGACGAAGGTAGTTGCAATTCCCCTCGTGTCTGGTGCAGCCTACCAGCAAATTACAAATGGCTACCCAGTGGATATTTTTATGTCAGCCGATGCAAAATACCCACAAGAATTAGTCAAAAGAGGTTTTGCTTTAAATGATGATTATTATGTATACGCTATTGGCAAACTTGTGATCTGGACAAATAGTAATATAAAATTAAACAATGATTGCATAGAGAGCTCTTTAAGCAAAGATGTGTTGCATATTGCCATTGCAAACCCAAAATTAGCGCCTTACGGAAGGGCTTCTATCGAAGCTTTAAAAACAGCACATATTTATGATAAAGTGGAGAAAAATATTGTATTTGCAAATGATGTGCAGCAGGCCCAACAATTTGCCCAGACAGGTAATGCCCAAATAGCATTTATACCGCTTGCGTTAGTAATTAAATCTAATAGCGGTCATTATTGCGACATTGATCAAAATTTATATAAGCCTATTAAACAAGCAATGGTTATATTAAAATCCTCAAAAGATCAAGCATTGGCTAAAAAATACTTAGAGTTTATGAAATCAAGTCAGGCAAAAAAAATCTTTAGAGAATTTGGATATGATACGCCGTAAAAAACTCTACTTACCAATAGAGCAAGCAGTGGTAATACTAGATAGCTCACAAAACAAAAGCGAGGCTTACAAACATTTAGAGTTTGTAAAACCAGAAAAGGTAAAAAAGATTCTAAAAGTCTATGGTTTTGAAACCTAAAAAGGAGAGTAAATGTACTTTTTGCAGGATGATATAGAAAGACTAATAAATGACGATATACCCTATAGTGATTTAACTACAGATGTTTTAGGTTTGGATGGAAATTGCGAAGCAGAGTTTATAGCAAGGCAAGACTTAGTGGTTTGTGCAACCGAAGAAGCAAAAAGAGTGCTTGAGTGTTTTGATATCTTGGTAAGAGGGTTTGTGCCTTCTGGAGCTTTACTTAAAAAGGGCGATTTTTTGTTAAAAGCAAGTGGAGATTTCAAAAATGTACAAAAAAGCTACAGGATCTGTTCTAACTTATTGGAGCATGCTTGTGGATTAGCCACTAAGACAAAAAATTTTGTTGATTTAGCTAAAAGCATTAACCCAAATATAAGAATTGCCACAACCCGCAAAGCCTTTCCATTTGCAAAAAAACTTGTGATAAAGGCTATCTTAAGTGGCGGCGCAAATGTGCACAGATTAGGTTTGTCTGAAACAATTTTAATATTTAAAGAGCACATAATGTTTATGGGTGGATTTGATAAGTTAATTAGCAAAATTGATGAAATCAAACGTTCTGCTTACGATAAAATGGTTTGTGTTGAGGTAGAAAATTTAGATGAGGCAGTCAAGCTTGCAAGGGTAGGTATTGATTTTTTGCAGTTAGACAAGTTTGATGTAGAACAAACAAGGCAAGCCGTGATACACTTGAGAAATATTAATAATAATATTAAAATAGCCGTAGCGGGTGGCATTAATGATAAAAATATCCTAGATTATGTAAAAACAGGCGTTGATTCAATAGTTACTTCATGGTTGTATTTTGCAAAACCCTCTGATATTGGTGTAAAATTTACAAAAGTTGTTTAATGTTCTACTTTGTGCTTGACATATTTTTATTTTTGTATAAAAATGAGATAACTATATTGGAAAATCAAAAAGGAGGTTTTGAGTGCATTCATTAGTTTTCATTAAGCAAGTTCCAGATGCGGCTCAAGTAAGGGTTGATTATGAAACTGGAACTCTCATAAGAGAAGGTGTTCCAGCTATTATAAACCCTTTTGACACGCATGCTATTGAAGCAGCAGTCCAGATAAAGGACAAATTTGGTGGTAGTGTATCAGTTTTGTGTATGGGCCCTCCTATGGCAGATGAGGCTTTAAAAAAAGCTCTTGCTATGGGTGCAGATAATGTGTTTTTGTTAAGCGATAGGGTATTTGCAGGATCCGATACCTTAGCGACAAGCTATGCATTATGGGCAGGCGCGCAAAAGGTTATACAAGAAATTGGTCCGGTTGATATATTTTGGGCAGGAAAGCAGGCGATCGATGGCGATACAGCACAAACTGGCCCAGGTATAGCAACGCGTTTGGATGTTCCTTTGGTTACATATGCTGTTGAGGTAAAGGAAGTTGATCCATCAGCAAAAAAAATCAAAATCGTAAGGCTTTTGGAAGGCGGCACTGAAACTATTGAGGTACCGATGCCGTGCATGATTACAACAGAAGAAACGCTCAATCATATAAGATTTGCCCCACTTTCATACCTTATAAAAGCTGCTAAAACTCCTGTCGTTTTGCTTAACTCTAGTAACACTACAATAGATGCTTCTCAGTGTGGTTTAAAAAACTCACCAACAAAAGTTAAAAAAGCATTTACACCACCAAAGAGAGAGCGTGGAGAGATGATCGAGGGTAGCTTAGATGAGATTATAAGTGCAGTTTATGAAAAAATAGAACCAATGCTTAAGCAGTTGGGAAGGGTTTAAGGGGTGGATAGATGATTAAGCAAGATATTAAACAGTATAAAAATGTGTGGGTTTTTATAGAACACAATGATGGTAAAATTGAGAGAGTTTCTCTTGAGTTATTAAGTAAAGGCGCAGAACTTGCAAAAGACCTTAATTGCGAGGTATGTGCATTTACCGTTGGTGATAAGGTTGAGCATTTTGCAAAAGAAGTCGGTGAATATGGTGCGAAAAAATTTTATATAATCGAAAATTCTGTGTTAAAAGAATACAGGACAGAACCTTGGAGAAATGCAATAGTATATTTAATTGATAAGTATAAGCCAGAAGTGGCTTTAATTGGGGCTACTACACTTGGTAGAGATTTAGCAGGTACAGTTGCAACAAAGCTATCCGCTGGTTTAACTGCTGACACTACAGCTCTAGATATTGATCCATCGAATAAAAATCTTTTAATGACACGTCCTACATTTGGCGGTAATTTGATGGCTACAATATTTTGCCCTGACAACAGGCCCCAGATGTCCACAGTAAGGCCTGGTGTTTTTAAAGCTGTGAAAAACCAAACGACGCCAGAAGTAATAAAAGACAAATACGACATTACAGAAGATCAGGTAGTCAAAAAAATCATTGAAAAAGTTCAAACAGGCGAAGAAAAAGTAAACTTGAGTTTTTACGAGGTAATAGTTTCTGGTGGTAAGGGTATGGGTAAAAAAGAAAACCTGAAATTACTTGAAGATTTAGCAAATGTACTAAGTGGTACTTGGGCTGTGTCGCGTAAAGTGGTTCAGGCTGGTTGGGCACCACAATCAAGACAGGTTGGTCAGACTGGTCAGACGGTTCACCCAAAAATTTATATTGCAGCAGGCATTTCTGGTGCTGTGCAGCACGTAGCGGGTATGAAATCCTCGGATATCATAATTGCAATAAATACAGATCCTCAAGCACCAATATTTGAAGTGGCTACATATGGAATTGTTGGTGATTGTTTGCAGATATTACCAAAAATGGCAGAAATGTTTAAACAAAAGTTGGTTAAATAGGGAGTGAAGATATGAGAAAAAAGGATTTTGATGTTGTTATAGTGGGTGCTGGGCCAGCTGGATTGGCCGCAGGGTATGTGCTAGCTAAAGCAAAGGTTAATGTTGCGATTATTGAGCGCGGCACATTTCCTGGTGCAAAAAACGTGATGGGTGGTATTTTTTATAGAAAAGCTTTAGATGATTTAATCCCAGAATTTTACAAAGAAGCCCCCCTAGAAAGGCACATAATCGAGCAAAAGATGTGGTTTATCTCAGAGGATTCCGTCTTTTCTACGGGCATTAAAAGCGAAAAATTTGATAAAGAACCATACAATTGCTTTAGCGTATTTAGAGCTAAATTTGATAAGTGGTTTGCTCAGAAAGTCCAAGAAGCTGGCGCATTAATCATAAATGAAACAGTAGTAAAAGACCCAATTATTGAAAATGGTAAAGTTATTGGTATTAGAACCGATAGGCCAGATGGTGATTTGTACTGCGATTGTGTTATAGCAGCTGACGGTGTAAACTCGTTTCTGGCAAAATCTTTAGGTCTTAGAGAAAAAATCACTCCAAATAAAGTGGCAGTAGCCGTAAAAGAAATTATCGGTTTGCCGGAAAATGTGATTAATGACAGGTTTGGCGTATCAAGTGATTCAGAGGGCGTTACAATCGAAATTACAGGACCATTTTTTGAAGGTATGGAGTCTATGGGTTTTATTTACACAAATAAGAATTCATTATCTGTAGGTGTAGGTACTATAATTGAGGATTTAATTGAACACAAAGTAAACCCAAATGATTTGATTGAAAAATTCAAAGCACATCCAGCAATTGCACCGTTAATTGCAGGTGGTGAAACAAAAGAATACTTGGCTCACATGATACCAGAAGGCGGCTATTATACTGTGCCAAAACTCTACACAGACGGATTTATGGCAGTTGGCGATGCTGCTATGCTTGTAAACAGTGTACACAGAGAAGGCTCAAACCTTGCAATTGAATCTGGTAAACTCGCTGCACGTACCTACTTGGAAGCAAGAGATAAGAACGATTTTAGTGCAAAAGTATTGAGTGCATACCAAACCAAAATGGAAGGGTCTTTTGTGTTAAAAGATCTTAAAATGTATAGAAACCTGCCTCATTTACTTGAAGAAAAACGCTACTTACTAACAAAATACCCGCAGTTAATTATTGATTCAATGTACAGCATTTACAATGTAGATGGTGTTTCAAAACCCGATAAGATTAAAAATATCAAAGACAAAGTAAAGAAAGAGTTTGGTTATTGGAATGTGGCAAAAGATATGTTTGCATTATGGAGGAAATTAGGATGAGGATAGAAGATAAATTATACTTGATAGGTTATAATGTAGACGAAGAAGGCTCTCATCTTGGTGTAAGCGATCCTGAGGCTTGCAAAAAGTGTCAAGGCAGGCCTTGCACTTATGTTTGTCCAGCTAGCGTTTATTCTTATGATGAAGAAGAGCAAAAATTATCTATAAACTACGATGCATGTGTAGAATGTGGCACTTGCAGGATTGCCTGCGATTATATTACCTGGAGATACCCAAGGGGCGGTTTTGGTGTTGCATACAAATTTGGATAGAGTCATATTGACAAACAGTTTAGTTAGAGTAAATTGTTAGTTAGAAAGTTTACGTAAGGAGGTTTTATATGTCTTTTTTGAAGGAAAAGCTAGCTGAGAAAATTGCTCAGCACAGACCACGCACTACTAAGCTTCTCAAAGAGTTTGGTAATGTAAAAATTGACGAGGTTACTATCTCGCAGGCTATTGGTGGAATGAGAGGCATTAAGTCTTTGGTAACAGATGTTTCATACCTGGACCCAGCGGAAGGTATTAGGTTTCGTGGATATACCATCCCCGAAGTTTTAGAAAAACTGCCCAAAGTGCCAGGTTCTGAAATGCCATACGTAGAAGGCCAATTTTATCTCTTGCTAACAGGTGAGGTCCCAACCGAGAAAGAAGTCAAAGAAGTAGCAGAAGAGTTTAAAAAAAGAAGAGCTTTGCCTGAATATGTAAAAGATACGCTTAAAGCTATGCCAAGGGATACACACCCTATGACTATGTTTGCGACAGGGATTTTGGCAATGCAAAGGGAATCAAAATTTGCAGCCTACTACAACGCAGGCAAATTCAACAAAAACACCGCTTGGGAGCCAATGTATGAAGATGCAATGGATTTAATGGCAAAATTACCTTCACTTGGCGCATATATTTACAGAATGAAATACAAGTGTGACACACACATCCCATCGAACCCAGACCTTGATTTGGGCGGCGATTTTGCAAGTATGATGGGTATTGATAAGCCATATGACGATGTTGCAAGATTGTATTTCATACTACACTCAGACCATGAAAGCGGTAACGTTTCGGCTCATACTGCTCACCTTGTAGCATCTGCTTTGTCTGATGCATACTATTCATATTCAGCTGCTATGGGCGGACTTGCAGGTCCATTGCATGGTCTTGCTAACCAAGAAGTACTAAAGTGGATCCAGGAAACCATAGATAAAAAATTAGGCGGAAAGGTTCCAACAAAAGAAGAATTAAAAAAATTCGTAACAGAAACACTCTCAAGCGGTCAAGTAATACCAGGATACGGTCACGCAGTGCTTAGAAAAACAGATCCACGCTATACGGCACAAAGAGAGTTTGCACTAAAGCACTTGTCAGATGATCCAATATTCCAGGTAGTTTCGATGCTATACGAAGTAGTGCCGCCGATTTTGTCTACACTTGGAAAAGTAAAAGATCCATGGCCAAACGTAGATGCGCACTCTGGTTGCATCCAGTGGCATTATGGTGTTGTAGAGTACGATTTCTATACAGTACTATTTGGAATTGGAAGAGCCTTGGGTGTTCTTGCTAACCTTGTGTGGGATAGAGCACTTGGTTATGCAATTGAGCGACCAAAATCTGTAACCACAGATATGTTAGAAAAAATGGCAGGCATTAAGTAATATTAGTGCACAATATATCAAAGCGCAGGTTATTTTTAAAGGAGGGGTTTTAAAAACCTCTCCTTTTTTATTTATGGAGGGTTTATGGATATATTAATTACTGGTGGTGCTGGTTTTGTTGGCTCAAATCTTGCTATCTATTTACAAAAGATGGCCGATAACATAACGGTTGTTGATGATTTGTCAAAAGGTGTTTATAAAAACCTAGAGGGCTTTGAGGGCGATGTTGTAGTGGCTGATATTTCTAAAGAAAATATGGATTGGGAGCATTATTTAGATTTCGAGCCTGATTATATTTTTCATCAAGCTTCAAATACAGACACAACATACCCAGATGATAAAGAAATGTTAAGAAGTAATATTGAAAGTTTTCGTAATATCTTAGAGTTTGCTATTAATTCCCAAGCTAAAGTTATTTACGCATCAAGTGCTGGTGTTTACGGGAAAGGTACTATACCAATGAGTGAAAATTCACAAAGGGATCCAAAAAATGCCTATGCATTTTCAAAGTACATAATGGAAAATATGGCAAGAAAATACACTGAGAATTACGATTTAGAGTGTGTGGGTTTGAGATACTTTAATGTGTATGGGCCAAGGGAGTCTTTTAAAGGCAAAGCGGCAAGCATGATTTACCAATTGGCTCTACAGATGAAAGAGCTCAAAAGGCCTCGTATATTTGAGTTTGGAGAACAATTTAGGGACCAGATTTACATAAAGGATGTGGTGGAAGCAAACATAGAAGCAATGGAAGCGCCATCTGGTGTTTATAATGTGGCCACTGGAAAACCTACAAGTTTTAATAAAATCGTTGAAGTGTTAAATAAAGTTTTAGGAACAAATCTAGAGCCAGATTATATTAAAAATCCCTATACGCAATTTTATCAAGATCAAACTTTGGCAGATGTAAGTTTGGCTGCAAGCAAAATGGGCTTTGTAGCAAAATACGATATAGAATCTGGAATCGAAGATTATATGAGGTGGCTGGGCTTTGTTTGATATAGAAAAATTGGTATCGAGATCTTGTAGATTGTGTCCTAGAAATTGCAAAGTAGATAGAAACAAAAGGGAAGGTCTATGCAAGACAAAAAATCAAATTGAAATCGCAAGTTTTAACTTACACTTTGGAGAAGAGCCTCCAATTAGCGGTACGCAGGGTAGCGGAACGGTATTTTTTGCCGGCTGCAATATGGCTTGTGTGTTTTGTCAGAATTATCCAATAAGTCAACTTAAAAGTGCTTATAAAGTGATAGATGAATATGCCCTTGCAGATATTTTTTTGGATTTGCAAAATCGCAAAGCACATAATATTAATTTAGTAACGCCCTCTCATTTTGTGCATCTAATATGCAAAGCTATTGATATTGCGCGACAAAAGGGTCTTAATATACCTATATGTTACAATACAAGCTCCTACGATAAAGTCGAAATTATAGAATCTTTAAAAGACTATGTGGATATTTACTTGGCTGATTTGAAGTATGCGGATAAAAGTTTGGCCAAAAGGTATTCGGGTGTAAATGATTATTTTGAGGTGGCAACAAAGGCTATTTTAAAGATGCAGGAAACAAAAGGTCATTTAACCTTACAAAACAATCTGGCTACAAAAGGCTTAATTATTAGGCATCTGATTTTACCAAATAATATTGATAACTCTAAGAGAGTATTAGATTGGATTGTAAATTATATAGAAAATCCGATAATTTCTTTAATGAGGCAATATTTCCCTGCCTATAAAGCGTTTGATTATCCAGAGATTTCAAAAAAACTAATTACTACTCAATGGAATGGCATACTAGAATATGCTTATAAATTAGGCATTGATGGCTTCATCCAAGTAGCGTAAAAAAAAACGGCTAAATTGCTAGACTATCCTATTAAAATTTGGTTTGTATGGCAAATAAGCTTTGTTGTTGTAGGTTTCATTAACTTGCATAAAACTTGTATATAGATTTAACATGGAACGTGAAAATACCAAGTGTTGCTGTGCAATTTTTGCATTTATGGTATTTTCATAAAGAAATCTGCTTGACATTTCTATTATTTTGCTTTTATATTTTGATAACTGAAATTTTTGCGCGCCCATTAATTTTATATGGTTTAGAGATTTGGTTAATTCATTTAGGTAGGTTTCTTTTTCTTTTAAAACATACAAGAGACCGTTACTATTCATTGTGATCAAATACGCTCTTTCTTTGAACAACAATTCGATTAAATGCTCATAGTTTTCTATAATAGCCTCTAAATAATCATTAAGGCACTCATTCATTCTTTATTTCCTCTAATATGTTTTTTGCTAAGTTTGTCAAATCTGGCTTGTATGCGCCATTATCATAAGCTTTTTGCACCGCTTCAAGACGTTTTTGGTGGTTGGCTTCAAAGTCAGCTAAGTTGGATAATGCTTTGGCTGTTTGAGATATATTTACAGTGTCTTGGGGTGCATTTTTGTTCTTTGTGTCTTCAATTTTAATGCTTTGATGTTGTGTATTTTTTTGAGTTTTCTTCTGGTTTGTTATAGCATCTATATTGGGTCCAAATATATCTGATATTTTCATTGTGCACCTCCTAGTATAAATATCGGATGATAGCATAAAAATTTAAGCTTTTTCATAGTAGGAAATCACCTTTTGTATATATTGAACGGTTTCTTTAAACGGTGGTATGCCGTCAAATTTTTTGACATTGCCAAGTCCTGCGTTGTATGCTGCCAAAGCAAGCGGAACACTTTGCAAATTTTGAATTAAATTGCTTAAATATTTTGTGCCAGCCATAATATTTTGCACAGGGTCAAACGCATTTGTTACGCCGAGGCTTTGAGCAGTTTCCGGCATAAGCTGCATTAGCCCCATTGCACCCTTAGGAGAGATTGCGTTTGTGTTAAAATTAGACTCTGCTTTTATAACACTTAAGATTAATTTTTCTGGTACTTTGAAAGCAGCAGAAGCTTTTTTTACTGTATCTAAAATATCTTTTGGTAAATTTACCTTAAATGGTATATAATTGTTTTGATTTAACGGTATGGGTTTTTGTATTTTTGGTGCTTTTGCGTCTTCTACTGTCTTTTTTAAAGCGTTGAACGCTAAACTTGCAATACCAAAACTACTTGTGTTAGCAATTTGGTTTGCCAGCGCATTTTGATACATTGATTGGTATATACTGTTTTCTGCTGAATTACCAAGCGTGCTATCTTCGCCAATTTTCATAGTTTTAAGCATTATATCAATAAAAATTGCCTCAAAGTCTTTTGATAGTTGTTTTAATTTTTGCAAATCATCTGTGTTTTTCTGGTTTGTTATTGTTATACTATCAACATTCATCTACATTACCTCAAGCGATGCATTTAAACTTCCAGCCTGCTTTAGTGCTTCAAGTATTGCAATAATATCGTTTGGTGTAGCACCAGCTTTGTTTAGAGCGTTAACAAGATCTTTTACTGTTGCACCTTTATAAAAGTTTAGAAAATGACTTTGCTCTTGATTTACTGTAATAGTTGGGTTTTGTGTAACTGTTGTTTGGCCAGCCGACAATGGTGCTGGTTGTGACACCTGCTTGTTTGGGCTAATTGTTACAGTTAAGTTGCCATGGGATACGCTAACTGGATTTATTGTTACATCTCCACCAATTACCACCGTGCCTGTTCTTTCATCTATCACTACTTTCGGTTTTACTTCGTTTTCAACTGTTAATTGGTTTATTGAAGATACAAAGCCTACCATATCGCCTTTATAGAAATCTGGAATATCTACAACAACACTGCCTGAATCATTGGCATGGGCGATGTATTGCTTAAAATGTGAATTGATTGCCTGCTGTATGCGGTTTGCCATAGTAAAGTCTGGATGATTTAAATCAAAGTACAATTTATTCATGCCAGATAAGTTAACCTCAACTTGACGCTCTACTAAAGCGCCATCTGGTATTATAGCTGTTGTTGGGAAATTTTGTCTCACATTGCCCCCTGCTGTGCCAAAACTAAAACCGCCAATTGACAAAGGACCCTGTGCTACTGCATAAACGTTCTCATTTGCACCAATAAGTGGTGTCATAAGAAGCGTGCCACCTTGCAAGCTTTTGGCATCACCAATAGAAGCTACGGTTACATTTATTCTAGAGCCTTCCTTGATAAAAGGTGGCAAGTTAGCGGTAACCATTACGGCTGCAATATTTTTTGTTTGTAAGCTTGCTGTTAGTGCAGGAGGTAGGTTAATATTAAATCTTCTTAGCGTATTAATAATAGATTGTATTGTAAATTTAGCGTTTGTGCCATCACCTGTGCCAGCAAGTCCTGCCACAAGACCATATCCCACAAGCTGATTTTGCCTGACGCCTCTTACATTTGTAATGTCTCCAATTCTAACATCAGTTGCATAAGCGCCTATACTATATGAAAAAACTATAATAACTACAATAACTCTTAAAAAGGTCTTATAAGTTGCCATAATTTTGCAAGCCACCCTATGTTGTGCGTATCACTTACGACACCATTACCATTATAATATATTTTAGCATCAGAAATCAAGCTTGAGTCAATTGTATTGGAGCTTGAAATATCGTATTTGCTTATTATTCCTGTTAATACTACTGTGTTCTCCTCGCCATTTGTATATACTTGTTTCTCGCCTCTTATAAAGAACCTGTTATTAGGTAATGCTTTAATAATTCTTGCTTCTAAGGTTGCTGTTAGTGTGTTGCTCGATTGGTTTGTGCCAGTACCCTTATAGCTACTTGAGCCACCGAAGTTTGTTAGATTGTTATTGCCTCCATTTGCTAAATTAAGAGCGCTAAAAATGCGATTTTGCATACCAAGCAGTGTGGTAAGGCCACTATTTGTTGTGGATGACTCACTTGTTTGTGTTTGAGAAGTATTTTGACTTACAGTTTGTTCGCTAACAATTACTGTTACCAAATCACCTACATGTGAAGCTTTTATATCACCAACTAGGCTAGAAGAACCATCGCTCCACAAAGACCCTAAAGCACCTTTATTACTTTCTTCTATAGATGGCTGATCTTTTACATATTGCGGCATTTTTTCGTAATTTGCTTTGATTTGAGCGTTTGAGCATGAAGCAAGCACAAAAGCGATGCTTACTAAACTTAAGTGTTTCCACTTCATATCCTACCTCCCAATTGTAAATATTAGCAAAATCCATTCCAAATTTAATTACATTTATGTAATTTTTTGTTGACTTTTGTTGTGCTATTATTATATTATACCTAAATCAAAATGGAGGTTTTTATGAAAAAATTAGCGCTTGCCCTAACAGGTGTATTTTTAAGCTACAGCATTGCCGTTGCTGGGCCATATGCTTATGGTGGTGGTCCTGGGCCAATGATGAGAGGTTTTGGTCAATCCCAATATCCAATTCAAAATATTGGAGAGGCAAAAGCAAATGATATGATTAGGCAGTTTTTAGACACAAACAACATGAAAGACTATAAAGTACTAAACATTCAAAAAATTCAAGTCCCAAGAGGCACAGCTTATTATGCCACAGTTGAAAACAAAAATAAACAGCAATATCAAATACACGTAAACCCATGGGGTTATGTGGTTGGGCCATTTGCATTGCCAAGGTAAAGCTAAACCATTAAAGCGGTCTTAGGCTGTGTGTGCCAACGATAATTTTGTTTATATTTGAAAGTCTGTGCTTTTGGAGTGTGCCAAACTTGTCTAAAATTACTGTTAGTTTATCACACACAAACTCGCAAGTGGTTAAATCGTTATATTGAAGCATTATTTGAGCTTTGCAACTTGTGAATTTGTGCTTTATATCTATTGCTCTAATTTTTTTTAAATCTAGTTCAGTATTTGGTTTTTGGCAGTGGATGATTATTTCTTTCAAAATACCCTGTATTGTTTGATTATTTACGGTAATTATTTTATCAAAAGTTGGGAGTTTCTCTAAATAATCCAATACCCATGCATTATTGGTGCCGTTTTGCGATTGTTGTTCTAAAAAATCTTCCAATTGGGAAAAATATATTAACCCTTCTTCAAATGACTGAATGCCATCAATGTTAGTTGATGAATCTAAAAAAACTACAACGCTTTTAAACTTTATTGTTGAAAAACGATTATCAAATCGCAATAAGTACTTTCTTAGTTGTTTTGTAAAAAATTTTGTTTTATCAAGGGGATTAGGTAATGCTTTGAATGTTTGGTTTAAGTGTTTGTCAGTTTTTAGCTGTATGATTGTGTTGGTTTTGTAAGAATCAAATGTATCATTTTGAAAATTAGCTGCATAATATATAGTACCCTTGTAGTTTTTCATTTCTACGCAAAAAATAGTATTATTGTGATAAATAATTGCATCAATTTCTAAGAAGCGATGTTTGTTGTAGGGGCTTTTAAGTATGCGGTTATAAAATGCTGTATAATTTTTCTGTGTTAAAATTTTTTGCAAAATTGACTCAGCGGCAAAGCCAAATAATTCTTGATCACTTGGCTCAATCGAGAAAAATCTATCCCAAAATCTTGTTATGATGCAAAAAAATAACATTTTGAACTACACATTTATATCAACATTGATGCCTATCTGATCTTCTTTTTGGGCACAAAAGTTTAGTAGTTCACACAAACAATCGTAATTTTGAAAAAATTCTTTGTGTGAGTTTTTTGAGTAAAATCGAAACATTTTTTTACCATCTTTTATAACAATATTGATATCAAAACTATCTAGGTTTTTTTGAAAACGCTTTACAAAAAGCTCTTTATATGAAACTTTGCTTGGTGTTTGTTTTTTTGGTGGTTGCTTTTGATGTTTGTAATAGCTTTCTTCCTTTTTACCAAGACCCTCAATCGGATCAATTTTTTCAATTGCTATAGATTCATCGTCTGTCATTGTGAAAAAATTCTAAAAATTTAGCAATTGTGTCTGGCAAGTCTTTTCTTTCACATATTAAATCAATAAAACCTTTTTCAAGCAAAAATTCTGACCTTTGAAATCCTTCTGGTAAAGCATGGCCTATAGTTTGTTCAATGACACGCGGGCCAGCAAAGCCAATGAGAGCTTTTGGCTCAGCGACAATAATATCCCCAAGCATTGCAAAACTTGCGGACACGCCCCCTGTTGTGGGATCTGTTAACACAGAAATATATGGTAATCCTTTTTCTGCCAATTTAGTTAGAGCAAAAGAAGTGCGCTCCATTTGCATCAAAGACAATATGCCTTCTTGCATCCTTGCACCGCCAGAAGAACTAATAATAACTAACGCTAAACTATGCTTTATGGCTTTTTCTATTGCCCTGACAATCTTTTCTCCTGTGGCGTACCCCATTGAACCACCCAAAAAGGAAAAATCCATTGCTACTATGACGCATGGTTTTTCTTTTATGGTGCATGTGCCACACACTACCGCTTCTTTGTTGGAAGTTTTTTCAATAGCTTCGTTTGTTCTATCTTTGTAAGGTTTGAGATCAACGAAGTTTAATGGGTCTTTAGTCCTTATACTTTGATCAAATTCTTTAAAACTATTTTGGTCGACTGTTATTGCAATACGTTTTTCTGCTGATATCCTAAAATAGTACCCACACTTGCATACCCAAAAATTACGCTTTAGTTCGTCGATATAGGCGGTTTCACCGCAGGATGGACATTTGATCCATTTTTCTTCATTTTTTTTCTTTTTTTTAAACAGCATAGCATCACCTTCTATATACAGTTTTTCCTTTGTAAATTGTCTGCTCTATATTTCCAGAAAGAGTTTTTAAGTTAAATGGCGTATTTTTACCTTTTGATTTAAAGTTATTTGAGTCTACCACCCACTCTTTGTTGGGATCAAGTAAAACAATATTTGCCAATGAGCCTTCAGTGAGTTTCCCTGCGTCTAGTTTAAACGCTTTAGCAGGTTTTGTGGACAATAATTCTATGGCTTTGAACAGGCTTATAAGATTTTTTTTGACCAAATAAGTATTTACAACACCAAAAGCTGTCTCAAGGCCGCTTATGCCAAAGCTTGCATCTTGAATGAGTACATTTTTTGAATCAAGCTCGTGCGGTGCGTGGTCTGTCGCAATGGCATCCACTAAATCTTGCTTGAATGCTTCTATGATTGACTCTAGATCTTCTTTAGATTTAAGCGGCGGATTAACTTTTGCATAAGTGTTGTAATTGTAAGCTTCTTCTTCGGTTAGTGCAAGATGGTGCGGTGTAACTTCAAAAGTTATATTCAAGCCTTCTTTTTTAGCGTTTTTTAAAAGCGCTATAGATTCCTTTGCGCTAACATGACATATATGCAAACGAGCATCTTTAACAGCCCTTAGTATTTCAATATCACGTGCTATCATTGAACTTTCTGCAAGGCTTGGTATACCTTTTAATCCAAGCCCAAATGCTGTTTTGCCTTCGTTTATAATGCCGCCTTTAGAAAGACTGTAGTCTTCTTCGTGAAGCGCAAAAATGAAGTCTCCATTGTTTTTAGTGTAGATAAGTGCAGTGTATAGCAAATTTGCGTCTGATACAGGCTTTCCATCGTCACTAAAAGCAATGCAGCCTGCGCTTTTTAAACTGAGATAATCACAAAGTTGTTTGCCTTCTTGGTTTTTTGTGATAGCGCCAATTGGGCGGATATCGCAAATATTTAGACTGGAAGCTTTATTTGTGATATAGGAAACCGTCAATTCATTATCTATTAGTGGGTTTGTATTTGGCATACAGCAGATACTTGTAAAACCGCCTGCTACTGCTGCAGCTGCACCAGTTTGTATAGTCTCTTTTTTTGTAAAGCCTGGATCTCTTAAATGCGTATGCAAATCAACGAAGCCAGGGCACACTACAAGACCACTTGCATCAATTTCTTTATCTATTGATAAACCGTTTGTATTTCCAACAAGCTCAATTTTATCATCATTTATCACAACATTTGTGACTTTTTCAAGATTGTTGGCTGGGTCAATGACTAGCCCTGAGTGAATAACGATTCTCATATATCACCCAATTTTTTTATTATAAGTTCATTGACGATTTTTGGATCTGCTTTGCCTTTTGTAGCTTTCATCACAGCCCCTACAAAAAAACCAATTGTATTCTTTTTGCCAGTTTTGTATTGCTCAACTGCCTTCGGGTTAGACGCTATTGCTTCATCTAAAGCTTTTTCTATAATGCTTGTATCTTGAATTAAAACTAGGTTTTCTTTTTCTATAATTACTTTAGGTGAAAGGGCATTTTCATACATTTTTGCAAAAACCTCTTTTGCTATTTTACCACTAATAACATTATTTTCAACTAAATTAATAAGTTCCGCTAAATTTGCAGGTTTAATTTTGCATTGCGTTATGTCTTTGTTTTCTTTGTTTAAATATCCTAAAACTTCGGTTAAAATCCAGTTGCAAGCCGCTTTGGGATTTGACAGTTTTGCAGACTCTTCATAATAATCGGCAATATCTTTTGACTCAACAAGCGTTTTTGCATCTTCTTCTTTTATACTGTAATGTTTAACAAATCGTTGCATTTTTTCAAATGGCAGTTCTGGCAAATTGCCTTTTACGGATTGGGTAAAATCATCATTAATAGAAATAGGTACAAGATCAGGATCTGGAAAGTATCTATACTCGTAAGCTTCTTCTTTGGAGCGCATGGATTTTGTTGTGAGTGTTTTTTCATCAAATAGTCTTGTTTCTTGAATAATACTCTGGTTGTCCATAACAGCCTGAATCTGGCGATTCCATTCATACTCAAGTGCTTTTTCGACATGCTTAAAGGAGTTCATATTTTTAACTTCAACCTTTGTGCCTAATTCTTTTTGGCCCTTTGGTTTTATGGATATGTTTGCATCACACCTCAGTGAGCCTTCTTCCATGTTGCCATCGCAAATGCCTAAATACCTCACAATTCTTCTTAGGGATCTCAAATACTCGTAAGCTTGCCTTGGTGTTTCTATGGCAGGCTTTGATACAATCTCAAGCAGTGCTGTGCCAGTTCTGTTATAATCTATCAAACTTGAATTTGATGTGTGTATGGTTTTGCCTGCGTCTTCTTCTATGTGAATACGCTCAAGGGGTATTTTTTTGAAGCCATTTTCATCTTCAATTTCTACATAACCACCAGTTAATATGGGTAGCTCGTATTGTGAGATCTGGTAATTTTTTGGTAAATCAGGATAAAAATAATTTTTTCTTGCCATAACAGAGTATTTATTTATCGTACAATTTAGCGCAAGTCCAAGCCTTAGTGCAAATTCCACTACTTTTTTGTTCAAAACCGGCAAAACGCCAGGCATACCTAAACACACAGGACATACGTTTTCGTTTGGTAGCGAGCCAAATTTTGTCGAGCAAGAGCAAAATATCTTGCTATCTGTTAAAAGTTGAATGTGAACCTCTAAGCCAATTGTGGGTTCAAACTTCATTGAAGGCCTCCTAAATAAGTGGGTTGATAATAAAATCTCTCGTTTGCACAGTATCTTTAAACTCAGCCTTATAGCCAGAAGTTATTTTAGTGAAGGCTACTTTTGATTCTATAATTAACTTTATTGCCATTGTGTAAATCTTGTGTTCAACCTTTAGAATCCTATCAGCAAGACTTTCTGGTGTGTCGTTTTCGAACACGCCAACGGCTGCTTGGATGATAATTGGACCGCTGTCTAGCTCATTTGTAACAAAGTGTACTGTAGCGCCACTAATTTTTACACCTGCTTCAAGTGCTTGCTTTTGGGGATTTAAACCTTTAAAAAGTGGCAATAGTGATGGGTGAATATTTACAATTTTCCCTTCAAATGCATCTACAAAGCTATCGTCTAATATGCGCATAAAACCTGCTAAGGTTATCAAATCAGGCTTGTATGGTTTGATTGTTTTTATAAGTGTTTGAGCGTATTCTTTTTTCGTTAAACCTTTTGGGTCTAAAAAGATGGCTTCGATGTTGTTTTGCTTTGCTATTTCAAGACCTGCGCATTGCTTATCCGAAACAACACATACAATTTGAGCTTTTAGTATACTATTTTGTATATTATCCAGTATTGCTTTAAAATTTGAGCCTCTACCAGAGAGCATACATACTATTTTAAACAAACGCCGCCTTCTTTTACTACATAACCTATGTGATAACTTTTTATGTTGTGCGATTGTAAAATTTTCAACACAATATCTTTATTTGACGCTTCAACTATAAACACAAAGCCAATACCCATATTAAATGTACGATACATCTCTTGTTTTTGGAGTTTAGTAATGTCTTGAACTAATAGAAATTCTTCTTGTGTTGGTATAGCTTGTGTATTAATTTCACAACCAAAACCTTCCAAACATCGTGGTATGTTTTCTATAAAACCACCGCCTGTGATATGTGCTGCTGCTTTAACATACTGTTTGATTAACTTGATATGTGGAACATAAATGGTTGTTGGTGTAAGTAAAATTTCTGCAAGGGTTCTGTTACCAACTGAATAGTCTAAATTATATTTAGCTAATTCGAAAAACGCTTTTCTTATTAATGAATATCCATTTGAGTGAAACCCACTTGAAGCAATACCTATTAAACAATCCCCCTCTTTTACATTTCCGTTAAAAATTTCGTCTTGTTTTCCAATGCCTACGCAAAAGCCAGCCAAATCATACTCGCCTTCGTTGTACATTGAAGGCATTTGTGCAGTTTCACCACCTGCTATTGCGCAATTTGACTGTTTTAGACCTTCTGCTATGCCTTTAAATGTATCTTCCAATACTTTGTCGCTTAACTGGCTATATGCGATATAATCCAGGAAAAATGTAGGCATAATACCTGTTGTTATAATGTCGTTTACATTCATAGCCACTAAGTCTATACCTACACTGTCGTGTTTGTTTGCTAAAAAGGCAATTTTCAATTTTGTGCCAACGCCATCTGTTGTGCTTGCAATAACACTATCACAACCAAAATGATTCAAACTAAACAGGCTGCTAAAAGCCCCGATTTTTGATATAAAGCCTTTAGTTGGTAGATCTTTGGATAATCTTTTTATACTTTCTACGAATCTATTCCCCTTATTAATATCTACGCCACTGTCTTTATAATTTATCATCTTGCTCCCTTCGTTTTTTTAATATAGGCTCAAAGTTTTTGTAAACTATTGTTATAATACCTGCAATGGGTATTGCAAATATGACACCCAATATTCCATAAAGCTCACCAAAAAATACAATAGCAACAAGCGCGAAAAGTGGATTTATATTTATTGCTTTAGAGAAAATAAACGGAGCTACGATATTTCCGATAATAAAGTGTATCGAAATAAAGATTAAGCCTACTTCAAGTGTCAACAGAAAACTTTTATTTACGGCAATAGCTAAAAAAAGTGGTGGAATAATAGCTACTACACTTCCAATGTATGGTACAATGTAAGCAAGACCGCTAAGTAAAGCAAATATAATAGAGTAATCAAGCCCAACAATCTTAAAACCTATGTATGTGAGTATGGTAACAATGAGTATTACAATTAAAAGGCTTTTTATATAGCCGATACTCATTTCATAAATCTGAATAAACACATTTAAATAATTTCTACCCAAAATATTGTATATAAAATTTTTTAGACTCGTTCTGTAATAATTCCTTATAATAAGCATAAAGTATGATATAATAGGGATGATTACTAAAGCCGATAGCGCAGTTAAACCCTTTATTATGCTAAACATAGAAGATAACGCAAAAGTAGGCGCGGAGGCTTGAATATTGCTTACTATATTATTCAGAAAAACTATAACCTCCCTTCTCCATCCAAAGCGTGCTAAAATAGAGTAGTATAGGTGATTCAAAGCATTTTCTAGGTTTACAATAAGCTGAGGTATTGATTTATTTAGATTATTTATCTGTTGAATCAATATGGGCACAATTAGAGAAAATATAAATACAATGATAGCCAATGCTATTAAAATACCTAAAAGAGAGGAAAGCCATATAGGTACTCCGATACGGCTTGTAAGTTTGACGAAAGGATAAATACTTTCGCTTAAAAAATACGAAAATATCAGTATGACTGTAAAAAAAACTACCTTAAAAAATAATAGGTAAACTAACCCAACAATTAAAACAAAGAAAGCTATATGTTCAAAATATGTTTTTTGTTGATGCTTGGTTAAAATTTATATAACCTCTTCTTCTTGTTTTTCCCTAAGTCTCGCTCTAATTTCTTTCAAGCGTTCTTTTTCTTCCTGTATAGCTTTTTGTGCTTCTTCTATATTTTCTATTAAAAATTTCTTTTTTTCATCAATATAATCTTTGCCTTTTTCAACAAGCTCTCTTGAGTTTTGGGCAATTTTTGAAGCTAGGTTTTCTATTTTTTCTTCGATATTTTCTTTTTGTTGTTTAAGCGTTTCAACACTTCTGTCTTTTAGAGTGGATAGCTTATTTTTTGTTTCTTCTGATTTTTCGGATTTAAGAAACCACCATAGAGCTGTCGAAGCTATGCTAGCCCCAATCAATGCAATACCAAGCAGGTACTTTTTACTCATCTTTATCTCCTTTAAATTTTTTTACAAAATTTGCAATACCAAACAAGTAAGCATAAACTTCGTCTAATTTTTCTTCTATTGATTCTACTCTATCAAAAACGTACTCAATATGCGCCTTAGCTTTTTTGTTAGTATCAATTACCAGGTTGCTAACTGAATTTGAAGTTTCTTTTGCGCCATCTAAAACATCAGATATTGTGCCCTTTGCTTTGCTAGAAAGTTCTTCAACGCTAAGCATTATCTCCCTTGTCATACTAACCATATCTGTGGCTTTGTAAAACATATCTTTTGAATCGGCTACAAATGGCTGAATTTCTTTTTTTATTTCGTCAATTTTTTTCTGCATCTGGCTATACTGATTTTTGACCAAAATTAAGGCAACCAAACCTGCAATAGCAAAACCTAAGTAAACAACCGCTATAATAACCAATGAAACTTCACCTATATTCATTAAACGCACCTCCTAATTGTTTGATTATATAATGGAAACTTACAAAAATCAAATTTTTTTTGATAAATATTCTATTATCTCGCTTGCTGCTTCTTCTATCGATTTTTTAGTTACATCGATTTTTTTCCATTGTCGGTGTTTTTTGTATAAACTCTCTGCATACTCAATTTCTTCATAAATTTTTGATTTTTGCGCGTAAGATTTGACTCCTAGTTTTTTTGCTCGTTCTTGTCTTATCTCGTACAATCGCTCTGGACTTATGCTTAAGAAAAATATCTTATCTTGATTAATACTATATAGTGCATCTGGGAGTTTTTCTCCTCTAACTATAGCAAAGTTAGCTACTTTGTAGCCTTCTTGAGATAGGTATATGCTAAGGGGTGTTTTGCTTGTCCTTGATAAGCCAATTAAAATAATATCCGCTTTGTCCAAGTCTTTTGCGCTTTTGTTATCATCATGCATCACTGTGTATTCGATTGCTTTTATTTTTTCAAAGTATTTATCGCTAATAGTATGAAGCAGACCAGAGGCTTTTATAGCTTTTTCTTGTAAAAAAGTTTCAAATTTTTCTATAAAATAACCAAAAAGGTCCATTATATCAATATTATTTTGCGTGAAAAGGTTTGAGATGGCAAGCCTTAAATCATTATTTGCAATAGTGGTTACAATAAGTGGTTTTTCAATCAGAGCTTTTTTTAGTATCTCTGTGGCTTTTTCTTTATTTACATTTCCAAAACGCCTAAGTATAACCTCAGATTTTGGAAAATGAACCAAAAAAGCCCTTACAAACCTAAGGGCTGTTTCGCCCGTGCCATCTGAAACTACATAAATATATTTCATATTAATTCTCCAGAACTTTTTTTAGAAAATATAAAAACCATATAATTACCACGATTGATATAGGAAATATTGGATTAATAATCTTGGATTGAGCCATTGCATTAAAAAGCATCAATATTCCAAAAAAAGTTAAAGAATACAATGTACCTAAAAATACTTTACGTACAAGGTCATCCTTCCTTGCAGAAATATTAATACTCATAAAAAGCAAGCAGGGCAAAATGGCGATTAAGCTTAAAGCGTAAATAATTTTAAAAGTAATTTCTGATATATACAAAAATCGGTTTGGTGAAAAAATCACTGATTTTTTGTAAAGTTCAAATATATTTGGTGTTTGGTACTCTAAGCTCTTTACAAAACTAATAAAATTAAATCCCTTTAAATCAAGTTTTTTTTGTGAAAATAATTTGATATTACTTTTTTCTAAGTTTACAATAGTAGGATTATCTAAAGTCACGGAAAAGTTATTTATTTTTGCAAGTTTAGCAAAAGCGACTTTTTTTATACTATCGTGCTGGACAAAATATGCTTCAACGCCATTAGCTAGTTTCTGATTATAAAAAATCGAATTGATTTTTACAAAAACATTACCTTCTTTAGCCCAAAGATTTTGATTTTTGTTTTCAATGTATATTTCTCTGATAAGCAAAGCTTTATCGTATGTGTATGGTACTATAAAATTATCAAGAACTAACATAAACAACACCAAAGCAATAGCAATAGTGTAGATTGGTGTAGCTATTTTCATTGTACTTACGCCACTATTTTTTATCGCTAGGATTTCGTTAGTGTAGGCCATATAACCGAGAGTGATAAGTGTACTTATGCTGAATACAAATGGCAACAAAACATACGTCATTTTAGGTGTATATGCTAGGTAATAGTACAAAGCCAACGATAAATTTACTTTATTTGATATGAGTGTCGAAAGGTTATTAAAAAAATCTATCACATAAAAAAGACTAAGTGCTATAACAAAAACAAGTAAAAAGACCTTTATAAACCTTTTGGCAATGTATCTATAAATGAGCTTCATATTTTTTTGAGATATGCCAGTGTTCTAGTATTTCTGGTATTGCATTTTCAAACTCATCAAGGCTAATCATATTTGAAGCATCAGATAGAGCTTCTTTTGGATTAATATGCGTTTCAAAAAATAAACCGTCTACACCTATGCTTGCTGCGGCTTTTGCAAGGATTTGCGCATATTGGGGCGTGCCCAGGCTACTTTTTGCACTACCTGGCAATTGCATAGAATGTGTAGCATCATAAATCACAGGTATGCCCAGTTCTTTCATAATAAGCATACCTCTGAAATCTACCACTAAGTTATTATATCCAAAACTTGAGCCCCTTTCTGTTAGCCATATATTGTTGTTCCCAGAGTTAGCAACTTTTTCAATAGCATACTTCATATCCCATGGTGCCATAAACTGCCCTTTTTTAATATTTACAATACGTTTTGTTTTGGCAGCTGCTACTAACAAATCGGTTTGTCTGCACAAAAATGCAGGTATTTGAATGACATCAATGGTGTCTTTTACAATATCTGCTTGGTCTGGCAAGTGAATATCGGTTGTAAGTCTCACATTGAAAGTTTCTTTTACTTTGGCTAAAATTTCCATGCCTTTATAAATACTAACGCCTCTATATGAATCTATGCTTGAGCGGTTTGCCTTATCAAAAGAGGCTTTAAAAATAATTTCGATATTGAATTTTTCACTTAAGCGTTTTAGTTTTTCGGCTATTGTTAAAACAATTTTTTCTGATTCTATAACACATGGTCCTGCTATAAAAAAATTCTCCATTTTTTTTGCCTCCATTGTATTTATACCAAATAAATGCTTAAGTTTCAAATTCAACTACGGCATTTTTGCATTGTCTTTTGACCTGATACAAAGTATATATAATGTGGATTTTTACTGCTTGCGTTTATTTTTATGACGTAATAAAATTAGCATTTTTTTAAAAAAATTAGTATAATTGTACGGTGAATTGGTTTGCTTTGATTTTGCTGTCTATTGGGCATATCATAACTGATATAAATCAAAGTGCCGTGCCCGCTTGTCTGCCTTTTTTTAAAAAAGAATTTGGTCTAAATTATGCACAAACAGGGGTTATCTTGCTTGTAACAAATGTTTTCTCTTCCGTTATACAGGTATATTTTGGCTATATTGGCGATAAGAAAAACATGAGGTATTTAATAGTTTTAGGGATTTTGCTTGCATCTTTGGGTGTTGCGTTTTCTGGTTTGGCGCATAATTTTTATCTTTTGCTTGTGCTTGTTGCTATAAGCGGTTTGGGCGTTAGCGCATTTCATCCTATGGCTTTTAATGAGGCAAGCAACTATACAGGAGCAAATAAAGCTACTGGTATGAGCATATTTTCATTAGGCGGCAATATTGGTTTTGCCATAGGGCCACCATTAATGTACTTTTTGATATACAAATTTGATATGAAAGGCACTTTGGGCGTGCTTTTTGTAAGTCTTCCCATAGTAATTTTGATACAAATTTTGCTTCTTAATAAAAAAACAAAAAAAACAGAAAACAAAAAAATAAATTTACCAATTGAATTTAGCGTAGATAGGATTAGTTTACTTTTTCTTATTTTGTACATTTTGTTTAGGACATGGATATATTTTGGTTTAATGTCTTATTTGCCATTTAAGTATGCAATGTATCTAAAAGATCAGCCCTCTTTTGTGTCAATATTATTGTTTTGTTTGCTTGCAGGTGGGGCTTTGGGTACTGTTTTTGGTGGCATGCTAGCCGATAGAATTGGCACAAAGAATACTCTACTCACAACTATGATTATGACATTAATTTTAAATATAATTTTTAATAACATAAAAAATGAGGTAGCTTTGTTTGTTTTTGCATTTTTGGTTGGATTTGTTTTGATATCAACATTTTCTGTTACAGTGGTTTTAGCTCAGGAGTTTTTGCCTCACAAAAAGGCACTTGCTTCTGGTATTGCAGCAGGCTTTGCAATTGGTACAGGAGGTATTGGCGTGAGTCTGTTTGGTGTGGTTAGTGACTATTTTGGGCTGGGTGCAGTTTTTTACATTATCGAGGTATTGCCAGTTTTTGCGGTAATTTGCTCGATGTTAATTAAAAAACCCAAACCGCTAAAAATTTATGGATGAGCCATTCGTAATTTTATGTGGTCTTGGATATTTTGAGATAAAGCTTCTTGAAGAAGTATCAAAACTATACCCTACGGTGGCGCTTGATATAGATTCCATAAAGGTTAACTCGCTTAAAGAACAATTTAAGAACTGCTTACTTATACATGCAGACGCAAGTAGTATACTTACATGGAAAAAGCTCGATTTAAAGAACCTTGTAGCCATTATAACTACACTTAGAGACAGCGATGTAAACCTTGAAGTGTGCCGCATTATAAGATTAAATTTTCATTTGGACAAGCCTATTATTGTATTGTCATACGACAATGACCATGAAGAAGAATTCAAACAGTACAATGCAAAAATCATAAAACCCATTGATTTAGCTGTTGAAACTGTTATAGGCAGACTTAAAAGAAACTATTCAAAAGCTATAAATATAGGACTTGGCGAGTCTGAGGTTATCGAAGTGAGCGTTTTATCAAAATCGCACTTAACGGATAAGAAATTAAGCACATTAAAAGCAAAAACTTGGCATGTGGCTGCTATTTATAGAAAAGATCAACTCATTATACCAAATGGAGATTCAATTATAAAGATAAATGACAAAGTGATACTTGTTGGGCACCCAAAAACACTTGAAAATATCGCAAATATTTTGTTAAAAGGTATACCTCAGTTTCCATCCCAATATGGTAACGAGTGTGTAGCCTTAGAAAACCAGCAAAGAAGCATAATAAATGAAACAATGTATTTAGCAGAAAATCTATTAGCTAAATGGACACTTATTTCATACAAGTTACCTTTATCAGACAGACTCAATCATCCAAAGATAAATGTACCAGATATTATTATGGATAAGCTTTCGGAAGTATTTTCTTTCAAAGAAGATGTAGGCGTTTATGTGTTGCCTGAATTTAACGACTTTTTGCATTTAAAGCTAAAATTCATATTCAAAAACTGTGCAAAACCGTTTTTAATTGCTAAAGGAGCTTACCCCTACAAAGGCATAATAGCGGTCATGAATTCTTTTGATATGTTATCTGTACTCGAAACTACAATTGAGTTATCAAAAATATTCAATATAGAATATAAAGTTTTATTAAATGTTATGCCAGACAATTTATCTTCTTTAAGCGAAAAAATTCAAATAAGAAAAGCTGCAGCACTTGTGAGGGATTTTGAAAGCGTGTATAAAACAAAAATTAACTTTAAAACACAAGTAAAAAATCCAGTTATTGGTACCATTGAATATGCAAAGCACTTTCCAAACCATCTTGTTGTTTTA
Organism: Desulfurella amilsii; assembly: GCF_002119425.1. Lineage (NCBI taxonomy): Bacteria > Pseudomonadati > Campylobacterota > Desulfurellia > Desulfurellales > Desulfurellaceae > Desulfurella > Desulfurella amilsii. The sequence continues at coordinate 934,528 of NZ_MDSU01000018.1, read as the reverse complement.
AACTACGACAAAAACTCAAAAATCTCTTTTTTTAAACCGCATATTGATTATTTAATTACCAAAAAGATAAAAAACAGTGTGTTGGTAATTCCATTATGAGTGATGGCGATATTTTAAGACTTTTGCTTATTATATTAGGAATGTTTTTAATGCCATTCATCTCGAAAAAACTTAAAATTCCGTCTGCTGTTGGTGAGATTTTATATGGCATAGCAATAAGAAATACATTAAGTTTAACCTGGCACAATTCTATTGTAGTAAATTTTTTATCTTTGTTTGGTTTTATTGTGCTTATGTATATGGCAGGTTTGGAATTGGATATCAAAGCATTAAAACATATTACAAAGAAAGATGCGTTTGTATTTGCTTTATATTTTGTTGTTATTATTATGTTTGGCTTTTTGATGACAAAAGAGTTAGAAAAGCCAATAATTTTTGTTTTAGTGTTTTGCGTCACATCTATTGGGTTGCTCTACCCTGTTTTAAAAGAACAAAATATGATAAATAAGCCTTTTGGCTTAAAAGTGTTGATTCTTGGCAGTATAGGTGAGATAATTAGCCTTTTTGCAATAATTATTTTTAACCTGTATTTTAAATTTGGTTTTAGTGTGGAATCTTTTGTAAAAATAGTTCAACTTGGTGTGTTTATTGTATTATCAATTTTATTTTTAAAACTGCTTAAGCTCTTTTTGTGGTGGTTTCCGCATTTGAGCGAAATTTTTCTAAAAACAGGCAATACAACAGAAACCGGGATTAGAACAAATTTTTTAAACCTAATTGTATTTGTTTTTTTGTCGAATGTTTTAGGGATAGAGCCAATTCTGGGCGCTTTCATAAGCGGTCTTATTTTGTCTTTATCTTTGCAAGAAAATGAAAACATAAAAACAAGCTTTGGTATAATCGGTAATGGCTTTTTGGTTCCGATTTTTTTCATACATGTAGGACTATCTTTTGATTTAAGCGCAATGATGAGTTTGAATATGATTAAAGATGCTTGCTTAGTAGTAATTATTATCGTTTTAATTAGATATTTATCCAGTTTTGTTTTGTTGTTTTCAGATTTTAAAGCAAAAGAAGTCTTAATTGCGCCAATGGGCACTTCTTTTCCCTTGACACTGCTTGTTGCTGTATCGCAGTTTGGAAAAAGTTTTGGCGTTTTGGATGATAAGAGCGCAAGCATGCTTGTTTTAAGTGCTATGTTAGCAAGTATTGTGTATCCAAATATTTTTAAATCAATAAGCGCACCGCTATGCAAATGTTGATTTTTTGATAAACTTATGTACAATAACACCTATGGAATTTTTGGAAGCATCTAATTTTATAGAAGAAATCATTACAGAAGACCTAAAAAATGGCAAATTTAATTATGTTCAAACACGCTTTCCACCAGAGCCAAATGGTTATTTGCATATTGGTCACGCAAAGGCTATAGTAATAAATTTTGAAATAGCAAAAAAATTTGATGGCAAGTGTAATTTGCGATTTGATGACACAAACCCTACAAAAGAAAATCTCGATTATATTAATTCCATTATCGAAGATGTAAAATGGCTTGGCTATGATTTTGGCGATAAAGTATACTATGCATCAGACTACTTTGGTCAGATGTATGAGCTTGCAATAGCACTTATTAAGCAAGGCAAGGCATATGTATGCCATCAAAGTCCAGAAGAAATTAGACTATTGAGGGGCACATTAACGCAACCAGGCATTAAGAGTCCATATAGAAGCAGAAGCATCGAAGAAAATTTAGAGTTGTTTGAAAAGATGAAAAATGGTGAGTTTGAGGAAGGCGAGTGTGTATTAAGGGCAAAAATTGACATGTCCCACCCAAATCTCAATATGCGTGACCCCGTCATGTATCGTATCATTAAGACCCCACATCACAGAACTGAAGATAAGTGGTGTATTTATCCTACATACGATTGGGCGCATGGTCTAGAAGACTCAATTGAGAAAGTTACCCATTCTTTATGCACGCTTGAATTTGAAGACCACAGGGTATTGTATGATTGGTTTTTAGATCAGCTTGGTGTGTTTCATCCAAGGCAAATCGAGTTTGCCAGATTAAATATAACACACACGGTTTTAAGTAAGCGAAAACTCCTTTACTTGGCGCAAAACAACTATGTAAACGGATGGGATGACCCAAGGATGCCGACAATTAAAGGTCTAAGAAGACGTGGTTTTACCAGTGATATTATAAAGGATTTTATACAAAAAATTGGTGTAACAAAAAGCAACAGCACAATAGACTATGCTTTGCTTGACCATTGCGCAAGGGAAGAATTAAATAAGAAAGCCAAAAGGGCAATGGTTGTGCAAGATCCTATTAAACTAATTATAGAAAATTACCCAGAAGATAAAATAGATTATGTTGAGGCCTCTAATAACCCTGAAGATAACTCTTTTGGCAAAAGGTTGGTTTCTTTTAGTAAAGAATTGTTTATTGAGCGCAGTGATTTTGCAATAGAACCTCCAAAAGGTTTTCGCAGATTGTTTGTTGGGCAAGAAGTGAGGTTGGTATTTGCTTACTATGTAGTGTGTACTGGTTATGAAAAAGACGATAATGGCAATGTTACAACGGTTTGGTGCACATATGATCCAAATTCTAAAGGTGGCTGGACAAGCGATGGCAGAAAAGTTAAAGGCACTATTCATTGGGTAAACGCAAAAGACTGCACTGATGTAGAGCTAAGAATGTATGATAAGCTTTTTCTAAAAGAAAACCCCGAAGAAACCGATGAGAGAAACGATTTTATAGCAAACTTGAACCCTAACTCGCTAATTATAAAAGATGCAAAAGCAGAGAAATCTCTCCTTGAGGCTAAAGATTTTGAAAATTTTCAGTTTTTGAGACTGGGCTATTTTTGTAAAGACATAGATTCTGCACAGGATCATATAATTTTCAACAAAACTGTCGATTTAAAAGATAGCTATTCAAAGATTTTAAAAAAATCTTAAAGAATGCACATTATTTTTGAAAAAAGTATAAATGTAAGTGATATTAAAGTCTCACCAAGAAGTATAATAAAATGCACAAACTGCCCTCAATATGATAAAAACCCTTCGTGTCCTCCAAAGGCACCAGATTATAATTTGGCAAAAGAATGGCTTTCCAGCTACACAAAAGCATTATTGGTTAAATGTTTTATCGATAATAATTTTTTTGAAACCCAAAAGAAAGAAATGCTACAAATGCTGCTTAATAAGGAAAAATTCTTTTTTTCACAGAATAAATTATACGCATATGCGCTTTTTCCGGGCAATTGCAATTTGTGTGAAACGTGTTCTTACCAGGATGCGAAAGTTTGTTCTAGGCCAACTTTAGTGCGCTATTCACTTGACGCTGTGGGCATAGAGGTGCGTTCTATAGCAGATATAGACTTCAAAGAAAGCGTACTTTACGGCTTAGTGTTAATAGAATAACTATAGTCTTGTTAGCTTTTGTATGAGAGTTGGTTTGTTTATACTTGTTTGGGCAAGAATGGGCACCTTTTTATCATTAACAATTAAATTGCCTATTTTTTGACCTTTTTCTACAGGTAATTTTAAGTTTTTATCAATTTTAACATTGATGTTTATTTTTTTTGATGACCAAACTAAACTGTATATGGAATCTTTTGCAATAATATTTGTTTTAAGGCCGTTTGGATAGGATAATGTGCCAATTAATTGATTTTTCTTTATAATTTGTTTTAAGGTAAGGCATGGTTTTGTGCTATTTATGGCTGTTATCGCACCATTGAGCGCTGTCATTAATGGTTCTTGGCCTTGTGCGCCAAATATTGCACCAATTATCGTTGTTTGCTTATAACCTACAAAGTGTTTTGCAGCAAAAACAAAGTTAGCACCAATTTGGGGCATAGAACCTGTTTTTATACCTACAATCCCGTCTTTACCTAACACATAGTTTACATTGTAGACTGTAGAACAAACTGGTAAACTTGCTTGCGCCATGCCCACAATATGTCTAAACGTTGGTATTTCAAAAGCTTTTTGTGCAAGCAAAACCTGATCATAGGCACTACTTTGTGTATTTAAACTGATGCCTGCTGGGTCAGCATAGTGTGTGTTTGTCATACCTAATTGTTTTGCTATTTCGTTCATTTTTTCAACAAAACTTTTTACGCTACCAGAATCCCACCTAGCAAGTAGAGTTGCAATGTTATTTGCAGAAGGCAACAACAAAGCTTCTAGCATTTGCCTTTCGTTTAATTTTTCGCCAGCTGCAACTTTTACAACAGATTGACCGCCAGCTTTATCGGCTAGGTATTCTTGCACGTCTTGATTCGTGATTGTTAACGTAGGGCCACTCTCGCCGAATTTAAGTGGATGATCTTTTAGTATAATATAGGCTGTCATTATTTTTGCTACACTTGCTGTGGGGAGTGGGGTTTGGTTTGCCGTTTTTTCAATTAGACCTTCATTTTGTATAGCAATCGCATTTTGTGTGTGCGGGGGCCATAGTATGTTTAGATTACCGTTAATTGTTTGATCCGTATTCATAGCTAATTTAATTTTTGGTTTACCAATTGGTCTAAGCATTTGAATAATTACCAAAACAACCAAAATCAATATAAAAATTGGTAGCTTATTTTTTTTCCTTTTCTTTTCAATCTTCACCTGTCACCTCCAAACCTAAAGATTAAAAAAAATTTTTATAAAGTCAAGTTTTTTAAAAAGTTGTTTTTATAATTACCATAAATTTGTCAAAGTATGCCAAAAATAAGCACTAGTTAGCGTATTTATTTGACACTTTTAGTAAATTTTAGTATGTTTAAATACAATAGGAGGTTAGTAATGTATGGTTTAAATATTCAATCAAATGAGCAAGGCTATATTGAAAGTATCAAGTATTATTCTGGTACATATTGGCAACAGGTGGAGGATACATCAATTAAAGAGTGTTTTGGCACTGCGCGTTTTGTAGCTTTTGCTGTAAACCCAACGGATCTTTTTACATTTTGGGAGTATGATAAAAAATTTGATGGTAAGCTCTATATAAGATTGTTTGATGTGACAAATATTGATAATTTTTTTGAGGATAAATTCAATTGGTACAAAGATAGTTTTGTAGGTATTTATTGCGGAAGATACAGAATAAATGGTCTTATACCATCTGCAAATTTTGTATTGCAGTTGGGTTATTTTGCCGAAAATAAATTTGTTAGACTTTTGCAATCCAACTTTGTAAGAATGCCAAATAATTTAATCTCAACAAACACAACTATAAAAATGGTTACGAAAAATTTTGATAAATTTAAGGAAAAAACAGTTAAAATTGAAGAAATTACACGTTGTGCTTTTGTTAATTTTAAAGAACCTTCTCAAACATCCATAGGGGTGATGAAATGAGTGGTTATATAAATTTAGTTTTACATGCGCATTTGCCATTTGTAAGGCACCCTGAGTTTGAAGATTTTTTAGAGGAAGACTGGTTTTATGAAGCATGCCTTGAGACGTATATGCCGTTGCTTTCTATGTTTGAAAGGCTTTATAATGACAGTATACCATTTAAGTTAACAATGAGCATAACGCCAACGCTTGCTGCAATGATGAAAGATGGTTATTTAATGGGCAAGCTAGAAAGAAGAATATACAAGCTAAAAGAGCTTATAGGCAAAGAAAAAAAACGTAAAATCAATACACCTTTTTACGAATCTATCTTGATGTACGAAAAATGGATAAAGTCAAACCAAGAAGTATTAGAAAAGTACGATTTTGATCTTACAAAAGGCTTTAAGAGGTTTTACAAAAGCGGCCAATTAGAGCTTATTACCTGCAGTGCAACGCATGGTTTTTTACCATTTATGCAAGCATTACCAAAATTGGCTGAAGCTCAGGTAAAAGTAGGGGTAGATAGCTTTGAGCAAACATTTGGTTTTAAGCCAAATGGTATTTGGCTTGCAGAATGTGGCTATTATAGAGATGTTGAAGAAATTTTGTCAAAAAATAATATAGAGTATTTTTACGGTGAAACGCACAGTATTATGTATGCTGATGATATGCCAAAGTATGGTGTTTATGCACCAATGTATACGCCAAGCTTGGTTGCTTGTTTTGCCCGAGATCCAGAATCGTCAAAGCAGGTATGGAGTGCCAAAGAAGGCTACCCTGGTGATTTTGATTATAGAGAGTTTTATAGAGATATTGGTTTTGATGAAAACTATGACTACATAAAACCATACTTGCACTTAGACGGCCAAAGACGCTTTGTAGGTTTAAAGTATTACCGCATTACTTCTGACTCTGAAGATTTAGGCAGCAAAGAACCATATTACCCTGCTTGGGCCAAAAATAAAATAACAACGCACGTAGCTAATTTTTTATTTAACAGGAAAAATCAATTTGAGTACTTAAATAGCGTTATGGATAGAAAACCTATGATTAACGCTATGTTTGATTGTGAACTTTTTGGTCACTGGTGGTGGGAAGGTATAAATTTTTTAGAGGAAATTTTTAGACAAGCGCACAATACAAAAGAATTTGGTGTTGAATTTACTAGCGCTAAAGACTATTTGCGTAAGTTTCCTACAAACCAGATGAGCAGTTTGTGCGAGTCAAGCTGGGGTTATAAAGGCTACGGCGATGTATGGTGTGAGGGTTCAAACGAATGGATATACAGGCCTTTATTTGAAGCTGGTATAAAAATGATTGAAAAAGCAACGCTGTACAAAAATACCAAAGATAAAAAAATCAGGCGTTTGTTAAATCAAATGGCACGTGAGTTATTGCTTGCGCAAAGCTCTGATTGGGCTTTTATTATGAAAACAGGCACTATGGTAGATTATGCGATAAAGCGCACAAAACTACACTTGAAGCGTTTTGATACGCTGTTGGAGTTTTTAGAAAAACAAGCTATAGATAAAACTTTTTTGGAGACAGTTGAGTTTAGAGATAAAATTTTTCCTAAAATTTCATTCAAGGTTTATGCACTTTGAAGTACCTCTTTTTTGTTTTAGTAATTGTAATATTTGTTGTTAATATAGCTTATGCAAGTACGAATCAAACGCCTACTTTTATAAAAGCAGACCACATTACTTACGATGAAGCAATTACTACGTACATTGCTATAGGCAATTGTAAAATTACAAAGGATGATCATATATTAAAATCCGATAAAGCAATTTACAACAAGACAAATGGTATAGTACAGCTCTACGGCAATGTACAAATTTACGATAATAAAGGCGATTGGGTTAAGGGAACGCAAGCTGTAGTTAATATCGATACTTTTCGAGGCTTTGCAGATGATGCTATCGCATTTGTTGCACAAAATCACTTGTACATTAAATCAAAACGTATTATTATGGATGATAAAGATCATTATTACGCAAGTAACTCTACTATCACTGGGTGTGATTGCCCAGAGTGTTTGTCGTTTGATACAAAATATGCGCCAGAATGGTCAATACATGCAGAAAATACCTATATTGTAAAAAATAACTACGTATTTAGCTACCCATTGTGGTTTAATGTTGGCAAAATTCCTGTCTTTGTATTTCCTGCTATAGAAGAACCTTTGGTGAGAAAAAGCGGCTTTTTGTTTCCTAGCTTTGGTTTTTCTAAAACAAACGGGTTTAAGTATTATCAGCCTTATTATTGGGCAATTAATAAATCTCAAGATGCCACACTTACATCTCAGTATGATGGAAAAATTGGCTATGGTTTGGATACTCAGTATAGATACTATTGGACTAATAATATAAAAGGCCAGTGGGATATTGAATTGTTTAAAGATACAACCTCTCCTGCTGGTGATACCAAGCGCACAAGGCTTAATCTTGATATTACTCAAAATGCAAATTTTGACAACTACGGTGATTTAAAGGCAGATATTCATTATTTGAGCAACAAAAATAACCTGCGTGTTATAAATGACGACAATATGCAGCTTACCAGTAATCGCTATACAACAAGTAAACTTATGTACTTGCTGCAAAATGGGCCATATTCTTTAGGTATAAATAGCTATTTTTATCAAGATTTGGTAACGTCCAATAATTCTCAAACGCTTCAAAAACTACCCGAGATACTTTTTGATGCGTCAAACTTGAATGTTTATAAAACCTTATCATTGGATTTTTCTACGCTTTACTCTTACAACTATAGACAAGATGGCCTAAGGGGAAATTTACTTGATGTTTCACCAAGCCTGTCTTATCCTTTTAAATTGGGTTTTATAAATTTTTTGCCCAAAGCTAGCTTGCATTATATTTTTTCAAATTATTCAAATGGTTTAAATGGTCAGAATTCAAGCGTCGTGCCACAGTTTGATCTAACAGCTAGAACATCATTTTTTAAAATATACGATTTATCCAGCGGTGATAAGCTAAAACATATTATTGCCCCTCAAATTAGCTATACCTTTGTGCCAAAAGTTAATCAGGAGTTTCCAGATTTTGTAAATACATATCCCCAAAAAAGTGCACTGGATTTAACACTTGAAAATACTGTAATTAAAAGAAGCTTAAATGATAAAAATGAGGCTTCATACAGGGAAATTTTTTACAATAAAATAACGCAGGAGTACCGTTTTGCAAATTTCGCAAATGCGCCTATAAAACCGCTAGATCCTATAGAGGCTTATACTTCTCCAAAGTATGTTTACACAAATGGTCCAATTTATGAAGAAACACGCATCTCGCCATTTTCTTTTTTTAATTTTTCCTCCCAAGCCTATTATCAGTGGCAAAAGCATACATTTACATACACAGCGGATAACTTGAACTTTAATTTTAAAACTTTTGGTTTTTCAGTTGGTTACACCACGGCAAAAGATCTCGATTTTAACACTACAAGCAATGGCATTACATATTCCGTATTTTTTTATCCAATCAAAAGACTCTACGCCTACGTGAGTTTAAATAGAGATATACTTGATAGGTATTTTCCAGAAAAAAGGGCAGGTTTTTATTACACAAGCGATTGTTGGGGTTTTGGTATGGATGTTTTTCAAAATGCTGTGCCGCAACAGGTTGGCAACACATATGTAGCAAATAAAAATATTGGTTTTTGGGTTACGCTTTCACTTAGAGGTATAGGTGTCTTTAAAAAACGATGATATAAAAAAGGCCATAGCTCTAAAATACTTAGCAGAAAAAGATAATGCGCCAAAAGTGGTTGCAAAAGGCAAAGGTTATTTAGCTTTTATAATTGAAAAAACTGCAAGAGAACATAATGTTTATGTAAAGCAAGAACCAGCCCTTGCAAAGGAATTGTACAGGTTAAATATTGATAACCAAATACCGCAAGAGCTGTACGAGGTAGTTGCCAAAATACTTAGTTTTGTCTATAAACTAAAAAAATTATGAGGTAGTTATGTTTGAAGATTTAGTCATTAAAATAGAGCCCATAGGATGGGTAGAGTCAAATTTTGAAATTGGTCAAAAGCAAAAAACTACAGGTATTATTCACATTTTTGATGAATATAAGCAGGGTCTTTTCCGGTTAAATGAATTTAAGTCTATAATGGTATTGTTCTACTTTCATAAGTTTAATGATTTTAGCTTGATTGCAACACCGCCTCACAATAACCCTAATAAAGCTCAATATGGTGTTTTTGCAACGCACTCACCAAAAAGGCCAAACCACATTGGAGTATCCAATGTAGCCATATTAGAAGTAGGTGAAGATTTTATAAAAATTGACAACTGTGATATGATACCAGGCACGCCTATTTTGGACATAAAAGCACAATGGATTTAATTACCTATACTTACAAAAAAATTTCACAAAAAACTTGACAATTATAGTGTTTTTTTCGATAATAACAATATGTTTATTTTAAATAAGTGGAGGTATATATGAGGCGCTCAAAAAACGCAGGTTTTACGCTAATTGAGCTTGCAATAGTATTGGTGGTTATTGGTTTAATCATTGCGGCGGTATTAAAAGGTGAGGATTTAATTCAAAATGCAAGGATGCTAAATTTTGTAACAAACCCGGTTCAGAAAACGCAGGTGGCGGCTATGACTTATTACGATAGGACAGGGCAGTTTCCAAGCGTAGCAGGTACTAAAGGTCCACTTTATCAAATGTATCAAGCTGGTATAAATGGGGTATTAGACATTGCTAACCCATTTACAAAAGGCTCAAATAACTTTGCAGTGGCATTGGGTTTTCTTTCAAATAACGGTGTAAACTACCCTGTGATAGTAATTAAGCCCGTTAATGTAAGTGCTGCTGGTGTGCCGAATAGAGCAAGAGCTTGGACGCAAGCTGATATTGCCTATGCTTATTATCTAAAAAGCAGGATCGATGGAGGCAGCGCGAACAACTGGAAAACTGGTAATGTAAGGATGTTAAATGTAAATATACCTCTTACTTATAATACTTCATTAGCAACTGAGTTAACCAGTACTCCCGCTATACAAACAAACGCTTACGATGTAAGGATTACAAATAAGGGTGTGTATACTAATAATACTAATTCTTTTAGTGATATTTGCGTGGATCCTAATACTAATAATACAAGCATTGTAGGCAGTACTGGCTATACATTAGTCTACTTCTACAACCAACAGCCGATAAATTAATATTGTAATTTTTATGCAAGGCTTTGTGCAAAGCCTTGCATTTTTTGGCTATTTTTTACAAAAACCTTTGAAAGATTTTTTATTTTTTGGTTTTGTAGATATATGAAAAAAGGCTTTACTCTCATTGAGCTTGCTATAGTGCTCGTTATAATTGGTTTGTTAATTGGTGTGGGTGTTAGTTTACTGCCCGGGCTTATAAACCAGCAAAAGTACACACAAAATCAGAGTCTTATAAACCAAAACTACAATGCGCTTATTGGCTATATTATGGCAAACGGCAAAGCACCCCTTGCAAGCTCTAATACAAACGGCACAGCACAGTCTCAAAACATTGGCTACATAGCTATTGGTGGTTTACAAAAGGACGCATACGGCAATACATTTTACTATGCTGTAAACAACAGGGCACTTAATATATCAATTAATGGTACAAGTGCACAAAATATGAGCCTTACAAGTACAAGTAGCATAAATAACTTTTGTGCTGTGCTGTATGCACTAAACTACTACTACAATCAAAACCCTAACTTGAATGCTTCTGATACGCGCACTATAAACAACTCAAACCGAACAACCTATACACCCGATGTATTTGTTTTAATTTCAAGCGGTGCAAACAACAAGCTTGATGCCCCAAACACAATCACAGGCTCAAATGGTGTTTTTGCGTCGCAGCAGTATCCATTGTCTCAAAACTACGATGATATGGCTATGGCTCTTCCTATAACAAATGCTATAGGTCAGTTTTGCTCTAATTATAGTTATTCTGGTAGTTGCACTGGAACAAGTTGCACATTGACTTCAAATTCTCAGTCAAATTCAAACACAAGCTCAGGAAATTCAAACCCAAACCAAAATCCTTACTTTCAGCAGTGCATATCAAGTTGCAATCCATCTACAAATATTTCTTGCTGGTTCAATGCATTATGGTTTGGTGGCTGTTCTCAAGCATGCAAAAATCCAAATTTTTACACAAACTATTGTCAATAACCTATGACTAAAAAACGCTTAGGTGAGTTATTAAAAGATGACGACTATATTAACGATGAACATATAAAGTTTGCACTAAAAGAACAAAAAGCCACAGGCGAACTATTAGGCGAAGTTTTAGTTAGGCTGGGTATTGTAACAGATAGAGAAATCGCTCAAAGCCTATCAGAGCAATTTAATCTGCCGTTTATCGATATAAAAGAAATTAAGCCAGATACAAGCGCAATGAGGCTTATAAACTTAAATTTTTGCAGGCAGCAAAAGGTATTTGCTTTTGAAAAAAAAGACAATACGTTAAATGTTGCAATTGCAAACCCAGATAATGAGCGCTTATTTGATTTGATATCAAGGCTAACAAACCTAAAGCCAAATTTTTATATTGCAAGTCAAAGCGACATTCAAGAAGCGATTGAAACCAACTACTATCTTCTAGAACACCCCATTGAACAAGATATAGAGCACGTTATTAATGCCATTAAAGCAAATCCAAACACAGATATAAACATGGAAGACTTTACGCGCTCAATTTTTATATTGGCTCTTAATATGCGCTCAAGCGATATTCATATAACGCCTACGGATAAAAGTCTGCATGTGCATTTTCGCATTGATGGTGTATTGCAGCTTATGTATTCTATGCCATATAGCATTACAAGCCGTTTTATTTCAAACATAAAAGTAAGAGCTGGTATGGATATATCAGAGCAGAGAAAACCGCAGGATGGGCGCATAAGTTTTGAGTTTTTGGGTAAAGTTTACGATATGAGAGTCTCAACTGTGCGCACGATTTACGGTGAAAATGTAGCTATCCGCATACTTGGGGCAAGCGCTAGTTTGTATTCTATGCCCAATCTGGGTTTTGACAGCAAAGACCTTGCAAAATTAGAAATAGCTTTTTCCAAACCATACGGTATAATACTCATAAGTGGTCCAACAGGCAGTGGAAAAACAACCACGCTTTATGCAGCACTGCGCCGCATAAACGCTTTAGAAAAAAACATAATGACTGTAGAAGACCCAATTGAGTACAAATACCCAATGGCACGTCAAACGCAGGTAAACGAGCTTGCAGGGTATGATTTTTCAAGCGCTATTGTATCTTTTATGAGGCAGGATCCAGATGTAATGCTTATTGGTGAGATACGCGATTCAAAGACCGCTCAGATGGCTATTAGGGCTTCGATGACGGGCCATTTAGTGCTTTCTACGATTCATGCAAATGACTGCATAGGCATCATCCCACGATTAAAAGACTTAGGTGCAGACAGCTTTTTGATTGCAAGTTCACTGGTAGCTATAGTTGCCCAGAGGCTCGTTAGAAAGTTATGTCCATTTTGCAAAGAAGAAGTTGAAACTTCAAGGGACGATATGGAGTTTTTAAGCATTGATAAACCTATCAAAATATACAAAAAACACGGTTGTCCAAAATGCAATTTTACAGGCTATATTGGCCGAACTGTTGTTTCTCAGATTTTATCTATAAATGACACTATAAGAAATCTTATTGCTCAAGATGAGCCACTTTATAAAATAGAAAAAGAAGCTTATGAAAGCGGTATGAGGACACTCTTAGACGATGCAAAAAAGAAAGTTATAGATGGTATTACAGATATAGAAGAAGTCATAAGGGTATTTGGCAGATGAAATATAAAATTTGGGCTATTGATAATGAAGGCAACTTAATAGTGCGAATTATAACAAGCCCGTCGCAAGAAGCTCTATTGTCTAGAATAGAAAGGGATAATTTAATACCAGTAAAATTAAAGCCTGTGAGATTTTCATTTTTTGAGCCAAAAGTTAAGCGCAAAGAAATTATAGAGTTTTGCAACAATATATCCCTGATGGTTGGTGGCGGTATATCGCTGCTTGAAGCACTGGATGAGTTTGCGTTAAATACAAAAAACAAGCGCTTTAGGCTTATAACAGAAGAGATTATTTTTGATATAAGAAACGGTATGAGTTTTTCCGATGCACTAAAGCGGCACAAAACTTTTCCAGATGTAGTTGTACATCTAGTTCGAATAGGCGAAGAAACAGGTGCGCTTTCAAGCGTTTTAAAAGATGCGAGCTTGCATTTGCAAAAAATCGATGATATTGTATCAAATACAAAGCGGGCCCTTATGTACCCTTTGTTCGTAAGCGTATCTATGTTTGGAGCTGCTGCGTTTTGGCTTTTTTATGTTTTGCCAAAATTAACTGCCGTATTTAGCACAATGGGGTTAAAACTGCCTTTGCCTACAGTTTTGCTTATAAAAACTGTGGCTTTTTTAAATCACTACTATTGGGTTTTTCCTGTAATTTTCGGTTTGATTGTCGCTTTTATTATAGGTTTGAGAATAAATGAAAAGGGCAAGATTTTATTGGGCAAAATAGTTTACAAATTGCCTATATTTGGCACTTTAATTTTGACAAGCAATTTAGCTTTTTTCTTTGAGTATGAAGCGTTGCTTTTGCGTGTGGGTGTATCTATTACGAACTCGCTTGATATAATAAAAATGACTTTTAAAAACCTTGTATTTAGGCTTGCACTGGAAAATACAAATGCAAGTATAAAAAATGGTCTGGGTTTAAGTGAATCATTTAGACAAAACAAAATATTTGAACCATTTATAGTAAGAATGATATCAGCAGGTGAAAAGACAGGCGAGCTTGATAAACAGATGAGCTATATTGCAAACTCATACTATATGAAAGTTAATCGTATGGTTGAGGTAATGGAAAAAACTATAGAACCAATAGTGCTTACTATAGCTGGCGTATTCTTTTTTATCATTGTACTTGCTTTAATTGTACCTGTATATCAACTTGTATCAAGAATGGGAGCAGTTAGGTGAATCAAGAAGTGCTTGATTTTTTTAAGTTAAGTGATAATCCATTTAGGCTGACGCCTGATTTGGATTTTTACTTCCCAAGCAAGTCTCATACGCAGGTACTTGAAGTATTAAAGTATTTTTTTAACTCAAGCGAAGCTTTTGCAGCAGTTGTGGGAGAGGTAGGATGCGGCAAAACGATGCTTGTTAGGATGTTGCTTGAAAATTTCCTGCAGAATTTTGAAACGGCAGTGCTAATCTCGCCAATTTTGCAGCCAAAAGAGCTTGTTTTGGCAATTTTGGCTGATTTGGGTGTTCACATTGACAGCGATCTTAACCTTGAAGTGCTTTTGAGGCAGTTTCAAGACTACCTTTTGGAGCTTTCTCAAAAGAAAAAAAAATTAGCCATTATTATTGATGAAGCGCAGGACTTGCCCAATGAGACGCTTGAGCAATTAAGGCTGTTATCAAATATAGAAACCACAAAAACTAAATTGATGCAAATTTTGCTTGTGGGCCAGCCCGAGTTTGACAAAAAACTCTCAAGCTATGCTTTACGCCAATTAAGGCAGCGCATAAGCGTTTATGAGTCATTAGATCAGTTATCTACAGCTGAGGCTTTGCATTATGTTTTGTTTAGATTATCAAAAGTCCAAAAAGGCGATCTGTCTTTTACTAATGTGGCGCTAAAAACCATTATTAGAAGCTCAAGCGGCATACCAAGGCTTATTAATACTATTTGTTCAAGGACACTTTTTATAGCATATTCGCTCAATACAAATCAAATAAATTTTGCTATAGTCAAGGAAGCTTTGCAAAGCTTGAATATAAAACTTAGGTTTGGGTTTTAAATGGAAAAATTTCTGTATTGTTCAAAAAAAGGCTTTAGAATAGTTTCTTTTAAAAATAAACCTACTTTTCAAGTATTAGATATTAAAGAGATAGACATAGAAACCCTCTCTCAAGCTATTAGCGCAAAAGATATAATAAGCGTATCGTTTGAAGCTAATTTATATGTGGATGCGGGTGATTTTGTCAGTCTATCAAAACTTGCAACCTATACAGCAATAAAAAATGCAGTAAACAATTTTGGTATTTTTGGTAGGGATTTTGAAGTAAGTTTTAAAAAACTTAAACAAATTGATAAAACAAAAGCTACATATTACTATGTAGCTGTAGGCAAAGACAGTTTTGACTTTATAGATAATCTAGACTGTGTAATTAAGCAGTGCGTGCCGGATGAAATAGCAATTAAAAATTTGTTTTGCGCTAATTATACTGACGATTTGCCAGCTTTGGCTATTATAGAAAATGATGACTTTATAAAAGCTATTGCGTTTGACAACGATAGGCTGCTAAGTACAAAAACTATACGCAAAGAAGGCTTTGGAGTTGAAGCTCAAGAGCTAATTCAATTTACGCAAGGTACTTTAGCCCAACACAAAATAAAAAACATATACTTTTTAGGATCTAGCCAGTTACAAGATAGCTTGCATGAAGCTAGTATTAATGTGCAGCAGCCTGCTTTTAAAATTGGCAATTTGTCCCAAGATCAGATTTTAGATTACATTGGAGTATTGGGATTGCTTTATAAAAACGACATAAATTTTTTAACACCAAAACATCAAAGTAATTATTTATTATTTAAGCATACAAGAAATGCTATTCGACTTGCAGCTATTGTATTTGTTGTGGGCTTGTTTGTTTTATTTGCAGGATTTTCAAACTATTTCAAGATTTTGGGTTTGACAGAAAAGCTCAATGATACCTTGACTGATTTTAAGCAAAATATTGGCTCTATTAACACAAATATAAACGCTACAAGCATGCAAAATAGTGTCAACCTCTATGCACAAATCTCAAAAACACCAAAACTAAGCTACATTCTAGCAGATCTTTCCACATACAAACTGCCAAATTTGTATTTTATAGAAGCAAGTTTTACAAACAGCAAATTTCCAGATGCGCAAAACGCCACATCAAATCAAACACTTGGGTCTTTTGAGTATTCTGTTAATATAAAAGGCGTTGTTTTTGGTACTTTAGATAAAACAAAAAGCGAGTTTAATACTTTTTTGAGAGAAGTTTCAAACAAATATAATATTGAGTTGTCTAATTTTTACTATTTAGACGGTAAATTGTTATTTGATGTGAACCTTGAGGACAAAAATGTATCATTTTAAAAAGGGCTTATTGGTTGTTTTGATTGCGTCTTTTTTTGCGAGTTTTTCTATAATATTTTATAGGTATACTGTAGTTAAACTAAATATGCTAAATCAGTCTCAAGTTTCACTACTGTCTTGCAATGCTAAAATCAATACCATAAGGGGAAAATTAAATATTTTAAAAAAAGATGAGTCTTTAGTTCACAGCATTGATACTAATGTTAAAACAAATTTTAAGATAAATCTATCAAGCAATAGCTTAAAAGAGCTAATTGGGCAAATAGATAGCCTTTATGGTTCTGGTATAGTTGTTGTAAAAAACGCAAAAGTTCAATCTGGGAACAACACGCTAAATTGCACTATTGAGGGGATCAAGATAGGATTATGAAGTCAAACTATATTATTGTTTATGTGCCTTTTTTAATTATACTACTTGGTTTGGCTTGGCCTATCAAGCAAAAGCCTTACAATATTTCTATCCCGCAAAGCCTAAGTGGTATTGAAAATTTAAATATTGAGGGTATAAAGACTCAAAAGCAAATCAATATTGAGCCTAAAGAGGTATTTCTTATAAACAAGAATGATTTATTTCAAAACGCTACTCAAGAGTTTGATATGCCGCAGCTAACTATTATATCAAAGGATAAATCAGGATATTTTTGTTTTTTAGATGGCAGGTTTTATAGAAGTGGTGATAGTTCAAAGGATTTTAAAGTCTTGAAAATTGGCAGCGATTATGTTATCTTGCAAACACCCATAGGGAGGCAAACACTTTATGTCAAAATACCTTAAGTATATGTTTTTGTGTTTTTTGCTGTCTTCGTGCGCTACAAGCAAAGAGATTGCAAAAAATGATTTCAGTATTAAATCAGAGACGCAAAACGCAAGTGTGCCTCAACAAAACGTAGTTTCATATGAGCCTCAATTTGAAACAGTTTCGCCAGCTAATACTCAGTATATCAGCTTAATTGTAAAAGACGCAGACTTTAAGGATGTTTACTATACAATAGCAAAGGTTGCAGGACTTAATTTGGTTATCGATTCAAACTTAGAAAGCATTACGCAAAAACCAAAAACACCCAATATGCAGCGCGAGCCATATTACCAAGCTCCTTACAATCCTTATAATCCATATAATCAAAATCCACCTTACAGCTCAAACCCAGGTGCTTTGTACTCACCGCAATTTGTTGGCCTAAACCCAACTTTACCTCAAAACCCTAACTCTGTGCAAACTACGCACGCGCCTAACATTGTAAAAACTCCCCAAACACAGCCAGCTAACATTCAACAGGCTCCACAAGCTCAAAATCAGCAAAATCAGCAGCAAATTTACTATGTGCCCCTGGTTACTGTATCGTTTAAGCATACACCCATTAAAGAAGCGCTTGATGCACTATCGCAATCTTTAAATTTAGTTTACGAAATAAAAGGCAAGACGCTTTATGTAAAAGAATTTGGCACAAAGATGTTTTATTTAAACTTTATAGCTTCGAAAAAACAGGCAAATATAAGTGTTGGCGGAGATGTACTAGGCAGTGCAAGCCAATCTGCAGCAAGTGCAACAGGTGGGTCTACTTCAACGCCACTGACTGGAGAATTTAAAATTACAGACTCAATAGGCACATCTTCAACAGACATTTATGCTCAGATAGAAAACACTCTTAAAGCAATGCTTTCTAAAGAAGGCAAATACTCACTTGATCCATCTATTGGTCTTTTGTTGATAAGAGACAAAGAAGAAAATTTAAACTTAATATCAAAATATATACAAAATTTAAAATCTCATTATAACTCTCAAGTATTATTGGAAGTAAAAATTGTTGAAGTAGACTTAAACGATTCATCAAGCTATGGGATTAACTGGAACGCCCTCTTTAGAGCGGCAAACGGTCATTTTACAGTGCAGCAAAATCTATCCAATATACCAGAAAATTCTTTAAATGCTCTTACATCAAATTCAAATTCAAATTATCCACCACAAATTTATGCTCAAACATTTCCCTTTAGTCCAGGTGTTTTTGGTACAGCTGCAGGTGTTGCAACAAATGGAAGCAATATGCCCACAGGTATAGCTGCCACATTTAATACAAACAACTTTGGTGTGCTGTTAAATGCGCTAGCCCAATACGGCAATGTAAAGATTATATCAAACCCGCGTATTTTGGTTACAAATGGTCAGCCTGCATTAATCAGCGTAGGAAAAAGCATTTCCTACATTCAGTCTGTGCAGGTTACCACTACAACTGTAGCAGGTGGTACTTCCACAACGCAGCCTACTGTCAATTTAAACAGCGTATTTGATGGGGTTATGTTGGGTGTTATCCCATACATTAATAATTCGACAAATATGGTTAATTTAAGTATTACACCTATTAAAAGCACTCTTTTGAGCCTAACGCCAACTACAATTGGTCAAAATTCATATACGCTCCCACAGGTAAATTTAGAAGAAGCTACAACTCAAATTTCAGCCAAAAGTGACCAGATGATAGTAATAGGTGGCCTTATAAGCAAGCAAATAAGCAAATCGAATACCCGTGTGCCTTTGCTTGGTGATATACCTATTGTAGGAAACTTGTTTAAGCAAAATAATGAATCCATAAGCAATGTTGAACTTGTAATATTAATAAAGCCTGTAATCTTAAAAAATGAGTAAACTCTACGATGCGCTGAAGCGATTAGAGCAATCAAAGAGGCCCCCTAGCGCCAATAACTTCAATAAAAAACCAAACAAGAAAAATATAAAATGGTTTGCGTTATTTTTTGTATCTATCTTGATTGGCAGTTTGCTCATACATATTTCAAATTTAATTGGCCCAAGCCCAACAAGCCCAACTCAAAAAAACGCGCATACAATAAAAATTTCCACACTAAACAAAACAAACGCTACAAACTCAACAACTCTCTCAAATGCAACTGTTTCAACAAACTCGACTCAAATTGTTAAAACAAAAATCAAAAATATCAATTTAAAACTAAGCCCACAAAATAATCAATCAAACGCTACAATTCAATCACACTCGATTGCTGAAAATTCAAGCAATGAAGGCACTAATAAACGGCCGCTTGCAAATTCTACCAAACAAGAGCAATTAAAAAGTGTTTTGCTCTATCAGCAAGAAAAGGGAGAAAAACTTTCTAATTTGGCACTTAGCATAAACAGTAGTCTTGAAAGTGGTGATTATTACAGAGCAAAATTGCTTCTTAAACAATATTTGTCCATTCAAGAAGACTCTTTTGCTTTAAATGACCTTGCAGCCATTTATATAAAAGAAGGTAAATACGCTCAGGCGGCAAAACTTTTGCAAAAATCGATAAAGCAACAGCAGTCTGTGGCTGCGTATATAAACCTCATATATTGTTACAAAAAGCTAAATGAACTAGAAAAGTTAGATGATATTCTAAAAACTATAAATCCTGCAATATTTAGCGAAAAGCAAAAGTCTATAATCTACAATATAGTTCATTCTAAGTAAAACTTTTTATTTGACCATATTTTGATATAATAAAGGTGAGATTTTTGCATTTTATAAAACTTTCAAAAGGGGAATATTATTGGGGTTTTAGCGCAAACTTTTTCTTCTCTAAAGTATAAAAATTTCAGAATATTTTGGTTTGGCCAGATTGTATCGTCAATTGGCACATGGATGCAAATTGTAGGACAGGCCTGGCTTGTTTTGAAATTAACAAACTCACCATTTTTGCTGGGACTTGTCGTTGCTTTTCAGTATATACCGATACTATTTTTTTCTATTATAGCAGGTGATATTGTAGATAGGGTAAAAAAACGCTACATTGTAATAGCAACACAAAGCTCAATGGCACTGCTTTCTCTAATTTTAGCAATACTTACAAATCTTGATGTTATAACTTACACTGAAATTTTGATATTAACCACACTTATGGGTTTTGCTCAAACATTTGATGTGCCAGCAAGGCAGTCTTTTATGATAGACTTAGTTGGCAAGCAGGATCTATCAAACGCTATTGCGCTAAATTCAACCATATTTAACTTAGCACGCATTGTAGGTCCTGCCATTGCTGGCATTATGATAGCAAAAATTGGCATCAAAGCTACTTTTTATGCCAATGCAGTGAGTTTTGTGCCACTTGTTTTGGGGTTGTTTTTTATTGACATAAACGGAGATCCTTCTAAAAAGAAAAGTTCTCTAAAAGACAGTCTAAAAGAGTTGTTAGAGTACATAAAAGCAAATAAAGTCTTGCTTGATATTGTTGTTTTGTTGACGATTCTTTCAATATTTGCCATGAATTTTAGCGTTCTTGTGCCACTTTTGGCTAAATACACACTAAAGCAAAATTCCATTGGTTTTGGGATGCTTATGACGTATATGGGACTTGGCTCATTTTTTGGAGCTATGTTAATTGCTTATCTATCGAAAAAAGTATCATATTTAAAATTAATGATAATAAATGCATTTGGATTGAATGTTTTTCAAATTTTAATGGCACTATCTAAAAATTACACGCAAGCAAGTATATCAATATTTGCAGCCGGATTTTGTCTTATTGGGTATATTATATTATCTAATACTACGATGCAGCTGTCGTCAACAAATGAGCTAAGAGGGCGCATAATGAGCATCTATTCCCTCGTATTTCTTGGCGTTACACCTTTTGGTAGTATATTTAGTGGTGTAGTTGCAAATTATGTTGGTATAAGATTTGCAGTATTTAGCGGCTCAATTATTGGACTTTTAGTTTGTTTGTTCTATTTGAAGCGATTTATTTTGCATATAAAGGAGGCTAAATTATGAATATTGGTATTTTAATTACAGGCACGGAGTTTGCAACAGGTACAAAACAGGATACAAACTCTACAATGTTTGCAAAAATGGCGTTTGAGCATGGGCTTGATGTTGTTTTTATTCATATTTGTAAAGATGACGAGATAGATATTACCAAAAACGTGCAATTTGCGCTTGAGTTTTGCGATATATTGGTTGTAAGTGGCGGGCTTGGTCCTACATTTGATGATGTAACGCGCGAAGCTCTATCAACTGCTTTGGATGAGCCTTTAGTATATGATGAGGATTGGCTAGATTTTTTGAAAAAAGATTACAAATCGCGCAATGTTGAGCTAACACAAATGCGAAAAAGGATGGCACTAAGACTATCAAATTCAAAACCTATACCAAACAAATTCGGTAAAGCCATAGGTTTTTTTTATGAGAAAAACAATAAAATCGTCATTGCTTTGCCTGGTATACCACAAGAAGCTAAAAGTATGCTAAATTATGCTTTAAATGCTTTAGGTCATAGAGATAAGATTAGAGAAGTTAAGCTTTTTAGGACATTTGGTATCAAAGAAAGCGACGTTAGTAACCTCGTTAAAGACTATAAGGGTACGTTTATTAATGTTTCAGCTTGTGGCGTAGATGTATATGTTCAAGATGCAGTTTCAGATCAAATTAAGTCAATTTTAGGAAAATATATTTATTCAGACGATAATCTAGAAATGGAAGAGGTTTTGGGTAAACTATTAAGAGAAAAAAAACTAACAATCGCTACTGCAGAATCATCAACAGGAGGGCTTATAGTTTCTAGATTGGTAAATGTAGCTGGCTCATCTGATTATTGTTTGGGCTCTGTTGTAAGCTATTCAAATCAAGCAAAAATGGATATTTTAGGTGTAAAACAACAGACGCTTGAGTTGTATGGCGCCGTTAGCGAGCAAACAGCAAAAGAGATGCTTTTGGGCGCAAAAAAACTTACAAATGCTGATATTGTATTATGCGATACAGGCATAGCAGGCCCAGGGGGAGGCAGTGAAGAAAAACCCATAGGTTTGCATTATATTGGTATTATGTTTAAAAATGAAGTAAAGATTTTCAAAGAGATATACCAGGGTGAGCGCAATTATACACGACTCTATATTTCTCAATATGCACTAAATTTAGCCAGGTTGGCACTTTTAAATGATGATGAATTATTTGCTTAACATTGGTTGCCAAATGTGAATTTTAAGGGGGTTTGCTAATGTATAATATGGAAGAAAAAAATGAGTCAGTAGCTCAAGAAGAAAAAAACTTATACAAATCTAATAATCCGTTAAAGTTTTGGTGGTTTGTTGTAAAGCGCTCTTTAGATTTTAAAACCCGATCTCCAAGGAAAGAATTTTGGATGTTTTATCTTGGCAATATAATTGTTTTTGTTATTTTACTAACTTTGCTTACGCTTGTCTTGCATGCTTTGAAAGTTGCAGAATACACAGAGCTTATTGCAGTATACTCAACATTTGTAATGATTTGGAGAATTGTTTTGCTTTTGCCAACACTTTCATTGCAAACAAGGAGGTTTCATGATGTAAACAAAAGTGGTTGGTTAACAGTTTTGTTTTTTGCATGTACTTTCTCTTTAGGCTTTATTTCTAGCGCTTTTGAACATAATTATATAAAAGGAGAAAATTTTACAGTCTTAGTATTAATAGCTCTATTATGCCTTGCCATAGATATTTGGCTTTTTATAGTGTTGGGTTTTGTAAAAGGCACAAATGATAGTAATAAATATGGACCCCGCACTCTTTGAGTTAGATAATATTGTTTTGCTGTTTTGATAAAAATACAGTATTGCTTATAAGCATAGCAATTGTCATAGGACCTACGCCGCCTGGAACAGGTGTAATAAAACTTGCAATTTTTGATACATTTTCGAAATCTACATCACCTATAATTTTATCGTTGACTTTTGCAATGCCAACATCCACTACAATTGCCCCCTCTTTAACCATATCTTCTTTGATAAGGTGGGCTTTTCCTGTGGCGCTAATTATAATATCTGCGGCTTTTGTTTTTTCTTTAAGGTTTTTTGTGTATATGTGACAGATTTGTACAGTGGCATTTTCATTAAGCAGCATATAAGACATTGGTTTTCCCGTAATGTTGCCCGCACCTACTACACAGACATCTTTGCCTTTTAGTTCGATCTTGTATTCTTTAAAAAGCTTAATTATGCCGTATGGTGTGCATGGGAATATAAAAGGCTGGCCTCTTGATAGTTTACCCATATTATATGGATGGAAGCCATCTACGTCTTTTCTAGGATCAATTGCCTCAATAACTTTTTCTTCGTCTATTTTTTTAGGTAGCGGCAATTGCACCAAAATTGCATTAACTAAAGGATTTTTGTTTAACATGTCTATCACGTAAAGCAAATCTTTTTCGTTAACTTCTTCTGGCATTCTGTGGTTTATTGAATATATGCCTACTTCTTCGCAGGCTTTTGTTTTCATGTTTACATATACTTGGCTTGCTGGGTTATTGCCAACTAATATTACTGCCAAACCTGATATAATTCCTTTGGATTTTAATTGTTCAATCTCTATTTTTGCTTGAGCTTTGATTTTATTTGCAAGCGTTTTACCATCTAATATTTCCATATTATAATCCTTAAATTGCTTTTTCTATCTGGGTGACGAGTTTACCATTTTTGAAAACGCTAACATCACCTGTGGATTCTGAGACAACTATGCTCATAGCATTTGAGACGCTTGTAATAGCAGCTGCTGCCATATGTCTTGAGCCCAAACCTTTGGGTAAATCTGCAGTATCGGCTGAGGCTGCAATATGCACACCTGCTGATTCTAGTGTACCATCCCCGCTGATTAAAAAAGCACCATCAAGTACGCTGTATTCTTTTACGGTATCATCAAGGTTTGCTAACATAATGTTTCTTTCTTTTTGGTCATATCCCTTAAAAGGATTAAAAATCATTTGTTTAATATATGGTTTTATATTTTCAATATCTCCTAAAACAAACAAAGCACCAACCGATTTTCCTTCTCTGCCTTGGTTAGCTAACTCAAGCGCAATGCGAAGAACTTTTTCAAACACTTCAGGCCTTATGATTTCACCAAAATCTATATTTTCTCTAAATAGCAACAGTTCTTTTTCTTTTTCAATTTCTAGGTATATCATGCTGTCGATGTTGTTTAAACCGGTTAGTGCTATTAGCTTTGAATCTTTAGATAAAATGTTTACCGCAAGAGCCATAACTATTGCTACTTTGAGTTTATTTGTTCGTGTAAAAATTATATTTGGTACAATAATACTTGGCATGTTATTAAAATTTTCCAACTTGTCGTGATTTTCTTCTTCAATTTCTGCTCGTTTAAAAACGATTATTTTTTTTATATCTTTTTTTATAAAATCATCTATATCTAGCTTTTTTATATCACTGTAGTATACAAGCAAGTTTATACTTTTATCTGACTCAATTATATTTAGTGCATTATTTAGGATTTGTTCGCTTATTGATGTCATTTTCTCCCTTCTCTGTCTCTTTTGCATTCTGTTTTTTTAAAAAAGCAACATCTAAAGTAAAATCCGGGCAGTACCTGCTTTCCATGATTTCTTTTTTTGCGCAAAATTCTCTCCACGCACAAATAAGACAACTTTTATTTTCCATATTTTAATTATACACATGATATATAATTTTGCAAAGCTTTAAACTGCAAAATTATATATACATCAATGCTTTATTGATAGCATCCAAGTAAGCTTTTGCGCTTGCTTCTATAACATCCGTAGCAACGCCTCTGCCTAGTATATTTTTGTCAATGTTGGCGAAGTACACTTTTACGATTGCTTCTCCTAAAGCTTCTCTGCTTTCTGTTATGGATTTGATTTCATAAAACTTTAGCTGTCCTTTTACGAATGTAATGCGCTCCAGTGCCTTGTAAACTGCATCTACTGGCCCATCGCCTAATGCAGCATCTTCAAAAATCTCACCATTTTTAGAGAGCTTTATAGTAGCAGTGGGTGTGATATTTGTCCCAGAGCTAACCTGCAGACTTACGATTTCGTATAAAGATGGACTGAATTTGATTTTATCTTCAACAAGGGCATGTAGGTCTTCATCGTATACTTCTTTCTTCTTATCGGCAAGGACTTTAAATTTTTCAAATATATCTTCTATTTGTTCTTTGGTTAACTGATAGCCTAACTCAATTAGCCTCTTTTCTAAGCCGTGTTTACCAGAGTGTTTTCCAAGCACTAAAGAGCTTGAGTCAATACCTACATCTTCTGGCTTCATTATCTCGTATGTACTTTTCTCTTTGATTACGCCGTCTTGATGTATACCTGCTTCATGCGCAAAGGCATTTTTGCCTACTATGGCTTTGTTGCGCTGTATGTCAATGCCCGTTAGTTTGCTTACCAGTCTACTTGCGCGATAGATTTCTTTTGTGTTGATGTTTGTTGATACTTTGTATATATCGTTTCTAATTTTAATAGCCATTACGATTTCTTCCAATGAAGCATTACCTGCACGTTCGCCTATGCCATTTATTGTACACTCTATTTGGTCTGCTCCAGCTAACACTGCAGACAAGGAGTTTGCAACAGCCATGCCCAAATCATTGTGGCAATGTACAGAAATTTCGGCTTTATCAATATTTGGCACATTGTTTTTTATGTATTTTATAAGATCCGCATATTCTACAGGTGTGGTGTATCCTACTGTATCTGGCAGATTAACAACGCTTGCGCCCGCATTAATGACACTTTCAACCACTTTGCAAAGATAATCCCAATCTGAGCGCGTAGCATCTTCTGCCGAAAACTCTACTTCTTCACATCCGTTTCTTGCATATTTTACAGCTTCTACCGCTGCTTCCAATACGGCCTCATAGCTCATTTTGAGTTTCTTTTCTACATGTATGGGGCTTGTTGCAATGAATGTATGTAGTCTTTTGCGAGATGCTGGTTTTATTGCTTCAAGCGCTTTTTCGATGTCTGGCTTTACTGTTCGAGAAAGCGAAGCTATGGTAGAGTTTTTGATTGTTTTTGCTATAGTATTTATTGCTTCAAAATCCCCTGGGCTTGCTGCAGCGAATCCTGCTTCAATAACATCAACGCCTAATTTTTCAAGCTGTTTTGCAATTGCGATTTTTTCCTCAATATTTAAACTTGCACCTGGTGATTGTTCGCCATCTCTTAGTGTTGTGTCAAATATTTTTACTATCCTGGAGCTCATGGTTAAACCTCCTCTTTTTAAATAATTTTATTATTAACTCTATTGGTCCTGATAGCGCATACGTTATACCGATTAACGGTACAAAAACATAAGGCTTATAGATTACAAGGGACAAAATGAGCAGTATAAGAACAAAAAACCTAATAGAAATTTTACCTTCTAATTTAACTTTTTTAAAGCTTCTATACTTTATTGTACTAACCATCAAAAATGAGATAACATAAACACTTACGAGAAAGAATACTTTGTAAGCCTTGTAATCAATATTAAAATGCAAAATAGACATTATGATGCTTGAAATTATAATGGCTCCACCTGGTATAGGCAAACCCACAAAATCAATTGTTTTTGTCGTAATCACATTGAAGCGTGCAAGACGCAGTGCACCTGTTAGTAAAAATAGCGATGCAGCGATAATACCTATGCGACCCATGTCGCTTAAAGCAAAAGTGTACATCAAAAACGCTGGGGCAACGCCGAAACTTACAAGATCAGACAATGAGTCATACTCAACGCCAAACTTACTCTCGCAATGCGTAAGCCTTGCGATTTTGCCGTCTAAATTGTCAAACAATACAGCCAGTACCAAAAGCCAGGCAGCACTCAAGTAGTCACCTTGATATGACTTTATTATGCTGTAGAAGCCAGAGAGCATATTGGCTGTTGTAAACAGGTTTGGTAAAATGTAAAGTGCATTTTTTTGTTTCATAGATAACCTATTAAATCCCCACCTTTTATTTTTTGGTGTAGGTGAACTGCTAAATTTAATTCTTGTTGACTATAAATGTCCAGCCTTGATCCAAATCGTATTAGGCCTATGATATCGCCTGCTTCAACTTTGTCTTGCGGTTTTGTGTATGTTACGATCCTTCTTGCTATAATTCCAGCAATTTGCACTACAACAATTTTTTGACCCTTTTCATTTTCAAGAAGCAGGGCGCATTGTTCATTTTCAAGTGAAGCTTTTGGTTTATTTGCGCTAACAAATAAACCTTTATTGTAAATTTTATCCAGACAGGCTCCTTTAAATGGAGCAAGATTGATATGCACATTAAATACTGACATAAAGATGCTTACTTTATTAGCTTCTGATTTAAAGAAAAACCTTTCATATGCCTTGCCTATTTCAACAACAGTACCATCGGCAGGCGATAATACCATGTTTTCTTCGTAGTAGATGTGCCTTTTTGGGTTCCTAAAAAAGTATGTACTAAATGCGCTAGCAGCGATCAGTGTTACCTTTAAAAGTTTGTTTTTAGTTAATAGTGAGGTAAGAGCAAAAGAGGCTATAAATGGATAGCCTTCTTTTGCGATTGTATCTTTTTTTGTCGTTTTCATTAATTTTTGTCTCTGTTAACGGATTTTTGTGCTGCAATCCAGGGCATCATTGCTCTTAGTTTTTTGCCTACTATTTCTATTTCGTGATTTTCATCTTTTTTGAGAAGTGCATTAAAAACTGGCCTATTACACTGGTTTTCCAGTATCCATTCTTTTGCAAAACTGCCATCCTGAATCTGTTTTAATATATTTTTCATTCTTTGTTTTGTATTCTCATCTACTACAATTGGCCCTCTTGTAACATCTCCGTATTTTGCCGTATTTGATATCGAATACCTCATGTCTGAGATGCCACCTTCATACATCAAATCAACGATTAGTTTCATTTCATGGAAGGTTTCAAAATAAGCCATTTCTGGAGGATATCCAGCTTCAACTAGGGTTTCAAAACCTGCTTTAACAAGCGCGGTTAAGCCACCGCAAAGAACTGCTTGCTCGCCAAAAAGATCCGTTTCTGTTTCATCTTTAAAGGTTGTTTGTATAACACCAGCTCGTCCGCCACCATTTGCGCAAGCATAAGACAGTGACATTGCAAGCGTGTTGCCAGAGTAATCTTGATAAGCAGAAATAAGCATTGGTACACCCATGCCTTTTTCGTACTCCCTTCTAACCAAATGACCAGGACCCTTTGGTGCAATCATCATGACATTGATATTACTTGGTGGTATAATTTGACCGTAATGGATATTAAAACCATGAGCAAACGCAAGATAGTTGCCTTCTTTTAAGTTTGCCTCAATTTCGCTTTTATATAACTGGCTTTGAGTTTCATCTGGCGTTAATATCATAATAACATCTGCCCACTTGCAAGCCTCAGCTGTTGGCAATACTTTATGACCATTATTTACAGCCTTTTGCCAGCTTTTTGAGCCTTGTTTTAACCCTACAACCACATCGCAACCAGAGTCCTTTAGGTTATGAGAGTGAGCATAACCTTGCGATCCATAACCTATAATAGCAACTTTTTTGGATTTTATTAAAGATAAATCCGCATCTTTGTCGTAATAAACGTTTAACATGTATCCCTCCTAAATGTTATTGTTTTGATTCTCTTGACATTGCAACCTTTCCTGTCCTTGCGATTTCTTTAATACCTAACGGCTCAAGTAAATTTAATATCGCGTTGATTTTTTCAGAGCTACCAGTTACTTCTATTGTATATGAATTTTGAGATACGTCAACTATCTTCCCTCTAAAAATATCAACTATGCGCAAAATTTCAGCCCTTGTTGAAGAATCTGTATGCATTTTTATTAGGGCCATCTCTCTTTCCACATATGGCATATCATCGCCGTACTCAATTACTTTTATTGTATCAATGAGTTTGTTAAGTTGTTTGCCAATTTGTTCTAAAATGTTAAAGTCGCCTTCTGTTACTATTGTCATTCTTGATAGATTAAGCTCATTAATGGGCGCTACGTTAAGGCTTTCTATGTTGTAGCCTCTTGCACTAAAGAGATTCGATATACGCGATAAAACGCCCGCTTCATTTTCTACTATAACAGAAAATATCCTTTTCATTTTTCCCCCTAAGTTAAAATCATATCACTAAGTGGAGCTCCACCTGGCACCATAGGATAAACATTCTCTTCTCTTTCAATTTTTATATCCAGTATATATGGACCTTTGTAATCTATCATCTCGATTAGTGCTTGCTCAACATCTTTTTTGTCTTCTACTCTTTTTGCACCTATGCCGTAGCTTTCTGATAATTTTATAAAGTCTGGTTGAACTTCAATATTGGTATTTGCATATCTTCTGCCATAGAATAATTGTTGCCACTGTCTAACCATACCTAAATACGAATTGTTTAAAATAATTACTTTTGTTTGTAGCCTGTATGTTGCAAGAACCGCTAATTCTTGTTCGTTCATCTGGAATGAACCATCGCCTGCTATAACAAATACCTGTTTGTCTGGGTTTGCAAAGCTTGCACCGATGCCCGCTGGAAATCCAAAACCCATTGTGCCAAGGCCTCCAGAAGTCAAAAATCTCCTTGGTTTATTGAAACTGTAGAATTGGGCTGCCCACATCTGGTGTTGGCCTACTTCTGTTGAGACTATTGGATCTATTTCTTTTGTTAGCTTATTTAACAATTTTATAACATACTGAGGTTTAATAATCTTATCTGAATCTTCAAATGAAAGGGGGTGCTCACTATCCCATTTCTTTATTAGATCCAACCATTTTTCTCTATTTTGGTCAATTTTATTGTTATCTTTAAGCGTTGATAAGAGTTCTTTTAAAACAAGTTTCGTATCCCCAACAATAGGATAATCTACCTGAATGTTTTTGCTTATGCTTGTGGGGTCAATGTCTATGTGGATTATTTGTGCATTTGGTGCAAACTCAGATACTTTGCCGGTAATCCTATCGTCAAACCTTGCGCCAATAGAAATTAACAAATCGCAGTACTGTATAGCCATGTTAGCCTTATAAGTACCATGCATACCAGCCATACCAAGGCTTAGTGAATGATCTCCAGGAAAAGCTCCAATACCCATAAGTGTCATAAAGACAGGTATTTGCAATCTTTCGGCAAGTTCCAATACCTCTTTGTGTGCATTTGAAGTTATAACACCACCGCCAATATACAACAGAGGTCTTTCTGCTTGCTCAATAACCTTCGCCACCTTTTTTATTTGCTTTGGGTTGCCATGGTAGGTTGGGTTATAGCTTCTTAGGTGTATTGCATCTGGATACTCAAATTCATACATAGCTGTTTGAACATCTTTTGGTATATCAACTAAAACCGGTCCAGGTCTGCCTGTTTTTGCTATATAAAAGGCTTTTTTTATTGTGTAAGCCAGATCTTTTACATCTTTTACTAAAAAATTGTGCTTTGTGCAAGACCTTGTGATGCCTACTATATCCACTTCCTGAAAAGCATCATTGCCTATTAAGTGCGTGGGTACCTGTCCAGTAAAAACTACAAGCGGGATAGAATCCATATAAGCTGTTGCAATACCGGTTACTGCATTTGTTGCGCCAGGGCCACTTGTTACTAAGCTAACGCCAACTTTGCCTGTGCTTCGTGCATAGCCATCTGCCATATGCACAGCGCCTTGCTCATGCCTTGTTAGTATAAATTCTATGTCTTTTTGTTTGTAAATAGCGTCGTGCAAGTCAATGATTGCTCCACCTGGTATCCCAAACAAATGTTTGACGCCTTCTTTTTTAAGGCACTCGATAAAGATTTCTGCGCCTTTTAATTTTTCACTCATATTTCCCCCTTGTATAAATTAAGCACCTATTATACAGAAAATTACAAAAAATGCAAATTATTGTAAAAAGTCGCAAATAGCTCGATTGAAATCATCGGGTTGCTCCCACATAGACATATGGCCCGCATTTTGTATAATTATTAGTTTGGACTGTCCAATACTGTCTTTAAGGTATTGAGCATACTTCATTGGCGTTAATTTATCGCAAGAACCTACAATAATTAGCGCTGGTTTTTGAATTTGCATAACCTTTTGCATTATATCAAAGCTATTGCATGCCAGAAAGTCATTGTACCTGACCATTTTATCGGTTTGGTAAAAATCGCTTTCTGCCTGATCAATCAGCTTTTTTTTGGTATGTTCACAGTAAGCCCACTGCGAACCATAGTTCAAACTTTTCAGCGTTGCATCTAATATATCTTGGTTAACTTTGAGCTTTGCTCCGCTTCCAGCTATTATAACTGCATCTATTAATGAAGGGTATTCAAGGCTAAATAATTGAACAATTGCCCCACCCATGGAATGCCCGCAAAGCACAAGATTTTTTAAACCTAAAGTTTCAATAAATGACTTAATAAATTCGACATAATCCTTAATGGAAGAGTAACCATTTCCTTTAGACTCACCATGACCAATTAAATCAAGAGCAATTTTTGTGTAATTAGGTAGCAGAGCTTGCAGTTGATGTTTCCAAGTGAGCTTTGTAGCACCAGACCCATGTATAAAGACAATTGTCTTTGCTTGAGAAGGGTTTTCTATTTCATATACTATCTTGAAACCTTCCACAAAAACTTGTTTTTCCATAGCATACTCCTTTTTTTCTAAATATAACAATTTTTAGAGATTTATCAATCCGAAAGATATTTTAAAATAGAGCCCGTTTAATTAGATTTAGACTTGATAGGGCTTGACAAAAAATAAAATTAGAATATCTTGTTAGCAGGTAAGAGTGGTGATTGCTAATGATGACAGAGTTGGATGAAAGGTATTTGACAGT
This sequence comes from Desulfurella amilsii, assembly GCF_002119425.1. Taxonomy (NCBI): domain Bacteria; kingdom Pseudomonadati; phylum Campylobacterota; class Desulfurellia; order Desulfurellales; family Desulfurellaceae; genus Desulfurella; species Desulfurella amilsii. The sequence continues at coordinate 902,467 of NZ_MDSU01000018.1, read as the reverse complement.
TTTAAATATAGTTGTAGAAAATTTTATAAACTATAAAGAAGCGGTAGGCTCTAGGATTTTAATAAAAAGATACAATCTACCCTTTTCTGCTGCTACAATGAGAAACATAATGTCTGATTTAGAAGAGTCGGGCTATCTAAAGCACTCTTACATATCAAGCGGCAAAATTCCAACGGAGATTGGCTATAAAGTTTATGTTCAGTATCTTTTGGAAAACAAAAAGGAAAGTGTTAAGCCCAAATTAAAACGAATTGATAGGATTAACTTGAGTACTATTGGGGATTTTGTAGCAGATATATCCAATATTTTATCTAATTCGTGCGGATTGATATCAATGGTAAGCTTACCCAATATATTTAAGCTTAAATTAAAAGATATGAGTTTAATCAAAATTGGCTCAAATAAATTACTATGCGCTGTCATTGCCGAACCATATATTGTAGAGACAAAAATAATAGGGTCCACAAAGGATTACTCGCAAAGCGAACTAAACGATATAGCTCAATTTTTGAAAGAAAATTACATAGGGTGGGAGTTGGAGAAAATTCAGGAGGATTTACAAAATTCATTATCACGCAGTAGAAAAGAATGCGATTTGATATTTAAAAAATTAAAAGAAAAAAGTAAAGATTTGTATTTTTCGGGTGTTCAAAATCTTTTAAAAGAAAAAGAGTTTTATGAAGATTATGAACAATTGAATAAGATACTTGATGTTATTGAAAAAAGAAAGTATGTCTCTGAAATTGTTGATTTAATTTTAAAAAATGACGAAAAGATACTTATCGGACACGATATACCAAATGAAAAATTAAAAGGCATGAGTTTAATTGCCCAACCTTATTATTTGGACAATGTTAAGTTAGGTTTTGTAAGTGTGCTTGGACCTATGAACTTAGACTATGAAAATGTTATTTATACATTGGATTTTTTGAGCAAAAAAATAGAGAAACTGCTTAAACAGGGGAGGTAAAAATGAATAATCAAGATGACAATATTGATGAAACTATACAAATAAACCAAAACGCGCAAAATACAGAAAATGATTATAAAACAGATGAGAATCAAACTCAGCAAGAACCAAAAGATGAGCTAACTGAATTAAAAGAACAACTAGACAAGCAAAAAGATACCTACTTAAGATTGCTAGCAGAGTTTGATAATTTCCGAAAGCGTGCAGAAAGGGAAAAGTTTGAAATTGCCGATTTTATAAAAGGATCTGTGGTTGGAGATTTCTTGCCCATTTTGGACAGTCTTGAAAAAGCGCAATTGGCTTGTGCAAATGATGAATCTATTAGATCTGGTATTGAGCTTGTAATAAAAGCATTTAAACAGCTTTTAGAAAAATATGAAATCAAAGAAATTGATACCGAGTGCGAATTTGACCCAAACTTACACGAAGCTTTAATGACGGTGGAGTCAGATAAGCCTAATAAAATTGTTCAGGTTTTTGAAAAAGGCTACACTTACAAGGATAAATTGCTTAGACCAGCTAAAGTTTCTGTTGGCAAAATAAATGAAGACAAAAACGAGGAGGTTTAATTATGGGAAAGGTTTTAGGAATAGATCTTGGAACAACAAACTCTTGTATGGCCATCATAGAGGGTGGCAAACCAAAAGTAATTCCTAACGCTGAAGGTGCAAATACAACACCAAGCGTTGTAGCTTTCACAGACAAGGGGGAAATATTAGTTGGCCAAGCAGCCAAAAGGCAGGCCGTAACAAATCCCAAAAAGACGATTTTTTCTGCAAAAAGGTTAATAGGTAGAAGATATAGTTCAAAACAAGCTCAGGAGGCTAAATCTAAACTTCCATATGAAATGGTAGAAGGTTCAAATGACGATTGCAGAATAAAAATCAACGGCAAAGAATATACACCACAAGAAATTTCAGCACAGGTTTTGATGAAACTAAAAAGAGATGCTGAAAGCTACTTAGGGGAAAAAATTACAGAGGCAGTAATAACTGTGCCCGCTTACTTTGACGACTCTCAAAGAAAAGCAACAAAAGATGCAGGTGCAATTGCAGGTTTAAACGTTTTGAGGATAATAAATGAGCCAACCGCATCGTCTTTAGCATTTGGCCTTGATACCGCGAAAGAAGGCAAAGTTGCAGTTTACGATTTAGGTGGTGGCACATTTGATATATCAATACTAGAGATTGCCGATGGTGTTTTTGAAGTAAAATCTACAAATGGCGATACTTATTTAGGCGGCGACGATTTTGATAGAGTATTGTTAGATTATTTAGCCGATGAGTTTAAAAAAGAAAACGGTATTGATTTAAGAAATGACCCGATGGCTTTACAAAGATTAAAAGAGGCAAGTGAAAAAGCCAAAATCGAACTTTCCAGCTCTCTTGAAACAGAAGTAAACCTGCCGTTTATTACAGCGGATGCTTCAGGGCCTAAACACTTAGTGATGAAAATTACGAGAGCTAAATTTGAACAACTTGTAGAGGCACTTATACAGCGCACCCTAGAGCCATGCAAATTGGCCCTAAAAGATGCGAGTCTAACTCAAAATGATGTAGATTATGTAATACTTGTTGGCGGCATGACAAGAATGCCTAAAATTCAGCAAGTCGTGAAAGAATTTTTCGCTAAAGAACCCAGAAAAGATGTAAACCCAGATGAAGCGGTTGCAATAGGTGCTGCTATACAGGGTGGAGTATTGAAAGGCGAAGTAAAAGATGTTTTGCTGCTTGATGTAACGCCATTAAGCCTAGGTATAGAAACGCTAGGTGGTGTTATGACAAAAATCATACAAAGAAATACAACAATTCCAACAAAGAAAAGCCAGATTTTTACAACAGCTGAGGATAACCAAACGGCTGTTACCATTCATGTATTGCAAGGTGAGCGTGAGATGGCAGCAGAAAACAAAACGCTTGGTAGGTTTGAGCTTATGGGTATACCACCAGCACCAAGGGGTGTACCTCAGGTTGAGGTTACATTTGATATTGATGCAAACGGTATACTTAATGTGTCTGCAAAAGATAAAGCAACAGGAAAAGAGCAAATAATTCGCATAACAGCATCAAGTGGCTTAACTCAAGAAGAAATTGAGAGGATGGTAAAAGAATCTGAGCTCCATGCAGAAGAAGATAGAAAGTATAAAGAATTAGTTGAGGTTAAAAATAAAGCTGACTCAATAGTATACTCGACTCAAAAAAGCTTAAATGACTTTGGCGATAAAATTTCAGAAAGTGAGAAAAAAGAAATACAAGATGCCATTGATGCTACAAAGAAGGCAATTGAGTCTGGTACAAAAGAAGAAATAGAAACAAAAATGAATGAACTTATAAACAAAGCTCACAAACTAGCCGAAGAAGCCTACAAACAGTCTTCATCAAATGAAGATCAAACTGCCACTGATAATTCAAAGAAAGAAGAGGACGTCGTTGAAGCAGAAGTAGAAAAAGATGATAGTAAGTAATTTCTAAATAATCACAAAGGTTAAGATAGAAAAGTTAGCTTCTATCTTAACCTTACCTTTAATTATTAGGGAGAACAGCAAAACGATGGAGAAAGATTATTATGCGATGCTAGGCGTAGATAGGAACGCAAGCACAGAGGAGATTAAAAAAGCGTATAGGAAATTGGCACTTAAATATCATCCAGATCGAAATGAGGGTGACAAACAAGCTGAAGAAAAGTTTAAAGAAATTACAGAAGCTTATGCTGTATTATCAGATGAAACAAAGCGTGCAAGATATGATCAATTTGGCTATGTAAACGAGAATGATTTTGGTTTTAATCCATCGAACTTTGATGATATTTTCGCCTATGTTAACGATATATTCGGCGACATCTTTGGTAATTTTGGCTCAAGAGGTTCAAGGGATTATAGTCGAAAAAGAAAAGGCGAAGACATTCAATACCAAATCATAATTTCTTTCAAGGAAGCCATATTTGGTGCTTCAAAAGAAATTGAGATAAACTATCAAAAAGTCTGTGACGAATGCAATGGTTTGGGTGCGAAACCTCAAGATTTTGAGACGTGCACTTATTGTAAAGGGGCAGGTCAAATAGAATATGGCAATTTTTTTATTTCAATGCGTAAAGTTTGTCCAAAATGTGGTGGAAGTGGCCGAATAATTAAGAAAAAATGCCACAAGTGTAATGGCAAAGGTTTCGTTCTTGAAAAAGAAAAAATTACAATCAATGTTCCGCGTGGCATAGATAATGGTTATGCGATCAGGATCTCTTCTAGAGGCCACGAAAGTGCAGATAGAGTTAGAGGCGATTTGATAATATATTTCAAAGTTTTGCCTGATGAAGTGTTTAGGCGAGAGGGCTTAAATATTTATCTTGATTTGAATATTTCTATACCACAAGCAGTGTTGGGTGATGAAATAGAAGTAGATACTATTTGGGGTAAAAAGAAGATTTCAATTGAGCCTGGTACGCAAAGTGGTTCTCAAGTTGTGTTAAAGGGCGATGGTGTAGAAGTTGAAGGCGCTAAAGGTAGTCAAATCATAAACATAAATGTTGAGATACCAAAAAGATTAACCCCAAAACAAAGAGAGCTTATGGAAGAATTTGCAAAAGAGATGAGTCAGTCGCCTTTGTCTAGCCAAGAAAAAAATATTTTTAAGCGTTTCTTTGGCCAGTAAACATCATTAAAAATTTATAATCCACGGATAATTTTGATAAATTGTATTTAAGGATAATTATGTTAAGTAAAAAGTTTAAAATATTGGCTAAAAGTATTGAAAGCCATACACCATTTAATGAAATATATATAGATAAAAAGTAAGCAAGCGGTAGTTGAAACAAAAAGAGGCTAAAAAAATTCATTATACTTGGCAGAAAAGTATTGCCACAAGCCATTGTGATACGGTTTGCAATTGAACCCATAGCAAAAAACGGGTAACTTAAAGCAAAGTATACCATAGCGTTTTTTGATATTTCAAAACATTGGTTTTGTGAAGTAAAAATCCCTATTATGCTACCAGAGAATAAAAACAATAAAATATCCAAAAAGCTTATAAAAGCTGTACCAAATAAAAGTGATTTTTCAACACCTTCTTTAACAAATGACCAGTTTTTTGAGCCAATATTTTGACCAACAATGACAGCTGCTGCATTTGATATCCCAAAAATCATAAATAATAAAATCTGATAAATGCGCGTTACAATGCTATAGCTTGATATTGCAACCTGTGAATGTATAGCTATAATTTTTATAATTAAAATCATGCTTAAAATCCTTATCATCAAGTGAAATGAAGCAAATATACTTTTGCTTAAAAGCTGTTTAATCAATTGTATGTTAATATTTAATCTGAACCTTAATTTTGTTTTTGAGATAACATAAATTTGCAACAATATACCTACAAACATAGAGCATATTGTTGCAAGTGCTGCGCCTTTTACGCCCATTTTTAAAACAAATATAAATAAAGGATCAAGCGCTATGTTGATAATAGTTGCCACAAGCATTATAATAAGTGTTTTGTTTGGCAAAGACATGCTTTTTAGCGTTGAGCTGTTTAATCCGAATGCAAATGATATTGGAAGCCCCAAGATCGAAACGCTTAAAAATTCTTTTGCAAAAACTAATGTAGAATCTTTTAAACCAAGAAGACTCAATATATTATCCAAAAAAGGATAAAGCATAATTGACGCAATCGAGAATGCCACCATCACAATTAAAGCATTAGAGTAAACAATACTTGCCCTCTTGTAGTTTTTTGCCCCCCAGCTTTGTGTAAAAAAGATTGATGAGGCTATAGAAATACCTATCGTCAAAGTAGATATTAACATCAATAGCATACTTGAAGACACTAAAGCACCTATTGCGCTGTAACTAATTTTAGAAACAAAAAATGTATCGACAAGATTAAAAACAGTTTGCAGGTTGCTTTCTATTATCATTGGAATAGAAAGCGCTACGAGACTCTTTATAATGGGGCCTTTTGTAGGGTCTATGTTAGCCAATTTATTGAGTGTAGTATTTTAGCATATCGGCTCTTTTTTTGGCATCAATAATTTTTCTTTCTATATTGTTTCTTATCCATGATCCATCCAGCCATTCTATGGGGTTTACATAATAACCATCAATTAACATGCCAAAATGCAAATGATCCCCCACTGCAAGGCCTGTTGTATCTGTATGGGCAATTATTTGACCTTTTTGGACAAAATCGCCTTTTTTAACTAAAAAATCCTCTAAATGACCATATAGGCTAAATACGCCGAGGCCGTGATCTATTAAAATACAATTGCCATAAACGCCAATGCGACCAGTATATACTACAATGCCTGAGTTTGCCGCCGGTACTTTTGCATGTGAAATGCTAGCAAAATCAACGCCCATGTGGTATTCATCCGTCAAAGGCTTGTGATTATAATAAAATGTTCTGTAATCTCCAAAATACGCCATAACCGCAGAAGAGGGTAATTGTAAAAAAGCTCCTTTAAACAATATTTGGTCTGTATGGACAGAATTTGCTATTTTAGCAATTTGCTCATTGTTTTGTCTTTCTACTTTGTTTATAACTAAATCAAAAGCTTTTGCTGGATCTTGTTTATTAAAATCAATATGCTCTTGCTCTAGTATTCTATAGACTTTTGTTTCAATAAAGTGCGTATCTACATTGACATCAGTTTTTTTATTTTTAAAAGATTCATAATATACCGGTACATGAACAAAAATTTCATTTCCAGCATTGTTTTGGGATACAATCGATGTATCCCAGTTTTTTTGAGCGCAAAATGGGTATGTAAAAAAAGCAATGTAGGTATATGGGTGGTTTGTTAATTTGTCAGCATTAAAGCACCTAAACTTTGCAATTTTACCTTGTGCATATTTGACCTGCAGATAAACATTTTTTAGACCAATTTTGTCATTTGCATAAAACAACACAACCGCTGAGCCGCCTTCTAGAATATTAGCTGCATCATTAAGCAAAATAACCTTAGGATAATGGTTATACACTGTAACTTGTTTTTCGATTTTCTTTTTAAAACCAAGCGAGAAATTATTGTGTGAATAATCTATTACCTCGATTACAAATTTTGCTGGGCCCTCAGGGAGCTTTTGGCTTAGTTTAAATTTTAATGGAAAATTATATGTATCTTTGTTTTCAAATATTTTATCGTATAGAGAAATTTTCGTATTCATGGCATATGCATAAATATTGACTTCTTTTAATGGGTATTTCGAATCCCTAATAGTAATATCCAAGCTTTTGTCAGAGCTAAAATACTTATTTGGGTAGATTACATTAACTTGTATGGGGTTTTTTACAAAAAACGGCGTGTAGTGATAAACTGCATACACACAAACCAAGACTATAAGAATAAATAATAATTTTGAACCAAGGCCTTTTTTCTTTTTCTTTTTTAAGTAAAAAGTATCTCTCATTTTATACTCCTTGTTATATCTTTTTGAAGTTTTAAATTTTGTGTTGATATACAAATTGTTTTATAGATAGTAGATTTTTGCATAAGTTCGTTTGAGATGCGGTTCAAAACAGGCAAACTTCTTAAGACTATGGATAGTATAGCTACTAAAAAGATAGCTTTAAAAAGACCAAAAAGTGCGCCAAGTATCCTATCTATGCCTGTAAGTTTCATTTTTCTTGAAGCGCTTTGACTCAAAAAACTAATGAGGCTTATCAGCGTATATATAATAATAAACATCACAATAAAGCTTATTAAACTTGCAAACATATACGATACATTCAGTGCTTTTTCTATAGGAACTATGATAACACTGTGATATATTACAGATAAGTACAAACCTAAAATTACAGCTACTAGTTTAAAAAATTCCTTTATGAAGCCATGCAGGTAACCCAATATCAAGAGTCCTAAAATAAAGATGCCAAAAACAATATCTGCCATTAGCCTACCATAACAGTTTTAAAATTAGAATAAATAACGCGCCCTTTCTTAAAACCTTTTGGCTTTTTCACAAACTTCACAAATGTGTAATCCACCTCAATTTTATCATTTGTGCCTAATTTTTCTCTAATTTTTTTAGCGCATTGCTCTAGGAGGTTTTTATCTATCTGTTGCAATCGTTTTGGGTTTTTTAATATTAAATGCGGACCTGGTATGCTTTTTGGGTGCATCCATATGTCTTCTTTAGAGGCATTTTTTAGAATCAAATCATTGCCTTTTGCGTTTTTACCTATGTAAACATCAAAACCAAGAATATTGAAACGCTCATAGGATACAGCATCGGTAGATATAACTTTTTGATTGGTTTTTTTATTAAACAAAAGCTTAGCATCTTTTGGATCAATCTGATTATTTAATAACTGCTCTTTAATTTGCAGTAACGTAGCTTGTTCTTGTTTTGTTTGATTTAATATAGACTTTAGTATATTTTTGGCGTTTTTGTACTTTTTGTAAAGCTTATAATAAACATTTATGTTATCTTGAATTGTTTTTTTGGGATTAATTGGTATTGCTATTATGTTTGTAGAGCCAGTTAGTTTTAGACGAACTAAATCGTTATGTAATTTAATGGAAGCAATATTTTCTAAAAGTGTATCGGCATACAGTTTCATTTTGTCAGCATCTTGAGCTTTTTGTATATCAATTTGTATTTTTTCAATTTTGTCGTTTGATTTATTTATTTTTTTGTTAATTAGGTTAATAATTTTTGTATTGTTTAAACTCGTTTGTGTATTTTGCATAAAAATTTCGCTAAAAAGGTCTTTTTCATCTATATTAGATATATCTAAACCAAAATCAAACAAAAATGGGCACACGATGTGCTTTGTATTGACAACATACCTAAATAGTTTTTCATAAGGTTTTTTTGCAACTTCAACAAAACTCTCTATATTTTCCTGTGTTACAAATTTTTTAGTAAAGTTATCTATACCTAAAATGTTAATTTTATGAAGGGCCTTTTTTAAAACATTAATATCATCTATAGTAATATCAAGCATCTTGTTTGGTTGTTTGTAAATTCTATTTGGAAGGATTTGTCTGCTTTCGATTAATCGGTAGGTTTCTATTATTTTTTGATTTGCATCGCATAGTATAAGATTGCCATTTCTGCCTGTTATCTCAAATATCAAATAATAATGGTGCTCAATATCCAACCTTTTGTCTAATAAATGTAAAATTAAAACACGCTCAAGACCTCTAAAATCTATGTCAATAATTTTAAGTTTATTTATTTTTTTTTGTAGACTGACCGCAAAAGTGTTTTGAGTCCTTTCAAGTTTGTAATTGCCAAAGAATAAAGCACTCGGCGAGTCTAATTTAAAAAAAATCGATAAACCATTGTCTGTATTTAACACGATAGTATTAAGACTAGCGCCTACATGAGTAATCTTTTGGCCCAAAATATTTTTTTTTATTTTTGTCGCAAAATAATTAAATAAAAAATTATTCATAAGCCAAATAAACTCCTCAAGATGAGGAGTTTATTTTTTTCTCTCGCCGAGCCTTTTTTTCTTAAGAGCCTTTTTACGAGCGGCTAGCGCTTTTTTCTTTTTCTTTTCGCTGGGCTTTTCATAGTGTTCTCTTTTTTTTATTTCAGAGAGAATACCTGCGCGCTCACACTGTTTTTTGAATCGCTTAAAGGCTTCTTCAAAAGATTCGTTGTCCCTTACATAGATACCTGGCAAATAGATCACCCCTTTACTATTTAAACTTAAAATACATTATATTAAAAAAAAGAGATTGGGTCAACATCAAAGTTTAAATTTTTCTCGTAAAGATTATTTGCTATAAAATCAAGTGTTTTAAATATATCGTTTGATTTGATAATAATGTGGTACCTGTATTTATTTTTTATCTTATCAATAGGGCATTTTGTTGGTCCAAGAAAGTTAATATTGCCATTTTTTAAGATTCTTGCGCATTTTTGTATATTTTGCTTTGCAACTTGTTCACTTGGGTTTTGAGAAATAATTCTGATTAAATGCGAAAATGGTGGGTAGTCTAGCGATCTTCTGATTTTTATTTCTTCATTCAAAAAGCCCTCGTAATCGTTGTTTTCAACAAAACATTCTAACCTAGGTGGTAGTTTTGACTCGATAATGACCCTACCTTGTTCTTTCCGGCCGCTCCTGCCAGCTGTTTGTATAATAAGCGATAGGGCTTTTTCATCAACTCTAAAATCTGGTAAAGCAAAAATAGATTCAATGTTGGAGATAATTACAAGCTTTATTTTTTCTATGTCGTAACCTTTTGATATCATGCTTGTGCCAACGATGATATCAATTTTACCATCGATTAGACTTGAAACTATATTGTAAGTATTTTTTTTTGATGAAGCAGTGTCTCTATCCAGACGCTCAATATTTATATTGCCAAAATTTTTGCGTAAAAATTCTTCCATTTTCTGAGTTCCTGTACCTACATCTTTTATATTGTAGCTTGAACAATGCGGACATTGTTTTGGAATATCAAAACTTGACTCACAAAAATGGCATTTTAGGTCTTTTGTTTTTTTATGATAAACAAGCGAAACATTGCAGTTTGGACATCTAAAAATATACCCGCAATCACTACAAACCAAAAAGTGCGCAAAACCGCGTCTATTAACCAGAATTGCACAAGTTTGGTTATTTAAAAGAGAATTTTTTATAGCTTCTATTGATTGGGTACTTAAAAGCGTATTGTATGGTTTTGCAAATTCAATTGTAGGTAGCTGGCAGTTGTTTACACGATTTTGCAGCTTAAATAGGTTGAATTTTTTTGTTATCGCTGCTTTATAGTAAGTTTCAACCGTGGGTGTTGCACTTGATAGTATTACTGGAATGTTTAGCTGTTTCGCCCTGTATATTAACAAGTCTTTAGCATTATAAGATGGAGTGTTTTCCTGTTTATATGAATCATCGTTTTCTTCATCTACAACAATTAAGCCTGTATTTGATAAATCGACAAAAGCAGCTGAGCGAGTGCCCAGCAATACCCTTTTTTCTTGATTTCTAAATAAACTCCACTCAATAAACTTTTGCTTTGGAGTTAATTGAGAGTGAAATAGTCCAACTGTATCGAGAAATTTTTCTTCAAAAATCCTTTTGTACTGGTTTGTAAGTGAGATCTCAGGTACAAGCACAATCGCATTTTTACCATCTTTTATAACGCCCCTTATTAAATGTAAAAAGATTTCTGTTTTGCCAGAGCCTGTAATGCCAAAGATTAAATTGACGCTAAATTTTTCTAATTTTATCGATTTGTATATGTTTTTTTGTTCATCATTGAGTTTGAAGAATTTTTCATGATTCATTTGGGTTTTTATGTTATTTTCAAAATCAACCGGTTCTTGCAAAAAAACTTTTGAGGGTAGGGCATTTTTTAAAATAAGCCCTTTGGGGCATAAATAGTAATAGCTTGCAAAATTTATAGTTTTTATTAATTCTTGACTGATTATGGGTTTATCATCAAGTATAGATATAACATCTTTTATTTCAGATACGTCTGTTTGGGGTATTTTTTCAAAAACAATACCCACTTTTTTTCTGTTATGAAAATCTACCAATACTCTTGTGCCAATTTGAATATCTTGATTGCTTTTGTAGATAAAGCTTTTGCTTAAAGCGATGTTGAATAATACGCCATAGTAATTCATGGATAAAATTTTATCACAAAAATACTTAAAAACAAAACAGTATTAGTTGTTATCTTTTGGGTTTACTTTTTCTATTTGAACACGTAAAAATATTTTATTGTACATTTTTTCAAAGTAGCCTGATAGATCTTTATTGCCGAGATATTTAAATGCGTCAATGTAATACTTTAATACTTGCTTTAAATGTATCTTGTCATTTTTATCTTTGCTTTTTGATAACTCACCCACCCATTGTTTGCATATTTGTTCGCCTTTGTTTTTGTCGATTTTGTACTCAACTAACCCCATCATATCGCACCCTGGCAGGTAATTATTGTAGCACGAACCAGAAAAATATATAAATGCACTTTTATAATCACCTTTTTTTAGAAGCTCAATAGCTTGGTTATAAAGGATTTGCCCATTTGAAGCCTCTTTTGAGTGCGAATTTATACTAAATAATAAGGAGAATATAATAATGATTAAAAAAAATTTCATAAATTTTATAATAAACCAATTTTTTGTAAATGCAATTTTTTAAAAAAAAAAGGGAGAGGCCCTCCCTTTTTTTTAGCTCGCAGGCAGTAGTGTTTTTAGCAACACCGTAACTAAAATAACAAAAATTAGTGCTAAGACTCCAATTAAGTATTGCATGGAGTACTCTTTTGATTCTGTGCGGTTTTTATTTACATAAGATACAATATATTGCATAAAACCCATAAAAAAACCGCCTATTGCCAACGTTATGATAAATGAAATTACAGTGTTTGCGTTAAATAGTGTATGCCAGTAGACTTGACCTAAATTACTTGAAACATAAAAGTCTTTTTCAAAAGGAAATCCAAATATAAATATAGCCATACCGACAAGCATGCCTAGCCCAAATACCATAGCGTCTTTTTTGCCACTTGCGATAGCTGCTACTGATGTTCCAGGGCAATAACCGCTCATTGCCATGCCCACGCCAAAGAGCAACCCTCCAAATATATATGGCCACAAATATAAATTTGGCGTCCAGATACTTGGTATTTGGATAAGTCCTAGTGAGCTAAATATTAAAAACCACAATGTGGACGTTAATATAGCTGAAATCATCATTTGTATAACGCGGTTGTTTCTAAAATAAAATTCGTCTGTAATATTTTTTCCAGAAGCAAAGCCTGTTGCTTCTAAAAAAAAGCCAAACAAAAATCCACCAAATATTGAAAAAAGCATATTTGCATGGCCAGAAATAACACCGTTTATATAAAGTGGAGCACTCATAACCATTGCCTCCTAAATAATCTTGCAGTTAGATAAACGCCGGCAAATACGCAAAATAAAAATAACCAACCACCCACTGAAAAAGCCCCTGCTCCAGCTAAGCCTTGGCCACTTGTGCAGCCCCTTGCGTACCTTGTGGAGTACGCAATTAAGATGCCCCCAAAGAAAGCCATTGCATATCTATATGACGTCGATGTGCTAGAGCCTTTGTCTGTAGAAAATCTTAACCTACCACCTATGAGTGCGCTTACAAAACCTCCGATAAATATGCCAATATCAATGAAAAATATACGGTTGTATAAAATGTGAGTGACACCATGATCCCCTAAACTGCTTGCTGTATAACCATTTGAAGCAATATAGGATTTAGAAAACAAAGCTATAATGAAGCTTGATAACTGTGAAAAACCTCCACTTGCACCAAAACCTGCACCAGATACATAATAAAAAATAAAAAGCGTGGTACCAACAAGAAAACCACCAATCAACGTTCCCCAATAACCTCTTTGTTGCATAAAACCTCCCTTTTAAAAATCTTATTCGAAGTTTATTATTTTTGAGTTCAATATCAAGAATGATTTATTTATTTAAATTACTTACTTATTTAGAGATAAAACCGCGACAGTTTCAAAATGGTACGTGTTTGCAAACATATCTACCAAAAAAATCTTTTCAAGCGAGTAGTTCTTAAGCATTGAAATATCTCTTGCAAGTGTTGGTGGTTCACATGAAACATATATGATTTTTTTTGGTTTTTTTTCATTAATAAAATTCATTAAACTTGGGCTGCCACTTCGTGGAGGGTCCAGAATAATTGTACCAATGGGTTTTTTGTAATGCAATGGTTTATTTAGGTCGCATCGATTAGCATTTATTTTAAGCGATAGTCTTTGTGCATTTTGTTGAAGCTTTTTTATAGCAATTTTATCAATCTCAAAAGCATCAACAGAGTGGCCAAATAAGCCCAATGGAATCGTGAAATTTCCAATACCACAAAATGCTTCAAGCACATTATCATTATCGACCAAACTTGTGACAATATTAACAAGTTCTTTGTTTGCATGTAAGTTTACCTGTGTGAAAGAGCCCATTTCATACTCAAGGTAGGTATCTTGCGCTATAAAGGACAAATCCAGTTTAAGCGTGTCACCCTTTTTTGTTGTTAATTTTGAAAAGCTATCGATTTCTATATTACTTTCTTTGTGGTTTTTTATGTAATGATTGATTTGTTTTTCAAGAATCGGACAAAAGTCTATTTCTAAAAAATCATTTGAGTTCTGCTTAAAAAATCCTATTTTTTCATCTTTTTTTTGGAATTTAACCCTGTGTCTATAAAAAGTTTGTTTAGTTTTTATTACATTGACATTTTCAGCTGTAATATTGCCTATGCGTTTTAGTATGTTTTTTAAAATTTGCGACTTTATATTGAGTTGCTCGCTGTAGTGAATATGCTGGTAATGACATCCACCACATATGCCAAAATACTTGCAAAACGGCTTTTTTCTATTTTTTGAATCTTCAATAATTGTTACAACTTCTCCTAAAATATAATCCTTCTTTTCTTTAGTTATCTTTATTTTTACTTTTTCTCCCTGGATAGTAAATGGTATAAATATGATTTTGTTTTTTAAATATGAAAATCCATATCCTCTATAAGCTTGGTCAACAATTTGCACTGTCTCAAACACAAAAAAATTATACACAAAGTTTAACATAATTACAAAAAATTGAAACATTTATTGATTTTTTTCACTTGAATTAAAAAAAATTATGCAATATATTAATAAAATATAAGGAGGCTTTTATGAGAAAAGAAACAGATTCTATGGGAGATATATTGGTGAAAGACCAGGCATATTGGGGTGCACAAACGCAAAGAGCCATAGAAAATTTCCAGGTATCAAAAAAACCCATGCCTTTAGATTTTATCTATGCTTTGGCAATTGTGAAGCTTGCTTGTGCGCAGGCAAATAAGGAGCTTGGGCTTCTTGAAGAAACAAAAGCCAATGCGATTATACAAGCTTGTGAAGAAATTTTAGATCATAAATTTGATGATCAGTTTCCCGTGGATGTTTACCAAACAGGTTCTGGCACTTCGACCAATATGAATACTAACGAGGTGATAGCAAATAGAGCAGTTGAGATCTTAGGTGGACAAAAAGGACAAAAGCTAATTCACCCAAACAATGATGTTAATAAAGGCCAATCAAGCAATGACACAATACCAACCGCTATGCACATAATGATAGTAAAGCTTGCAAGTGAAAAATTATTGCCCGCTTTGAATAATTTGGAAGAATCACTGGAGCATAAAGAAAAAGAATTTTACAATATAGTAAAAATTGGTAGGACGCATATGCAAGATGCTGTGCCTATGCGATTATCTGATGAATTTGGCGCTTACAAAACTCAAATTATAAATAATAAAAAACGCATTGAATTTAGTCTCACTGGATTAAGAGAGCTTGCTTTGGGGGCAACGGCAATAGGCACCGGCTTAAATGCCCCAAAAGGGTTTGCGAAGTTAGCTATAGAAAAAATATCCCAGCTTACCAATGTTGCATATAAGCACTCACCAAATTTATTTGAAGCAATTGCATCAAAAGATTCTGTTAATTTTTTTGCATCAAGTTTATCTACGCTAGCATCAAGCATGATTAAAATCGCAAGCGATATTAGGTTTTTATCATGTGGACCGCGTTGTGGTATCGGTGAGTTAATATTGAAGGATTTACAGCCTGGTAGTTCTATAATGCCTGGTAAAGTTAACCCGGTTATACCAGAATCAGTTTTGCAGGTATCCTATAGTGTAATTGGCTATACCCAGATAATTAACCTGTGTGCTCAAGCTGGTGTGTTGGAATTAAATGTAATGATGCCAGCTATTATCTACCATATAAATGAAGCTATAAATATAATGTCAAATGTTATTAATGATTTTAGTGAGAAATGTATTATGCCGCTTAGGGCAAATAAAGAGCGCATAAATAGTTTTGTTGAAAACTCTTTAGCACTTGTTACGCCTTTGGCTCTAATTATTGGCTACGATGCAGCAGCTGCAATTGCTCATGAAGCCTACCTTGAAAATAAAACGATAAAAGAAGTTGTTTTAGCAAAAGGCATATTAACCAAAGAGCAAGTAGAAGAAATCCTGGATCCGCACAAGATGATCTAGATTTTTCTTACCACAATAGGCTTAACTGGAGAGTAGATATCAATTACAGGCTGGTTTTTTAGCAACTCCAAAGCTTTTTTTACTTTGTATTGGTAAGATAAATGAGTATATATCTTGTAGCCAATTAATACTAAAAGCAAAACCAGTATTAAAATAAAAATTTTTCTTGCACTCACAAATTCAAAAATATTCAGTTTTGGAAAATTGTCAAGATGCTTTATTGGTAGTTTTTTAAATTTTCTTTAGTCATATATTGACTAGTATAGTTTTTTGGTATAATTTTAAAAAAAAGGAGGTTGATATGAAGTTAGAAGGTAAAAGTATAGGTTCGCTTCATTTAAAAAACCCATTTATTGCTGCACCTGTAAAAACTGCTTATGCAGATCTTGATTCTCATGTAAATCAAAGGCACATTAATTATTATACTAATTTAGCCAAAGGTGGAGTTGCTTTAATTATCATCGAGCCAACAGCTGTATTAAAAAGTGGCAAGGAACACCCAAAACAACTCTGCATTGACAGTGATTATTGTATAGATGAACTTTTTCAAATAACAAAAACCATTCACGACAATGGCTCTTTGGCTTGCATAAACTTAAATCATGCAGGCAGAGCAGCAAACCCCAAAGCAAGCGATGGCGTTGTTTTATCACCTAGTGCAATTATGTGTCCATCTACTATGCAAACACCCAAAGAACTTACAAAAGATCAGATTAAGGAAATTGTCGAAGCATTTGGAAAAGCAACAGCAAGAGCCAAAAAAGCAGGTTTTGATGCAATAGAAATTCAAGGTGGTATGGGCTATTTAATTGCACAATTTTTAAAAGAGCGAACCAATAAGCGAAAGGATGAATACGGCAAAGATAAATTGCTTTTTGCCAAAGAAGTGTTTGAACAAGTAGCCAAATTTAGTGATGGTTTAGATTTAATTTTAAGAGTTTCTGCTAATGAATTTGTAGAAGGTGGTATAGATGAGCAAGATAATGTAGCATTAATTAATCTAGCTAAACAGTACGGTGTAAAAGCCGTTCATGCTGGGCTTGGTAATGCGTGTGATACACCACTGTGGTATTACAGTTATGCATCAACATCTACAGATAAACAAATAGAGTCATTTAAAAAACTCAAAAGCCTGATAGATTTACCCATTATTGTTGATGGAAGAATGGGTAACCCAGAAAGAATAAATAATTTGCTAAAAGAAGGCTGGATTGATTTTTTTGGTCTTGGGAGATCACTTGTCGCTGATCAGTATTTTGTCAATAAGTTGCTAAATGATGAGTTTGACAAAATATGGTACTGTGGTGGCTGTTTGCAGGGTTGTCTATACAATGTAAGAAGCGGCATAGGTCTTGGATGTATAACAAATCCTTTTGTGGACAAAAATTTTTTTGAACCTTCTGGCAAAAAATTAAAGGTTTGTGTAGTAGGTGGTGGTCCAACAGGTATTGCAGCTGGTATTTATGCTAAAATGAAAGGCTATGATGCAATAGTTTTTGAGAAAAAAGAGCTTGGTGGTCAATTTATATTAGCTACAAAAGCTCCGTATAAAGATGCTATGCAAAAGCCACTAAATGCCCTAATTAATGAAGCCAAAAGAAGAGGCGTAGAATTTAGCTATGAGCAAGCAACATACGAAAAGATCCAAGCTCTAAACCCTGATTTAGTTGTTATAGCAACAGGTGCTAATTCTCAGATACCAAACATCAAAGGCTTAGAATCAGAATATGTTATCGATGCGTTTAGCTTTTTTGAAGGAAAGGCTAAGCCAAAAGGTAAAAGAGTGTTAGTTTTAGGTATTGGCTTAATTGGCAGAGAAGCTATAGAAATACTAGCTAATCAAGGTTTTGAAGTTGTAGGTGTTGATATTTTGAGTGATCTGACGCAAGATTTTACGCTTGCAAGGCTTAAAAATAACTCAAATGTTAAAATGTTTACAGGCACAAGTGTTGAAGAATTTACTAAAGACAGCGTATTTGCAAGGCAAGAAGATGAGGCTATAAATTTAGGTAAGTTTGATACTATTATTTCAAGTATTGGGACGAAGTCAGACAGAACGTTATATGAGCAAATTAAAGATAAGTTTAAAAATATAGAGATTATCGGAGATGCAGCCAAAGTAGTTGATATTTACACAGCTACACAGTCAGCGTATGATTTGATGGATAGATATTAATTTTGTTTTTGCTTTTTTGGATAGGCTAGTCGTGCCTATAGTGTATCGCTACTAATTTGGCAAATTTAAAAAAAAGCTCTGTTTGTTTAGTTGAAGTAAAAAATCACGGCACAATTGAGAGAAAAGTCTAAGTTTTTTGGTGCCGGGGGCGGGAATCGAACCCGCATGGGGTTGCCCCCACTGGATTTTGAGTCCAGCGCGTCTACCAGTTTCACCACCCCGGCTTGAAGATAAGACAATATTATTATGAACTAATAAAAAAGTCAAGTTGTAATTTTTTAAAAGCTTTTCTTTAGTTCAAACAAAATTTTGCCTAAATCTTTTATATTTTCTTGTTTTAGTTCTATAACTTTGTACTCAAATTGATTACCTAGAAACTCTCTAAAATCTTCTAAAACAAACATAGCTCCAGATTTATCTGTGCCGGGTAAAATTAAAGAAACAAAACTATTGCTTTCGTTAAAAAAAGCATCTGAATTTCTTAATATTTTATTTAAAAGCTCGACTGCATATTTTAGATCCTGTGGATCTTCAAACTTTAATATTGCAATAGAAAGAAAATCCAATGAGTCAATGAACTCATCTAAATTTAACTCTTTCTTTACTCTTGCAATGTTTGCAAAAGAATAGTTAATCAAACTTTGCAAGCAAGACAAATCAAACACTTGCGCCATTTTGTACCTCTTTTTTGTTAAACTTATGAAAATTATATAATTAAAACGATTAATTTTCAAGTAAATTGCTTATTTGTATAAAATATTACTTAGATTTTGTAAGGAGGTCTAATTTTTATGTTTAAAAAGTTTTTAGCTTCATGTGTGGTTGTAAGTTTGATGGATTCGCCAGTTTTGGCTAACCAAAATACAACAAAAAACTCCTGTAAAAACCGAAAAGAAAACTACTGTAAAGAAAGCTAGTGCCACAAAAGCTCCTACAAAGGCAGCTTGCAAAACCAGCAAAACCAAAAGTAGAAGGCGGCTAAGTCCTTCACTAAAGGCCAAAGAAGGCCAAAGATAAAGACTTTGGACTTGATTTATTTAACAATAAGCAGTATAATTATAATATGACGATGGATTTTAATACGGTTGATTTTTTTTCTTTTACATTAAAAAGCGTTATTTCTATTTTTGCAATATTAAATCCATTTGGTGCATTACCTGTTTTTGTTAGTTTAACTCAAAATTATTCTCAAAATGATAAACGCTATATTGTAAGACGTTCTATATACTTTGTAGTTGGTATATTGACATTTTTTTTCCTTTTTGGCGAGCTATTATTTAAAATATTTGGCATAAACATAGGTTCTTTAGAGGTTGCAGGCGGTATATTGTTGTCTTTAGTTTCTATCAATATGGTATTTGGTAATCCATACAAAGAGCGCACTTCCAAAGATGAGTTAGCAGAAGCTGAAGATAAAGAAAATATAGCGCTTGTGCCACTTGCTATACCACTGTTGTCTGGTCCTGGTGCTATTGCTACAGTTATTACACTTTCAACATCGGTTGAAAATCTTTTCCTATATGTGGCAATTTTTATAGCTATTATTATTTCATGTATTGCAGTATATTTTGTTCTTATTAGTTCTTCTTATTTAAATAGTTTTTTAGGTAAAATTGGCATTGGTATAATTTCAAGGCTTATGGGTATAATACTGCTTGCAATTTCTGTACAGTTTATAGTTAATGGCCTAAAAATACTGTTTCCTGTAATTGCAAAATAATACTAAAGTTAAAAAAGCATTGCAAAATTTATTCAAAATATTAATTTGACTAAATGAATTTTTTTAGTAGATTAGTAGTTGTTAATTGTTTGTGAGAGGTTAAAATGAGGCAATTATCAAAAGAAGAATTTAAAAGTTTAACGTACGAAAAGATTTTTGAATTATTAGAAACAAGCGAAAGCGGTTTAAGTGCTAAAGAGGTTGCAGAAAGGCAACAAGAGTTTGGTTTTAATGAAATACCTGAAAAAAAGCAGTCATTGATTGTTTTGTTTTTAAAAAAATTTTGGGGTCTTACAGCATGGATGCTCGAATTTATAATAATCTTGTCAATTTTTTTAAAACACTACATAGATGCGTATTTTATAGGTGCTCTTTTATTGTTAAACACTATATTGAGTTTTTATCAAGAGTCTAAATCGTCCCAAGCGGTTGAGGCACTAAAGAAACAGCTTGCAATAAAGGTGCGTACGATAAGAGACCAATGGGTGTTAATTGATGCAAAAGAAGTGACAATTGGTGATGTTATAAGAATTAGGGCAGGGGATTTTGTTCCAGCAGATGTCAAGATAATAGATGGGTCTGTTGGGGTTGATCAATCTTCTTTAACAGGAGAATCTCAGCTTATACAAAAATCAAGCAACGATATTTTATATTCTGGTTCAATTATAAAAAATGGAGAGTGCACAGCTGTTGTGGCATTTATAGGTAATAATACTTATTTTGGAAAGACTACTGAGCTAGTTGAGCTTGCAAAACCAAAGCTTAATATTGAGAACATGATTACAAAAGTTGTAAAATTTTTAATGATTATTGTTGTAGGCTCACTGGTTTTAACTTTAATAGTCTCTTATATCAGAGACGAAAATCTCTTTGCTTTATTACCTTTGATGCTCATTTTACTTGTTAGTGCAATACCTGTTGCGCTACCAGCCATGTTTACCGTATCAATGGCACTGGGGTCCCAGCAATTATCAAAGAAAGGCATATTGGTTACAAGGCTAAATGCTTCAGAAGATGTAGCATCAATGACAACGCTTTGTGCAGACAAAACTGGTACAATAACAGAAAATAAACTTTCTTTGTCTAAAGTTAAGCCAGTTTCTAATTTTTCTGAGCAGGATATTTATGTGTTTGGTGCACTGTGCAGTCTTGAGGCTAACCATGACCCGATAGATTTGGCCTTTATAAGTGCTTGTAGACAAAAAAACATCGATTTGTCAGGTTATGAGCAAATAAATTTTATACCTTTTGATCCAAAATTAAAACGTACACAAGCAGTTGTGAAGTTTAACTCAGAACAAACTACCATTACAAAAGGTGCATACGAGGGTATTTGCAATATATGTCCGGTTAATGATGAAAAATTAAAGACAGAGCTTGATCAAACGGTAAATGAGTGGGCAGCAAACGGCTACAAAACAATTGCAATATCAATTGAAAGAAGTGACAAAATAGAGTTTGTAGGTATTAGTGCGCTTTATGATCCACCCAGGAAAGATTCAAGTGTTTTTATTAAAGAATTACGCAAACTTGGTGTAAATATAAAAATGTTAACAGGCGATGCAAAACCTATTGCAAGAGAAATTGCAAGACAGGTAGAAATTGGCGTCAGCATTGCAGAACCTCAGGTTATTAGACAGGCTATATCTACCGATACAAAAACGGCTTATGACATTGCAAGTAAAGCCGATGGTTTTTGCGAAGTATTGCCAGAAGATAAATTTTATATTGTTAAAGCTCTACAAAGCGGTAATGAAATTGTAGGTATGACAGGTGATGGTGTAAATGACGCACCAGCTCTTAAGCAAGCAGAGGTAGGTATAGCTGTAAGCAATGCTACAGATATAGCAAAAAAAGCCGCAAGTGTAGTGTTGCTTGAAGAAGGCTTAGGCACAATTGTAAACCTTATTAAAATGGGTCGCATTATCCATCATAGAGTATTGAATTGGATCGTAAATAAAATAGTTAAGACTTTTCAAACGGTTGTATTTGTATGTATTGCGTATTTAGTTACTGGTAAGTTTGTTGTATCGGCTTTGGATGTTGTTTTGCTGCTTTTTATTATAGATTTTGTAACCATATCGTTTTCTACAGACAATGTAAGATGGAGCAGAAAACCAGAAATATTTAACATAAAGCCTATTGTAAGGGTAAGCGTAATAGTTGGTATTTTAACTGTCCTAGAATCTTTGTTTATTTTGTATATAGCAGATAAAAATTTTCAGATTTTCGCAAACGAGCATATGCTTCATTCTTTTGGCTTTGGTATACTGTTATTTTCTAGTGTATTTAATGTTTTTGTTATAAGAGAAAGAGGGCATTTTTGGGAATCTATCCCAAGTAGGGTATTGCTCATATCTATGTTTGCCGACATAGTAGTTGGAATTTTGATGATTAGTTTTGGTATCATTGTAACTAAATTGCCATTAGTGTTGCTAGTATTATTGATTTTTTATCTTATACTGGTATCAATACTGAATGATTTTATTAAAGTAGCATTAAGTAAACGCTAAAAAACCATAGCTGCAATTTTGGTCAGTGCATTTTTTGCAGTATCTTGCAAAAAAATATATGGTTGACAAATGTGTGTAGCCTCTTTTGCAGGATTTATTGTAATAATTTTAGAACCATAAAATTTTAACTTATTTGCAACATAATCGTTTGTTGGCACAGCGCCGCTTGATCCGATTAAGAAAACCACATCTGGATATTTGCAGTTGTTTATAAAACTATAATAATTGTTTGCTTGATATTCGTTTTCAATATAATCCCAATCGCCAAACATCAATATATTTGGCCTAAGCAAACTTCCGCATACAGGGCAATAAGGCAGGTTGCTTGCTTGCATTGTAGTCTCATCCAAAGTGCACAAGGGCACATTATAATTTTCTTGTACATAGTAGCTACAGGCCAGCCCTCTTATGCACTGAAGTCTCCACATAGAACCGTGAACTTCATAAACACTTTCTTTGGGAGCACCAGAGAGCAAGTGATAGCCATCTGTATTGGTTGTATGTATAAATGACGATTCAAACAATTTTTTCATTAATCGCACAATAGCATAATAGCCCTCATGAGGCGTATTTTTATGGGCATTACGTCTGCGCCATTCGTAAAATGCCCATGCATAGAAAGGGCGTAACTCAAAACTGTAAGGACTTGCTAATTCTTGAGCTTCCAGGCCTTTTTCTTTAAAAACCGGGAAGTTTCGCCAGTAGCCTTCTTTGTCGCGAAATGTAGGTATGCCAGAATCTGCACTCATGCCAGCCCCTGTTAAAAATAAAGCGGCTTTGCTGTTTTTTATAATGCTTTTTACTTCCTCGTAGTCATTTGCTAGCATTGTTGCTCCAATATAAACAGTAAGGGTCAATTGCTAAATAGTCACCAAAATAAGCATCAGCCCTTGCCCTGCAGCCACCACATGTATTAATATAATCACAAGTTTTGCATTTTCCAGTATAGGCGTTAAAGTCTCTCAAATTTTTAAAAATTGTTGAATTGTCCCATATATCCAAAAATGAGTTTTCCAAAATATTGCCAGCTTTGTGCAAAAAATAGCTACATGGCTTAATACTACCATCAAAGCCAATAAAAGCAATGGACTGGCCAGCAATGCACCCCTTTGCTCCACCTGTTGAAAAACTCAAAGAACGACGTTTATAGTCAATGTCGTGTGTTTTTGTGTATAAATCAGCTATAGCGTAATACTCGGGTGCGCAAGTGGGCCTAATAAACATATTTTTTTCAACTAATTCCAGCTTGAAGTGCCACTTTAAAATTTTATAGTAATCAGTTTTTGAGATTAACTCACTGCGTAAATTCTCTGCCCTACCAGTTGGCACAATTATAAACATATACCAGCTTTTTGCGCCTAATGATTTTGCTAACTTGTAAGTATTTTCTATGTCATGCTGGTTTCTTTTTGTAACAGAGGAGTTTATTATAAAAGGGATATCATATTTATTAAAAAGTTTTGCAGCATTAATTGTA
Organism: Desulfurella amilsii; assembly: GCF_002119425.1. Taxonomy (NCBI): domain Bacteria; kingdom Pseudomonadati; phylum Campylobacterota; class Desulfurellia; order Desulfurellales; family Desulfurellaceae; genus Desulfurella; species Desulfurella amilsii. The sequence goes on along the minus strand of NZ_MDSU01000018.1, from coordinate 878,615 downwards.
GCATTAAAGGCTCCTTCTTGGGCGCGAAAATTATCGTGTATGTAGGCGTTTGAGCCATCTAATGAAAGAGAAACTATATCAAAGTGAGCTTTAATTTTTGTAGCAATCTTTTCGTCAACTAACGTGCCGTTTGTTGCAAGCCCTACCCGCCAGTTTTTGGATTTTGCAAAAGAGGCTATCTCAAAAATATCTGCCCTAAGCAGCGGCTCGCCCCCCGTTAGGACAAGCACAGGCTTAAAACGTTTATCTATATCATCAATAGTTTTTGTTATTTGTTTATAGGTCAATATTTCTTGCAAATCACTGCTTGCATTTGTGCGACAATGTATACAGTTTAGATTACACTTTGGTGTTACCTCAAAAGCTAACCATTTTAGCTCATTCATTAAAACGCTTATTTAAATACTCCCACTTGCTTTTAATTGCTTGTCTTAAAAATTCGATATTTTCTTCAGTTAAGTTTTTATATCGACCCTGCAGTTTTAAATACTCCGTAATATCCACAAATTTAGGCTTTTTAGAAAGTACATATTTGCCATCTATGATCTCATAAAGTGGAAATACACCCGTTTCAACAGCTAATTTTGCAACTTCAATTGTTTTATCCTCTTGAAATTTTTGACCGGGAGGGCATGGTACAAAAATATGTATAAACTTAAAACCTCTAATGGATTTTGCTTTTTCAAATTTTTTTGTAAAATCTTGGGGATATGCAAGTGATGCAGAAGCAATATAGGGCACATAGTGTGCTGCTAAAATCCCCATTAAATCTTTTTTCGGTCTGTCTTTGCCTTCTGGGGTTGTAGTTGTTTGGGCAAAGTAGGGTGTTGCTGAGCTTCTTTGAATGCCTGTATTCATGTAGGCTTCGTTGTCATAGCAAACATAAATTATATCATCATTGCGCTCTGCTGCACCGCTTAGTGATTGCAGGCCAATATCAAATGTACCCCCATCGCCTGCCCAGCCTACAACATTTATATGATCTTTGCCCTGCATTTTAAAAGAAGCCTTGATACCACTTGCTACAGCTGATGTAGTTTCAAATGCGGTATGAAAAACACTTACACCAGCGTAATTTTTACCCACAGGTCCATTAATAATTGTCCAACAACACGCAGGTATAACAAGCACAGTATCTCTGCCAAGAGCTTTTAGTGCCAATCTCATTGCAAGGCTTGCACCACAGCCAGGACACGCTAGGTTATTTGGAAGAGCTATTTCATCTTTTGCTAATTTCATACTTTACCTCACAAGAATAAGCCTTTAATTTGACTATTTTTTGCATCCAAAAAGCAAGAAACAATGTCTGATTCTGTAATGGTATCACCGCCAAGGCCTCCAACGAAGCCCACAACATTGCATAAATCAAGGCCTCCAGCTATTTCGTCTTTAACTATACCACCTTTGCCGTGCGATATATCCCTATCAAAGACGACTATTAGTTTTTTATTGCTTAAAAGTTCTTGTAATTGCTTTTTAGGAAAAGGTCTAAACATATTTATTTTTACAAGATTAACATCAACGCCTTCTTTTCTTAGATTATCTACTGCTAATCTAGCTGTTTGGCTCAATGTACCTAAAGCTACAATAGAGTAATCGCTTATATGCGTTGGATAAACATCAACTGCCTTATGGTACCTGTTTGTAATGTTTTTAAACTCAAGCGCTACATTGTCAAAAATATCAAAAACTTTCAGCATATCTAAATGCTGCTGCTTTTTAATTGCATAATAGTCTTTTGGGAAAGCAAGTGCACCGTATGCCTTTGGGTTTTTAGGATCAAGCGTATCACGATTTATTTTTGCTAATAATGGTTTGGCATCGTCATTACCCAAAATCTCTACAGCCTCTTTTGTATGTGTTAACAAAAAACCATCTAAGCAAACCATTGCAGGAAAAAGTGATCTTTCTGCAACAGCAAAAGACATAATAATAAAATCAAAAACCTCTTGAGAGTTTGCCGCATAAAGCTGTATCCAGCCAGTATCGCGCTGTGAAAGTGAATCTGTAGCTTCAGCCCATATATTCCATCCAGGTGCTATGGCTCTATTTGCATTTGCAAGTACAATAGGCAGTCTTGCACCGCTAGCCCAATGCAACACTTCGTGCATTAAAAGCAAGCCTTGCGAACTTGTTGCTGTAAACGTCCTTGAGCCAGCAATTGATGCACCAATGCAGGCAGCCATAGCAGAGTGTTCTGATTCAACTTTTATAAACTGAGCATTCATTTGTTTTGTATAAATTAAATCAGCAATTTTTTCTATAATTGAGGTTTGCGGTGTTATGGGATATGCGCTTATAACTTCTACATCACATACAGATACGGCCTGTGAAACTGCATCATTTCCACCTAATACTTTTTTCATAAGCACCTCACGCTATCGTAGGCAAGCTTAGCGCCTTGTATGTTTAAATCAGCTTTTTTATCAATTTTGGATTTTATCGCCAAAGCCAGCGTATCAAAAGAGAAATCATTTGTTATTTTACAATAAGCCCCAAGAATTGTAGTATTGATTATCGGTATAGCTGAGCTTCCAAGACCTAAAGAAAGTGCGATATCATTTGCATCCACTGCATAAATGTCTACTTTTTTTTCTTTTACTTTAAGATTTGCCGCATTTGCAATTAAGAACCCATTTTCTTTTAATTTGGCCGTATCTATAACAGATAGACTAAATATTACAGCAATATCTTCTGATTCTATGGGGTAGCGCTGATAAATTTCTGAGTCATCTACGCGAATATAAGAGTGTGACGGTGAACCTCTGCGCTCTGCCCCATAAGAAGGCATAAATTGTACATATTTGCCGCTATCAAAATAACATTGGGCAAGAATTTCACCAGCTACAACAACACCTTGTCCACCTCTGCCATGTAAACCAATGTGCTTCATAAAAACCTCACGCCATTTTATTAATATAATTTACCACGATTTCAGTCGGTTCAGCCTTGTACTTTAAATGATAAAGCCCACGTGGTGCCGGGCCAGATATACGGTTTCCCCACCCATCATAAACGCTACCGTGGCACGGACATATAAATTCTTTTTTATCATTATGCCATTTTACAATACAGCCTAAATGTGTACAGTGTGCATTTAGTGCTACTCTTTTACTATCACGCTCGATTAAAAATACACTATCTTTGTAATTTACACCACCATTATCTGTGCCTTTTTTTATCTCATCTTTTAGGAAGCGCACCAATCGTTTAGTATTAGTACCTCCAAGCGTAAAATCCAACCCTATAAACCCTATAAACCCTGCTAGTATAACTTTCCCCCCCAAATAGAAAAAATCTCTGCGCTTCATTTTTAGCCTTCATAAATATTTTCTTCAAGCAATATAGATAGATTTTTAAAATACTCAAGTGTCGTATTGTTTTTTACCACTTCGCTAAACTTATTTAGCCAACGTTTTAAGTGTTCTTCTAAAACGCGTTGTTTTATATCAAAATGTTCTGTTGAATCATTTTCATCTAAGTATGCTAAAAAAGCTAGCTCTGCTGCAATATGGTCTGGTAAGTCATGCCAATTTTTGCTTGTATCTAAACCGCAAGCTGCGTACAATTTTTTTATTTTGATTGTAGCTTCGCCGTAGATTTCTTTTTCTATCCAAAATGACTCATAAGGAGGGGCTATAACTTTTGGGTAGGCATTGATGAAAAGCCTTGTGTATTCAACTTGCAGAGTCTCTAGATCAGGCAATTCTAAACCAAAACCTTTTGCACAAGCTTTATACTGATCTAAAATAGGTTCTTGAGGATACAAAAAAAGTATAGCTAAACAATCAAATTTATTCATAAACACCACTTATTATAATAAAAATTATTTAATTTGCAAGAAAATTATCTTTGATAGTTTTTTCAAAAAACCACGCTTAGAGGAATTCTCTAAGCGTGTAAAAGTTTTTAGTTAGAATTTGTAAGTTAGCTGAACTGCGTATTCATCTTCATGCATTTTGATCGAAACTGGCATACCATTAAATGTGCCGCTTTGCTTGTGCTCAAAAGCGTGCTGGTATGCAGCAGTTAGCTGTACAGAGGGTGTAATATCGTATGATGCGCCAAACGATAGATGCGTTTGCACGATTGCGGGTGCTATAATGTTATTGCCGAATGCCTGACCACCATCTGGGACTGGGCTTTTCCCGTAGTTAAAGCCAGCCATTAATGTAAGAGGCTGAATGGGTGAGTACTCTACGCCTAACATATATACCCATTGGTTTTTCCAGTTGAAATCCCATGAGTTCATGCCTGCTATACCGCTTACTGGCACTTTATCCATTACATTTGACCAGTTAATCCACTTAGCATCAGCTTCGACTCTTAAGTTCTTTACAGGCCTAAAATTTACACCAAACTGTACGGTTTGTGGCATATCAAGCCTCATGCGTACTTTGTAGCCATCAAACATGCCACCCAGCATACCTGTGCCTGTATTTTGATTAAAAGCGTTTGGTATTGTATCCCACTGGAGTGTTTGCATCCAGCGCTTTGACTGGTAAGCCAAGCCAAACTGCCACATATCGTTTAGTTTATACACAAGGCCTAAGTTAAAGCCAGCGCCGTAAGCATTTTGTGTAGATAGCGAGTTTACAGCTGTTCCTGTTGCAAAAGGTGCTTCTCCAGCATAACTACCGTACCCGTAACCTTGAGCAATTGCTGCATTATTCATATCCATTTCTAGTGCCATGGACTGATACACAAACACAGGTGCAAAGCCTATAGATAGGTGGCCATCTACTCTATAAGCGCCTGCTACATCCATTTCCATCATCTGCATATTTGAGTAGACTTTTTGTAAAGGCGCTGCCATACCAAACCCATTTGGGTTGTTCCAGTCAACACCCATACCAGATACGCCATACATGCCAATGCCAAATGTGAAGTTTGACTCTTTGCAGTTGCAGCCTTTTGGGTTTATTGCTATGCCAGCTGCTGGCACCACATATACATTAGACTGACTGCCTTGACCGTTTAGGTATCTAAGCGGTACAAATACATCGCCACCTACAGATGCACTGGATGTTGAAAGCCAAGCGATGCCTGCTGGGTTTGTAAGGATTGTTGATGCATCTTGTGGGTTAGCTACAGCCGCGCCGCCCATTGCTAACTGCTTTGCTCCAAGACCTGTCATAAAATAACCGTTTGTTGCAAACGATTTTGTTGCAACACCAACACTTAAACCAACTGCTAAAGCTACTGCTAAAGAAAGATGCTTTTTCAACATAAGACCCCCAAAATCGTAATTTTGTCATAGTATAATAAAATCATTTTATGATTGTCAAGAAAAAAACGATATTTTTGAAATTTTTTTTGAAAAATACTGCCTAAAGCCGCTAGATGCTATAGTAATTTACTTTACTATAGCACTAATCTTGCAGTAGTTTGTTTATTTTGTTTTGTGCGTTCTTTAAAAAACGATTTAAATCTTTTTCAATTTCTTCAAAGGCAGCTATGAGTTGCTTGCCTTTTTGTGTGAGTGTAGAGCCACCGCCGTCTGGACCACCGATTTTAGTCTCAATGATAGGTAGATGTGAAAGGCTGTTGATTTCTTTTACAATATCCCACGCAGCTTTGTAGCTCATTTTCATGTCTTTTGCTGCCTTTGATATGGAACCGTAGGAGTCTATCTTTTTTAGTAGCTCTACTTTGCCTTTGCCTAAAAAATTTTTGTCGTCAATGTCAACCCAGATTCTGCCAAAAATCTTCTTTTCGTCCAAAAAAAGCTCCTTTAATTAAGATTTATAATTTGCTTTGTCGTATATGACGTATCTAATGCCACCAGTTGGGTTTGGTACATCATTAAAATACCTTGGTATAAGGTGAAAATGCAGGTGGTTAATTGTTTGGCCTACTGCCTGGCCTTCGTTTAAGCCAAAGTTGTAGCCATCGGGCTTTTTTGAAATGTATGAGCTTTTTAGTACATTTTCTATGAAATCAAGAGATTTTTCATTGATAGGTCGTAAATTTTCATATAACTCTTTTAAGTCATTTTTTTCAAGGAAATCTTTAGATTTTGAGATGGCTTTTTTTAAGTAAAAAAAATCATTATCACTTAAATCATCAATTGATTCAATGTGCTTTATGGGTATGATAAGCATATGTCCTGGGTTTACGGGAAATTTATCCATTATTACAAAAAATCTATCGTTTTCAAACAATACATCGCTTTTTTGCTCATAAATATTGCAAAATAAGCACTCTTTCATAAATACCTCACAATTTCATAATTTGTAGTTCTAAGTGCAGGGATAAACCCTGCTTGTTTTATTAAATCTCCAAGTTCTTCTGTTGTAGACGTTACCCTAAAACCAGCCTGAGCCATCACATTTTCTTCAAATAGTAAACTACCCAAATCATTTGCACCAAAAAAAAGTGCTATTTGACCAATTTGTTTGCCCTGAGACGCCCATGACGCTTGAATATTTTCAATATTATCTAGATAAATGCGTGATATTGCCAAAACCTTAAGATAGTCTATACCAGTTGCTTTTTTAGTAGTAAATTTTTTTAATGCAGTGTTTTCTGGCTTAAAATCCCAAGCTATGGCGGCTCTAAAACCATATGTTTCATCCTGTAACCTCCTTATGTTGTCTAGGTGATCTATGACATCCTCTTTTGTTTCTATGTGGCCAAACATCATTGTAGCGGTTGTTTTTATACCTGCTTTGTGAGCTTGTCTTGAGATCTCTAGCCACCTATCCGTGCTGATTTTTTTGGGTGATATTTTTTTTCTTACACGCTCTGATAAAATTTCTGCGCCCCCACCTGGCATTGTTTGTAGACCTGCTTTTTTTAAATCCTCAAATACTTCTTTTGGGCTTTTATTGCTAATTTTGCACATTAAATCAATTTCTGGCGGTGAGAATGCATGCACATGTATACCAGTATTTGATAGCTCCTCGACCATTTTTGTATAGTAGCTATACTCTATTTCTGGGTTTAGTCCCCCTTGGATTAAAACTGTACTAAGACCCGCTTTCTTTGCAGCAATTGCCTTTTGTTTTAATTGATCGATACTTAGCACATATGTATCTTTGCTGTTTTTGTTCCTATAAAATGCGCAAAAAGAGCATTTTACTACACAAATATTGGTGTAGTTAATATTTGTGTCGGCTATAAATGTAACAAGTTTTGTAGGATGCTTTTGAAACCTTATACTTTGAGCCATCTTACCCAATTCAATTAAATCTAAATTAAATAAATCAAGCGCTTCTTTTTTTGAAACTCTCATGGATAAACCTTTAGTTCGTTATACAAAGCGTCTCTTTCAACAGGCACAAACCCAGCGTTTTTAACCATTTCAACGATTTTTTGACGAGCCATGCCGCTTGGACTTGTTGCACCTGCGGCATGAAAAATATTTTCTTTCTCAATTGTACCGTCAATATCATCTGCCCCAAAATGTAAACCTACCTGTGATATACTGTCTGACATCATTACCCAGTATGCTTTTATATGATCGAAATTATCCAAAATAATGCGCGATATTGCAAGCACTTTTAATTGGAAAACAGCACTTTGCTTTTGAATGTGTTTTTCAAAAATTGTGTTTTCTGGGTGGAATAAAAGTGGCACAAAACATAAAAAACCTTTTGTTTGCGCTTGCAAGTTTCTTAGTTTAAACAAATGGTCAATGATTTCTTCTTTTGTTTCAATATGGCCAAAAAGCAGTGTTGCGTTGCTTTTTATACCCATACTGTGTGCGAGTGCATGAATTTGTGCCCACTCTTCAAAGCCGATTTTTTTTGGGTATAGTTTTTTCCTCACACGCTCACTAAATACTTCTGCGCCTCCACCTGGCATTGTTTGCAGGCCTGCAGCCTTAAGTTTTTCTAGCACTTCCTTGTGGCTAAGTGAGCTTATTTTTGAGAAAAAATCGATTTCTGCTGCAGTAAAAGCTTTTATATTTGCATTTGGCGTTGCCTTTTTTACGGTTTCTAATAATGTGATGTAATATGAAAAATCCAATTTCGGGTTTAGAGCACCTACAATATGGACTTCGTGTAAATCTTCAATATTGCTTAGCTCTTTTTCTACTTGTTCGAAACTCATTGTATAGGCATCTTTGTCATCTTCATTTCTGTAATATGCGCACATTAGGCATTTTGAAGAGCAAATGTTGGTGTAATTTATATGTTTGTTTATTGTAAAATACACTTTATTGCCACTTTTTAAAAATTTGATTTTTTTAGCCATTAAAGCTAAATCTAAAAGGTCTGCGTTTTGGAATAACTCCAAAGCTTCTTTGTGTGATAAAGGTTCTTTTTCAATTTTTTCTAATAACACATTTTTCATTTTAACTCCCTAAATACTTTAGATGCTCAAAAAAATTTGGATAAGATGTATTGGGTGATTTTGTTTCTGATAGATCCAGGCTATAGCCTAGTGCTTTTAATATAGAAAAACTCATTGCAATTCTGTGGTCAAAGTGAGTTTCTATATAGGCTTTTTGAAGCTTTTTGGAAGGTTGTATTTTAAAACCATCTTCATATTCTTCCACACTAACACCTAACTTTTTTAAATTTTCAACGATTGATTTAATGCGGTCGCTTTCTTTGACTCTAAGCTCTTTTGCATCCTTTAAAATACTGGGCTTTCCTGCAAATAAAGCCAATATTGACAGGGCTGGTATCTCGTCTATAAGTGTGGGTAAAATTTCACCATCAATATAAAATGGGTTTAAGTTTGGTGAGTACCTAACGAGTATGTCTGCAACTTCTTCTCCACACATAGCTTTTTTATTTAATATTTCATAATTTACGCCCATATCGCTAAAAACTTTCAATATGCCAGTGCGTGTAGGGTTAACCAAGCAGTCAAAAAAAATCGCCTCGCAATTTGGCTTTAGTGCGCACATTACCATAACAAATGCGCAAGATGAGATATCCGCTGGCACATCTATCTCAAAGTTACCGTGAAGTTCTCTGTTTTTGCCAAGAGTAATTTTTCGGTTTTCTATAGTTAAATCTACGCCAAATTGCTTTAGCATAATTTCTGTATGGTTTCTGGATAGATGCGGTTCTGAAAATTCTACTTTTTCATCCGTATAAAGACCTGCAATCAAACATGCAGATTTTACCTGAGCCGATGCAATGTTTGAATTATATTGGATGCCGCTTAGGTTGTTTTTACCAAAAATTGCAAGGGGGGCAAGGAAATTTTTTCTTGATAAAATTGTTGCGCCCATTTGTGCTAATGGTTCGATAATGCGCTTCATTGGCCTATTTTTTAGTGAGTTATCGCCTGTTAAAATGCTTAAAAAGTTTTGCCCAGCGCACACGGCGCTTATCAGTCTCATGCCGGTGCCAGAGTTGCCCAAATCAATAATATCAGAAGCCTCTTTTAAGTATTTACCATTGCCTTTAATTGATACTATGCCATTATCTATGCTTATCTCAACACCTAATTTTTTAAATGCTTTAATCGTATTTAGCGTATCTTGGGCAAACAGGTAATTTTTAATCGTATTAGTGCCGTAGGCTATACTTGAAAAAATAGCGCTTCTGTGGGATATAGATTTATCTGAGGCACACCTTAGAGTCTTTACTTTATCCATACATCCGCCTTATATACCACTAAGGTATTTGTTTTTTTATTGTATAAAAAGCCATTTGATTTTTTTATATCAATTTTTTCTGACTCAAGCTGAGCGTTTGTGTTTGATGATAATGTACTGTTTGTATGATCCCAGTAAGCTTTTTGCGTCTTTACCAAAAAATTTTTGCCTGTTGCTGTGCAATTACCTATTAAAGAAGCGTTGTTATTTTGGTAAATATATACTTCGTTTGCAGAGATTTTAAACTCATTTTTACCTTTGTAAAAAAAAGAAGCGTCTTTAGCAAAGATTGTTGATCCAATGTATTGGGCAAATGCTGAGTTTATAATTTGAGTTGCATTGTCTGCAAGTCTTACTATATGTATATCTTCTGCATAGGAGCTAATTTGAGTTTTTTGTTTGAGTGTTGTCTGAATGTTTAAAACGTTTTTTGATACATACATTATTAAGATAATAGTTATTATGCCAAGAACTACTTCAGTGCCTTTTAACCACACAATTAGTCCTAAAAAATTTTAACATTATTAAGTTCCAAAATTTTTTCAACTATTTCTCTAATAGCACCTCTGCCACCATCTTTGCTTGAGATAAAATTAGCAGCCATTTTAACTTTTATGTGAGCATCTTTTGGGCTTGCGCTAAATGCACACTTTTTCATAGGCTCAATATCTATGATATCATCACCGGCGTAGGCAACCTCACTGTAATCTACATTGTAATATTCTTTTATATAATTAAGCGCTTGTAGCTTGTTTAATTGATTTTGTATGCAAAGTTCTACATTTAGTTCTTTGGCTCTAAGTGTTGTAACTTTGGAGTATCTACCAGAAATAAACGCAATCTTAATGCCAAATTTTTGTGCTATGTGAAAAATGTGCCCATCTTTTACATCAAAAAATTTATACTCTATGCCGTTTTCATCGATAATGATGCGTCCGTCTGTTAAAACGCCATCAACGTCCATTACAATGACTTTAATCACTAAATAACACCTGCTTTCATTATATCGTGTATATGGATAACGCCAATAATTTTATTGTTTTCGCATACAGCTAGGCTTGTAATCGAATAATTTTGCATGAGGTTTGCAGCTTTAATTGCAAGGGCTTTTTTTTCTATAACTTTAGGGTTTTTTGTCATCATATCTTTGGCTTTTAAGTCAAATACCATTTTTTTAAATTTTTCTAATATTCTTCTTAGGTCCCCGTCTGTTATAACACCATAAAGTACTAAAGAATCATCTACTACAAATGTAACGCCTAAGCGTTTTGAAGAGATCTCAAAAAGCACTTGCTCAAACCCATCATCTAAATTAACGGTTGGCAAATCCTTGCCTTGATGCATGAGCCCTTCCACATATGTAAGTAGCTTCTTGCCAATGGAGCCTCCTGGGTGCAACATTGCAAAATCCTCATCTTTAAAACCCCTCTTTACAATAAGACCGCAAGCTATAAGATCTCCAATAACAAGCGTAGCGGTTGTAGAAGCCATTGGGACTAATTTTATAGGAGAGGCTTCTTCTTTAATGCTTGCATCTAAAACAAAATCGCTAAAGTTAGCAAGTTCTGAATGTGTATTGCCAACTATTGAAATTATTTTCAACCCCATTCTTTTTATTGGGTTAATTAACCCAAGCAACTCAGTTGTATTTCCTGAGTTTGATATGAAAACCGCTAAATCGTCGGATTTTAGCATACCTAAATCGCCGTGATATGCATCCGTTGGATGTATAAATATGGATGGAACTCCAATGCTTGAGAGTGTAGATGCAATTTTTCTTGCAATAAGCCCGGATTTTCCAACACCAGAAAAAATTATTCTTCCTTTGCATTTGTCTATTTCGTCAATTACATTTGTAAAGGATTCATTGAGTGCTTGTTCAATATTTTTTACCGCTTGTACTTGTAAACCCAGCGATTTTTTTAGTGAATCTAAAAGTTTATCCATTTTTTTAAGATTTCTTTCCTAAATTACTGACCTTTTTGCGAAGAGTACTGTCAAAGGGTCTTTTTTGTAAAGCTTTTGTAAGATAATCAAGTGCCTTTTGTGTATCTCCAATTTTTTCGAAAATCTCCCCAAGCATAATATCACTGTAGGTAGTGTCGCCCTGCAGAGACTCTAAAATAACTGTTTGGTTGTTGTAATCCATTTCATCTATACTGAATTCTTCATAAGAAATTTCATGGTCAAAAAAATACTCAATCATATTTTTTTGTGAGGCATAGTCAGAAAGCAAAAAATATTTAAACAAATCCTTTGCCTCAATGTATCCGCTTATTATTGAATCAATGCAAATTATGCCAAAGTATGCTATGTGAGAAAATTTGTTATCATCATTGTTTAAAAAGACAAAATAGTTTTTCGCTAATTGATATTTATCAGCCAAAAAAGATTCAATAGCTTTTTCAAGTATTTCTTCATAATCTATAACCATATATTAAACCCCTCATAATTCGTATTTTGGGCATCTTGAACCTCTAGGTTTTCAACAATTGCTCTTTTGGGACCTATCTTGCAGGCACTGATGTATTTTGCAACTAATTCTCTCTCGCCACAAACCACGCTTTCTACTATGTTTGTACCTACATTTCTTACATAGCCGCTAAGCCCTAATTGTTTTGCTATAGTTTCTAAGTAAGCCCTAAAACCTACATTCTGAACTTTGCCAGTTATTCTGATAAATTTACATACACTCACGTTTACTATTTTACTCAAAGAACTGAAATTATGCAAGACCAATTCAATTTTTCAAAAGTGTTGACAAATTAACTCCAATTGATTAATATATCTTTCGTCTTGTTTAGTGGGAGGTTTTAATGAAAAGCTTTGTGTCAAAAAATGATGTTTCAAACAAAAAGTGGTATTTGATAGATGCAAAAGGCGTAGTGTTGGGCGATTTGTGTGTAAAAATTGCAAATATTATAAGGGGCAAAGACAAGCCTACTTTTACGCCAAATGTTGACTGTGGTGATTTTGTAGTTGTAATTAATGCTAAGGATGTAGTTTTAACAGGAAAAAAGTTTGATCAGAAAAAATATTATACCCATAGTGGCTATATGGGTGGCATTAAAGAAATCACAGCAAAAAAACTGTTGGTCAAAGATCCAGAGCGTATGATTAAGCATGGTGTATGGGGTATGTTGCCTAAGAATAGACTAGCAAAAAGGCTTGTTGACAAAGTTAAAGTATATATAGACCAAAATCATCCTCACGAAGCTCAAAAGCCTCAAGAAATAAAAGTAGGAGAATAATATGAATAGATATTATGCTACTGGCAAAAGAAAAACTGCTGTTAGCAAAGTTTGGCTCAAAGAGGGTAGTGGCATCATTCGTATAAACGGCAAAAATCTAGACGAATATTTTGGCGGCCTTAATTCTTTAAAGCTAACAGTAGAGCAACCCACTAAAGTTACTGGCTATGATACAAAACTTGACTTCGACTGTCAAGTAATGGGAAGCGGTCTTTCTGCACAAGCAGTTGCGATAAGGCATGGTATAAGCAGGGTTTTAGTAATGTTTGATCCTCAAGCACGCAATATTTTAAAACCACTAGGGTTTTTGACAAGAGATCAGCGAAGTGTAGAAAGAAAAAAGTATGGATTGAAAAAAGCACGCAAATCTTTCCAATGGTCAAAACGATAAATTTTATTTATGCTGCATGTTGGTATAGTTGGTGTAAGTGGCTTTACAGGTTTGGAACTTGTCAAGTTACTTTTGCACCACCCTGCAGTTAGTATAGATTACATTGCCTCAAGAAGCCATATTGGTGAGCCTCTAAGCAATATTTTTCCTTCTTTAAACAGCATTTGCGATAAAAAAATTGAAGCTATAAATGAAGATAGATTAAAGAGTTTAGATGTAGTTTTTTTGGCTTTACCGCATGGTGTATCTATGGAGCTTGTTTGTAAAATTCACAATAAGATTCGCCTTATTGATTTAAGTGCAGATTTTAGGCTATCAAAAGATTTATATGAAAAATGGTACAAAACCCATCTATGCCCAGACTTAATAGAAACCGCTGTATATGGTTTGCCAGAGCTTAATAAAGATAAGATAAAAGATGCAAAACTTATAGCAAACCCTGGCTGTTACGCAACAGCTAGCATATTAGCTATACTGCCTTTTTTGGATATCATTGAGGGTGATGTTATTATTGATGCAAAAAGCGGTGTAAGCGGTGCTGGGAAATCTCTTAGAGAAGATTTGTTATTTAGTGAAGTTGCTTCGTCATTTAGAGCATATTCAGTTGCAAAGCATCGTCACCAGCCAGAAATTAAACAGGTATTAAGTGAAATGAAACCTATTAATATAACATTTGTACCGCATTTGCTTCCAATAAATAGGGGAATTTTGGTAACAATTTACGCAAATCTTCCAACTATATTTGATGAAGTTTTTTTATTTGAAAAGCTTAAAAGATTTTATATAAATGAGCCTTTTGTTAGAGTTTTAAAAAATTTACCACAGATTAGCAACTGCGTTGGGACAAATTTTTGTGATATGTCTTTTGCACTTGATAAAGACAATAATCGGCTTATTATAATTGGTGTAATTGATAATTTACTTAAAGGAGCAAGTTCGCAGGCCGTTCAGAATATGAATATTATGTTTGGCCTAAAAGAGGAGGAAGGCTTAAATTTAAAGCCGTATTACCCATGAATTGCAAAATTACACATGATGGATTTGATGTATTTGAATCAATTAAAACTGCATCTGTTAGGTCTGGTATCAAAAAAAAAGGTGAAGATTTAGCATTAATATATTTTGAAAGACAGGCAACGTTTGCTGCCGTTTTTACAACTAATAAAGTAAAAGCTCATTGTGTGGTTTATGATGAGGCACTATTAAAAAATCAACAAATAAGAGCTGTTTTAATAAATAGCGGTAATGCTAATGCTTGCAATACAAATGGCTATGAAGCTATACAAGAAATGACAAAAGCCATTGCAAACCATTTAAACATTAAACAAAGTGAGATTTTTATTGCCCAAACAGGTATAATTGGCGAAGAATTTCCTACAAAAAAGGTAATAAACGCTTTGCAAGAACTCAAAGATAATCTGGGTAAAAATACACAAAATTTAGCAAGGGCGATACTTACAACGGACAAAGTTCCAAAGATTATATCAATTGAATGTAAATATGCCGACGTGGTGTTTCACATTGGCGGTGTTGCAAAGGGCGCAGGTATGATTCATCCTAATATGGCAACAATGCTGTCTTTTATTGCAACAGATTTGAGTTTAAACCAAGATATCTTGTCAAAGGCTCTTAAAGAATCTGTTGATAAATCATTTAACAGGATTAGCGTAGATGGTGATATGTCTACAAATGATACTGTGTTTATCGCTTCTACTAATGAAGTAGGGGAATCAATATGCGAAGAAAATGAATTTTATAGATATTTTGTTGGTAAATTAACAGAGTGTTGTGTGTATTTAGCAAAAGAAATTGTAAAAGACGGTGAAGGCGCCACAAAGTTTTGTGAAGTGTTAGTATTCGGTGCTGATAACGACGAAGATGCACAAAAGGTAGCTCGCAGTATTGCTAATTCTTTGCTTGTAAAAACCGCTATATTTGGGAAAGATCCAAATTGGGGCAGAATTATTGCAGCTGTTGGCTACAGTGGCGCAAATATTGATGTAGATAAATTAGAAATTAAAATTGGCGATAGCCTTGTTTATTCTTGGGGAAAACCACAAGGGTTTGACAAAGTTGCACTGCTTGAGTATATGAGAAGCAATGATTCGATAAAAATATATATAAACTTAAATATTGGCGGCTCAAACTTTAACTTATACTTCAGCGATTTAACTAACGAGTATATAAAAATAAATGCGCAGTACCATACTTGAGCCTTGACATTTTGATAATTATTATTAAAATAGTATTAGAATAAAGCTCAAGGAGGCGTAAGATGGCTGTTTACAAATGTGAAAAATGCGGATTTGAGAAAGAGTCTAAGTGTAAGCCAAGAAAGTGTCCACAATGTGGTAGTAAAGATTCTTTTAAGAAAAAGGAGGTTTAATTATGGCTAAGATGACAGACAGGTTCTTAGGGGAGGCTTTTGCGGGCGAATCTCAAGCTCATATGAGGTATTTAAATTTTGCAAAAGCAGCGGAAAAAGAAGGCAAAACAAATGTTGCAAGGCTATTTAAAGCAATTAGTCAGGCAGAAGTAATACATGCATCAGGGCATTTTAAGTTGTTAAATGGCATTGGAAGTACACTTGATAATGTAAAAAGTGCCTGGGAAGGTGAAAACTTTGAAAGCGAAGAAATGTACCCAGCATATGAAGCTGTTGCAAAAGAACAGTCGCAGGATAAGGCAGCAAAATGGATTGATATGGTTTTACAAGTAGAGAAAGACCACAGAAGCTTGTATGAGAAAGCAAGGGCTGCCCTGGAGCAGAATAAAGATGCGGATTTTAAAGGTATATTTTTATGTAGCGTGTGTGGATATGTAGCATTAGATGCAGCACCAGATAAATGTCCCGTATGTGGTGCACCCGCAAGTGCTTTTGAAAAATTTTAAATAAGATTGTTATGGATGAAAAAGCGCTTTATTTAATCAATTACGGTTTATACATTGTTGGGTCTAAAACAGAGTCAAAGATAAATGCCCAGATATCAAACACAGTGTTTCAAGTAACAGATAAACCTAGTGTGATTGTAATATCAATAGATAAATCCAATTACACACATGAGTTTATTGAAGCTAGTAAGTTGTTTACAATTTCTATTATTGCAAAAACAGCACCACTGTCGCTTATTGGAAATTTTGGCTTTAAAAGTGGCAAAAATGTTAATAAGTTTGAAAAGATCAGTCATTTGCTTACAAAAAACGGTTTGCCTGTTGTTCTTGAACACACGCTGGGCTACATAGAATGTCGTGTAGTAAATAGCATAGATGTTTTTACGCATACGCTCTACATAGGGGAAGTAATTGATGCAGAAATATTCAAAAAAGATGAGCCAATGACATACGCTTATTATCATGAAATTAAAAATGCCCAAGCGCCAAAATCTACACCTATTTACCAGCAACCAAAATCTAGCAAAAAATATGTATGCAAGATTTGTGGATGGGTATATGACCCAGAAATTGGCGATCCAGATGGTGGGATTAAACCCGGCACCCAGTTTGAAGATATACCAGATAACTGGGTATGTCCCGTGTGTGGTGCAGCAAAAAGTGATTTTGAATTATTGAAATAAAAAGAGGAGGTTTTTATGTCAAAATTAGCAGATTTTGTAAAATACGAAGCAGATGAAAAAAAGGAAAAACATGTACCAGTTATCGATGCTCCAAATACTGTTAAAAAAGGTGAGTTTTTTAGTGTTACAGTAACAGTTGGCAAAGACATCCCTCATCCAAATACAAAAGAACATTACATTGGATGGATTGAAGGCTTTGTTGTACCAAAAAGTGGTGTGGCAAAATCAATTGGAAAGTTTGTTTTTGAGCCAGAAATTACTGATTCAACGGCTACATTTAGAATTAGATTAGAAGAAGATGCAACACTGTTTGCATGGGGTTATTGCAATATACATGGTTTGTGGGAAAATTCTAAGGAAATCAAAGTAGGATAACTTAGGGTGCGCTTTTTCGCGCCCTTTTTTGTTGGAGGTAAACATTGAAAGCAGGTAGGGATCCTTTTAAAATAAAAGATGGTATACACTGGGTAGCAACGCTTGATCCTGACTTAAAAATATTTGATATCATTATGCGTACAGCTCACGGCTCTACTTATAATTCTTATTTGGTAGAAGGCACCAATAAAAAGGCTATAATTGATGGAGTTAAAGAGCCTTTCTTTAATGGTTTTTTAGAAAATTTAGAAAAATTAAATGTTAAGCCACAAGAGATTGACTATTTGGTTGTAAACCACAATGAGCCAGATCACTCAGGTGCGCTGCCAAAGTTACTTGAGTGTATGCCAAATGTGAAATTGGTTGTTAGCAAACAGGGTAAGGTTTTTTTGGATAATATAGTGAATACAAACTATAATTGCATAGAAGCAGACGATAACCTAGAGATTGATCTTGGTGGCAAAACGTTAAAATTTATCATAGCACCTTTTGTGCACTGGCCAGATACGATGTTTACATATGTACCAGAAAGCCAGGTGCTTTTTACTTGTGATTTTTTAGGTAGTCATTTTTGCGATGAAAGGATGCTTGACACTGAAGTAGAGGATTTTTCTGAAGATTTTAAATTTTACTTTGATGGTATAATGAGGCCATTTAAGGAATATGTGATGCAGCATATTGAAAAGATAGAAAAACTCAATATAGAAATTATAGCACCAAGTCACGGCCCAATACTTACCCAACCAAAACACTACATAGGGCTTTACAAGGCTTGGTCGCAGCCTATGCAGGAAAAACTAGCCTCTGTATTATATGTTTCTGCGTATGGTTATACAAAAAAAATAGCCCAAGAAATAGCGCGCGGCATACAGTCAGAAGGCGTAAAAGTAATAACAAAAGATATTGTTGATGTTATTGAAAAAGAAAAACCATATCTGCTTGATACTGTGCAGAGGGCGTCTCTTATAGCTGTGGGTTCTCCCACTATAAATGGGGATGCAGTAGAGCCTATTTGGGAATTTTTATCAAGCCTTGCTACACTTAAAATCAGAGGTAAAATGGGTTTTGCTTTTGGCTCATACGGTTGGAGCGGTGAAGCATCAAAACTTATTAATCAAAGAATGAAAGATATCAAATTTAGTATGCCACTTGAACCATTTAGGGTTAGATTTAGGCCAACTGAGGAAGATTTACAAAAAGCTTTTGAGATTGGTAAACAGTTAGGGCAAAAAGTTAAGGAGATGCCATGAGTCAAAAAATCATAGATATTTTAAATGAGGCCATACAAGCTGAGATTGGTGCTATTATGCAGTATATGGCAGGTCACTACAGAATGCCCAAAGATAAGCATCCTGTGATAAGAGAAATGCTTGAGCGCATTTCTGTTGAAGAAATGAAACACGCAGAAAAATTTTCTAAACGTGTAGTTGCATTGGGTGCAAGAGAAGCAATAACGCCGGATATAGTTCATTTTTCGAATGATTTAGTTGAGATTATGGATTTAAATGAAAAGTCAGAAGATGATGCCATTAAAATGTATCAAAAACATATCAAGGTTTGTGGTGAAGAAAATGATCTTGAAACTAAGGCAATATATGAAGAAGTGCTGAAAGATGAGATTAGGCATAAGAAAATCTTCGCTGCCTTTAAGCGATTGCTGGAAACAAATCAGGAGGGTTTATGAAAAAATACAAATGCAAAGTATGCGGTTATATCTACGATCCAGAAAAAGGAGATCCAGACGCAGATGTACCACCAAACACACCATTTGAATCTTTACCAGATGACTGGGAATGTCCAGTTTGTGGTGCCGCAAAAGTAGATTTTGAAGTCTACGAAGAAGCTTAATTTTATTTTTTTACCGGCAAACCATTGCCCCACCACGATTTGCCGGTAGTTTCCTTTTTTATTGAGCAGGGCAAACTTCTTTTACTATATTACTAATTAGCTGACCATTTTGCCAGGTTTTAATTCTAACCTTTTTGCAGCCTGTTTCTGGGTTGTAGCCAATTGGCTCTGCTTTTACTACACCTTGTGTGCCATCGTTTGTTGTTGTTTCATACTGAACGGGTTGGTTGTATTGAGCTGCTTGCTGAGCTGATTGGGATTGTATCTGAGTTAAGGTATATCCTGCTACTGCACCAAGCGCAGCACCTATTGCCCCACCTTTCCATCTATTGTTAGGACTAAGCAAAGCCCCTGCTACAGCACCTAGTAGAGCACCCGCTCCAGCGCCTTGATAACCCTGTTGTGTGGGTTGTTGCAATGTTTGACAGCTTGTTAAATTTAAACTGGTTGTTAAAAGCGTAGCTGCTAAGCCAAAGCTTGCGATTTTGCTTTTTAAGTTCATTTCATCCATCCTCCTTTATTTTTTTCTATTATATATTTCTAGTATGGTAAAGTCAAATACAGGTAAAAGAAATAACTACATTTCCGATATTATTATTTTTTCTGGTTTTTGTGTTTTGGTTTTAATAAAAGGCAAGAAAAATAAAAATATCAGTATAACCCACATCATAATATGAAAATCATCTTGAAATGCCATTATAGTACTTTGAGTATTAATAGTATTGTTGATTAATCCCATTGCCTTGCGATAAGCCATGTTTGGGTCAAATCCAATATAAGTAAACAGGTAATTTTGAAGTGTGTTTAAGTAATGCAAAAAAACAGGATTTGTAGCCGATATATTTTGCACAAGCGCATCTCTTTGAAAAGCCTCTCTATGGGTAAGCATTGCAGAAGCCATTAAAGAAATACCAAAACTTCCCCCAATGCTTCTTGTAAAGTTAAGTATACCGCTTGCTTCGCCCATATCTTCGTTTTTTAAAAAAATAAAGGCCACAACATTTATTGGTATAAAAATCAGCGGTAGTCCAAACCCAATAAGGACGCGTCCAAGCAACAAAAAATATGGTGAAGCAGTCAAGTTAATTTGCTCCATGAGATACAATGCGTAAAGTCCAATAATTACACCGAAAAATATAAGCGTTTTAAAACTAATTTTTTTTGAAACCTTACCTATAAAAATAACCGTAATAAGACTTGCGATACCACCTGGCATCATTATAAGGCCACTTTTGAACGCATCATAATTCATTAATGTTTGCATAAGTTCTGGCAAAAGCGTTAACGTGACAAAGAACAAAAAACCCAGAAAAAACATTGCAATAGTTGCGATTAGATAATTTCTATCTTTCAATAAACTCATTCTAATAATTGGTTTATCTGAAAAGTAATTTTTAATCAAAAACATTGAGATAAAAAAGAAACTCAGCAATCCCAAAATCACAATAAAATTTGAGTTAAACCAATTATCCTCTTGACCTCTATCTAGCATTATTTGAAGTGCTCCAATGCCTATTGCGATAAAGCTCAAAGCCGTGTAGTCTATTTTTAGAATTTTATTTGCTTTTGCATAAGGTGGATCGAATATAAACATTAATGTCATTATGGTTGCAAGTATGCCGAATGGCACATTAATTAAAAACATCCACCTCCATGAGTAACTATCTACAATCCACCCGCCAATTACAGGCCCCAAAATTGGTGCAAATATAACGCCAATTGAAAAAATACTCATAGCTTGTGCTCTTTTTTCTAAAGGGAAACTTTCCATCAGTATGGCTTGAGATATAGGTTGTAACCCACCACCAGCAAAACCTTGTATAGCTCTAAATAGCAACAATAAATCAAGTGTGGGAGCCACTCCGCATAAAAAAGAGCTTACAGTAAAAGCAATTATGCTGATTAAAAAGTAATTTTTTCTGCCAAACTTATTTCCCAAAAAACTTGTAATAGGCAAGATTATACCACTAGCAGCTAAATAAACTGTGAGCGTCCATGTGGCATCATCTGTTGTAACAGACAATGGGCCAGCCATGTAAGAAAGAGCAACCGTTACAATTGAAGTATCCATAAGTACCATGAAAGTAGGTAACATAACAGTTAGGGCAATAATATAGGGATTTACTTGTCTTTCTTGCATTTTTTGTCCTTTCTAAACCAAAAAAAACTAAAACTTTCCACAACAGTTTTTAAATATATAACCTTTGTAACAAAAATCAAGGAAAAGATCTGTTTGGCTAATTTAGGTATGCGGTATAATACACAAGAATTTTAATACTTTATCACCGTTGTTTTTGTAAGAATGTTCTATATTTGGTTCAATAAAAACAGCAGAATTTTTGAAAACTTTTTTAGAGACACTGCCTGCTGTAATTTCACACTCGCCATCCAATATAAAAATCTCGTGTTCCCATGGGTGAGAATGTGAGGGAATTTCGGTATTGGGCTGCATCTCAAAGTAGCGCATAGCAAAGTTTGGCGCACCATCTTCTTTTTTTATTAACCATCTTATACTTACGCCATAAACTATTTTACCATTAAACTCTACGGGTTTATCTTGTATTTCGTCTAAACATGAAACTTTCAAAAAAACCTCCTTTATTTTTATAAATATCTTGTTAATTAACTAACATACTTTATTTTTTTTACATCATTTAAACGCTTTTGTCAAGTTTAGTGAAAAAAATTAGAGCAGTTAACCTATGAATGCTATATAGTAAATATTTACAAGTACTAAATACAAAATAAAGCTTAAGTATAATTTAGATAAAAAATTTATATTGAATTTTTTATATATTTAGTTTTTATTGTTTTTGCAATAGTTATTTGATGTATATATAACTTATTAACCTATTTATTTTGTATTTTAAGATTACTTTACTTAAAAAAATTAGGAGGTTAGCATGGATAAATATACAAAGTTATTTGCTAACTATGTAGTAAACACTAAAAACATACCACAAGAGTCTAGTCACGAAGCTAAAAGGCGTATACTTGATTCTTTTGGTGTTATGTACGCGGCATTTTTAGAAGATACGCCAAAGGTAGCAAGAAAGTATGCTTACATGTTTAAAACGCATGAGGGTGCGTATCTTTTTGGTTTACCTGTAAAAACTACACCAGAAGTTGCTGCGTTTGCAAATGGTGTTTTGGTTAGGTATCTTGACTTCAATGACACTTATTTGTCAAAAGAACCTTTGCATCCTAGTGATTGTATACCTGGTTTGTGGGCTGTTGCCGAATGGAAAAAGCTTAGTGGCAAAGAGCTTTTAGAGGCAATTACAATTGCTTACGAAATTGGCGTAAACCTTTGCGATGCAGCAAGTTTAAGAAAACATGGCTGGGATCATGTAAATTACATTACAATTATGGAAGTTTGTGCGCTTGGAAGATTGTTGAAATTGCCAGTTTACGTTATAGAACACGCAATTTCTTTAGCTTTAATACCAAATCTATCTGCACGTCAAACAAGAGCAGGTGAGCTTTCAATGTGGAAAGGCGCAGCTGCTGCAAATTCTACAAGAAATGCGATCTTTGGAACATTTTTGGCTATGAATGGGATGAGCGGGCCTTATCAGCCTTTTGAAGGTGAGATGGGATTTTTTAAACAAGTGCTGGAGAAAGAAACATTTGATGACCAGGCGCTTGCACCCATTATTAATTTAAAAGAACCAACAAGAATACTAGATACTTATATTAAATTTTACCCAGTTGAATACCATGCTCAAAGTGTTGTGGATATTGTTAAGAAACTACATCAGTATGTACAATCTCCCGATGATATTGAATCTATTCATATTGATACATTTAAAGCCGCATATGAAATTATTGCAAAAGATAAAGAAAAATGGGAACCAAAGACAAAAGAAACTGCAGATCATAGTATCCAGTATATCACAGTGGTAGGATTAATAGATGGTAGTGTAACAAAGCACTCATTTAGCAAAGAAAGGCTAAATGATCCAATTGTTAAAAAAATTCTTTCTACTAAGACAACACTAGCTGAAAAGGACGAGCTAACGGCAGGTTATCCAGATGGTATACCAAATAAAGTAACGCTTTATACCAGGGATAAAAAAGTTTATACGGAAGAAGTAAAATACCCACGAGGGCATGCTAAAAACAAGATGAGTGATGAGGAAGTTATTGAAAAATTCAAAAATAATGCCGATGGCCTTTTAACCAATACAGAAATGGATAGCGTTATTGATGCGGTAATGAACTTAGAAAAGTGCGAAGATGTCTCTAAATTGGCAGACATTTTGAGGGTATAAAAATGAGCTGGCTTGTTGAAGAACATACAACTAATCCACATCAAAAGTTAAAGGAATTGTTACAGAGTAAGGATATTTTAGCGGTTGTTGGGGTTTTTAACCCAATAAGTGCCCTGATAGCACGCCAGGCAGGTTTCGAGTGTTGCTATCTATCAGGTGCAGCATTGACTGCTAGTCTTGGTATGCCAGATTTGAGTTTGATTGAGTTAAATGAAGTAGCAGCAATGAGTACCTATATTTACAGGGCAAGTGGTTTGCCTATGATAGTGGATGTTGATGTGGGCTTCGGTGAAGCTTTAAATGTTGCAAAGACAGCTAAAACTATGCAAGAAGCAAAAGCCGCTGCTATACAAATTGAAGATCAAGAACTTCCAAAAAAATGTGGTCACCTATCCGGTAAACGTGTAGTAGAAACGCAAAGAATGGTGCAAAAAATCAAAGCTGCAAAAAAAGTAGCAAAGGATTTGCTCATTGTAGCAAGAACTGATGCTAAAGCGGTAAATGGTCTTAAAGATGCCATTGATAGGGCTAATAATTATATTGAAGCAGGCGCTGATATTATTTTTCCAGAGGCATTAGAAACCAAAGAAGAGTTTAGAGAATTTGCCTTAAATGTTAAGGTTCCTTTATTGGCTAATATGACGGAATTTGGTAAAACTCCATACATTTCGCTTGAGGAATTTAGGGATTTGGGTTACAAGATAGTAATTTTTCCTGTAAGCGCTCTTCGTGCAGCAAATTATGCTATAAAGAAAACATTTGAATATATTAAACAAAATGGAACACAAAAAGGAATTTTAAATCAGATGCAAACAAGGCAAGAACTTTATGAACTGATAAAGTACAGTGAATACGAAGACTTTGACAAAACAATCTTTGGAAAACAATTATGACACCCAAAAAAGGAGGTATAATATGAAATTCAAAGAAAAATTAAAAGAAAAAGTCGAAATTCAAAGGGAGGAGGTTACTAAACTTTTAAAAGACTACGGTGATGTAAAAATAGGGGATATTACTATTGCTCAAGTCATTGGTGGCATGAGAGGGTTAAAGGTCTTGGTTACAGATATTTCTTACCTAGACCCATTTGAAGGTATACGCTATAGGGGCTACACTGTAGATGAAGTGTTAGAAAAGCTTCCAAAACCTAAAGGAGCAGAAATGCCATACGATGAAGCTCAGTTTTACCTTTTAATGACCGGCGATATCCCAACTGAAGAAGAAGTGCGAGAAGTAATTGATATTTTTAAAGAAAAACGAAAAGTTCCAAATTATGTTTATAGGGTTTTAGATTCAATGCCTCGCGAAGCACGCCCCGATGTGATGCTCGCAGTTGCTGTAGGTACCATGCAGCAAGAATCTGTGTTTGCCAAAGCATACGCAGAAAATAAAATTACAAAACAAAACGCATGGGAGTATATGTTTGAGGATGTTTTAAATTTGCTGCCAAAAATTCCTATGATAGCTGCTTATATTTACAGACTAAAGTATAAAAACAACGAACAAATACCTCAAAACCCTGATCTGGATTTTGGTGGCAACTTCGCTTATATGATGGGTATAGATAAACCGTATGATGATTTTTCGCGTCTTTACTTTATTTTGCTTTCTGACCATGAAAGTGGAAATGTCTCGGCTCATACCACACACCTTGTTGCTTCTGCATGGGCTGATGCGTATTACTCTTTGGCAGCGGGAATAAATGGTCTATCTGGGCCTTTGCATGGTGGGGCTACACAAGAAGCTCTAAAGTGGTTTCAAGAATTGCTTAAAAAGCTTAACAAAATTCCTACAAAACAAGAGTTAGAGCAGTTCTGTTGGGATACTTTGAATGCAGGTCAAGTAATACCCGGTTATGGTCATGCGGTATTAAGAAAAACAGATCCAAGGTTTGTTGCCCAGCTGGAGTTTGGGGAAAAACATTTACCAGACGATCCATTGTTCCAACTGGTATCTTTACTTTATGAAGTGGCACCAGATATACTAACCAAGCATGGAAAAGCAAAAAATCCATGGCCAAACTGTGATAATATAACAGGCACTATTCAGGCTTACTATGGAGTAAATCAGTACGAATTTTACCCAGCGCTGTTTGATATTTCTCGTTCTATGGGCGTACTATCTAATATTACATGGGACAGAGGTCTGGGTTATCCAATTGAGCGACCAAAATCTGTAACTATCGAGATGCTCAAGTCAATTTCACGCCAAGACACTATAAAGAAGACGTGGTTTTAGGCTATATCTTCTTTGTTACATTTGTAGACTTTTGCGAGGTGTACAACAAAATATTTTGGCACGCACTTAAAAAATAGAACGATTTATGCTTATTAGAAGGTATTAGGTAAAGCGATGTTTTATAAGTTAAATATTATTGTAGTATTATATCTTCTTCTCTCACCTAACCTTCTTTATGCAAAAGACAATCTCTTATGTAAAACTTACAATATTACAAGCAATGATGTTGCTTCCTATCCCAAATTTGTATGGCAAAATAAAGATTATACAGCAGGCGTAGTTGTCTTAATTGCAGGTAGTTTGCTTATCGACAAAAGCGTAAGAACTTATGTAATAAATCATCAAAACAATACCGCAAAAAACCTTGCTGATGACATAAAACCTTTTGGAAACGGTTATTATATGTTCCCAGTTGTTTCTATTTTGTCACTTTATGGATATTTAAGTGACAATTCAAAGCTTATGGATGCATCTTTAACATCGCTTGAGTCTGGTTTTACTGTTTTTTTTATAATTAGTTGTGTGATAGTAAGCGCTTCTTATGGCACGGTTTTAAATAATTTATCCCTAGGTAATGCTTTTGAGTTTTTTCATTTTAGCTTTTCAAATTACTCGCCTTCAAACGGCCAGAGAGAAACCGCCAACCTTTACGGTATTTTTCTAAAACCGAAGTATAAAGTTTCCAAGTTATTTTACATAAGCAGCATTCTTAATTTTGCATATGGGTATGGTAAATCTACTGATAGCAATTCAAATACACTTTCTTCTTTTCATTACAGCCACAGCTATATTTTGGTTGAAGTTCATCCAGGCCTTAAAGAAGCATATAAAAAGTTTGTTTTTTAAAGAGTACCTCATTGGTGGGTGGCAGGAACTTAATGTGTATAAAAAAGCATCCTATGATGGATTTATTTATCGATCAATTACTCAAGGTGGCACTATAATTCTTCTGATGTGGTGTATATCTAGCAGAATATGCCTGCCTGCGAACCATCGTGCAATTACCATACGTTGGGAGCTATAATAGGGATTGGTTACAAATTTTAAGTCCTACATAGATAGCTTAAAAAATATATACAGCAAAAATAAAACAGTGGGCCTTGCCTTGGGCGGAGGTGCTGTATGGGCAACTTCGCATATAGGTGTACTAAAAGTATTAAAAGAACACGGCATTAAAATAAACGCGATATCTGGTACATCTGCAGGCAGCATTATAGCAAGCCTTTATGCATTTGGTATATCCATAGAAGCAATAGAAAATATAGCTTTAAACTTGAAAGTATCCGATATCTTTCATTGGAAGGTATCGCGCATGGGACTATCCAGTACTCAAAAGATTAAACATTTGATAAAAAAGCATATTGGGAGTGCAAAGGTAGAAGATGCACTACTGCCGCTTTTTATCCCAGCAACCGACATTGTTGATTTAAAGCCTGTGCTAATGCAAAATATGCCAGTATACGAAGCTGTAGCGGCAAGCTGCGCTATACCCGGCATTTTTTCTCCCGTTGTAATAAATTCAAGAATGTACATAGATGGATCTCTATTTGTTGACGTACCGTGCAAGATACTAAAGCTTCAAAAATTTAATCTCGTCATAGGTGTTGAGCTGACAGATAAAGGCTTGGCGAACAAAGAGCCAAAAAATATTTTCGAAGTAATAACAAAGAGCCTGCAAGGTTTAATAAACGAAACTCAAAAGGAAAGACTAAAATATGCAGATATCATAATTTCACCTGCAATAGAAACAATAGGCAGGTTTGAGTTGGATAAAGTACCAATTCTTATAGACAAGGGACAAGAAGCTGCTTTAAAAAAGATCAACGAAATAAAAAAGAGAATCAACTTAAGATAAAGTAGTGAGTGTAACTTTCTTTATCAAACCTCCGGTGCATGCAAAAGAAAAAATATCTGTTGGATGTTTTTAGAAAATGTTGTTAAAAAAGAAAAAAGGTAGGTTTACATAAGACTTTAGAAACCCCTAAAATTAAAAAATCAGTTATTTTTTTATGCTACCAATGGTGCATTTTTATTGTGTTTTAGCGCTTTTTGATTGCACTTGACATTTAGACATACAGGGACAAACGGAGGCAGATGGAGATATTCAATAAAATGATCAAGAATGTGACAACAAAAACCTACCATTACGAAAGCGTTGAGGAGCTCAAAAAACATTTGATGAGCTACTTGCTTTACTACAGCCATCAGAAGGAATTGAAGGACTTGAAATTTAAAGCACCTTATGATATCATACAAAAAAGCTTAACTCAAATCCTGAGCTTTTTTAAAGACAACCCACGTACCAGAAGTTTAGGGGACTAAAGAGTTTTACAAATATGGATGTAATATACCCACAATTATAATATAATGACTCCGTAAAAAGGTTTTTTAAAATTAATAAGGTTTTGTCGGGTGGCTGCCAGTGAGCAAAATTTTGTTTTTTCTTATAAACAAATGGGGAGTCAGAGAAAGGAAGATATTACAAAATGCATAACCAGGTGAAGCTATTGAAAAGCCAAAGCCTGAGGTTATAGAAAAAATGATGAAAAACATTGAAAGCGATATAGAGAGCGGAAAAATACTTGTTTGATTAAAAGAGTTTAATGAGAATTAAAAAATTTGCCCGATGTCCGATAGTTTTTAAACGTTGAAGAAAAATCAACTTCGATAACCATTGAAATTAGCTTCGTAACAAGCTTTTTAATGGTGCCGAGGGTGGGAATCGAACCCACACGGGAGAAACTCCCAAGGGATTTTAAGTCCCTTGCGTCTACCAATTCCGCCACCCCGGCAAATAAGCACGTAGCTTTGGAGGCGGCACCCGGATTCGAACCGGGGATCTGGGTTTTGCAGACCCGTGCCTTAGCCACTTGGCTATGCCGCCAGTTGGGTCTGTTTATAAAAAAATGGAGCGGGAAACGGGACTTGAACCCGCGACCCCAACCTTGGCAAGGTTGTGCTCTACCAACTGAGCTATTCCCGCTTAACACAATACTATTTATATAAAAATTTTTTCACTTGTCAATAGAAAAAAATATAATAAACATTTTTACATATTCTCCACAGCTAGACCAATTCTTATTCCACCCCAATGTTTGCCTTCAATAAACACAGGCACGCCAATATCGCTTATTATTTCGCCTGTGTCTCTTGGGTAGGTTTGTATAATTAGACTATCCGTATTTCTTGCAACATTTAATCCCACTAGATCGTTAAATATTCTCATAGAACGATTTCCTGCGAGATCTTTTTCGTAACTGCCTGTAAGTGGTTTATCATATATGGAATTGTGTGATGCTACATAGCCATTGTTGTCTGTAAACAGTACGTATCTAAAATTTGGGTTTATGCTTAGATACTTGTCTTCAATAGGCTGGATGTGCTGCTTAAAAAAGTCTGTGAATTGTGTGCGGTATTTTTGTGGGTTTGTGTTGGATACTGGCGCATAGTTTCTATCCCAGATCCCAGATGATGAAATTATGCCTTTTTTGACTGCATTTTCAATTGTATTTGTCATTTCTTTGGCGCACTTGTTTGCAAGCTCAACGATTGTTTCTAGCGGGTTTCCTACTTTGACTTTCTTTAGAATATTTGCAGACTGCTCTGCAATTTTGCTTAAATCCAGGCTCTTTGAGCTTACATTGTCAAGGCTGTTTGATATCTCTTTAACTGAATTTGCGAGGTATTCTACCGTTTGGGCTACTTCTTCAATGGAGCTGGATTGTTCTTCTGTGGCTGCAGTTATTGTATTTATCATATTGTTTGCCTGGTTGATCTTTTGTGCAAGGTTATCAAAAGAAACAAGCATCTCTTCTACTGACTTTGTATTCTGCTCAATGGTGGATCTAATCGCTTTGTTTCTTTCAACAAGTATGTTAAAGTTGTCTGCAACAGAGTTTATAGTGTTTTCTATCTCTTTTGATTGTTTTTGTGTTTGCTCTGCAAGCTTTCTAATCTCATCTGCAACTACAGCAAAGCCTCTGCCGTGCTCACCTGCACGGGCCGCTTCAATGGCTGCATTCAAAGCAAGAAGGTTTGTTTGGTTTGCTATGTCGTTAATAATATTTACTATAGATAAAATATCATCTATTTGAGCATGTAAACTCTCCATAGACTGCTTGTTTTCGTTTAACACTTCAATTGAATTTTGAGATGTCTTGCTTATGTTTTGCGTTGTTTTAATTGTTTGTTCACTTATAGCGTTTACTTCTTCCATAAATCTGACAAAATCTTCCATGTTATGTGATATGTCGCCTATGGCTTTTGTAGAATCGTTCATAGTTTTGTTTATTGCTTCTAGGTTGTCTTTAGTTTCATTCATATGGTGTGTTATATTTTTAAGCTCAAAGTTGAATTTAGCGTTAAAAACGGAAGTTTTTGTTGCATTTGTAATAAGCTCGCTAAAGATGGATTTGGAAAAACTAACAAGCGTATTTATAAACTTGCCCAGTGAAGTGCAAAAACCTGGAACGCTATAGTCTTTTGTTAAGTCATATACATCAGACTTTGTAATTTTACAAAATTCATCAGCTGTTTGTTTTGTGGGTTTTATGATAAGCACGTAATAGTACCAAAAGTTAACTAAACCAAAAATTAACGTAGCAGCACTAAAAGTATAAACGAAGTACATTTGGACAAAGCTGCCCAAAAGAGCATAGGCTAAAATACCACCTACAAAATACAAAATAAAAGTTAAAATAGTAAAACTTGCTAATTTTTTAACCATTACTACCTCCCTGTTGCATAATATAATTAAACAACTTTTTTGTCAAATTTGCATTTACAACGCAAATATTTTGTTTTATAATTTTTTAGCTTTAGAGGTGGAGGTTTTTAGTGAAAGGCATAATTTTAGCGGGTGGCTCTGGCACAAGATTGTACCCGGCTGCAAGCAGTATTTGCAAGCAACTTTTGCCAGTGTATGATAAACCAATGGTATATTATCCTTTGTCAATTTTGATGCTTGCTGGCATAAGGGATATTTTGATTATATCTACACCGAAAGATACACCAAGATTCAGCGAGTTGTTCAAAGATGGTGCGCATTTAGGTTTAAATATTTCTTATGCTACGCAAGAAAGGCCACGGGGCTTAGCGGATGCATTTTTGGTGGGAGAAACTTTTATAGGCAACGATAATGTGTGCTTGATTCTTGGCGATAATATTTTTTATGGACAAGGCTTATCCTATCTTTTAAGAAAAGCAAAAACCATTACAGAAGAAGAGCGCAACGCGGTTGTTTTTGGCTATTATGTAAAAAACCCACAAGACTACGGCGTATTTGAATTTGATAAAAATTTTAATGTGGTAAGTATCGATGAAAAACCTCAAAAACCCAAATCAAACTATGCAGTTGTAGGTTTGTATTTTTATGATAATAGTGTAGTAGAAATAGCAAAACAAGTAAAACCATCCTGGCGTGGCGAGCTAGAAATTACAAGCGTAAACCAAATTTATTTATCTATGTCTAAACTAAAGGCTATAACATTAGGACGAGGCTTTGCGTGGCTTGATACGGGCACGTTTGATAATTTACTAGAAGCAAGTCAGTTTATACAAACCATAGAAAAAAGACAAGGCTTAAAAGTAGGCTGCATAGAAGAAGTTGCTTATAAGATGGGCTATATCAATAAAGATAAACTTTTAGAATTAGCTCAGCCGCTTAGAAAGTCCGGTTATGGAAATTACCTTATAAATATAGTGCAAGGAGAAGCAAGTAATGAAGAAGATGCTGATTAGTGGTGGGGCAGGTTTCATTGGGAGTGAATTTGTACGCCAGGCTATACTTGAAGATTTTGAGATAGCTGTAGTTGATAGTCTGACATACGCTGGCGATTTGAAACGTATTGAGTCTGTAAAAAATAATTTAAAGTTTTTCAACTGCGATACAAGTGATCTTGAATCGCTTCAAGAAGTATTTAAACAATTTAGGCCCCAAATAGTTGTGCATTTTGCTGCAGAAACACATGTTGACAGAAGCATACTTAACCCTCACATTTTTATCAAAACAAATATAATTGGCACTCAAAATATGCTTGAGTTGTCAAAAGATGCTTTGTTTATTAATATTTCAACAGATGAAGTATATGGTGATTTGTCGGAAAATGACGCAAGTTTTAAAGAGGATTCATGCCTTAACCCCAGTTCTCCATATTCAGCAAGCAAAGCCGCCCAAGATATGCTTGCAAGGGCCTATGCTAGGACCTATAATACGAATGTTATAACAATTCGGCCATCAAATAATTATGGACCCTGGCAATATCCAGAAAAACTTATTGCCGTTGTAATTTATAAAGCGCTTCAAGATGAACCTATTCCCATTTACGCAAAAGGAGAAAATATCAGAGAATGGACATTTGTTGAAGATTGTGCGAAAGCAATTTTGGGTATAATTAGGCAAAAAAACGCAAATGAAGTGTATAATTTGGGTAGTTCTATTGAAAAGCCCAATATTGAAGTTGTAAAATCAATACTGGCTTTACTGAATAAACCCGAAAGTTTAATAACATATGTAAAAGATAGACCAGGTCATGATTTTAGATACTCGCTTGATTCAAGCAAAATTAAAAAAACAATCAATTTAGCTTTTACAAACTTTGAAGAGGGTATAGAAAAAACAGTTAAATGGTATATTGATAATCGAGATTGGTTATTTAAAAAAACAAAAGAATTAAAAGATTATTGGCAAAAGGTTTACCAGGATAAAAGTTAGAAGTGAAATTTTTAAAGAGTATGTTTGACAATTTTTAAAATATATGTATAATCGTTCTTTGCTTGCTGGCGTAGCTCAATGGTAGAGCAGCTGACTTGTAATCAGCAGGTTGGGGGTTCAAGTCCCTTCGCCAGCTCCATCTAAATTGCTGCGGAGAGGTTCCCGAGTGGCCAAAGGGAACAGACTGTAAATCTGTCGGCTATTGCCTTCGGAGGTTCGAATCCTCCCCTCTCCACCATTTTAAATAAAAAATAGGCGGGAATAGCTCAGTTGGTAGAGCGCAAGCCTTCCAAGCTTGGGGTCGCGGGTTCGAGTCCCGTTTCCCGCTCCAAAATAGTTAAAGAAAGTGATTGCCTATGTAGCTCAGTTGGTAGAGCACTTCCTTGGTAAGGAAGAGGTCAGCGGTTCAAACCCGCTCATAGGCTCCATTTAAGTTTAGGAGGTTTCCATTATGGCAAAGGAAAAATATGTTCGTACCAAACCTCACGTAAATATTGGTACAATTGGACACGTTGATCATGGCAAGACTACTTTAACTGCAGCTATAACAAAGGTTTTATCAAAAAAAGGTTTTGCAGAGTTTAAAGATTACTCTCAAATAGATAACGCTCCAGAAGAAAGAGAAAGGGGTGTTACTATCAATACTTCTCATGTTGAGTATGAGACATCCAAAAGGCACTACGCACATGTTGATTGCCCAGGGCATGCTGACTACATAAAAAATATGATCACAGGTGCAGCCCAGATGGACGGCGCAATACTTGTTGTTTCAGCAGCAGATGGTCCAATGCCACAAACAAGGGAGCACATTTTGCTTGCCCGCCAGGTTGGTGTGCCATACATTGTGGTATTTTTAAATAAGATAGACATGGTCGATGATCCAGAACTTATAGACCTTGTAGAAATGGAAGTAAGAGAGCTACTTTCCAAATACAACTTCCCAGGCGATGATGTACCAGTTATAAGGGGCAGCGCACTAAAAGCATTAGAGTCTGATTCAGATAATGAATGGACTAAAGCCATAGAAGACTTAATAAATGCGGTAGATGAATATATCCCAACACCGGAACGTGATTCAGCTAAACCATTCCTTATGCCAATCGAAGATATATTCACAATCTCTGGTCGTGGCACTGTTGTAACAGGTAGGGTAGAGCGCGGTGTAATAAAGACAGGCGATGAAGTAGAAATAGTAGGTCTAAAACCCACACAAAAGACCGTTGCAACGTCTCTTGAGATGTTTAGAAAGATACTTGATGAAGCATTACCTGGAGATAACGTAGGCGTACTCTTAAGAGGTACAAAGAAAGAAGAAGTAGAACGCGGTATGGTCCTTGCAAAACCAGGCTCCATTACACCACATACCAAATTTAAAGCTCAGGTATACATTCTAACAAAAGAAGAAGGCGGCAGACACACACCATTCTTTAATGGCTACAGGCCACAATTCTACGTAAGAACAACAGATGTAACAGGTACAGTTGTTCTCAAAGAAGGTGTAGAAATGGTAATGCCAGGTGATAATGTGGAAATGGAAGTAGAACTAATTGCTCCAATAGCACTTGAAAAAGAAACAAGATTTGCTATAAGAGAAGGTGGTAAAACTGTTGGCGCTGGTGTAGTAATTGAGATTATGAAGTGAGGCAAAAATGAGAGAGATAGTGTATCTTGCTTGCAGTCAATGCAAAAATAAAAACTATACAAGCACAAGGGATAAAAAGAAATCAAAGGATAAGTTAGAGTTAAGGAAGTATTGCCCACATTGCAATACGCATACTATACACAAAGAGGTAAAATAGGTCAGTAGCTCTAATTGGTAGAGCGGCGGTCTCCAAAACCGCATGTTGGGGGTTCGAGTCCCTCCTGGCCTGCCATATATTTTTATGTTTGAAAAAGTTAAAAGTTTTTTAGAAGAAGTTAAAGCTGAGATTAAAAAAGTAGTTTGGCCAAAAAGAAGAGAAATTATGACAGCTACTATTGCTGTTATAGCTTTCTCTTTTGTGGTATCAATATTGCTTGGGTTATTAGATTTTATATTTTCATATGGTTTAGAAAAATTATTTAGATAGTTTGGTGATAAATGCTAGAAGATCAAGATTTTAAATGGTATGCTGTACACACACAGGTCGGTCAAGAAGAAAAAGTAAAAAATATGATACTAAACAAGGCAAAAGAAGCCGGTCTAGAAAGTGATATAGCAGAAATCTTAGTGCCCCAAGAAGAAGTTATAGAGGTAAGAAAAGGCAAAAAGGAACTTGTGAAAAAATGTATGTATCCTAGTTATGTGTTTATAAAATCTAGAATGAATGTTAGTCTGTACAATACTTTAAAAAGGTTACCTCTTGTAACTGGTTTTGTAGGGTCTAAAAATGAGCCTATACCGATAGATGACAACGAAGTTAAAAAAGTGATTGATAAAATTAATCAGGCAAAAGAAACGCCACGTTTGTCGATTTCGTTTGAGCATGGTGAGAAAGTCAGGGTTGTTGAAGGGCCATTCTCAAACTTTATGGGTACTATTGAAGAAGTAGACATTACAAAAGGTAGACTTAAAATATTAATTAGTATTTTTGGCAGACCAACGCCTGTAGAATTAGACTACAATGAAGTTGAGAAAGCATAAATAAGGAGAAAACTATGGCAAAGAAAGAGTTAGTTACGCAGGTAAAATTGCAATTGCCAGCTGGCAAAGCAACGCCAGCCCCACCAGTTGGTCCAGCGCTTGGACAACACGGGCTTAACATAATGGATTTTGTTAAAAAGTTCAACGATGCAACGGCAGATAAAGGTGAGACAATAATACCTGTACTTATAAATGTTTATAAGGACAGAAGTTTTGATTTTATATTAAAAACACCGCCGGCAAGCGTGTTGATCAAAAAAGCATTAGGTTTACAAAAAGGTTCAAGCAATGCACTGAAGGTTAAAGTTGGTAAGTTAAGTAAAGAAAAATTAGAAGAAATTGCAAAAATCAAGATGCCCGATTTAAACACCAAAGACTTGCACAAAGCAATGAAAATAGTTGCAGGTACTGCTATAAATATGGGTGTCGAAATGCAAGATTTTTAGATAAAGAGAGGTTAGAAAATGGCAAAGCACGGCAAAAAATACACACAAGCGTTGGGGAAATACGATTTTTCAAAAGAATACGATTTAGAAAATGCAATTAGCTTACTTAAAAACATAGCGTATGCCAATTATGATGAAACAGTAGAGATTCATACAAACTTAGGCATCGATCCAAAACACGCAGAGCAGCAACTAAGAGGTACTGTGTCGTTACCAAAAGGGACAGGTAAAACTCTAAGGGTTTTGGTTTTTGCAAAAGGTGAAAAAATTAAAGAAGCCCAGGAAGCAGGTGCAGATTTTGTTGGCTCTGATGATTTTATAGAAAAGATTCAGTCTGGCTGGATGGATTTTGATAAAGTTATTGCAACACCAGATATGATGGGTGCTGTGGGTAAGATTGGTAAAATTTTAGGTCCAAGGGGTCTTATGCCAAACCCAAAAGTTGGAACTGTAACATTCGATATAGCAGGAGCGGTTAAAAGAGTTAAAGCAGGCGAGGTGGAGTTTAGAAGCGATAAAACAGGTAATGTTCATTTGATAGCTGGAAAAAAATCTTTTAACGAACAAGATTTGCTTGAAAATATAAAAACAATTTACGATACTATATTAAAAGCAAAGCCTTCAACCGCAAAAGGTAAGTATATAAAATCATTTTATTTATCAACCACGCACTCGCCCAGCGTTAAGGTAAAGCTACAAGCAATTTAAAATAAATTTTAGAGGTCAAAGATAGTGGGTAGCTGGTGTGCTTTAAAAATTAGCCTACTTGAGACTTGGCCCGTCTGTAAAGGAGGGAGTTTTGAGAAAAGAAAAAAAGATCGAGATTGTTGAAACTATCAAAAAAAATCTCGAAAATGCTCAGGCTGTGTTTTTAGTTGATTATTCTGGCGTTGATGTGAAAAAGCTTGAATCTATAAGAGAACAAGTAAAAGAATTAGGCGATACTTTCAATGTTATCAAAAACACGCTTGTAGCTAAAGCGACTCAAGATACAAAATGGTCTAATATTTTGAGCTTGCTTGAAGGCCCCAATACTTTTGCTGTAAGCTACAGTGACCCTATTGCTCTTGCAAAGCTGCTGTTGAAAGCAGAAAAAGGCATAGAAAAATTGCAGTTAAAATCAGCTGTTATGTATGGGAGTGTTTTTAATCATGACCAAATTGAGGCAATTTCAAAATTACCATCGAGGGAAGTATTGCTTGCTATGTTGCTTGGTGTGTTGAATGCGCCAGCAAGAGGTTTGGTAAGTGTTTTGGCAGGTGTCTTAAGGAAACCATTATATGCATTAAATGCGATAAAAGAGCAAAAATCTAAATAAATTTATGGAGGATTAGATGGCTGATATCACAAAAGAAGATGTTATAAAATTTATAGAAAGCATGACTGTTTTGGAACTTTCTGAGTTAGTGAAAGAATTGGAAGAAAAATTTGGCGTGAGTGCAGCTGCACCACAGATAGCTGTAGCTAGCGGACAACCTGCTGCAGCAGCCGAAGAAAAAGTTGAAGAAAAAACTGAGTTCAATGTTATTATTAAATCTGCTGGCGATAAAAAAATTCAGGTAATCAAGGTTGTTAGAGAATTAACGCAACTAGGACTGAAGGAAGCGAAAGATTTAGTTGATGGTGCTCCAAGCAAAGTGAAAGAGAATGTAAGCAAGGAAGAAGCTGAAAGTATTAAAGCAAAACTAGAAGAAGCTGGCGCAACGGTAGAAATCAATTAATATTCGTTTTTTTAAAAGGAGGGGCTTTATAGTCTCTTCTCTTTTTTTTGTTTCTTATACCAACAATAAATATTAATAAAGTGTTAATGAGGTGAATTATGGTGCAGCCTCTTTGTTTAGATTACAGAATGAGAGTAAATTTTGCTCAAACTCAAGAAGTACTACCTGTGCCAGATATACTGAGCATGGCAGTAGAATCTTATGAAAGATTTTTGCATAAGGGAAGCGATTTTGAAAAAACATTAGAAAATGCTTTTAAAGAAATTTTTCCAATTGAAGATGTTTATGGAAAGATTAAGTTAGACTACATTGATTATTATATAAGAGAAACAAAATATAATTCTACGGTTTGCAAGCTTAAAGGTATTACGTACGGCGCTTCGTTAATTTTAAAAGTAAAGCTTTCGCTGTGGGATGTAGATTCTAATGGCAACAAAATTGGTGTTCAAGATATAAAAGAACAAGATATTTATGTATGTGAATTACCTTTAATGACTGAATCTGGTAGTTTCATTATAAATGGTGTAGAAAGAGTCATTGTAAATCAATTACACAGATCGCCTGGTGTAATATTTAAAAATCTAACCCAGCAAAAAGAAAATAATTATTACGCTCAAATAATACCAGAAAAAGGTAGTTGGGTGGAATTTGAGACTGACAATAAAAATCTTTTACATATTAGGATAGATAGAAAAAAGAAATTTCCTGCGACGGTTATTTTAAAGGCACTGGGTTTTAGTGATATTGATATCTTAAGTAGAATATACAATTTAATTGAGATAAATACGAAAGATGGTATTTTTTATGCAAAGATAGACAAAAAATTGCAAGGTATTAGGATAAAAGATGATGTTATTGTAGATGGTAAGGTTATTGCTCAAAAGCAAAAAAAACTCACAACAAAAACAATTTCAGATTTAATAAACTTAAATGTAAATAAAGTGGCAATTGATGAAAATGAGCTTTTGGATAAATTCATTGCTGAGAAAATTGATAGTAACGGTTCTGTTGTGGAAGCTTTTTCTCATATTGATTCAAAAATTTTACAAGAGCTTAAACTAATGGGAAATTTTAACTTAAAGACTGTATTTAGTCAATTCGATGATGATATAATCATAAATACATTGAAAGCAGATCATGATTTGCTGCAAAAAAGAAGAATAGGTCTAAAAGAAGATATACCTGTTGAAGATGTAGCAAAAATTTACTTGCACAAATCATTAAGACCGGGTGAACATTCTTCTATTGAGGAAGCAGGTAAGTTTTTTGCAGGCTTATTTTTTGACCCACTTAAGTACGATTTATCACTTGAAGGTAGAGCAAAAATAAACGAAACGCTAAATATAGAAACACCAAAAGATGTAAGGGTGTTAACGGTTGATGATTTCTTTGGAATCATTAATCATATAATTTTGTTTAAAAATGGTAAAGTATCGGCAGATGATATGGATAGCCTCTCGAATAGAAGAGTTCACTTAATTGGGGAACTTTTATATTCTGAAGTCAGAAAAGGTCTGTATAGAATGCAAAGGCTTATTAAAGACAGATTATTAATGCCAAAAGACACAGAAGACTTAACACCTTATGATGTGATAAATACAAAGCCTGTTGCAAGTACTGTTAAAGACTTTTTTGCAACAGGTCAGCTGTCTCAATTCTTGGATCAAACAAATATATTATCAGAGATTTCACACAAACGAAGACTTTCCGCACTTGGTCCTGGTGGCTTAACGCGTGAAAGAGCTGGATTTGAAGTGCGCGATGTTCATCCTTCGCATTATGGTAGACTTTGCCCAATAGAAACCCCCGAAGGACCAAATATTGGCTTAATTGTTTCATTTTCAATATATGCTAAGGTTAATGAATATGGGTTTATTGAAACACCATATAGAATAGTAGAAAATGGCAAAGTTACAAACAAAATTATTTATATGACAGCAGGTAAAGAAAAAGATCACATAATAGCGCAAGCCAGCGTTGATTTAAACCCTGACGAAACTTTTGCCCAAGAGTATGTGCCATCAATGAAAAATGGTGAATTTATTATGTCACCTAAAATGGATGTGAATTTGATGGATGTCTCGCCAAGACAAATTGTTTCTGTGACAGCTAGCCTAATACCATTTTTAGAGCACGATGATGCAAATAGGGCGCTTATGGGCTCCAACATGCAGCGTCAAGCCGTACCGCTTATTGTACCAGAATCACCGCTTATTGGCACAGGTATGGAAAAAGAAGTAGGGACATACTCAAGGCATGCTGTGCTTGCAAACAGAGAAGGCAAAGTTATAAGGATAGAAAGCAATAAAATCTATATAGCAGTCCAAACTCAAGATGGCACGTTTGAGATAGACAAATACGATTTGGATAGTTTCGTTAGGTCAAACCAAGACACGTGTTTTTCTCAAAAGCCCATTGTAAAAATAGGCGACTACGTGAAAAAAAATCAAGTTATAGCCGATGGTCCCACAATGGATAAAGGTGAACTTGCCTTAGGTAGAAACATGGTTGTTGCTTTCGTGCCTTGGCGTGGCTATAATTATGAAGACGGCATAACCCTTTCAAGACGTGTTGTGGAAGAAGATCTATTCACATCTATACATATCAAAGAATTTGAAGTTTATGCTCGCGACACTAAATTAGGTCCAGAAGAAATAACCGCCGATATCCCAAGTGCTTCTGCTGAATTGATTAAAAATCTTGATAAGAATGGAATCGTAAGAATAGGAGCTTATGTAAAACCAGGTGATATACTAGTAGGAAAAGTTACACCAAAAGCAGAAACGCACTACTCACCAGAAGAGAGGTTGCTTAGGGCTATCTTTGGAGAAAAGGCCTCTAACGTATCTGATTCATCACTTAGGGTTCCATCTGATACAGAAGGCACAGTTATAGACGTAAGGATATTTAGACGCAAAGGGACAGAAAAAATAACTAGAGAAGAATTAATACAAAAAGAGGACATAAAAAAAATCAATGAAGAGCTTAAAAATCAATTAAATCTGTTAGAAAAGTTAAAATTAGAGTCGTATGGGTGCTTGCTCGAAGAAGAACCTTTAGAAAAAGATCTAGAGGTAGCAGATGTAACTTATAAAAAAGGCAGCAAGCTCGATAAATGTGTGCTTGATACATTGGATGAAAAATGGATAAAAGAATTACTTTCTCCAAAAAACAAACTTAAAGCAAAAGAGATTGAAAAGCATTACAAAAAGATAGCTAAAACTTTAAAAGATGAGTACGCAAAAAAGTTAAAAGAAATTGACAAAGAAGACGAATTACCCCCAAGTGTAATAATGAGTGTAAAAGTTTTTATTGCAACAAAAAGAAAATTATCCGTTGGCGACAAAATGAGCGGTAGACACGGTAACAAAGGCGTTGTTTCAAGAATTTTGCCTGTATGTGATATGCCTTTTTTGGAAGATGGTACTGCCGTAGATGTTGTGCTTAACCCTTTAGGTGTACCATCAAGAATGAACTTAGGTCAGATTCTTGAGACTCATTTGGGGTGGATATCCAAAGGTTTGGGTAAAAAAATTGACGAATTTATGAAAGAAGGTAAAAAGGATATATTGAGGCAATATTTAAAGCGAATTTTTTTAGGTAGCGCAGATGAGTTTATAGACAGTTTAAGTAATGAGACGCTTGATATATACGTAAAAGAGTGGAAAAATGGTGTTCATTTTGCAACCCCAGTATTTGAAGGGCCAAAAGAAAAAGATTTCGATTATTATAAAAAGATTTTAGATATTGATACATTCAAATCAACCCTCTTTGACGGCATAACAGGTGAAAAATTTCTAGAGCCTGTAACTGTTGGCGTTATGTATGTACTAAAATTGCACCATTTAGTAGATGATAAAGTTCATGCAAGAAGCGTAGGGCCCTATTCGCTTGTAACGCAACAGCCTCTTGGCGGTAAAGCGCATTTTGGCGGACAAAGGTTTGGCGAGATGGAAGTTTGGGCTCTAGAAGGTTATGGGGCTGCGTATACTCTACAGGAAATGCTGACGGTAAAATCAGACGATGTAAGCGGCAGAAGTAAGATGTATGAAGCGATTGTTAAAGGGAAGCCAGTTTTGCTTGGCGGTATACCTGAATCATTTAATGTACTTGTTAAAGAATTGCAGTCACTGGGGTTGGATATAGAGCTTTTAAAAGATGTTAGAAGAAGATAGGGGGTATTGATGTTTACCGTTTTAAAAAGTAAGCCAAAGTCATCAAGAGATTTTGATAACATAAGAATAAAATTAGCTTCCCCTGAACGTATTAGAGAATGGAGCTATGGAGAAGTAAAAAAAGCTGAAACAATTAATTATAGAACATTTAAACCAGAAAGAGACGGTCTTTTTTGCGCCAAAATATTTGGTCCAATGAAAGACTATGAGTGTCTGTGTGGTAAGTATAAACGCATTAAATATAAAGGCATTGTTTGTGAAAAATGCGGTGTTGAAGTAACAGAATCACGAGTGAGAAGGGAACGTATGGGCCATATTGAACTTGCTGTGCCTGTGGTTCATATATGGTATTTAAAAAGTGTCCCAAGTATGCTTTCTATTATACTTGATATGAAATTGAAGGATTTAGAAAGAATTGTTTACTACGAGGCATATGTTGTTGTTCACTCCGAAGTTGAAGAACTTCCTGTTAAAACGGTTTTAACTGAAACTGCCTACAAGGAAGCAATAGAGACATATGGAATAAAAATAAATGCAGAAATGGGTGCTCAAGCAATATATAATCTATTAAAAAATCTTGATTTAGATAAAGTTTTAAATGAGCTTAAAGAAGAGTACGATGCTACATCCTCTGATCTTAAAAAGAAAAAAATTATGAAACGCATAAAGCTCATTGAGAAGTTTAAAAGAAGCCAAAACAAGCCAGAGTGGATGGTATTGAAAGTACTACCAGTTT
Organism: Desulfurella amilsii; assembly: GCF_002119425.1. Taxonomy (NCBI): domain Bacteria; kingdom Pseudomonadati; phylum Campylobacterota; class Desulfurellia; order Desulfurellales; family Desulfurellaceae; genus Desulfurella; species Desulfurella amilsii. The sequence continues at coordinate 836,688 of NZ_MDSU01000018.1, read as the reverse complement.
TACCGCCTGATTTAAGACCACTTGTTTCTCTTGAAGGTGGCAGGTTTGCTTCATCTGATTTAAACGATTTATACAGGAGAATTATTAATAGAAATAACAGACTGAAACGTTTGCTTGAATTGGGTGCTCCTTCCATTATTGTAAGAAATGAGATGAGAATGCTTCAGGAAGCTGTAGATGCTTTAATTGATAACGGCAGGAGAAAACAGGTTGTAAGAGCGTCAAACAATAGACCACTAAAATCGCTAAGCGATACAATAAAAGGCAAAGAAGGGCGCTTTAGAAGGAATCTTCTTGGTAAAAGGGTTGACTACTCGGGCAGATCTGTAATTGTAGCTGGGCCTGATTTGAGAATTGATCAATGTGGTTTGCCAAAAATAATGGCTTATGAGTTGTTTAAGCCATTCGTTTACAACAAATTAATAGAAGAAGGTCATGCTTTAACTGTAAAAAATGCTAAAAAAATAGTTGAAGATAAAGAGCCTATTGTTTGGGATTTGCTAGAAGATATTGTCAAAGAGTATCCAGTGATGTTAAATAGGGCTCCTACATTGCATAGAATTTCTATTCAGGCTTTTTACCCTGTGCTAACTGATGAAAAGGCAATAAGATTACATCCATTAGTGTGCGCTGCGTTTAACGCAGATTTTGATGGCGATCAGATGGCTGTTCATGTACCCATTAGCGTGGAAGCGCAATTAGAATCAAAAGCCATAATTCTATCGTCGCACAATATTATTTCTCCGGCTAATGGCAACCCTATAGCTGTGCCATCTCAAGATATGGTTCTTGGCATCTACTATATGACAAAAGCAAGAGAGAATGCCAAAGGAGAGTCGGCTATCTTTTCAAACGCTTGGAGTGTAAGACTAGCCTTTGAAAATGGTGTAGTGGATTTAAATGCAAAAATAAAATATAGAGCTGAAGATACAATTATTAATACGACAGTAGGCAGGGTGTTGTTCAGTGATATTGTACCAAAAGTGGTTCCATTCTCTTTGATAAATAAGATAATTGGGAAAAAAGACCTAAACAAACTTATTTCATATGTATATAAAAATACTGATTTACCAACTACAGTTGCTTTTTTGGACAATGTTAAAAAAATGGGTTTTGAAATGGCAACAAGATCAGGTATTTCTATTTCTGTTGATGATATATTGGTTCCAGAAGACAAATCAAGCATCATAGAAAACGCTGAAGAAGAAGCAAGAAAAATTCAAAACCAGTATGAGCAGGGTCTATTAACAGATTCAGAGCGATACAATAAAATAGTAGACCTTTGGAACAATGTTACAGAAGAAATATCAAAGGTTATGATGGTAAAATTGGGTGGTGCTTTCAACGAAAGCTTTAACCCAATTTTTATAATGGCAGATTCTGGCGCAAGGGGTAGTTTGCAGCAAATGAGGCAACTCGCTGGCATTAGAGGTCTTATGACAAAACCATCTGGAGATATTATCGAGACACCGATAAAATCGAACTTTAAAGAGGGTCTAAATGTAATAGAATATTTCGTTTCAACGCATGGTGCGAGAAAAGGTTTAGCTGATACCGCTCTAAAGACAGCAAATGCTGGCTATTTAACAAGAAAGCTTATTGATGTAGCTCAAGATGTTTTTATAACGATGGAAGATTGTGGAACAACCGAAGGATTAGAGGTGAGCGCCTTAATTGTAAACGGCGAAGAGATTGAATCGCTTCAAGAAAGAATTGCAGGTAGAATTTCTGCTGAAGATATAATAAACCCACTTACTCAAGAATTAATTGTAAAAGAAAATCAAGAAATTACAGAAGAATTGGCTGAAAAAATTGTAGAAGCTGGTATTAGAAGTGTTAAAATTTTTTCTGTTTTAACATGCAAAGCAAAATACGGTGTTTGCGCTAAATGCTACGGTAAAGATTTGGGTAGAGGTAAAGAAATTGAGATTGGCGAAGCTGTGGGAATTATTGCTGCACAATCCATTGGCGAGCCTGGGACACAGCTGACACTTAGGACATTTCACGTAGGTGGTACTGCATTAAGAGCTGGTGAGAAAGTCGGAGCAGAAACCAAAAAAGGTGGAATAGTAAAGTATTTCAACTTGAGAACTTCAATTAACTCTGAAAATAACAATGTGATTTTAAGTAGAAGAGATGCGGCGGTATTAATTATAGAACCACAGATTGTTTCAGAAAATGATGGCGTAGTAAACATTGAACAGACAAAAACAGACTTTTTATTAAAAATAGATGGCAAAGAAAACTACAGTATTAGAAAAATCGATTTTATAAATGAAAAAGATATTATACAAAATGATGCAAATGTTGTAGGAAAATTGATTTTCAATGTTAAAAATGGCGATTCGGTAGAAGAAGGTGATTTTTTAGTTGGAAGGATACTTGAGGTATACATAGTGCCAAAAAACTTACCTTATGGGGCAAGGATATATATAAATGATAATGATACAATAAAGCGATTTATTAGGACAAGTGATGCAGGGATTGTAAAATTTGCTATTTTAAAAGGACAATCATTTGTAGAGGTTGAAGGGTTCGAAAACGATATTGTAAATAAGCATGGGGCCCATATTTTAATTGAAGATGAGAACTCTACGTTAAAAAAGAGATATTATCTTTCAATGGGAAGCAGAATATTTGTAAAAAATAACACTAAAGTAAAAGCAGGTGAAATTATAGCTGGTTTTGATGATGTGGTTAAAAAGCGCATTATGGATGCTGACCCTTCAATTTATTTATCAAGCGCTATCATAGCAGATTGGGATTCTTATACAGACTTTTTGCTTGTTGATACTGAAGGTTATGTTAGGTTTGTTGATATAGTGAATAATGTGACCTTAAGAGTAGATATAGATAAAATTACGGGCTTAAAAAGCAACATCATAATTGAAAGCAAAAATGTTAACTTAAAACCAAGGATTGAAATTGTCGATGAAAATGGTAATGTAAAAATATCAGAAAGCACACATGAAAAGGCTGAGTATTATTTGCCTCCTGGTATTATTTTGCAAAAAGAAAATGGTGATTATGTAAAATCGGGTGATACGCTTGGAAAGATTCCAAGAGAAGCAACAAAAACAACTGATATAACCGGCGGTTTGCCTAGATTAAATGATATATTCGAAGCGAAAAAACCAAAAGATTCTGCAGTGCTAAGTGAAATAAGTGGTATTGTTTCTTACGAAGGAGAGATTAAAGGCAAAAGAAGGATTGTTATAACATCAACAATAGGAAAAGGTGAAGCAAAAAAAGAATACCTAATTGCTAGGAATAAGCGCATATTAGTTTATCCAGGTGATAGGGTGCAAGCAGGTGATCCTTTAACAGACGGCATTATTAATCCGCATGATATCTTAAGAATACTAGGTGAAAAAGTTTTAAGGTGGCATTTGGTAAATGAAATTCAACAAGTGTACAAATTGCAAGGCGTTACAATTAACGATAAACACATAGAAATAATAGTAAAACAAATGTTGTCTAAAATTATTGTGGAAAATGCGGGAGATACAGATTTTATAGAAGGTGATTTAGTTGATAAATCTATATTTGAAAGAAAAAATCAACAAGCAATTGAAAATGGTAGGAAACCCGCAATAGGAAAGATAAGTTTGCTAGGCATAACAAAGGCTTCTTTAAATACGGATAGTTTTATTTCAGCCGCATCATTCCAAGAAACAGTTAAGGTGCTAACAGATGCGGCTATCACTGGTTCGATTGATTCACTTAGGGGATTAAAAGAAAACGTTATCGTTGGAAGATTAATTCCTGTTGGAACCGGTCAAAAAAGATTTGATGATATAAATATTGAGATGAAAATTCTTGACAAATAAGAGTTTTATTGATAATTTAGTCAAGCTAATATTTCAAGGAGGTAATGGGTGCCAACTATTAACCAGTTAGTTAGGATCGGTAGAAAGAAAGTTAAAGAAAAAACAAAAACACTGGCTTTGCAGAATTGTCCTCAAAGAAGAGGTGTTTGCACAAGAGTGTATACAACTACTCCAAAAAAGCCTAATTCGGCTTTAAGGAAGGTTGCTAGGGTTAAATTAACTACGGGATATGAAATAACGGCATACATACCAGGCGAAGGTCACAATTTACAAGAGCATTCAATTGTTCTTGTAAGGGGCGGCAGAGTTAAGGATTTGCCAGGCGTTAGGTATCATATAATCAGAGGTACATTAGATACTGCCGGTGTTAATGACAGAAAACAGAGCAGATCTAAGTATGGAGCAAAAAAACCGAAGGAAGGTACTGTAAATGAGAAGAAGAAGAGCTGAAAAGAGACAAACACAAAGCGATTTAGTCTATAATAGTTTATTAATTCAAAAAACTATAAATAAAATAATGTACGATGGTAAGAAATCTCTTGCTCAAAGGATATTTTATAAAAGTTTTGATATAATAAAAGAAAAAACTGGCCAAAATCCTTTAGAAGTATTTGAACAAGCACTAAACAATATTATGCCAAAGCTTGAGGTTAGGCCAAGAAGGGTTGGCGGTGCAACATACCAAGTGCCAGTCGAGGTAAGAAGAGAAAGACAAGTTAGCCTTGCTATTCGTTGGTTTGTGAATTATTCAAGATCAAGAAACGAAAAAAGAATGTTTGAAAAATTAGCAGGCGAGATTTTAGACGCTTTTAATAATAGAGGCGGAGCGGTTAAGAAAAAAGAAGATACGCACAAGATGGCCGAAGCAAATCGAGCTTTTGCACACTATAAGTGGTGAGGTGGTATTTTGAGTAGAGCGTACCCTTTGGAAAAAGTTAGGAATATAGGAATTATAGCTCATATAGACGCAGGTAAAACTACAACATCAGAGAGGATTTTGTTCTATACGGGCGTTTCACATAAAATTGGCGAAGTACATGAAGGTACAGCTACAATGGACTGGATGGAACAAGAAAAAGAACGAGGTATTACAATTACCTCTGCTTCGACCGTATGCTTTTGGAAAGATTATAAGATTAACCTAATAGATACTCCAGGCCATGTAGACTTTACAGTAGAAGTTGAAAGGTCTTTAAGGGTTCTTGATGGTGCTGTAGGTGTTTTTTGTGCAGTTAGTGGCGTTGAACCCCAATCAGAAACTGTTTGGCGCCAAGCTAATAAATACAATGTCCCAAGAATTGCATTTGTAAATAAAATGGATAGAACTGGTGCTAATTTTTTCAATGTAGTTAAAGAAATAAATACAAAATTGGGATCTGTACCAATAGCATTACAAATCCCAATTGGTTCTGAAAGCAGTTTTATAGGAGTAGTTGATCTAGTTAAAATGAAGGCAATTATTTGGGATTCCGATGTGCTTGGTGCTAGCTTTAGCGAAAAAGAAATACCTGCTGATCTTTTGGGGTTAGCCAAAGAGTATCGTTCGAAAATGATTGAAACAATAGCCGATTTTGATGAAGAATTAATGATGGATTATCTAGATGGCAAAGAAATAGCAGAAGGTAAAATTATTACTACAATTAGAAAAGCTACATTATCAGGAAAGTGTACACCAGTGCTATGTGGTAGTGCTTTTAAAAACAAAGGCGTTCAGCCATTGCTTGATGCTGTAACACTTTATTTGCCATCAGCTATCGATGTTGGTGGAGTTAAGGGAAAAGGTTTATCAGGCGAAGAAGAGGAAAGAGAGCCAGATGACAATGAGCCGTTGTGTGCTTTGGCTTTTAAAATATTAAGCGATCCGTATGTAGGTAAACTTACATACTTAAGAATATATTCTGGAATTTTGAAAGCGGGTTCTTACATATTGAATTCCGCAAAAGGCAAAAAAGAAAGGATAGGAAGGCTTCTTTTGATGCACTCAAACAAAAGGGAAGACATAGAAGAAGCACATGCTGGTGATATTGTTGCAGCAATTGGTTTAAAATACACTGCAACAGGAGATACATTGTGTGCTGAAGATGAACCAATAGTGCTTGAGGCTATGGAATTTCCAGAACCTGTAATATCTATCGCAGTAGAACCTAAAACAAAAGCAGATCAGGAAAAGTTATCAAATGGCCTTCAAAAATTAGCAGAAGAAGATCCTACATTTAGGATAAAATTTGATGAAGAAACGGCCCAAACGATCATATCGGGTATGGGGGAGCTTCATCTTGAAATTATTGTAGACAGACTAAAAAGAGAATTTAATGTAAATGTAAATACAGGCAAACCGCAGGTAGCATATAAAGAAAGTATTAAAGTTAAAGTCAAAAAACAGGGTAAATTTGTGCGCCAAACTGGCGGTCATGGTCAGTATGGTGATGTCTGGCTTGAAGTTGGACCACAAGAACGCGGCAAAGGTATAACATTTGTTAATAAGATCGTCGGAGGTGTTATACCAAAAGAATTTATACCTGCCATAGGGGAAGGTGTTAAAGAAGCTGCAGAGAATGGAGTTTTAGCAGGTTATGAGGTAATAGATGTTATTGCTACGCTAGTGGATGGATCATACCATGAGGTGGATTCATCCGAGATGGCTTTTAAGATAGCAGGTTCTATGGCTTTCAAAGAAGCTCTTAAAGCTGCTAAGCCTTATTTATTGGAACCCATTATGGACGTTGAGGTTTCTTCGCCAGAGCAGTATTTGGGTGATGTTATAGGTGACTTGAGTTCAAGAAGAGGTAAAATCAAAAACATGGAAGATAAATCTGGTGTTAAAGTTATTAGAGCTGATATACCACTTGGCGAAATGTTTGGGTATGCTACAACCTTGAGATCAATTACTCAAGGCCGTGGTACTTATGTAATGCAGTTTTCGACTTATGAAGAAGTTCCAAGCTCTATTGCAGAAAAGATAATAAAGAAAGAAGTTTAGGAGGTTTCCATTATGGCAAAGGAAAAATATGTTCGTACCAAACCTCACGTAAATATTGGTACAATTGGACACGTTGATCATGGCAAGACTACTTTAACTGCAGCTATAACAAAGGTTTTATCAAAAAAAGGTTTTGCAGAGTTTAAAGATTACTCTCAAATAGATAACGCTCCAGAAGAAAGAGAAAGGGGTGTTACTATCAATACTTCTCATGTTGAGTATGAGACATCCAAAAGGCACTACGCACATGTTGATTGCCCAGGGCATGCTGACTACATAAAAAATATGATCACAGGTGCAGCCCAGATGGACGGCGCAATACTTGTTGTTTCAGCAGCAGATGGTCCAATGCCACAAACAAGGGAGCACATTTTGCTTGCCCGCCAGGTTGGTGTGCCATACATTGTGGTATTTTTAAATAAGATAGACATGGTCGATGATCCAGAACTTATAGACCTTGTAGAAATGGAAGTAAGAGAGCTACTTTCCAAATACAACTTCCCAGGCGATGATGTACCAGTTATAAGGGGTAGCGCACTAAAAGCATTAGAGTCTGATTCAGATAATGAATGGACTAAAGCCATAGAAGACTTAATAAATGCGGTAGATGAATATATCCCAACACCGGAACGTGATTCAGCTAAACCATTCCTTATGCCAATCGAAGATATATTCACAATCTCTGGTCGTGGCACTGTTGTAACAGGTAGGGTAGAGCGCGGTGTAATAAAGACAGGCGATGAAGTAGAAATAGTAGGTCTAAAACCCACACAAAAGACCGTTGCAACGTCTCTTGAGATGTTTAGAAAGATACTTGATGAAGCATTACCTGGAGATAACGTAGGCGTACTCTTAAGAGGTACAAAGAAAGAAGAAGTAGAACGCGGTATGGTCCTTGCAAAACCAGGCTCCATTACACCACATACCAAATTTAAAGCTCAGGTATACATTCTAACAAAAGAAGAAGGCGGCAGACACACACCATTCTTTAATGGCTACAGGCCACAATTCTACGTAAGAACAACAGATGTAACAGGCACAGTTGTTCTCAAAGAAGGTGTAGAAATGGTAATGCCAGGTGATAATGTGGAAATGGAAGTAGAACTAATTGCTCCAATAGCACTTGAAAAAGAAACAAGATTTGCTATAAGAGAAGGTGGTAAAACTGTTGGCGCTGGTGTAGTAATTGAGATTATGAAGTGAGGGTGTTTTGAATGTCGCAAAAAATTAGAATTAAACTTAGAGCTTACGAAGCAAAATTGTTGGATAGATCTGTAAAAGATATAATTGAAACTGTTAAAAGAACTGGGGCGACTATAAGAGGACCAATACCACTTCCAACTGATATTTCAAAGTATACAGTGTTAAGATCACCTCATGTTAATAAAACCTCAAGGGAGCAATTTGAAATGAGAGTTCACAAAAGACTCTTAGAGATAGACGAAGCTACTCAACAAACTGTTGATGCTTTGATGAAAATTGATTTGGCCGCTGGTGTAGACGTAGAGGTTAAACTTTAGAAGTTAAAAAAGAGGTAAAAACCTTTTGGTTTCACTGCCTCTTGATGTATAGATTATAGGAGTTAAGATATGGTAGGACTGATTGCAAAAAAGATTGGGATGTCTAGAATTTTTGTAGAGGGTAATGCGGTTGCTGTAACGGTTTTGGAAGCAGAACCTGCCATCGTTACCCAAATTAAGACGAAAGATAATGATGGGTATGATGCTATTCAGGTTGGTTTTGTTGATACAAAAGAAATCAGAATAACAAAAGCACAACTCGGCCATTTAAAAAAATCAAACGCCACACCCAAAAAATATCTAAAAGAGTTTAAGATTAAAGATACAAATGATTTTACATTGGGTAACAAAATCGAAATTGATATTTTTAATGTAGGTGATCAAATTGATGTTTTAGGTATATCAAAAGGCAAGGGCTTTGCTGGCGCAATGAAAAGGTATAACTTTGCCGGTGGTCCGGGTGGTCATGGCTCAATGTTTAATAGAAGGGTAGGCTCAATTGGAAATAGAGAATGGCCAGGTAGGGTTATAAAAGGTAAAAAAATGCCTGGACACTTAGGAAATGAGCGTGTGACAATTAAAAACCTGAAAGTTGTCTTTATTGATAAAGAAAAAAATATTATAGCTGTAAGTGGTGCTGTGCCTGGTTCTAGGGGTTCTTATGTCACCTTATTGAGCAAGAAGGAGAAATAATCATGAAAATAGAGTATTTTGATAAAGATATTAATAAGGTTGGTGAAATGGATTTTGATCTTAATTATAAACCGTCAAAGAAGTCAGGTGTTGTTGTAAATAGAGTGGTAAGAGTTTTGCTGGCTAATAAAAGACAATGGACGGCTTCGACTAAAACAAGAGGTGAAGTCTCAGGCGGTGGTAAAAAACCTTGGAAGCAAAAAGGTACGGGTAGAGCTAGAGCTGGCTCAATTAGATCACCGTTATTTAGAGGTGGTGGCGTTATTTTTGGTCCAAAGCCAAAAACTGATTTTGAATTAAAAATAAATAAAAAAGAAAAAAGAAAAGCTTTTTTGGAAGTGTTAATGGATCATATTGAGGCAAAAACTCTTATGGTGCTTAATGATTTAAACTTTGAAAAACCAAAAACAAAATTAGCCTCTGAATTGGTAAAAAAACTTGATGCTGAAAAATCCTTGTTTATTTTAGATAAAAACATGTTGAATGCTTATTTGTCGCTAAGGAATTTAAAATTAGTTGAGGTTAGAAATGTTGATAGTGTTAATGTTTATGATTTAATTAGATTTCCCAAAGTTGTGACAACAAAGGATACTTTTGAAAAATTAAGCAGGAGATTTACCAATGGATAAATGGAGTATTATTCAAGGCCGAGTAGTTTCAGAAAAAGCTCTTATGATGCAAGAGTTTAATAAATATGAGTTTTATGTGCCAGTAAATGCTACCAAGCCTGAAATAAAAAAATCAATTGAATCTATTTTTAATGTGAAAGTTAATGATGTAAATGTACTTAACTCTAAGGGGAAATTAAAGGTTTTTAGGAGTATAATTGGCAAAAAAAATTCGAAAAAAAAATGTGTGGTTACACTCAAAAAAGGCTACAATATAAATTTATAAAAAGGGGATATTATGGGGATAAAGTTCTTTAAACCGGTTACAAACGGCATGAGGTTTGCAAGTGGCAGTGATTTTAGTGAAATAACAAAAACGGAGCCTGAAAAATCTCTAACTGTAGTCTTAAAAAAGAAATCTGGTAGAAATAATAAAGGACATATAACAATAAGGTTTCGAGGTGGTGGCACAAGAAATCTATATCGTATTATTGATTTTAAAAGAGATAAAAGAGATATAGAAGCAGTAGTTAAAGCTATAGAATACGATCCAAATCGAAGCGCCAGAATAGCTTTGCTGTCGTATAAAGATGGTGAGAAAAGATATATTTTGGCTCCTGTTGGCTTGAATGTGAATGATAAGGTTCAAGCTGGTGAGAATATTGAGCCAAAAGTTGGAAATGCTCTTCCTCTCAGGAAAATTCCTGTTGGCAGTTTTATTCACAATATAGAGTTAAAAATCAATGGTGGTGGGAAATTAGCAAGAGGTGCCGGGACATTTGCTCAGTTAATGGCAAAAGAAGGCAAATATGTTACCTTAAAATTACCAAGTGGTGAGATGAGGTATGTGTTGGCTGATTGCTACGCAACTATTGGCCAGGTTGGAAATATCGACCAGAATAATATAAACTATGGTAAAGCAGGAAGAATAAGACATATGGGAAGAAGACCACACGTTAGAGGCGTGGCAATGAACCCAATTGATCATCCTCATGGCGGTGGCGAAGGTAAAACAGGCACTGGCGGCACACCAGTAACACCGTGGGGTAAACCAACAAAAGGTTACAAAACAAGGCACAATAAACGTACCGATAAATTTATCATTAAGAGAATTAATTAGGGGGTTAGATGGCAAGGTCAATAAAAAAAGGGCCATTTGTTGATGAAAAGCTACTTAAGAAAGCTAGTCAAGCAAAAATAGAAGGCAAAAAAACAATAATAAAAACATGGTCTAGAAGAAGTGTTATTGTGCCTGAGTTTGTTGGTTTAACATTTGGAGTGCACAACGGTAGAAAATTTATACCTGTATACGTTACAGAAAATATGGTTGGCTACAAACTAGGTGAATTTTCACCAACAAGGACTTTTAAAGGCCATAAAGGCGTAGTTCAAAAGAAAATAGGTAAGTAGCTGATAAATAAACAAACCATGGGGGTAATGTAAGTGGAACATACGGTGAAGTTATCAAGGGCAAGAATATCGCCCATTAAAGTTAGACAAGTAACAAGTTTAATAAAAGGTAAAAAAGCAAATGAAGCTGTATCTATATTGAAACTTGTTCCTAAAAAAAGCGCTTTCATTCTTTCAAAATTGTTGGAATCAGCTATTGCTGGTTGCTTAGAAAAAGGTGAAGACCCTAATAAATTTTATGTAAAGACAGTATGCGCAGATGATGGCATAAGGTTAAAAAGATTCAGACCGATGGCAATGGGGCGCGCAGGAAAGATCTTAAAGAGAAGCACAAACATAAAGCTCGTGTTGGCAAAGGAGGTGGGTTTTGGGTCAAAAGGTTAACCCGATTGGATTAAGGTTAGGGATAATAAGAAGCTGGTCATCAAGATGGTTTGCAAAAAGCAATTTTAAGGACAAGTTGTTAGAAGATCAAAAAATAAGAAAAGAAGTTAAAGCAAAGCTATATTATGCTGGTATTTCAAATATAGAAATAGAAAGAAAAATGAACAAGTTGACACTAAATATATATGCAGCAAGGCCAGGTATTTTAATAGGTAAAAAAGGCTCGGAAGTTGAAAAGATTAAAAACTTTGTTGATGACATTACTAAGTCAGAAGTGTCAGTAAATATTAGAGAAGTCAATACGCCTGAAACTGACGCACAGTTGATAGCAGAAAATATTGCTTTACAAATTGAGAAGAGAACACACTTTAGAAGGGCAATGAAAAAAGCGGCATACTTAGCTCAAAGAAAAGGCGCTCAAGGCATAAAGATACAGTGTGCTGGCAAATTAGGTGGAGTTGAGATGGCTAGAACAGAGTGGCTAAAGGAAGGTCGGGTACCGCTTACCACACTTAGAGCAAATATTGATTACGGGTTTGCTGAAAGTTTGACAACGGCTGGCATAATAGGTATAAAAGTTTGGGTATTTAAAGGTTATGTAATGGATTAAAGGAGTTGTTTTATGTTAATGCCAAAGAAAACGAAATTTAGAAAATATCAACGCAACCGACATGGCGTAGAAGGTTTAACAAAAAGAGGAAGTCAGCTTGCTTTTGGTGAGTTTGGGTTAAAAGCGATTGGAAGAGGTGAAATAACAAGTAATCAAATAGAAGCAGCAAGGGTTGCAATAAATAGAAGGCTTAAACATCAAGGTAAGCTTTGGATTAGAATATTTCCCGATTTTCCTCTTACAAAAAAACCAGCAGAGACAAGAATGGGAAAAGGAAAAGGTTCTATTGAGAAATGGGTTTGTGTCATAAAACCCGGAAGAATTTTGTATGAAGTTGGGGGAGTTAGTGAAGAACTAGCTAAAAGTGCATTTGAGTTGGCTTCTTCTAAGCTTAACATTAATACAAAATTTGTAAAAAGTGGGGAGTGGCTATGAAGAAAAATGATGCCAAAGAATTGGATATAAAAGCCTTGAAAGAATCAGAACAAAAGATAAGAGAAGAGCTTATGCGTTTAAGGCTAAAAAAAGGTTTCGAACAACTAGAAAATCCTAAGAGAATTAAAAATTTAAAAAAAGATTTAGCACGCGCGTTAACAAGAGTTAAGCAATTGGAGAAAGAATTATGAGCAGGTTTATTGGAGAAGGTGTTGTCCTTAGTGACAAGATGGACAAAACTAGAGTAGTTAGGATTGAAGAATATAAATTACACACAAAGATTAAGAAGTATGTTAAAAAAACAAAAAAATTTAAGATTCACGATGAGCAAAATGAATCAAAAGTGGGTGATGTTGTCCAATTTATAAGCTGCAGACCTATATCCAAAGAAAAAAGCTTTAGGTTGCTTAAAATTGTGCAACGATATGTTGGGTTAGGAGAAGAAATATGATACAACCTTTTACAATGCTAAAATCAGCTGATAATTCTGGAGCAAAAAAAATAATGTGTATAAAGGTTCTTGGCGGATCAAAAAGAAGATATGCTTATGTTGGCGATGTTATAGTGGCATCTGTTAAAGAAGCTATACCTAATGGCAAAGTAAAAAAAGGCGATGTTGTAAAGGCAGTAATTGTCAGAACCAAAAAAGAATTTAGAAGAGATGATGGCTCATATATCAGATTTGACGAAAACGCTGCAGTGATAATTAATAATCAAAAAGAGCCAATAGGGACAAGAATTTTTGGGCCAGTTGTAAGAGAGCTAAGAATGAAGGATTTTATGAAGATTATATCTCTTGCACCAGAGGTTCTATAAGGAGTTAAATTATGTCTAGTGTGTATTCAAACATGAGAACTAAACTTAAAAAAGGTGACTTAGTTAAAGTAATAACCGGCAAAGACAAAGGAAAAATAGGGAAAATTATATCCTTTGTGCCAAAAAAGAACAGAGCAATAGTTGAAGGTGTGAAAATTATAAAAAAACACGAAAAAGCAACTCAAACATCAAAGGGTGGCATAATAGAGAAAGAGGCGCCTATTGATATATCTAATGTAATGTTAGTATGTCCTCATTGTAATAAACCTACACGTATTGCAAGTAAATTTTTAGATGATGGCACAAAAGTAAGGGTTTGTCAAAAATGCAACGAAACCATATAATAGCGGAGGTCCTAAGTTGTATATACCAAATATGAAAAAATACTATAAGGAAAATGTGATACCATACATTATGCAGAAATTTTCTTATAAAAATGTTATGCAAGTTCCTAAATTAGAGAAAATTGTATTAAATATTGGCATGGCAGAAGGTGCAACCGATATAAAAATATTGGATTCAGCACTTGAAGAGATTGCTGCCATAACTGGTCAAAAAGGTGTAATTACAAGAGCAAAGAATTCTATTGCAAATTTCAAGCTGAGAAAAGGTCAAACAATAGGTTGCAAAGTAACGTTAAGAAAGGATAGAATGTATGAGTTTTTAGAACGATTTATTAGTTTTAGTTTACCAAGAATTAGAGATTTTAGAGGCGTTTCTAAAAAGAATTTTGATGGTCGTGGAAATTACACCCTTGGCGTTACAGAACAGTTGATTTTCCCAGAAATTAACTACGATAAAATACTTAAAATGCATGGGATAAGCATTTCTTTTGTTACTACATCAAAGAGCGACGAGGAAGCTTTCGAATTATTAAAAGCTTTTGGTATGCCCTTTGCTAAAGCGAGTTAGGAGGTTTAATGGCTAGAAAGGCAATGATTGAAAAATCTAAAAAAAATCCAAAATTTAAAGTAAGAACTAAAAATAGGTGCAATATATGCGGAAGATCAAGAGGTTATATTAGGGATTTTGGCATTTGTAGAATTTGTTTTAGAAACTTAGCTTCAAAGGGAGAAATTCCAGGTATAACCAAGGCTAGTTGGTAAGGAGTAACAATGAATAGAATAAGTGATTCATTATCGGCTATAAAGAATGCGCTATCAACAAAAAAAACCGAAGTAGTAATATATGGCAATAGTATGGTGAAAAATGTTTGTGAGATATTAAAAAAAGAGGGCTACATAAAAAATTATGAAATAATTAATCCTTTAAAAACACAAATAAAAGTAGAATTACAATATTTAGATGAAAAACGAAAAAAACCGGTTTTAAGCACAATGAAGTTTATAAGTAAACCATCAAGAAGAATTTATGTTAAGTCGCAAGATATAAAGCCTGTTATGAGTGGTTTAGGAATGGGTATCATATCAACAAACCAAGGTGTTATGACAACTTATCAGGCAAAAAAGAGAAAACTGGGCGGAGAGTTGATTTGTGAGCTGTTTTAGGAGGAAAGTATGTCTCGTATAGGCAAAAAAGTTATTGATATACCAAAAAATATCGATCTAAACATAGAAAAAGACAAAGTTACGATTAAAGGCCCAAGGGGTGTTGCAACACAAACCTTTAAATCAGAATTTATTGAAGTAGTAAAAGAAGGGGATACTTTAATTATTAAAAACATAAACGAGGAAAATAAAAAAGCAAACGCTTTTCACGGTTTGTACAGGAGCTTGATTGCAAATGCCGTTGTGGGTGTAACTAATGGTTTTAAAAAAGAATTGATAATAGAGGGTGTTGGCTATAAAGCAAATGTTGAATCGAAGAGAGTTAAGTTAAATCTTGGATTTTCTCATGAGATTTTTTACCCAATACCAGATGGTATAACTGTGGAAGTAGATAAAACTGGCACAAACGTAACAATATATGGGATTGACAAATATTTAGTTGGTCAGGTTGCAGCTGACATGAGGGCATTTAAAAAAGTTGAACCATATAAGGGTAAAGGTATTAGATACAAAGACGAGAAAGTCAGAAGGAAAGCTGGTAAAGCCGCAGGAAAATAGGAGGTTGAATGTTAAAGAAACGCAGTAGAAATAAACTTCGATTAGCCAGAAAAGTTCGTTTGAAGTATAAAATAAGAGGCACATTAGAAAAACCGAGGTTATGTGTATTCAAAAGTTTAAATCATATATATGCTCAAATTATTGATGATGCAAGTGGCAAAACAATCGTGAGTGTTTCAAGTTTGGATAACCAGTTACAAGGCAAAGTTAAAGGTTGTAATATTGAAACTGCAAAGTTAGTTGGAGCGATTTTGGCTAAAAAAGCAACGGAAAAGGACATATCAAGTGTTGTTTTTGATAGAAATGGCTACTTGTATCATGGCAAAGTTAAAGCCTTAGCAGATGCTGCAAGAGAAGGCGGTTTGATATTTTAGGAGGTTTAAGTGGATAAAAGTTTTCAAGAGCATGTTATCAAAGTTGGAAGAGTTGCTAAGGTAGTAAAAGGTGGTAGAAGATTTAGGTTTAATGCACTAGTTGTGGTCGGCGATTCAAACGGTCAAGTAGGCATTGCGCTTGGTAAATCAAAAGAAGTTTCAGAGGCTATAAAAAAAGCCATAGAAAAAGCTAAAAAAGAAATGTTTAGAGTACCTATTACAAAAGATGGTAGCATACCACATATAATTCAAGTTAAACAAGGTTCTGGCGTGGTGTTGTTGAAACCGGCACAACCAGGAACTGGTGTAATTGCAGGCAATACCGCAAGATATATTTTGGAAGCATGTGGTATTAAAAATATAGTTACAAAATCCATTGGCTCAAGTAATCCATTTAATTTAGCTAATGCAGTTATTAAGGCTCTTCAATTATTAAAGAGTAAAGAAGAAATATTTGAAGGAAGGGGACTAGTGCAATGACTCTTAAAATAACTATGACAAGAAGTTATATTGGGCAAAAGGATAAAATAAAAAAAATAGCAAGGTCTCTTGGTTTAAAAAGGCCAAACCAGTTTGTTCTAAGAAAAGATACACCGTACATTAAAGGAATGATAAAAAAATTATACTATATGGTTAAAGTAGAAGAAGTTGAATAAGTTGAATAAGTTGAATAAGTTGAATAAGGAGATTAATATGCATTTATATGAATTACCAAAAATAGTACAAAAGCGCAAAAGAGTTGGAAGAGGTGATGCAAGTGGCTATGGCACAACAGCAGGCAAAGGCAATAAAGGTGAAAGGGCTAGAAGTGGCCATGGGCATTTACCTGTGTATTATGAAGGCGGTCAGACACCTATCTATAGAAGATTACCTAAAAGAGGATTTAAAAATAATTTTAAAGTAGAGTATGACATTGTAAATCTTAATACATTAGATAAACACTTTAATGACAATGACCAGGTTACGCTTGAAATACTAACATCTAAAGGATTGGCTAGCGGTAATAAATTAGTAAAAATTCTTGGAAATGGGGCTTTATCTAAAAAATTGAATATTAAAGCTCACGCATTTTCTAAGCAAGCCATGAGTAAAATTGAACAAGCAAACGCTACGTTTGAGGTTCTTTAATGCAAGACTATTCAAATATGTTTAACGTACCCGAATTAAACAAAAGGTTGTTATTTACCCTTATTATGTTTATCATATTTAGGTTAGCAGCACACATACCAACCCCAGGTGTAGACACTCATGTGTTGTCTGCACTTGTAAATCAAAATCAATCAACAGCGCTTGGGTTATTTAACCTTTTTAGCGGTGGCGCTATTAGCAACTTTAGCATAGTTTCATTAGGCATTATGCCTTATATTTCTGCTGCTATTATTTTGGAGTTATTTACTGCTGTCAGTCCAGAGCTTGCGAAATTAAAAAAAGAAGGCGAATCAGGTAGAAGAAAAATATCAGAGTATACAAGGTACTTAACGGTTGTCATATCGCTTTTACAAGGTATCGGTATCGCAATTGGTCTGCAATCCATGCATGGACCTAATGGCATTCCCGTTGTCATTTGGCACGGTATTGGGTTTATAATATTTGCTGATATAACATTGACAACCGGTACCATTTTTTTAATGTGGCTTGGCGAGCAAATAACAGAACGTGGTATTGGAAATGGTATATCTCTTATTATTTTTGCTGGTATTATTGCAAGACTTCCATCCGCTATAGGTAATACTTTTAACTTGGTAAGCTCTGGTGATATGTCTATACTTGCATTGCTGTTAATATTTGTAGTTGTAATAGGTGTGATTGCGCTAATTGTATTTGTCGAGTTAGCTCAAAGAAGAGTAAGCGTGCAGTACCCAAGAAGAATGGTGGGTAAGCGTCTCTACAATGCGCAAAGTAGCTATATTCCATTAAAAATCAATGTGTCAGGCGTAATACCACCAATTTTTGCTTCTTCTATAATGCTTTTTCCTGCAACAATAGCTAAAGTAATCAATGTGCCTATGGTTCAAAAAATTTCTAACTTGCTGAATCCTGGTGGTTTAATTTATAATGTTTTTTATGTAATTTTGATTTTTTTCTTTGCTTACTTTTACACATCTATTGCTTTTAATCCAAAAGATGTGGCAGACAATCTTAAAAAAAATGGTGGGTTTATCCCAGGCATAAGACCGGGTAAATACACTGCGGATTTTTTGGATTGGATACTTACAAGGCTTACATTTGTAGGTGGTATATATTTGTCCTTTGTTTGTGTATTACCATGGATATTAATGTCGCATTTTAGCGTGCCATTTTATTTTGGTGGTACTGCTTTATTGATTGTTGTGCAGGTTGCGCTTGACACAATAATGCAAATACAGGCTCATCTTTATATGAGAAACTATGATGGTTTTTTGAAAAAAGGGGGTAGATAGGTGATCGTAGTACTACTTGGAGCTCCAGGCGTAGGAAAAGGTACTCAATCGGAAAATATTGCTAAAAAATTTTCAATTGTGCAAATATCTACAGGGGATATATTAAGAAATGAAGTAAAAACCCAAACCGATCTTGGAGAGAAGGCAAAAAAATACATGGAAAAAGGCGAACTTGTTCCAGATGAACTTATTATTAAAATGATAGAAAACCGTATATCAAAAACTGATTGTGCAAATGGTTTCCTATTGGATGGATTTCCAAGAACGATTGAGCAAGCAAAAAGCTTTGATAAAATGATAGAACGAAAAAGTTTAAATCTTGATAGAGTAATATATATTGATGTTGCTAATGATGAAATCGTAGAAAGATTAACACTAAGAAGGGTTTGTCCAACTTGCGGAGCTATTTATCACTTGAAAAATAAGCCACCAAGACAAGATATGATATGCGATATTTGTGGTTCTAAATTGGTCCAACGTAGCGATGATACAAAAGAAACTGTAGAAAATAGATTAAAAGTTTTTAAGGAACACACGAAACCGCTAATTGATTATTATGAAAAGCAGGGGAAGTTAAGCTCAATAAGTGGTTTAGGTAATGTGGACGAAGTTTTTACAAGAATATCAAAGATACTAGGCGACTTATGATTATTTTAAAATCAAAACAAGAAATAAAAAAAATGCGCGTTGTAAATGCAATGGTAGCCGAAGTTCTAAATATGTTGAAAAATGAAGTGAGACCTGGTATAACAACATATGATCTTGATAGGTTTGCAATGGCTTACTCTGATAAGTTGGGTGCAAAGCCTGTTTTTTTAGGGTATGGAGGTTTTCCAAACGCGTTGTGTGTTTCTGTTAATGAAGAAGTTGTTCATGGTATTCCATCAAAGAAAAAAATTCTGAAAGAAGGTGATATAGTCAGCTTAGACTTTGGTTTATTTTATGATGGTTTTTGTGGAGATTCGGCTATAACTGTTGGTGTGGGCAGTATTTCGAAAGCCAAACAAAAACTTATTGACGTAACGCGTAATTCTTTATATAAAGGTATTGAACAAGCTAAAGTGGGTAATTATTTATTTGATATATCAAGAGCGATTCAAATATATGTGGAGTCACAAGGATTTAGTGTTGTTAGAGATTATGTTGGTCATGGTATAGGCAAAAATTTACATGAAGAGCCTCAAGTCCCCAATTATGTTCCAGAAAAGGGCTTCAATATTTTACTTAAAGTAGGTATGACGATAGCAATTGAACCAATGGTAAACATGGGTTCTTATGAAATTGAAGCAAAAAAAGACGGTTGGTGTGTCGTAACAAAAGACAGAATGCCATCAGCTCATTTTGAGCACACTATAGCAATTTTGGAAGATGGTCCTGTAATATTAAGCAAGGAGAATTAATTTTTATGGCAAAAGAAAAGCCAGTTGTGGTTGAAGGTGAGGTTATAGAGGCACTACCAAATGCAATGTTTAGAGTAAAGCTTGACAATAACCATATAGTGTTGGCACATGTTGCAGGTAAGATGCGCATGCATTTTATTAAGATTTTGCCAGGTGATAAAGTAAAGTTGGAAATTTCACCCTACAGTATAGAAAAGGGTAGAATAATTTATAGATACAAGTAAGAACAATGGAGGTTAAGTAAATGAAAGTTAGATCTTCTGTTAAAAAAATTTGCCCTAAATGCAAAATAATAAAGAGAAAAGGTATTATTAGGGTTATATGCGAAAACCCAAAACACAAACAAAAACAAGGTTGAAAGGAGGTTAAATGGCTCGTTTAGTTGGTGTAGAGTTACCCAAGAATAAGCGTATAGAGATTGCCTTAACATATATATATGGAATAGGTAAATCTACGTCTGGAGAAATACTTCAAAAAACTGGTGTTGATCCAAGCAGACGAACGGATGATTTGACGCCAGACGAATTACAAAAGTTGAGATCTGTTTTGTCTAATTATACAATAGAGGGTGAGCTAAGAAAAGTTGTTGGAATGAATATTAAGCGGTTGATGGATTTGGGCAATTACAGAGGTTTAAGACATAGAAAAGGTTTGCCCGTTAGGGGGCAAAGAAGCAGAACGAACGCAAGAACTAGAAAAGGCAGAAGAAAAACAGTGGGAGGTAAACATTAATGGTTTTTAAGGAGAAATTGAATGGCTGAAGCAAAGAAAAAGAAAGTAAAAAAAGTTGGCTCAAGCGGTGTGGCTTATATTCAGTCTACTTTCAACAATACGATAGTATCAATTACAGATAAAGATGGCAATGTTGTTTGTTGGTCAACATCTGGTAGTGTGGGGTTTAAAGGTACCAGAAAGGGCACACCTTTTGCTGCACAGATGGCAGCAGAACAAGCAGCTAAAGTAGCTTTACAAAGAGGCGTAAGAGAAGTAGATGCACGTGTTAAAGGACCTGGGTCAGGTAGGGAAACTGCTATTAGGGCTTTACAGGCAGCTGGCTTAAAGATTAAATCTTTAAAAGATGTAACTCCTATACCACACAATGGTTGTAAACCACCAAAGAAAAGAAGAGTTTGAGGTGATATAATATGGCAGTTTATAATGGTCCATCATGCAAAAAATGCAGAGCATTAGGGTTGAAATTATTTTTAAAAGGCGATAGGTGCGTTACTGAAAAATGTGCGTTTGAAAGATCTCCTTATCCTCCAGGAAAAGATAAAACTTCAAGGAGAAAATTAAAAAACTATACTGAACATTTACTTGAAAAACAAAAAGCCAAGGTCTATTACGGCATACTCGAGAGGCAATTTAGAAGATATTTTAGAAACGCTAAACAAATGGAAGGTCAAACTGGCGAAAATTTAGTTAAGATACTGGAGCGTAGATTGGATAACATTGTTTATAAAGCAGGCTTTGCTGCATCAAGCAAGCAGGCAAGACAGCTCATTGGCCATGGAAACGTTTTACTTAATGGCAGAAAGACTACAATCGCTTCTTTAATTGTTAATAAAAATGACATAATTAGTGTTAAAGAGAAATTAAGAGATTCTCAAGAGTTAAAAGATAGGATTGATTATGCTTACAAATCGGGTATTGCCCCATGGTTGAGTTTAGATCCAAACAATATGTCGGTTAAAGTCCTAGACATACCATCAATTGAGGATATAAGGGTGCCATTTAAGGCTGATACAATAGTTGAGCTTTACTCAAGATAAAACTAAAGAAAGGTTGGGTTATGAATAACGATATTTTTGAATATTTACAGTTGCCTCAAGAAATTAAAGTAGAGCGAATTAATGATAGGCATGAAAGGTTTATACTTGAGCCAATTAACGAAGGTTTTGCAACAACTGTTGGCAATGCATTAAGAAGAGTGCTGCTTTCTTCTATACAAGGTATTGGCGTAATTGGCATAAAAATAGAGGGTGTTGAACATGAGTTTAGTGGTGTAAATGGCGTAAAAGAGGACGTCATTAATATTATATTAAACTTGAAAGATGTAATCTTTAAAAACTTGTCAGAAAACTTTAAAGAATGTGTTATAAAAATGAGTAAAAAGGGCCCTGGTGTACTGAAAGCTAGCGACATTAAGTTGACCTCCGATTTAAAAATCATAAACCCAAACCACTATATTGCCCAATTAAACGATGATGCGGAATTTGAAGCTGAAATTTATTTAAAAAAAGGTGTTGGTTATAAACAGGCAAGTCAAGAAAGTGCAAATAGAGAGATTGGATATATCCCTATCGACACGCTTTTTACGCCAATAAGACGTGTCTCATTCAATGCTGGCAAAAGTATGGAAAGAGGTTTTTATGATTACGAGAGGCTTGTTTTAGATGTTGAAACAGATGGTAGTATTACACCAAAAGAAGCTCTAGGCCAGGCAAGCTACATACTTAATTCTCATTTTAAGCTTTTTATGGGTAGTTTTAAAGAACCTGAGCCAGATTTAAACTACAGTGATTTTAATGAAGAAATTGATGAAAATCTTTTAAAAACGGTTGAAGATCTCGAGTTAAATGTTAGAGCATCCAATTGTTTAAGAAATCATGACATTAAATATATATGGCAGCTGGTGCAGAAAACAGATATAGATTTACTTAATACAAGGAATTTTGGCAAACAATCTCTAAAAGAAATCAAAGCAGCTTTGAAACAAATGGGTTTAAGTTTGGGTATGACGTTTGACGAGAAATATATAAAAAGAATAGAAGAGGCTATAAAAAGGAGTGAAGAATGAGACATAGGAAGGCTTATAGAACCTTAAGTATAGATAGCGAAAAACGTAAAGCGCTTCTTAGGAATCTTACGATTGCCTTAATTGAGCATGGTCAAATAAAAACAACAGATGCTAAAGCAAAAGAGTTGCAAAGATTTGTTAGTAAGCTTATAACTATAGGCAAAAAAGATACACTGTCCTCGAGAAGGCTTTTGTTGTCAAGATTGCCTCACAAGCCAACTGTTAAAAAATTGCTTATTGATATTGTACCAAAATATGCAGAAAAAAATGGTGGTTTTGTTGGAGTATACAAAATAGGCTACAGAAAAGGCGATGCTGCTAAAATTTCTGTTATAAAATTTCAGTAACTTAAAATAATGTTTAGAAAATACAAATATTTATGGGGAGTGTTGTTGACACTCCTTTTTTTTACCATAGACTGGACGAGTAAATATTATCTAGCAAGACTTACGATAGATCGAACGGTCACCATTATTCCCAATTTCTTTAACTTGGTGTATGTTCAAAATAGTGGCGTAGCTTTTGGTTTTTTAGCTCATCTGAGTGGCATATACAGGTTTATATTTCTTATAGCAATTAGCGCTATAGTAGTAATTATAGCATTTTATTTTATGTTTAAAAGTGATACTTCTAAAACGTTGTTTGTTGGTTTAAGCATGCTTGCTGGAGGTGCTTTAGGGAACTTATATGATAGAGTCTTGCACGGTTATGTGTTAGATTTTTTTGACTTTTATATAAAAACTTACCACTACCCTGCTTTTAACTTTGCAGATTCTTTTATTACGATGGGGATATTGCTTATCCTATATGATAGGATAAGCAAGAAGAATTAGCTTTTACCTTTTTAGCATTTCTAAAATTTCTTTATATCTTTTGGCTGTTTTATCAACTATATGACCGGGTAATACTGGCCCAGGATATGTTTTATTCCAATCAAGCGTCAAAAGGTAGTCTCTAACAATTTGCTTATCAAAGCTGTCTTGGGGTTGTCCTTCTTTGTAGTCTGAAACAAGCCAAAATCTAGAGGAGTCTGGTGTTATTAATTCATCAATAAGCGTGAGTTTACCATCATAAATGCCAAACTCCATTTTTGTATCTGCGATAATTATGCCTTTTCCTAAAGCATATTGGCTTGCTTTGTTGTAAATTGCTAAGCTAATTTTTTTGATTTGAGCTGCAAGATCATATCCAATCATCTTAGACATTTGTTCAAAAGTAATATTTTGGTCGTGTCCAGTTTCTGCTTTTGTGCTAGGTGTAAAGATAGGCTCATCTAGCTTTTGAGATTCTTTGAGATTTTTAGGTAATTCTATACCGCATATTTTGCCAGTTTGTTTGTACTCAACCCAACCAGAACCAGAAATATATCCTCTAACAATACACTCAATTAAAATAGGATCAGTTTTTTTAACAAGCATACTGCGTTTATCCAAAAGCTTGCTAAATTTTTTTAATGGAGGTGGATAATCATCCATTGATCCACTAATAATGTGGTTTTGTATTATATTTTTTGTTTTTTCGAACCAAAATAAAGAAATTTGCGTCAATACTTCACCTTTGCCTGGTATTCCATTCGGTAAAATAACATCAAAAGCAGATATTCTATCTGTTGCCACAATTAGCAGTTTGTCGTCTAAGTCGTAGACGTCTCTAACCTTGCCCCTTTTTAAAAGCTCAACCCCTTCTAGATTAGTTTCCAAAACAACTTCACTCATTCAAAACCTCACACATATAATGAATTTTTACTCAATGAAGAATTGTATCATAATAAAAAGATTTTTCAATCCCCTTACACCAAACTTTCCAGTTTATCATACAGCAGCACTATAGGGTGCAAATTGTTTGCAGCAAGTTTGGATATGTCATTTAGCTGACTTATGTAGCTGTCAAAGAGTGTTTTTTTGGCAGCAATTAGTGCCTCAGTATTGCCTGAAAAGTCATTAAGTATTTTTATAGTGATTTTTACTAAAGACATAGTGTATTTTTTTATCATAGAAAATTGAGCAAATCGGTCCCACTCGTTTACAATCCTTATTGAGCTTATGTAGTTTATTACTTTTTGGAACCCAAAGATTTCGTTTACTTTTTCTATTGTTTGGACAGATTGGATGAAGTTTTTATCCGTTTTTCTGGTTATATAGTAGGCTAGTATAAAATCATCTATAAAGTAGATTTGTGCAATTTTCTCAGACAGTTCTTTTGAAAAGTACGCAGAAAGTTCTTTTGTTTTTTCTTCATATTTTGATTTAAATACGCCTTCTTTTATGGAATTGTCTATATAGTAGCCCATGTAGCCCAAAATTTCTTGCTTGTAGACATACTCTATGATTGAATCGCCAAAGAGGTACAGCTGATTTGTTGCAAACCTTTCTACTGCATAAAACATATCAATGATTGTTTGGTAGATGACTGCTTGATTGATTTTACCCTCGTGCGTGAATATTTCGTTTCTTATGTTTTGTACATCTAAGAGATCGTATATAAATATAAGCGTTTTTATTATAGAGGTAAAAGGCTGGCCTGTAAGCATGTTTATCTTAATTAGAGAGCCTACGCCGTTGCTGTTTACAATGAGGTTTGTAATGTAGGTTGAGCCTATTTCTTTCTTCAAAAGGTGCCTTTGAATGTGTTCTTTGTAAATTTCTCTTGTAGAAGGCGGAAAATAAAGCAGTGCGTATTTATCTATAAGGTACTTGTCAAAGTTTGTTTCTTTTAGGAGGTTTGTGAAGATAAATATCTTAAGCAAAGACAGCATGATAGAAAGCTCTGGTTTGGTATAGCCAACACCAGAGTCAATGCGGGAAGCCAGTGTTATCTTGTTTGGAAAGTAGTACTCAGATTCGCTAAATAGCTTTTTTTGTTTAAAAAACTCAACAAGCTCATAGAATACCTCTGACTCTTTTTTAGATCTTATCTCATCAAGCGATACAGCTAAGCTTTGCATGTAGTTGTGATCTAGCACCCTTTGGATAACCTCTGGGGTTAGTTTTTTTAAGGTATTGTTGCGCTCATCTAAGTCTTTGATTGTCTTAGATTCCATTAGGTCGTTTAAGAGAATTTTAAGGTTTACTTCCTGATCGGATAAATCCACGCCTGCTGAGTTATCTAAAGAGTCTGTGTTAATTTTACCACCAAGCAGTGCATACTCAATGCGCGCTTTCTGTGTAAAACCCAGGTTTGCACCTTCGCCTACGACTTTTGCTTTTACTTCATTGGCATTTATGCGTACATTGTCGTTTGTTTTATCGCCTGCATCTTCGTTTGTTTCATCGCTTGCTTTTACATAAGTGCCAACTCCACCCATCCACAAAAGATCTGCATTTGTTTTAAAGATCATTTTTATGAGCTCTTCTGATGAGACTGTGTCTTGGCTGGTTTTTAGAAACGCTTTTGCTTCGGATGAAAGGACAATGGTTCTTTCATCCCTTTTGCATACAAAGCCGCCTTTTGAGAGTGTATCTTTGTTGTAAAAACTCCAGGTTAGGGCATTGTCAAATAGTCTTTTTCTTTCTTTATACGAAGCTTCAATATCTGGGTTTGGGTCAACGAATATTTCTTTATCGTTAAAAGCAGCCTTTAGTTGTATGTTTTTTAGCTCAATCATGGCATTGCCAAACACATCACCGCCCATATCGCCAACACCAACCACGCTTATGGGTGTGGAGTTAAGTTTGACGCCTAGTTCACTAAAGTGCCTTTTTGTGCATACAAGGGAGCCTTTTGAAGTAATACCAAGTTCTTTGTGATCGTAGCCAAACTTTCCGCCAGAGGCAAAAGCGTCTTTTAACCAGAAGCTGTACTCATTTTGCGCTATATCATTTGCTGTATCTGAAAACTTTGCCGTGCCTTTGTCTGCTGCTACAACCAAGTAAGGGTCAAAGTCGTCGTAGCACACCGCATCATTTGGCCTTAGCTGCTCTTTTGAGCCTGAGTAGTTATCCGTAATATCAAGCATACCTCTCATGAGTGTCTTGTAGGACTCAATAGCTTTTTCTTGAATATCTTGGCCATTTGTGTGTTTTATGATAAACCCGCCCTTTGAGCCTACAGGCACAATTACCGCATTTTTTACCATTTGCGTTTTCATAAGCTCTAGGATTTCTAGCCTGAAGTCGTCTTTTCTGTCGCTCCACCTGATACCGCCCCTTGCTACTTTGCCCCCTCTTAAGTGACAGCCTTCCATTAAAAAAGAGTGGACGTATATCTCATACATCGGTCTTGGAAGAGGCATCTTTGAGATTTTAGAAGAGTCTATTTTTAGCGAGATGTAATGGTAGGTTTTTTGCATATAGAAGTTTGTCCTTATTGCTGAATCAATTATGTTGAATATAGAGCTCAATATTTTATAGTCTTGTATGTTGTTTATTGTTTCCAACTCTTTTGAGACCCTATCAAATACTTCTTTTGTGTTGCGCTGTTGTATGGTTGGGTTAAACTTCTGGTCAAATGCTTCAATAAAGAGTTTTGATAGGTGTGAGTACTTCACAAGTGAGCCAAACATTGAGATTCTTTTGACGCTAAAGTCTACCTGCATTAGATAGTTGCCAAGGGTTCTAAGCAAGTCTATTTGTTTATAGTCAAGCAGCTCTTTTGTAGTAAGTGAGTTTAGCTCATCGTTTTCTACAACTTTATCAATTACTGCAAGAAAGTTTTCTTCTACAAAATGGGCGTTTTTTTCAATATCAAACTCAAAGCTCTTTTCTATGTTGTACCTTTGGATAAGCACCGTTTTATCTTTAATGTTTAATTCAAAGAAATCTTCATAGAGTGCATTTAAGCCTAAGTTCTTTAATATGGGCAGTACTTCGTATAATGGTATTTTGCAATATGCATAAACCTTAAAAAATATCTCTTCGTTTTGCTTAAAAAACCTTACCTGCTTTTTTTGGTTTGCGATTACATCCAAAATTGCCTGTGTATCAATCAATGCTTCTTGCGGCTCAATGTTTAGCTTGTAGTCATCACTGAAGTATGAAAGATAGGACTTTTTAATACCGTTTTGGTCTAAGAGCTGGGTGTAGGAGCTAGACCACTCTTGTGTGTTTGACATAATAACCTCCTGTTAATTCTTAATTAAACTATATATTACCTAGTTTGAGTTATGTCAAGTAGGTAGTTATAAATTCTTGTCCTTGAATTTATTAGATAATATAATATAATTCTAAAATATGTACTTGTCGAAAGGAGTAAAAAAATGAAACAAGAAATAGCTTATGGTGATTTTGAAAAAGTTGACATAAGGGTAGGTAGGATTTTATCTGTAGAAGATTTTCCAAAAGCAAGAAAAAAAGCTTATAAGCTGTTAATTGATTTTGGTAGCGAAATTGGCATAAAGCGTTCGAGTGCTCAGATAGTCGATAATTATTCCAAAGAAGATTTAGTTAATAAATTAATTTTAGCGGTAGTTAATTTTCCACCAAAGCAAATTGCAAATTTCATATCAGAGGTATTAGTGATTGGAGTCGAAGATAAAAATGGTTACGTAAGCTTACTTTGTGTAGATAGAGAAGTAGAATTAGGGAAAAGAGTTTTTTAGTAAAATAAAATTTTATTTACGCATACGCTAAAAGTCTTTTTGTAAAAAACTTATTGACAAAAAAGCTCAAATTGAATATAGTTTAGACAGATTTAATTTTACCTTAGGAGGTTTTATATGTTAGCAAATGCTAAAATTAGCGTTATTGGTGCAGGTCAAGTTGGTGCTACAACAGCAGTAAGGATTGCAGAAAAAGAGCTGACTAGAGAAGTTGTATTGGTAGATATCGTTGAGGGTCTACCACAAGGTAAGGCGTTGGATGAGATGGAAGCATCTCCTATTGAAGGGTTTGATACAGAAATTATAGGCACAAACGATTACAAAGACACAGAAAACTCTGATATTGTAGTTATTACATCTGGGTTGCCTAGGAAACCTGGTATGTCAAGGGATGATTTGTTAAGCGTTAATGTTAAAATCGTAAAAGAAGTTACAGAGCAAGTGGCCAAGTATTCTCCAAATTCTATCATCATAGTAGTAACAAACCCATTGGACGCTATGGTTTATACTGCAAGCAAAGTAAGCGGTTTTGCAGACAATAAGGTCATTGGTCAGGCAGGTTGTTTAGATTCAACTAGGTTTAAAAGATTTATTGCATGGGAAGCGGGTGTTAGTGTAAAGTCTGTTGAAGCTATGACGCTTGGTGGTCATGGTGATGACATGGTGCCTCTTGTAAGTTACTCTACGATTAGAGGTGTTCCAATTAGTCAGTTCTTTACAAAAGAACAAATTGACAGGCTTGTAGATAGAACAAGAAATGGTGGCGGCGAAATTGTAAAATTGCTAAAAACTGGTTCAGCATTCTATGCAACAAGCTCAGCAGTTGTTCAAATGATAGATTCTATCGTGCGAGACAAAAAAGATGTTTTACCTTGTGCTGTCAAAACCCAAGGTAAATATGGTTTAGAAAAAGATCTGTTTGTAGGCTTGCCAGTTAAGCTAGGTAAATCCGGAATTGAAGAAATTGTAGAACTTAAAATGTCAGGCGAAGAACTAAAAGCATTAAAAGTATCTGGAGACCATGTAAAAGAATTGTGCAAGAGAGTAGAGGAATTAAAACTTTTATAATAGAAGGTGGGCTTATGTCTAATATTAGAGAAATAAATGTTTCTTCCATTGAAGAAGCCATTTATAATTTGGCAATAGAAGCTGCCTACAAACTACCTCAGGATATTCATCAAAAAGAAAAAGAATCTTTAGAAAAAGAAAAATCTCCTGTAGGCAAAGCTGTATTGGAAACAATTTTGAAAAATGTTGAAGTATCAGCACAAGGGGTTTTTCCCTTGTGCCAGGATACAGGTTTGGCTGTAATCTTTATGGAAATAGGCCAGGATGTGCACTTTGTTGGTGGGGGTTTAACAGATGCAATAAATAAAGGTGTAGAAAGGGCCTACAAGGACGCATATTTGAGAAAATCTAGCTGTGATCCGCTAACAAGGAAAAATTTAGGTAACAATTTACCCGCAATTGTCCATACATTTATAGCGCCAGGCGATAAAGTTAAAATTTTCTTTGATGCAAAAGGTGGCGGCAGTGAATCTATGAGCAAGGTACAGATGCTAAAGCCCGCTGATGGTAGGGATGGTATAATAAAAACTGTTGTTGATTGGGTGATTGAGGCTGGCCCGAACCCATGTCCTCCAACAATCATTGGTGTTGGCATTGGCGGAGATTTTGAGCGTTGCGCAATATTGGCCAAAAAGGCTACAATGAGGCATTTGGGTGAAAAGAACCCAGACCCAAGGCTTGCAGAAATGGAAGAAGAGATACTAACCAAACTAAATAATTCGGGTATTGGTCCAGCTGGACTTGGCGGTATTACAACGTCGCTTGGGATTCATATTGAGATGGAGCCATGCCATATAGCAACGCTGCCACTTGCTATAAATACAGCATGCCATGTAAACAGGCATAAAGAAATTTTAATTTAAGGAGCAATTTATGGCAGAATATAAATTAAAAACACCGTTAACTAACGAGGATATCCTAAAACTTAAAGCAGGAGACAAAGTTTATCTAAGCGGCGTAGTCTATACTGGTAGAGATGCTGCGCATATGCGCATGATTGATGCTCTAAATAAAGGTGAAGATTTGCCCTTTGACCCTAAAGGACAAGTGATTTACTATGTTGGGCCAAGTCCCGCAAGACCAGGTTATCCAATAGGTTCAGCAGGACCAACAACAAGCTACCGCATGAATTCTTTTGCACCAGTATTAATTACACAAAAAGGCTTAAAGGGTATGATAGGAAAAGGTAAAATGAGCCAGGAAGTAAAAGATGCATGTATAAAATATAAAGCGGTTTATTTTGCAAGCATAGGTGGTGCTGCTGCGGTTGTGGGTAGTGCAATAAAAAAAGCAGAAGTTATAGCCTATGATGACTTAGGTCCAGAGGCAGTTAGAAAGTTAGAAGTTGAGGATATGCCCATTTTTGTTTGCTATGATGCATACGGAAATGACCTATATGAGTTAGCAAAAAAGGAGTGGGCTAATAAATTATAAAATATTTGACATTTTATAAATTTTGATTTAATATCCTAATAAATTTTATAGAAAGGGGGTTTGAGGCTAAAGTATTAGCCGAAAAGCGCTATGAATTGGTATCAGCCAAGTGCATCGTATAAGTGGCACGAAGGTTTCGTCGCCTGGGTTTTACACAGAGTAACAGGTCTATTGTTAATTTTGTACCTCTTTGCGCATGAGTGGGTAATTTCAACTTTACAAAATCCACAAAACTATTCTCAGGCAATGGGTGTTTTGGAAAGCCCTATATTTAAGCTTTTAGAGGTTGGTTTGTGGCTTGTTGCAGCATATCACGCTGTAAATGGTTTGAGGGTTGTACTGGTTAACTTTGCTGGAGCAGCAGAACGCAGCAATTACAAAACTAACGTATGGCTTTTTTGGGTAATTTTTGCGTTAGTATTTGTAGCAGGCGCTATACCTATGCTAATGGGTTTGGCAGGCTAGGAGGTAGACTATGGAATACATGAGAGGATATATCGACAGGTATCAAGGTAGCAGTAAATCAGGTGAGTTTAACTGGTTGATGCAGCGAGTATCTGGTGTTGCATTGTTAGTTTTGCTATTGGGACATTTTTTCATACAGCATTTTATCGGCGCACCAGTAGGAGGTGCAGGATATGCTGCTGTTGCTGCACGATTGTCTGATTTGGGTTGGAAGTTGTTTGATATGACATTTGTAACATTTGCCCTTTATCATGGTATAAACGGCATATTTATGGTTATAGAAGACTATGTATACTCTGGATGGAGAGTTTTTTGGAAAGGCTTTTTTTGGATAGTTGGTGTTCTTTACTGGGTTTTAGCTGCACTAACGATTATACCATTTAAGGGTTAGAAGGAGGCTGATGTGGCTGATATTAAAGTAAAGCTTGAGGTTTTTGACGTTATTATAGTTGGTGCTGGTGGTGCAGGTTTGGCTTCTGCAGTGCAAACTGGTTTAGCTAAACTAAAAACGGCTGTAATCACAGAAGTATATCCAACAAGATCGCATACTGTGTCTGCTCAGGGTGGAATTGCGGCTTCCCTTGGGAATATGGAAGAAGACCACTGGATTTGGCATATGTATGATACTGTTAAAGGCTCTGATTACTTAGGTGATCAAGATGCTATAGAAGAGTTTATTAAACATGCACCAGAGACTGTATATGAATTAGAGCATTGGGGCGTGCCTTTTTCTAGGAATGAAAACGGTACTATATATCAAAGACGATTTGGCGGCCACACAAGAAACTACGGTGAAGCAGCAGTCCAAAGAGCCTGTGCGGTGGCTGATAGATCTGGACATGCATTGTTGCACGCGTTATTTGAGCGCACATTAAGGCCAGATATAGTTCAGTATATAAGCTACTACACAGAATATTATGCAGCAGAATTGTTTAGAGACAAAGAAACTGGAAAAGCGATCGGGATTTTAGCGTGGGATATGGTAAATGGCGGTTTTACAATGTTTTTTGGTCAAGCTGTAATTTTTGCAACCGGAGGTGACACAAGAAACTACAGGACAGGTACAAATGCACATATAAATACGGGAGATGGATTGAAGTTGTGTTTAAAAGCAGGAGTGCCTATTGAAGATCCAGAGTTTATTCAATTTCACCCTACCGGCATTTACGGAGTTGGAAATTTAATTACAGAAGGTGTTAGAGGCGAAGGTGGGTATTTATTAAATAGCCTTGGCGAACGATTTATGACAAAATATGCACCTAAAGTTATGGATCTTGCGTCACGCGATGTTGTGTCGCGTGCGATGGCAACAGAGATTAGAGAAGGCAGAGGCGTTGGCCCGAAGAAAGACCATATACTCTTAAAACTTGATCATTTAGGCAAAGACTTGATTATGTCAAGACTTCCTGGTATTTGGGAGCTTGCATATAAATTTGTGGGCGTGGATTGCACAAAAGAGCCAATACCAGTGCAGCCTACAGCACACTACCATATGGGTGGTATACCAACCAATACTAAAGGCGAAGTTGTTGATTGGGATGGCAAAAACGAAGTGAGAATACCAGGGTTATATGCTGGTGGAGAATGTGCGGCTCAATCGGTGCATGGTGCAAACAGGTTAGGGTGCAACTCTTTGCTTGACATAGTTGTAAACGGAAAACAAGCTGGAGTGAATGCAGCAAGATACATACTAGAAGAAAGACCGGAATTTCCTTTGCCACCACTTGAAAATATAGCCGATGAATATGGAAAGGAAACCATTGAACAAGTTAAAGCATATTTTGATGGTGGGCCTGGCGAGATAAAGATGGATGATATTTGGGAGAGGCTAAGAGATTCTATGCAACACAAGATGTCTGTTTTTAGGATTGAAAAAGACATGAAAGAACAAAGCAAGGAAATAGATAATTATTTTGAAGAATTCAAAAAAGTTGGTATGACAGATAAAAGCCCATATTTTAATACCGAGCTTGTCGAATTACTAGAGTTAGAGTCACTTCTGTATGTTTCAAAAGTTGAAACAGAAGCGGCATTAGCAAGGCAAGAAAGCCGTGGTGGCCATTTTAGGGATGATTATCCAGAACGCGATGATGTTAATTGGCATAAGCATACCCTTGTTAGATGGAAGGATGGAAAAGTAGAGTTAGATTATAAACCCGTTAGAATGAAAGGTGCTACAGCGCCTACATTCCCACCTAAGAAAAGGGTATATTAAAGGAGGGGCAAGATGTCATTAAATGCTGGAGATAAAGTAATATTTAAGATATTTAGATATGATCCTGCCAAAGATAAAGCTCCTTATTTTAAAGACTATGAAGTAACCATCGAAAAAAAAGGTATGATGGTATTAGATGCCTTGAATCAAATTAAATGGCATATCGACGGTTCTCTTAGTTTTAGAAGGAGCTGCAGAGAAGGTGTGTGTGGTTCTGATGGTATGAATATTAACGGCATGAATACGACCTCTTGTATGGCTCACGTTGATGATTATAATAGCAATGTCTTGATAATCAAGCCGTTACCTGGATTGCCTGTAATTAAAGATTTGGTCTGTGATTTTGTAGATTTTTTTGATAAATATTATGCAGTAAAGCCGTATTTGATTGAAAAAACACCACCCCCTGGGACAGAAAGGTTACAAAGCATAGAAGATAGGGCTAAACTCGATGGACTATATGAATGTATACTGTGCGGTTGTTGTTCGAGCTCTTGTCCATCTTATTGGGCTGACAGAGATTATTTAGGTCCAAGTGCTTTGCTTAATGCGACTCGTTTTGTTCTCGATACTAGAGACGAAGGTAGTGATGAAAGATTGGATACAGTAAATAACATTCATGGTGTATGGCGTTGTCATACAATACTAAACTGTATACATGCATGTCCAAAAGAATTAAATCCAACCAAAGCAATAGCTTCGCTCCAAAAAGAGATTTTAAAACGCACGTATTAATTTATAAGAAGGGCTTTTGTCGCCCTTCTTTTTTCTTTTCAAAAATCGTTTTTTGTGATAAAATAAAAAATTAATTAGGTAAAGTTTAATGTATGAAGTAAGGCAAGAAATAAATTTAAAAACAATTAGAGAAAATTTTTTAAATATCCAAAATTATGTTGGCAACAAGACAGAAGTGATACCAGTAATAAAAGCGGATGCCTATGGTCATGGTGCAAGTGCTGTTGCTTTAGCCTTAAAAGAGTTTGTTAAAAATTATTTTGCAGTAGCTTGCACTGAAGAAGCTGTAGAGTTGAGAAAAAATCACATAGATACAAATATAATAGTGCTAAGCAGGGCTGGTTTTGGAGATATAGAGGACTTATATAACTATAATCTAACGCCCGTTGTTCACGGCTTTTCTGTCTTGCAAGATATTATAGATTTTGCAAAAAACAAAAAATACAGGTTTCCTATACATATAAAGTTCAATACAGGAATGAATAGAGTGGGTTTTAACCAATTGGACTTAGAGAAAATTGTAGAGTTATACAAAAAAAACAAAGATTATATTGATATTGTTGGTATTATGTCGCATTTTTCAAACTCTGAATCAGATATTAAGCAGACCACTCAACAACTTAATATTTTTGAAGAAATTATTAAAAGTATAAAATCATATGGTATAGACCCAAGATACTATCATATATCAAATAGTGGTGCTATCTTAAATTATAGAAGTTCACATTTTAATGCCGTAAGAGCTGGTATTGCCCTTTATGGTTATTACCCAAAAAAACAAAAAGACAATTCAATGAATATAAAGCCTGCTATGAGCATAAAGAGTTTTATTATAAGTAAGCATTATTTAAAAAAAGGTGAAGGGATAAGCTATGGACCAAGTTTTGTTGCAAACTGTGATATGCAGGTTGCAATTGTAGCTTTTGGTTATGCAGATGGTTTGTTTAGGCTTATGTCTAATAAATTTGGTGTTATTGTAAATGATAAACTATGCAAAAGTATTGGCACAATTTGTATGGATATGTTTGCAGTAGATGTTAGCGATGTTGATGTAAAAGTTGGAGATGAAGTAATTATTATGGGAAAAAGTAAGACTTGTATGGTTGATGCAGATGATTTGGCACTAGTATCATCCACTATAAATTACGAAATCCTTACCAATATTGGAAAGAGTTTGAGGGTAAAGAGAGTATACGTATAATGTTTATTTTTACTTATTTTGGAAGCTTGATAGTAAATTTTATAGACCAGCTGGGTGGGATTGTTATTTTAGCAGCAAAAGCTCTTTCGAATGCGATTAGGGGTTCACTAAGGCTAAAGCAAACAATAGATCAATTTTATACTATTGGTGTTACATCAAGTTTTATTGTAATTTTAACATCACTTTTTATTGGGATGGT
Source organism: Desulfurella amilsii (assembly GCF_002119425.1). Lineage (NCBI taxonomy): Bacteria > Pseudomonadati > Campylobacterota > Desulfurellia > Desulfurellales > Desulfurellaceae > Desulfurella > Desulfurella amilsii. The sequence goes on along the minus strand of NZ_MDSU01000018.1, from coordinate 801,489 downwards.
TGAAGCTTTGCAAGTTTATCATGGTTTTCAAAAATTTGGTGCAGAAAATATGATAGGCTATACTGTAGCGGTCTCTTTAGGTCGCGAGCTTTCCCCTGTATTTACAGCTTTGATGATTGTTGCGAGAAATGTATCTGCGATGAGTGCAGAAATTGGAACGATGAAAATTACAGAACAGATAGATGCTATGGAAGTTATGGCAGTTGACCCTATAAACTATATTGTTACACCACGCATTACGGCTACAGTTGTAATGTTGCCTTTTTTGGTTGCCCTATCAAACGTTGTTGGCAATATTGGTGGCTATATTGTAGGTGTTTTTGTATTAAAAGTTAACTCTGTTGCCTATATTGACAACATAAGACAGTACCTGGGTATGAGTGATTTGACTTATGGGTTTATTAAAGCTGCTGTATTTGGGTTGATTATTTCTTCTATTGGTTGCTATATAGGACTCAATACCACAAAAGGGGCAAAAGGTGTGGGGCTATCTACTACAAGGGCCGTTGTGATTTCCAGTGTTGCAATTTTAGTTGCTGATTACATTTTGTCGGCATTTTTATTTTAATATGTTAGAGATTAGAAATTTAAAAAAAAGCTTTCGGCAAACAAATAGTACTAGATGGTTTAGATTTAAATACTGAGCCAGGCAAGATAACTGTAATTTTAGGCAAAAGCGGTCAAGGCAAGAGTGTTTTAATAAAAAGTATAATTGGTACGCTAAAGCCAGATTTTGGTGAAATAATGTACAATAATAAAAATTTGTTAAATATGAAATTATCAGAACTTAATAAAGTAAGGATGAAATTTGGTGTATTGTTTCAAGAAGCTGCGTTGTTTGACTCAATGACAGTTTTTGAAAATGTAGCATTTCCTGCTATTGAGCATAAGTTAATCGACAAGAAGGCCATAAAAGATGAAGTTAGGCGTGTGTTAGATTTAGTTGAGCTTGATAATATAGAGGAAAAATACCCAAGTGAGCTTTCTGGTGGTATGAAAAAACGCGTAGGACTTGCCAGAGCTATTATTACAAAACCAGAAATAATTTTTTTTGATGAGCCAACAACAGGATTGGATCCAATTGTCTCGTATTCAATAGCAAAGCTAATCAAAGATATGAAAGCTAAACTAAATACCACATGTTTGGTTATTACGCATGATTTGGATGTAGCAAACCTTATCGCAGATTATATCGGTTTTTTAGATAGCGGTAAAATAATCGAGTTTGATAAAAAGGAAGATTTCTTTAATTCAAGTTACCCTATAGTTAGAGAATTTTTAGATGCATTTAGAGGAGGTTAGTAATGAAAAAAGAGACAATAATAGGGCTTTTTGCTTTTACGATAATAGTATTTTTTGGCATAATGACAATAAAGCTAGGGCAATTTAGCTTTACAAAAAAACCTACATATACGCTTTATGCAACATTTTCAAATGTATCTGGTCTAAAAGATAAGGCAAAGGTTACTGTTTCTGGCGTAGAGGTAGGATATGTTAAAGGCATTGAATTAACACCACAAGGTGCAAAAGTTGCTATAGAGGTTTACACAAAGTATAAAATACCAAAAGATTCAATTTGTTCGATATCAACAACAGGCCTGCTGGGCGAAACCTACATTGAAATCACGCAAGGCAAAAGTAATGTTTATTTAGCTAACAATCAAACTTTTATTTACAGTCAATCTGCGGTTGGTCTAAATAATGTTATGCGTGGAGCAAGCGAGGTTTTAAACCAGCAAAATAGGGATAATTTGGCAAAAACACTTCAAAATATCGCAGTTTTGACGGCAAATTTAAATGAAGTGGTTAACGAAAATCGAGCTGCACTTAGAGCTACAATTATAGAGGCAAAGCAGGCAATGCTTGCTTTTGATAGGGCAATGTCAAATATAAACGAAACCGTATTGCAAAGCAGACCTGATCTCAAAGCAGCGTTAGAGAATGCAAAAACTTCAATGAGTAAGCTTAATTCTTCTTTGAACAATGTATATGCTATAACAGAAAATGTTAAGGAAGGTAAAGGCACAATTGGCGGTTTGATGACCAAAGATGATATATACAACAACATTAACAATGCAACAGCAAACATCGATGAGATTTCAAGAAAGATTAACGAAGGAAAAGGCACAGTGGGCAAACTTGTCAATGATGAGAGTGTTTATGATAATCTGAATTCTACGCTTAAAGACTTAAAAGAATACTTTGGTCGTATGAATAGGATACTTGTTCAAGCAAACATTCAAGGCAATTACTTAACGCGTGGTGGTAACTCTATGGGTATTGCAGGCGTAAATATATATACTGCACCTGATAGATTTTATAGAATAGAGGCAGTTAATGAAAAAAATTACGAAAATACATCAAATCCATCCAGTCAGGATACTAAGACACGTATTACAGCAGAAATGGGTAAGCGCTATGATAATATAGTAATAAGAGGCGGTATTATAGAGTCTACATTTGGAGTGGGTGCTGATTATTATGTAACACCTAATTTAAAATTAACAGCGGATGCATTTGACTTTAACCATTCAAATGACATAAGGGATCATAATGCGCAAGTAAGGGTTCAGGCTTCATATAGAGTATTGAGACACTTCTATCTTTATGGTGGAGTTAATGAATTGTTAAACAGCCAGTCAAGATCACCTTTTATAGGTTTGGGTATGAAATTTACAAATGAAGATTTAAAATATTTTGCTGGCGCAGCAAGCAGTATACCGCGCAACTAAGGAGTAATGATTATGTTATATAAAAGCACACGATGTGGAGTAAAAAATATTAGCTTTAAAGATGCCGTAATGATGGGGCTTGCAACAGATGGTGGCCTAATTGTGCCAGAGTTTGTGCCAAAGTATGACCCGCAAAGTATCAAAAACAAAAATTTTAAATCCATAGCATTTGATATATTTAAGCTATATATTGATGATATTAAAGAAGATGATGTACTAGAATTAATTGAAAAAAGCTATTCCACATTTGATGATGATGAAATTACTCCCTTAAGGCAATTTGGTCAGTTCTACATCCTTGAATTATTCCATGGACCTACTTATGCTTTTAAAGATATTGCTTTGCAATTTTTAGGCAACCTTTTTGAACATATCCTAAAAAAGCGCAACCAAACGCTAAATATCCTTGGTGCTACAAGTGGCGATACAGGTAGTGCGGCAATTTATGGCCTAAAAGGTAAAAAAAATGTAAAAGTATTTATACTTTACCCACAAAACGGAGTAAGTTTGACTCAAGAGCTTCAAATGTGCGACATTGACGATGAAAATGTGTTTCCTATTGCAGTAAATGGTACATTTGATGATTGCCAGTATATTATAAAAGAAATTTTCAAAGACGCTGCATTTAAAGAAAAGTACCATTTGGGCTCCATAAATTCTATAAATTTTGCTCGAATATTAGCGCAAATTGTGTACTATTACTACGCATTTTTAAAAGTAGAAAAGAATGTAGCCTTTAGCGTACCAACAGGTAATTTTGGTGATATATTTGCTGGATTTTTAGCTAAGTTGATGGGATTGCCTATAGAAAAGCTAATTTTGGCTACAAACGAAAACGATATCTTGTATAGGTTTGTATGTTTTGGTGAGTACGCTAAAAATCAGGTTAAAAAAACACTTAGCCCTTCTATGGATATACAAGTAGCAAGTAATTTTGAAAGGTACCTTTATTATCTATACGACCAAAATTGCAGCAAAGTTAAAGACTTGATGCAAGAATTTAATAAGAATGGTAAGCTCGTATTTAATGATAAAATTTTGCAAATTCAAAGTGATTTTAGTGCCTATAGGGTTAGTGATGAAGAAATTCTGCAAACTATTAAAGATTTTTATGGAAAGTACAATTATATAATAGATCCGCATACGGCTTGTGGTGTAAAATCCATCATTGATGAATCTATACCAGCAGTTTGTTTGGCTACAGCTCATCCTGCTAAATTTTCACAAGCTATAGAAAAGGCGCTTGGATTTAGTGCGCCTATGCCACAAAATCTTGCCAAACTTTCAACAAAAAAAAGAAAATTTAAAGAGGATAATAGCGTAGAGGCTGTAGAGCATTTTATTAAAGAGCATGCGATATCTTGATTTTGTTACAATTGACTTTTTGACAACCTTATTATAGATTAAGCGTATTATGAAATTTGATTATTTAAAAGATTTATTAAAAGAGCGTTTTTTGGACGAGAAAATCGATAGATTACAATATGCCTATGATGCAACACAAAAAATTTATCTGCCAGATTGTGTAGTACTGCCAAAAACTACTCAAGAAGTATCAAGGATACTAAGCTTCGCAAACCAAAATAAGGTACCTGTGGTAGCAAAAGGTTGTGCCAGCGGTTTTAGCGGTGGTGCATTAAATGTGGCAGGTGGCATTGCGCTTTCAATGGAACTTATGAATAATATCCTAGAGATAGATTTAGATAACTTAATTGCTACAGTGGAACCTGGTGTTGTAAATTATGATTTACAATTAGCTCTAAAACCTCACGGCTTGTTTTTCCCACCGGATCCATCAAGCTGGAAATTTTCTTCAATAGGTGGTAATATTGCAGAAAACGCAGGTGGGCCAAAAGCGGTCAAATATGGTGTTACAAAAGATTGGGTTTTGGGCTTAGAAGTGGTTTTGGCGGATGGTTCTATTATCAATGTAGGCTCAAAAAATGTCAAAGATGTAGCAGGTTATAACTTAGCTCAACTGTTTATAGGTAGCGAAGGTACGCTTTGCGTTATAACAAAAGCCCTTTTAAAGCTTCACCCACTAGCCCAAGCAAGCCAAACAATGCAGGCTACTTTTAACGATATGGAGTTAGCTGCAAAAACTGTTAGTGACATAATAAAAAACAAGATTATACCAAGCTCATTAGAATTTGTTGACCATCAAGCAATACTTACCGTAGAAAATTCCATGAAAGCGGGACTTCCTACAGATGCTGATGCAATTTTGATTATAGAGGTAGAAGGCTCTGTGTTTCAGATAAAAGAGGATTTAGAAAAAATCGAACAAATATGTATTAAAAATGGGGCAAGAGTCAAAATAGCGCATTCTATAGAAGAAGAAGAGAGCATTTGGCTTGCAAGAAGATCAATTTCACCTACGCTAAAGCGTATAGCAGATGGTAAGCTAAATGAAGACATTGTTGTACCAAGATCTAAAATTGCTGAAATGATCAAAAAAACTCAAGAAATTGCGAAAAAATATAGTGTAATGATAGTCAATTTTGGTCATGCAGGTGATGGTAATATTCACACAAATATTATGTACAACACTAAAGATAAGGATGAGGAAGAAATGGCATTCAAAGCTATGGATGAAGTGTTTAATGAGTGTTTGAAGCTGGGTGGGTCTATAAGCGGCGAGCATGGCATTGGCATCACAAAGCAAGATTACCTAGAGCGTCAAGTAGGGAAAAGGACTGTTGAATTATACAAACAGATAAAGTTAACCTTTGACCCAAACAATATACTAAATCCTCATAAAATGAAGCTATAATGGATGAAAGATTAAAAAAAGAGTGGGAATCATGCGTTAAATGTGGGCTGTGTCGTAGTGTGTGCCCAGTGTTTAGAGAACTGCGCCAAGAGCCCTTTGTAGCTCGTGGTCATATTAGTTTACTAAGTGACTTTATAAAGGGAAACTTTGACTTTGATAGCGAAAAATCAAAAGATTACCTGTATAAATGCTTGCTTTGCACAACGTGCGTGGAAGCTTGCCCTAATGATTCTGGCACAGACATAATTGTTGAGCTGGCAAGAAGGCGCATTGTAGAGCTACATGGTTTAGCACTTTACAAAAAAGTAATGGCAAAGATTTTACTAAATAGAAATCTTATGGATTTAAGTGCTCTAAGTGCAAATGTGCTTTCATTATTTTTGTTTAACAAGAATGTTAATACGTCAAGGCAGTCAGCTAGCCTAAGAATTAAATTGCCTTTTTTTGATAAAGATAGACTGATTCCTCCCCTTGCGCCAAAAACTTTTTATAACAAATATAAAAGTTATGGTGAAAACCCAAGAATATCAATATTTCCTGGTTGTTTGATAAACTATACGTACGTAAAAATTGGTGATGCTTTTATAAACATATTGCATAAATTAAACATTGGCTATATAGTAGAAAAAAAAGCAAGTTGTTGTGGCGCACCTATTTACTTTAGTGGCAACTTTGACGATGCAAGAATTCTTGCCAAAAGAAACATTGATTTGTTTTACGATCAAAGTATTGATTATTTAGTAGTTCTAGAGCCAACTTGCGCTAGTATGATGAAGTTTGACTATTCAAAGTTATTTATGTATTTTGATGACGAAGAATATGTACAAAAAGCCTTAAAATTGGCCGAAAAAATTATTGACCCCGTAAAATACCTATACGACAATACAAACATAGAAGAAAAACTAAAAGATACAGGCTTAACAGTTACGTACCATGATCCGTGTCATTTAAAGCGTACTCAAAAAGTCAAAAACGAACCTCGTGATTTAATAAAGCGCGCTGCACATTTTACAGAAATGAAAGAAGCTGATCGCTGTTGCGGAAATGGCGGTACATTTAGTATAGACTATAGAGATTTATCATTAAAAATTGCATCAAGAAAGATTGATAATATATTAAACACAAAAGCTCAAGTTTTAGTAACTGGCTGTAGTGCTTGCATTATGCAATTATCCGAAGCTTTGCATATAGCAGGTCATGATGAGGTAAAGACACTTCATACACTTGAGTTGATTAATCAGTCGCTAAAAGGAGGATAATATGTCTAAAATAAGAAAAGCAGTGTTTCCCGTTGCTGGTTTTGGAACACGTTTTTTACCCGTCACTAAGTCTTCGCCCAAAGAAATGTTGCCTTTAGTGGATAAACCTCTAATCCACTATGGCGTAAAAGAAGCAGTTGATGCAGGAATTGAGCAAGTAATACTTATTACAGGAAGAGGTAAGCGTGCTATTGAGGACTACTTTGATATATCGTTTGAGTTGGAGTTTCATTTGAAAATAAACAATAAAGAAGAATTAATCGAAGAAATGCGCTCAATAAGCAATATGGCTGATTTTGTATATATGAGGCAAGAAGAGCCAAAAGGTTTAGGTCATGCGATTTTGAGAGCAAAAGATGTGGTTGGCAATGAGCCGTTTGTTGTTATTTTACCAGATGATGTAATTGTAAATGAAAAAGGTGCAATTATGCAGTTGATGGAAGTTTATAATAAGTACAATTGCTCTGTGCTTGGTCTTGAGCTGGTTGATCACAAAGAAACTGATAAATACGGTATAGTAGGTGGTATAAAGTTTGAAGAAAATATTTATAAGCTTGATCAGTTTATAGAAAAACCAAAACCAGATGAAGCGCCAAGTGATATTGCAATCATTGGTAGATATATCTTTACACCAAAAATTTTTGAAGCATTACAGAAAATACCTTTTGGTAAAAATAACGAGTTGCAATTAACAGATGCTATAAAGTTTTTGTCCGCAAAAGAAGCAATATACGGCAAATTAATAGAAGGCAAAAGGTTTGATTGTGGTTCGAAATTAGGTTTTCTTAAGGCAACAGTCGAATTTTCCCTGCAGGATGAGTCCATTTCAGAAGAATTTAAACAATATTTAATAGAGGTTGTAAATGCTTGATGTAAATATTTTAAGGCAAAATGTCCAATTAATTGAAGATACACTAAAGCGCAGAAACAATACAAATATAGACTTAAATAGGCTAATTCAGCTTGACGAAGAGATTAGAAAAATCAAAGCAAAAATAGATTCTCTTTTGCACACAAGAAAAATAATCTCCAAAGAAATAGGCTCCATTAAAGCTAAAAAAGGCGATTCAAAAGAGCTTGAATCAAAAACAAAAGAACTCTCAGTGCAGATTGGGAACTTAGATGACAATTTATTAAAAAAGCAAGATGAATTTTTATCGATATGGCTTTTGATGCCCAATTTAGTTGATAGCTCTGTGGTTTATGGGAAAGATGAGAGTGAAAATGTTGAAATAAGAAGGGTGGGAGAACCCAAAGCATATGAGTTTGCAATAAAAGCCCACGATGAAATTGCAAAAAGTTTGGATATTTTGGATTTTGATAGGGCTGCTAGGGTATCTGGCAGTAGGTTTGTTTATTATAAAAGTCAAGGTGCAAGACTGGAGCGCGCTTTAATAAATTTTATGCTTGACTTGCACACAAAAAATGGCTATACAGAGATGTTTGTGCCATACATCGTAAACGAGGATAGTTTAATTGGTACAGGACAATTTCCGAAATTTAGAGAAGAGGCTTATAATGTGGAGGAACAATTTTTAATTCCCACAGCAGAGGTGCCTTTGGTAAATTTTCACAGGGAAGAAATATTGGATGAATCAATGCTTCCTCTCAAATATGTAGCCTACAGTGCTTGTTTTAGAAAAGAAGCAGGTAGCTACGGCAAGGATGTGCGTGGCATAATCAGGCAACACCAGTTTAATAAGGTTGAGCTTGTACAGTTTACAAAACCACAAGATTCTTTTGATGCTTTAGAAGATTTAATAAATCAAGCTGAGCTTGTACTAAAGGAATTAGGTTTGCCATACCGGGTTGTTATGCTTTGCAGTGGTGATTTGGGTTTTGCAAGTGTAAAAACGTATGATTTAGAAGTGTGGTTTCCGTCACAAAAGCGTTACCGTGAGATTTCTTCTTGCTCAAATACACTTGATTTTCAAGCAAGAAGGGCTAAAATAAAAGTGAAAAGTAGTAAGACAAATTACTTTCCGCATACCTTAAATGGCTCAGGCGTGGCTGTAGGTAGATGCTTTGCAGCAATCTTAGAAAATTACCAAACAAGAGATGGAAATGTTAAAATACCAGAAAAACTGGTTCCCTATTATGGTAGTGAGTGGCTAATATGATTTATGAAGATGAAAGATTTAGACAATTTGATGCAAGGTGCGTTTTTTTTGATAGAAATGGTGGTGTAAGTCCAAAGCCATTTGATTCTTTAAATGTAAGTGTATCTGCAGGTGATTCTCTCGAAAATGTTAAAAAAAACATAGAAATTATTAAAAGTAGGCTTAATGTAGCTGAAATTGCTATGTTAAATCAAATTCACTCTGATAAAATTGTTGAGTATAAAGGTACTGTTACAGACGCGGATGGTTTTTTTACTGATAAAAAAGGTGTTTTTTTGTCAATAAAGTTTGCAGACTGTTGTCCTGTAATCTTTATGGATGTGAAAAATAAGATTATTGCAAGCGTTCATAGCGGTTGGCGCGGTGCGTATTTAAAAATTTCTCAAAAAATATTAGAAAAGCTGTATATTTTTGGGTCCAAGAGTGAGGATATTATTGTAACACTAGGTCCACATATTTGCCAAAATTGTTATGAGGTAAAAGATGATGTTGCCTCTGATTTTGACGAAAAATTTATTAAAACGAAAGGAAATCAAAAGTTCTTATCTTTAAGTGAATCTATAATTGACTCTTTACTAGAGAAAGGTTTAAATATTAAAAATATTTATGATATGCAAATCTGCACTTACGAGAATGAAGAATTTTTTTCTTACAGAAGGAACAAGCTTACAGGCCGCAATATCGGCGGTGTTTTTTTGCTTGATAATTAACAAAAAATGTATAAAATACAAAATAAACTTATGATGATTTTCTTAGTTTGTTTCATCTTTTTGCTTATACCACACATGGCTTATGCATGGGGTCCCGGCGTGCATACGCTTATATCTTTTAATTTGCTTGATGAGATAAAAGCGTATGGGAGCGTTTTTTACCCTGTTGTATCTAATAATTTTTGGGAATTTTTATACGGAAGTTTGGCACCCGATTTTATGGTAGCAAAAAAATTTGTATCAAAGAAAAATAACTCTCACAACTTTGATTTTGCAAATAATCTCGTTGAGGGTGCAAAAAGCGAAAAAGAATTATCATTTGCGATTGGGTATTTATCTCATTTAGCTTCTGATAAAATAATGCACGAAGTTTTTTTGAGTGATTACAATGTAGTCAACTCACTTGAGCACATGAGCTTAGAGTTGCTATCGGATGCTTATTATGCCGATTACTTGAATGTGGTATCATTTGTCTTAAAAAGAAAGAGCGCACTTGATAAACCACTAAAAGCTAATCTTGGTTTAGTTATTAATACTTTTATTGGCAAAAATATATTGAGATTATCAACAAGAAACGTTATTTCTTCTATATCAAAAAGCATAGCTTTAAATAATTTGAAAATCGATAAAAGCATAGTGGATGGTTATATAAAAGCTTCATTAAAATTAAGCAAAGAGCGTATTACTAAATTGAAATAACATTACAAAATAAATAAGGAGGATATTAAAATTGCATGATGGATATTAATATTGAGGATTTGAAGAAAAAGAAACTTGTAGAGTTAATTGAAATTGCAAAAGCTCTAGAAATAGCAATAGCAAGCAAGAAAAAAGAACAGTTGATTTTTGAGATCACGAAGAGGTTGTCAGAAAAAGAAGGGGTAAGTTATGGTGAGGGTGTATTAGAAATTTTACCTGATGGTTTTGGTTTTTTAAGATCGCAAAAAAACAATTATTTGCCATCTCAAAATGATATATACGTGTCGCCAAGTCAGATTAAAAGATTTGCTCTAAGAACGGGTGATTTTATTTCTGGTCAGATAAGAGAACCAAAAGACAACGAAAAGTACAGGGCTCTTTTAAGGGTTGAAGCCGTAGAATTCGAAGATCCAGAACACATGAAAGAGCGCGATTACTTTGATAACTTAACACCGCTATATCCAATGGATAGGATAAAACTTGAAGTTACAAAAGATAATATTGCTATGCGAGTAATGGATTTAATCGCGCCAATAGGCAAAGGTCAAAGAGGCTTGATTGTTGCTCCCCCAAGGACGGGTAAAACTGTACTTTTACAAAATATTGCAAATAGTATATCGCAAAATCATCCAGAAGTTGTTATGATGGTATTGCTAATTGATGAAAGGCCTGAGGAAGTTACGGATATGGCGCGCTCTGTTAAAGCCGATGTAATCAGCTCTACATTTGATGAGCCACCAGATAGACATATACAGGTAGCGGAGATTGTTTTAGAGAGAGCAAAAAGGCTTGTTGAGCGGAAGCTTGATGTGGTAATTTTGCTTGATTCGATAACTAGACTTGCAAGGGCATATAACGCTGTTATTCCTCCAAGTGGTAAGGTTTTATCAGGTGGTTTAGACTCTAATGCTCTTCAAAAACCAAAAAGATTCTTTGGTGCAGCACGAAATATAGAAGAAGGTGGTAGCCTAACTATCATTGCAACAGCACTCATCGATACCGGATCAAGAATGGATGATGTTATATTTGAAGAGTTTAAAGGCACAGGTAATATGGAGTTGCATTTAGATAGAAATTTATCCGATAGGCGTATTTTCCCTGCAATTGATGTAACAAGAAGCGGGACAAGAAAAGAAGAGTTGCTTATACCAAAAGAAGATTTAAACCGATTGTGGATACTAAGAAAAGTTCTTATGGAAATGAATGATGTGGATGCTATGGCATTTTTACTTGAAAAGCTTTCAAAAACGCAAAGCAATAAAGGTTTTGTAGAATCTATGAATAAATGACTTTTAATTCTTGCTATTTTTTAGCTCCAATGGCATCTTATACAGATAAACCATTTAGAAAAATAGCAAGTGAGTATGGAGCTGGTTTTACTGTTAGCGAGCTTATCTCCATCAACTCTATTTGTTACAACAACCCCAAAGCTTTTTTCCTAGCTAATAGAAACAACAATGAAGTACCTTTTGCTATCCAGCTTTTTGGCTATGAGATAGATCTGTTTGTCAAAGCAGCGCAAAAAATTGAGTCTATGTGTGATATGATTGATATTAATGCGGGATGCCCCGTACCTAAAGTTATAAAGGCAAAAGCAGGGGCATATTTGCTCAAAGAAAAAAAGCATTTGATTAGCATCGTAGAATTATTAAAAAATCACATAAAAAAGCCCTTAAGTGTAAAATTGAGAATGGGTTTTGATTCAGATAACATAAATGATATACAGTTTTATAAGGATTTAGAAAATGCCGGTTGTGATATGATAACAATACATGCTCGTTTAAGAAGTGGTTTTTATAGCTCAAGTGTTGACTATGAACATATAGCAAATGTTTGTGATAAACTTTCAATACCCGTTGTGGCAAATGGTGACATTGATTCTTACGAAAAACTAAAAGAAGTTAAAAGAATTACTGGTTGCAAATATTTCATGATAGGTCAAGCTGCTTTAAAAAAACCTTATATATTTGAAGATTTAATAAACAAACAGGATAGTATAAGAAGCATTGAATACACTAAAGCTATTATGATAAGACATTTTAATTTAATGATCGAAGAGTATGGAGAATATGCTTACAGGTTGTTTAGAAAATTTGCGCATAAGTATTTGAGTGGCTACAAGAATGCAAAGTTAATTAATTCTTATATAAATAATTGCAAAAATACCCAAGAAGTTCTAAATATTATTAACTCTATAAAATAAATAAGCAAAAATCTTGACAAAATTTAATAAACTTAGTATACATTAGGAAGATTGTATATTCTTTATAGGAGGAGTAAATGAAAGATAAGCTAAAGGAATTCAAAGAAAAAGAGCTGGAAGCAGAAATTGCTGGTGGTCTGCAAAGAATTGAAAAGCAGCACACTCAAGGCAAATTAACAGCACGAGAACGACTTAATTTACTGTTAGATGAGGGTAGTTTTGTTGAGCTAGATAAGTTTGTTGTGCATAGATGCACAGATTTTGGCATGGAAAAACAAAAAATATACGGTGATGGTGTAGTTACTGGTTATGGCACAATTGATGGCAGGTTGGTTTATGTTTTTAGCCAGGATTTTACAGTTTTTGGTGGTTCTTTATCTAGCATGCATGCAAAAAAAATATGCAAAATCATGGATTTAGCTGCTAAGACTGGAGCACCCGTGATTGGTTTAAACGATTCTGGTGGCGCAAGGATCCAGGAAGGCGTAGAATCATTAGGTGGCTATGCTGATATATTTTTAAGAAATACACTGTTTTCTGGTGTTGTACCACAAATTTCTGTTATTATGGGCCCAACGGCAGGTGGTGCTGTATATTCACCTGCTGTAACGGATTTTACAATAATGGTAAAGAATACAAGTTTTATGTTTATTACCGGCCCAGATGTCATAGAAGCAGTAACTGGTGAAAAGATCACAAAAGAAGAGCTTGGTGGTGCTGAAGCCCACACAACAAAAACGCAAGTTGCTCACTTTGCTGCAGAAAATGACGAAGATGCATTGATGTTGGTTAGAGAATTATTACAGTTTATACCGCAAAACAATATGGAAGATCCCCCATTTGTTCCTACAGACGATCCAATAAATAGACAGGAAGAGTCTATTTATGATCTTATACCTTCAGACCCAAACAAACCGTATAATATGAAAGATCTTATTAAAAAGGTTGTTGATGGAAATTATTTTTTTGAGATACAGGAAAATTTCGCAAAAAATATTATAGTCGGTTTTGCAAGACTAGGTGGTAGAAGCGTTGGTATTGTTGCAAACCAGCCTATGTATTTTGCAGGTGCACTAGACTATAAATCGGCGATAAAAGCTGCAAGGTTTGTTAGATTTTGCGATGCGTTTAATATTCCAATCATTACTTTTGAAGATCAGCCAGGCTATATGCCAGGTGTTGCGCAAGAGCACAATGGCGTTATTATTCATGGCGCAAAGCTACTTTATGCATATGCTGAAGCTACTGTGCCAAAGATTACATTGATTGTCAGAAAAGCTTATGGCGGAGCCTATGATGTGTTGGGTTCAAAGCACTTTAGGGCAGATATAAATTATGCCTACCCAATAGCAGAAATTGCTGTTATGGGTCCAGATGGCGCTGTTAATATATTATTTAGGAGAGAGATTCAGGAAGCAGAAAATCCTGTAGAAAAAAAAGCTGAAATTGTTAGAATGTATAGAGAAAAATTTGCAAACCCATACATCGCAGCTTCTCTTGGTTACATCGATGAAATTATTGATCCAGCTCAGACTAGACAAAAACTTATCCAGGCTTTGGAGTTAACTAAAAATAAAAGAGAATCAAACCCACCTAAAAAACATGGCAACATTCCACTATAGGAGGAAAAATGGTTAGTTATAAGAAATTTAAAAAAGTACTGATTGCAAATAGAGGCGAGATAGCCGTTAGGGCATGTAGGGCATGTAGGGAGATGGGTATCACAACAGTAGCAGTCTACTCCGAAGTGGACAGAAATGCTTTACATGTTAGATATGCAGATGAAGCATACTATATTGGTCCTGCTCCTGCTGCTGATAGTTATTTAAGAATTGATAAAATCATAGAAGTAGCGCTTAAAAGTAACTGTGATGCAGTTCATCCAGGATACGGTTTTTTGGCAGAAAATTCTGAATTTGTAAATGCATGCAATAAAAACAATATTACATTTATAGGTCCAAATACACAGTCAATGTATATACTTGGTGATAAAACACGCGCAAGGCAAAAAATGTCACAAGCCGGTGTACCTATTGTGCCAGGTATGAAAGATCCAGTGAAAGACTTAAATGATGCTTTAAGAATTTCAGACGAGATAGGATACCCTATTATGTTTAAAGCTTCAGGTGGTGGCGGCGGGAAAGGCATGAGACTTATAAACTCAAAAGATGAATTTAAGGCAATGTATGATTTAGCCAAAGGTGAAGCATTGAATGCATTTGGTGATGATAGGATGTATATAGAAAAAGCAATAGAAAAACCTAGACATGTTGAGGTTCAAATTGCGCGCGATAAATACGGCACAGGTATACATTTATTCGAAAGAGAATGTTCGATTCAGAGAAGACATCAAAAAGTTATAGAAGAGTCCCCCTCAATGGCAATAAACAACGAAGTAAGGCATAAAATGGGAGAAGCTGCCGTTAGGGCAGTTGCAGCTGCAGATTATGATAGTGTAGGCACAGTTGAATTTTTAGTAGATAAGGATATGAATTTTTATTTTCTTGAAGTAAACACAAGAGTCCAGGTGGAACATCCTGTAACCGAACTTGTTACAGGCATTGATATAGTAAAATTGCAAATTGGCATAGCAGAAGGAAAGCCTTTGCCAATAAAGCAAGAGGAGATAAAACAATATGGCCACGCAATTGAATGTAGAATTTATGCCGAAGATCCGGATAAAAACTTTATGCCTTCCCCTGGTATTATTGAAGGTTTAAGGTTGCCTGGTGGCCCTGGTGTGAGGGTAGATACAGGTGTTTATGAAGGCGCAGAAATACCTATTTATTATGACCCAATGGCTGCAAAATTGCTTACTTGGGCAAAGGATAGAAATGCAGCAATAGCCAGAATGCAGAGGGCTTTGAGCGAATTTATTGTAAAAGGTATTAAAACGACCATTCCATTTCATCAAAAAGTGCTTAGAAATCAAGATTTTATCGATGGTAACATAAGCACGGATTTTGTTGATAAAGAAGTTTTAGAAAAACTACAACCACGAGAGGGCTCTTCTGTAGCTGCAATTGCGGCTGCTGCTATCGCAGAGCGCTTAAGAGAAAAATCACTTGAGAACAAACTTTTAATATTCAAAGAAACATGCGGCGCAGGAAGTCCTTGGAAAGAGGCAGGCAAAAGGACTGCAATGCTGGGTTTGAGTTTAGGTGATATTTATAAGACCTCTTAAAAAAAATTAAGGAGAAACGTATGGCTTATTTAGTAAAAATGGATGATGTTGAATACAAAGTGCTTGTTAAAGAGCTTGAAGCTAATAAATTTGAAGTTCACATAGATGATAAATCTTATGTGGTAGATGCAAGGTTAACAGAAGGTAGTGTTTATTCTTTGCTAATAAACAATGAGTCTTTTGAAGCAGATATTGATTATAAAGGTGAAAATAACTATCATGTATTAACAGAAGGTGACTTGTTTAAAATAAATGTTATAGATGAAATGAAAGCAAAATTGTTACAGCGCAGAGGCGGTGGTGCTGTGGAAGGCAAACAAGTATTAAAGTCAGAGATGCCAGGTAGAGTAATTAGCGTTAAAGTGGCTGTTGGTGATAGTGTGCAAGAAGGCGATATACTACTCATACTTGAGGCAATGAAAATGCAAAACGAAATTAAGGCACCAAAGAGTGGCGAAGTAAAAGAGCTGTTTGTGAAAGAAGGAGAAAATATAGCCGCTGATTCAAAATTAGTTGTAATTGAGTAAGTTGATGCATTTTGGGCTCTAAACCAAATTTAGAGCCCATTTAGTTTTCAAGCATTATTGTAACAGGGCCGTCATTTGTTAACTCTATCCTCATAGAAGCTCCAAAGATTCCAGTGCGTATTTCTATATTGTTGTTTTTGAATTGTTCGATCATTTCGTTATAAAATTCTATGGCTTTATTTGGCTCCATTGCCTCAAAGAAAGACGGCCTATTGCCTTTTTTTGTATCTGCTGCAAGTGTAAATTGACTAACAAGCATTATAGAGCCATTGATATCTTTAAGCGAGAAGTTAAATTTTTTATTATTGTCTTCAAAAATCCTTAAATTAATGATTTTTTTTACCATTAATTCTATGTTTTGCCTTGTGTCATTTACACAAAAACAAACAAGCACTAATAAACCTTTATCTATTTGCGAGTATAGCTTATTTTCAATGTAAACTTTAGCATAGCTAACGCGCTGTAGTAAACACTTCATTCAAACCTACCTTTAATTTTTTTCCTAAATATTTTTCTAATTCTAATACCAAGTTATTTATATCATCAATGTGGTTTCTATATACACCGTTATCAACCAATATTTTTTCTACAAAGTTTTTTATGCAAACTTTGACATCATCTTTTTCTAGCGATTTAACTGTTTTGACGATAAAATTATAATCAATATCAATTTGACTTGCAACATCTATAACAAAAAAAGCCCCCACCAACTTTTCTTTTGTGTTTAATTGTTCAAATTTTTCTACTAGATTAAATTTGCGTACAATGTACAAATTTTTTTTATTTGGCTCTACAAGTTCAAAGTTAAATATATAAAGCAAGCTTATTTGCTTTTTACCATAAATAACTGCATCTATTTTACCCTCGGGCGTTATAATTTTGACAAAATTAATACTCTGAAAGTTTGTTTTTTTAACAATTATGCCGTTTTCGTTTACCATTTATTGCAAACTTGCCTCTTCTGTTTCACTATCGTAGGCTAATAAATCTGCAAACCTTGTCCAGCTAATAAAAGTTTTGAAAACTTTCTCTGGGTCTTCTTGAGGCAATCTACTGCTAATTTCATTGATAATATCTTCTTTGTATAAAAATCCTTTCTCTGAATTTTTAACCATATCAGAAAGATGCCTAACTAATCTCAAATCAAGGATCTCTTTTTTCCAAATCTGTTTGCGCTGTTCGATATCAGACTCAATGAATCTCCTACCAATTGTTGTAAATACAATGCTTCTTCTTGGTGTATCGACAAAATCTAGCAACTCAGCAGCTTTTGTAATTTTTATTATATCACCAAATTCTCTGTTTAGTTCAACAGCTATGTGAAATATATCGTCATATCCACCATGTGAGTCTAAAAATTCCAACAAACCAACAATTTCTCCTGGTGATGCATCAGGCAAAGCTTCAAAAAAGTTTTCTTTTTGCTGTGTTTCAATGCTTTCTGGTATATCAGGTAGGTCGCTTGCTGTAATAATATCATGTATATAGTCTACCATATTTAAAAAATCAATGCTTCTATAATCCCTGGGTCTTGGAAGTTTGTTTTCTATAATAGTTTTGATTTGTGTAGGTTTACCGCCAAGTACAATGATTTTGTCACTCAAGTATACAACTTCTTTGATGTCATGACTTACGATAAGGATAGATTTAGGATTTTCTGTTAATTGCCAAATATCTATCAATTCTGACCTTAAAGATTCTGCGACAAGCGTATCTACATGACTAAATGGTTCATCCATAAGCAATAACTCTGGTTGGACAGCTAAAGCTCTTGCTACGCCAACCCTTTGTTGCATGCCACCGGATAGTTCTTTTGGATAGGCTTCTTCAAAACCCCCAAGCCCAGTGATCTTTATAACTGTATCAGTATGTTTTTCAATTTCGTTTTTGCTTAAATTTAAAGGTTTTAGGGCTAATTTTATATTTTCTTCAACATTTAGCCACGGAAGTAGAGCAAAATTTTGAAAAACCATTGAAACATTTGGGTTGATATTATCTATTAATTTTCCCTTATAAAACACACTCCCTCTAGATGGTTTTAAAATACCACAAATCATACGTAATAATGTAGACTTGCCAGACCCAGATGGGCCTAAGATTGATACAACCTCATTTTCGTATATCTGAAAGCTAATATTACTTAGCACTTCTAGCGATTTTTTTGTTGACAGACTAAAACTTTGTGAAACGTTTTTTGCACTGCAAATAATATCCATTTTTTACCTCACTTTGTAGTTTTGCGATAGTTTGTAAAGGTTTTTCCATATAAACTTATTAAAAAACACTACAGTTAACGCCATTACCAAAACACTAGCAGCCAGCAGGGAAATTTGCCCACCATTAGCCGCTTTGCTAATGAGCGAACCAATGCCAACAGTAGCTATTGTTTGATTTTTAAAGGTGATATATTCTGCCACAATAGATGCATTCCATGCGCCACCTGCTGCCGTAATCCAACCCGTTATAAGATATGGAAAAATAGCTTTAAAATAAATTGAGCTGAATTTTTCCCACAAAGAAAGCTTAAAAACCTTGCCCATCTCAATCATCTCGGATGGTATGTTTATAGTGCCTGCTATAACATTAAAAAGTATATACCACTGCGTGCCCATAAGCATTAAAATTATGCTACCGTAGCTTAAATTTATATGTAAAGCATAAAATATTGCTATTAAAATAGGAAATAATAATGGTGCAGGGAAGCTTGCGGTTATTTGAATAATTGGTTGTAATATTTTAGAAAGTTTAGGAGAAAGCCCAAGGTATATGCCAAACGGTATTGTCCATAAAGATCCAATTAAAATTGTTATTAAAACTCTTATTAATGTATAAGAATCGGATTTAAATATATTAAACCACGTTTCTTTTGGTATATTTTTAATCATTATAATGATTTTATAGCTTGCAAATAAAATAAAAACCACAATTAATACTAGAATTGCATTTGCTAGAATATTAATTATCAACGACTTTTTTGGCTTTTCTGTTTTCTTTCTGCTGCTTTTTATTTTAAAATGTTTAAATTTTTCTAGCCACCACATTGAAGTTTTTTTATAAGCATTTCTTGTCAATTCTATGATATTTGAATCAATAAGCAAATTTAAAAACCATGATTCTTTCGGTTTGGAGTTAAGAGAATACTCAATTTTGAATTTTTCAGACCATGCAACAAGCGGTTGCCAAACTAATTGATCAAGCGCAACAATAATAATCATCATAGCTAAAATACCATAAAACATAGCAAGATAATTTCCCTCGTTTGCTGCAACAGACATATAAGAACCTAAACCTTCTAAGCGAAAGTTTTTATTTCCAAGGGAAAATTCTTCGCATATCATAAGAAAAAACCATCCGCCAGCCATACTCATCATACTATTCCAGATGAGTGAGGATATTGTTGCGGGAAACTCTATCCACTTAAATTTTTGAAACCAGCTTAGTTTATAGACGTTTGCTACTTCTTTAAATTCTTGAGGTATGCTGTTTAATGTCCCATAGAAACCAAAAACCATATTCCACACTTGACCTGTAAAAATCATAATAATACTTGCAAGCTCAAGACCAAAATTGCTTTTGGGAAATAGAGCAATAAGTGCCAACACTACGGCAGGTAAAAAACCAAGTACAGGTGTGCTTTGTAGGATATCTAAAATTGGTAAGAGCAGTTTCTCAGCCGTTTTATTTTTGTACATAAAATATCCATAAAAAATGGTAAATACAAATGAAAACACAAAAGCTATAAGTACTCTTGATAATGAAAAAAGGCTGTATTTAATCAGTGAGCCTATTGAAAGATTTATTTTGGCTTCATAATTTATACTGGATGTGACTTGATGTGCGTAGTGGGTAATGATATACAATACACTCAATAGCAAGAAGATAAATACAAAATCCGCAAACAAACTTCTTTTTTTAACTATATCAAAATTTATATTTGAGAAACTTGATAACCCTAACATAAACTCACCTCCAATTGCAAACAAACCAGGTGAGCTTATGCTAGAGCTACTCACCTGCTACATATATTTTTTTACGCGAGTTGGGGATATCCATTCAATAACTCCTTTTTCAAAAAACTATTTGCATTATACATTAGGTTATTTTTCTTTGTCAAGAAATTTTTGAGTTAATAAGCTGCAGGCCAAACGGTGCAATAAGTGTGGTTAATAGGGATATTAACACAATTAAAGCGTATAGGTCATTGCTTAAGACACCGCTTGATTTTCCTATTGTAGCAAAAATTAGACCTACTTCGGCTCTTGGTATCATAGAAAGGCCCACAGCTAATTTATTGTAAAAACCTTTTATAAAAAATCCACTTATTAGTTTGCCAAGTATTGCTATTATTAAAAAGATAAGCAAAAAACTGACGAATTTAGCAAGCAAGGAGAAACTCAAACTGTTTAAATTGAATGATAATCCTATATAGACAAAGAAAAACGGCTCAAAAAAGTTTTGTAATGTCTTTAGCTGCGATTTTGATTTTTTAAATAAATTATCCACTTCTTTAGTTTTAGACAACTTAAGTGTTTGCAGGCTGTAGCCAATAATAAATGCACCCAAAATATTTAGATGAACGAGTTTGTAAGAGACAAAAGAATACATAATGATTGCAAAAAATATTATAGAACTAATATACATTGGATCCTTATCAAAACACAGATTGATAGAATTTTTCAAAATAATTTTTATAAGAGGAACCAAAAGAAAAAGCATGGCTGCATACATTATAACGCTCAGTGCAATTTTTAAATCTATAGTTTTTGTTTGTGCAAAATTTGACACTAAAAGTAACATTATAATGCCAATTATATCATCTATTACAGCAGCAACCAAAACTATATTTGCAACAGTTGTGTGTTGTTTTTTTAAATCCATAAAAGTTTTTAATGTAACGCCAATACTAGTTGCCACAAGGCTTCCTGCCAAAAAAATCGATTCGTTTTCGTTATAACCCAAAGACTTAGCAATAATTAATGCTATAAAAAATGGCACAAAAGAGCCTATTATTGCAACCAAAACACCATTCAGATTCGTTTTTAAACCAGATTTAAGGTTTATTTCAAGACCAGATTCATACAGTAAAAACAATATGCCTATTTCTGCAAAGATATAAAATATCTCATTTGGTTTAATAAGGTTCAAAACACATGGGCCAAGCACAATACCTAAAGTTACGTAAGTTATTAGCTGTGGTATACCAAAAGGTTTTAGCCCCTCGCCAAATATTTTAGTAAAAACAAAAACCAAGCCAATAAATAGTATTGATAACATATTAAAAATATAACATAAATAATTTTACTTGACAAATTGTAAAAATAAGCTTTAATTAGTAAGAGATTTTTTGGGGGTTTGGTATGGACGAAAAAACCTTAAATGAGCTTAAAAGTAGATTAATATACTTAAGGAACGAAATTCAACAACGTATAAAAGACAATAACGATCGTGTAAGAAGTTTTGAAAGTGGTGATGAAGGTGATTTTTCAAATAGTATTTCTTACAAAGATCTTACATACAATTTGATAGAAAAGGATAGAACTCAGCTAATCGAAATAGAAGAAGCACTTTATAGAATGGAAAACAATACGTATGCTATATGTGAAAGGTGCAAAGAGCCCATAGAAATTGAAAGATTAAAAGCAAAACCTACAGCAAAATATTGTGCTAAGTGTAAGCATATTATCGAATCTCATAGTTAATTTTAAAAATCTTATCTTTCCATCTATTTGCATTTTTTGTCAAAAACCAATAAAAAATGGTTATTTATGCGATGATTGTGCATCCGAGATTGTATATAGGGGCCCAAGGTGCACAAAGTGTTTCAAGCCTGTTAATCAAAGCACTGTTTTATGTTCAAACTGTGTGCAAAAACACTATTACGAAAAAGGTTTCGTACTTTGGTCATACAATAATCAAAAAGTTGCTCAATTAATCAAATGGTCTAAATTCTATAGTCACTTTTATTATCTAAATGCAATAAAAGATTTTCAAGAATACATTGATTTAAGTGTTTTTGATGGAGTCGAAGCACTAGTTGCTGTTCCTATGCACAAAAAAGACTTGCAGAAAAGAGGCTATAATCAATCGGTTATTATAGCAAAAATATTAAGTAAATTTTCAGGTCTTCCAGTGTGTTATAATATGCTTGAAAAAACAAAACAAACTAAACAGCAAGTTGAGTTAAAAAAGATAGAGCGTCAAAATAATCTGAAAAATGCTTTTATTTTGAACACACAAGCAAAAAAATTTAAAAAAGTATTAATAGTTGATGATGTTTTAACAACAGCATCAACTATTAATGAGTGTGCTAAAGTGCTTCTAAATGCTAATATAAAAGCAAATTTTTTCGCTTTAGCCTCAGAGTTTTAAGATTTGCCGTTCCCATTTTTCTTTTCTTTCCTTTGAGCATCAAATACAGCTAAAGCTATCATGTCTTCAATGGTTCTAACGGGAGACCCCATTTCGAGTACATGTATGCTCTTTTTAAGGCCAAGTAAAATTGGTCCTATGGGGTATGCTCCGCCTAGTTTGTACATGAGCTTGTATGAGATATTTCCTGCATCTAAGTTTGGAAATATGAATACATTTGCTTCTTTGCCTTTTATCGTGTTGAATGGATAGAACCCATCCCTTAGGGCTACATCGCTTGCAACGGTTGCCTGCATTTCGCCTTCTATCAAGAGATCGGGATTTATTGATTTTGCAATTTCAACGGCTTTTTTAACCTTTATGGCCTCTTGCTGCTCGTTGCTGCCAAAGTTTGAAAACGAAAGCATAGCTACAACTGGTTCAGCATTTGTTAGGTCTGTGTAGAACTTGGCCGTTTCAATGGCAATACTTGCTAGTGTTTGTGAATCTGGGTTTATATTTATTGTAGTATCTGCAAATAGGTATATGCGGTTTTTTATGACCATTATGTATACGCCTGCAACGGGTGTTGCAGGCGATTTTTCTGTAACCTGCAAAATAGGTCTTATAACTGTTGGGTAGTTGTAGGTTTCGCCAATAAGCAGTGCATCAGCATCACCTTCTCTTACCATCATTGTGGCAAAGACATTGGGTCTGTGGTTTATAATGTATCCTGCTTCCTCTTTTGTTATGCCTTTTCTTTGCCTTATCTCAATTAGCCTTTGAATGTAGTGCAGTCTTTTGGATGCTTGCATGGGGTCTATGAATTCTATTTTGTCTGTAATGCTTTCTTTTAGTCCTAACTCTTTTATTTTTTCAACAACAAATTCTTTTGTTCTGCCCCTCGAGCCTATAAATACGGGATAAAATATGCCTTCTTCTAATGCATTTTGTACAGCTCGCAAGATATTTGGGTTTGTAGTCTCTGTAAATACAACCCTCTTTGGGTTTTCCTTGGCTTTTTCGTAAATGTAGCGCGTTATGGATCTTGTTTTGTCAAGTTTTAACTCCAGTGTTTTTTTGTATTCTAAGATATCAAAATTTTCTATTCTTGCTACCTTGGAGTCAATGGCAGCCTGTGCAACAGCACTTGAGACATAAATCAACGCCCTTGGATCAAATGGCTTTGGTATGATGTAGTCTGGACCAAACTTGAGGTTGGATAAACCGTAAGCTTTAAGTACGCCTTCTGGCACATCCATTTTGGCTAAGCTTGCTAAAGCTTTTGCAGCAGCTATTTTCATCTCTTCATTGATAGTAGTGGCCATGGTGTCTAGCGCGCCTCTAAACATGAATGGGAATATGAGTACGTTGTTTATCTGGTTTGGGTAGTCGCTTCGGCCTGTGCCTACAATGGCGTTTTTGTTAGCTTCTTTTGCGTCTTCGTATGTAATTTCAGGCATTGGGTTTGCCATAGCAAAAATGATTGGGTGGTCATTCATGGATTTTACCATTTCTTTTGTAAGTAAGTTTGGCTGGGATAAGCCAAAAAACACATCTGCGCCCTCTATGGCTTCTTTGAGTGTTCTAACGGATAGGTTAGTTGCAAAAAGCTCTTTATATGGGTTCATACCTTCTGTTCTGCCTTCGTATATGACGCCTTTTGAGTCCACCATAATTATGTTTTCTTTCTTTACACCAAGACTTACATAAAATTTAGCGCAGGCAATAGCTGCAGCGCCTGCGCCGCTTATTACTACTTTTATATCTTCAATATTTTTCTGACTAATTTCCAAAGCATTCAAAAGAGCTGCACCAGAGACCACAGCTGTGCCGTGCTGGTCGTCATGGAAAACGGGTATGTTCATCTTCTTTTTTAACTCGTCTTCTATGTAAAAGCACTCTGGGGCTTTTATGTCTTCAAGGTTTATGCCTCCGAATGTAGGCTCAAGCGCTACTACAATTTCTACGATTTTGTCCGGGTTTTTTTCGTTTAATTCTATGTCAAATACATCTATGTCTGCGAATTTTTTAAATAGGTTGCCTTTGCCTTCCATCACAGGCTTTCCTGCTAGCGCTCCAATGTTTCCTAGTCCAAGCACAGCTGTGCCGTTTGTTACAACCGCTACGAGGTTTGATTTTGTAGTGTACTTGTATGCATCCTGTGGGTTTTCTTTAATCTGCATGCACACTTCTGCAACGCCTGGTGTGTATGCAAGCGATAGATCCTTTTGGCTGTTAAAGGGCTTTGTGTATCTTACTTCTATTTTGCCTGGCTTTTCCATATTGTGATATTCTAGAGCCTCTTGTTTGAGAGATTTGTCTTCCATTTAGTAGCCTCCTTCTAATAGTTTATAAAAAATTTTAAATTATTTATCTGCCTGAGTGGCACAAATTAGCACCGCATCCCATACTGCACTGTAGGGCGGTGAATATGCAAAATCCAAATATTTAACTTCGCTGACTTTCAAGTTTGCATATACTGCAACAGACAAAGCATTAATTCTCAAAATCCCATCAAAGGAGCAAATTTGAGCTCCAAGTAGTTGCTTTGTCTTAGCATCGCTAATAAGAGTTACTATTATGTCTTTGTTGTTTGGTAGATAATGTGCTTTTTCATTAGTAACGATAGTTGTAACCTTTGGTTCAAATCCTGCCTCTTGAGCTTGCTTAACACTAAGTCCAGTTTTAGCGATACCCAAATCAAACAATTTAAATACAGAAGTGCCTGTTATGCCTTCAAATACTTCATTACCAGAAGTAGCGTTTATACCTGCGATCCTGCCTTGTTTGTTGGCGTTTGTGCCAAGTGGGAAATATACATTCTTTTTTAACAATTTATGATAAATTGTTGCGCAATCACCGCAAGCAAAAATATCTTCTATGTTTGTTGTCATTTTTTGGTCAACTTCTATGGCATTATTTGAAAAAAAGTTTAATTCAGATCCAGTTAAAAAGTCTGTATTTGGTTTAAATCCCGTAGATACATTTATTACATCGCATTCAAAAGTACCTTTATTGGAATAAACTTTTAAGGGTAGTTCAATTTTTTCTATATCAACCAAGCATATTAGTTTTACACCGTTGTTCTGTAGTTCTTCAATTGCTTTTTGCCTAATTTCATCGCTATATTCCAACAAAATACTGTCTAGTTTTTCTAAAATTACCACTTCTAAACCACGTTTTTTTAGGTTATCTGCAAGTTCTAGATTTATAAAGCCACCGCCAATAAGAATTGCTTTTTTGCAGTTTTCACTTATTAGATACTTATTAAGTTTTCTGCCTTCTTCTAGAGATTTTAAGGAAAATACACCTTCTTGATTTATACCCTCAATTGGTGGAAGATTGCTTTTTGCGCCTGTTGCGATAATAAGTTTGTCGTAGTTTAGTTCATATTGATGGTTTGATAGGTTATTTTTTACAAAAACCAGACGCTTTTTTGTATCAATGCCAATAGCTTCTTCGTTTAGCCTTAGGTCTATACTGCGCTTTTCTCTGAAATCTTTTGCACTAACGGCTGCGACTTCTTCCATGTCTTTTTTAAGGCCTATTATATAAGGCATACCGCAAGCGCCGTACGAAACATCCTGTGTTTTTTCGAGCATAATAACGTGTGCATCTTTTTGCCTTCTTTTTGCTTGACTTGCTGCACTTGCCCCTGCTGCATCTGCACCTATTACAACTATTTTTGTTGGGTTCATTTTAGCCTCCTTGTATAAGTTCTGTTAATATGATTGTTGATTTTGGGTGTAAAAACGCAATCTGGGTATTGTTTGAGCCTTCTTTTGGTGAGTCATTAATCATTTTTATACCTTTTTGTTTTAATAGTTCTATTTGTTGTATGATATTATCGCATTTATAGGCTATATGGTGTATGCCTTGGCCTTTTGTTTCTAAAAACTTCTTTATAGGACTATCATTAGATATGGGTTCTAAAAACTCCAGATGGATGCCATTGCAGTTAAATTTTGCAATTCTTACCCCTTGATCTTCAACTATTTCTTCACCTAAATATTCAAACCCCAGTATATCTTTATAAACTTCTACTGCCTGGTTTAAATTATTTACAGCTATGCCTATATGGTCAATACTTTTCATATAGCCTCCACAATTTTGTCGATAATTGCATAAAAGTTTAATTCTTTGTTGTAAATTTGAGCAATAGTTTTACTATCAAAAAAGTTTTTTACGTTTTGATTTGATAGTACTTTATCAATCATTATTTTTGTAACGGTATCGATTAGTTCTGATTCAATAAAAGATTGCCTTTTTTTTGTAAGGTTACTAGAGGTTTCAATATGGCCTAAGTAGCTTAAAATTTCATTTTTTAGTAATTCTATACCACTTTCCTTAAAAGCATTTGTAGCAATTGTCTTTAAAACAGACGGTTTTGGTTGCTTTGGGCTTAAATTAACTATGTCTGATATTTCTTTGAATAATTTTTGAGAAAAATCACGATCTGCCTTGTTTATTACATAAATATCCGCTATTTCCATAATGCCAGCTTTCATTGCCTGTATTTCATCGCCAAAGCCAGGGGCAAACACTAAAGCTACACAGTCGGCAATCTTTACTATATCAATCTCGCTTTGGCCAACGCCGACAGTTTCTATAATTATAATATCAAAACCAGCCGCATCAAGCACTTTGAGTGCGTCTTTTGTGGCTTCAGATAAACCACCAAGTGCGCCACGAGATGCCATTGATCTCAAATAAACAAATGGGTCTGTCGTATGGTTTTGCATTCTAATTCGATCACCAAGCAAAGCTCCTTTTGTAAATGGGCTACTTGGATCTACCGCTAATACTGCAACGCTTTTATTATCATCTCTAAAAGTTCTTATTAGCTTGTCAGTAATAGTAGATTTACCGGCACCTGGTGATCCAGTAATGCCAATTACTTTAGCTTTACCAGTGTATGGAAAAATGGTTTTTAGAAATGATTTTTTTGTCTTATAATCGGAATTTTCAACAAAACTTATTGCTTTTGCAATATAGCGTGTATGTTTATTTAAAACACCATCAACTAATTTTTGAATTTCTTGATTTTGACTCATTTTCAATAAAATCCACAATTGTTTTAATGGAGGTGCCAGGACCAAAAATTGCTTTAATGCCTTTTGATTTCAAAAACTCAATGTCTGATTGAGGTATTACTCCTCCACCGAAAACGATAATGTCATCTGCACCTGCATTGTGTAATTCTTCAATTACTTTTGGAAATAGTTCATTGTGGGCACCGCTTAGCAAGCTTAAACCTACAAAATCAACATCTTCTTGCACAGCCGCAAGTGCAATTTGTATAGGCGTTTGCCTTATGCCTGTGTATATTACCTCATAGCCTTTTTCTTGTAGCGCTCTTGCAACAAACTTTGCCCCTCTATCATGACCATCCAGACCTGGTTTTGCTATCAAAATTCTAACTTTTTGCATTCAAGTACCTCCGTTTAAATTACTACGCTTTCTTTGTATTCGCCAAATTCTTGTCTTAAGGCATCAGCAATTTCTTGCAGGGTTGCATAATTTTCAACACATTCAATAACTACTGGCATAATATTTTCATTTGATTGTACAGTTTCTTTTAATAGCTTTATGTTATTTAGAACTTTTGTGTTATCTCGCTGCGATTTTACCCTTTGGAGGTTTTTTATTTGCTCATTTCTTAGCGATGGATCTACTTTAAGTAAGTCTTTTGGCGGTTCTTCTTCTATCTGAAAACTATTCACACCCACGATTATTCTTTCTTTATTTTCAATATCCATTTGATATTGAAAAGCTGATTCTTGAATCTCTTTTTGGACAAAACCTTGTTCGATAGCAGCTACCATCCCACCTAGTTCATCTATTTTGTTAATATATTCCCACGCTTTTTCTTCTATAGTGTCTGTTAAGCTTTCTATATAGTATGAACCGCCAAGTGGATCTACAACATTTGCAACGCCTGATTCGTAGGCTATAATTTGTTGAGTTCTAAGAGCTATACGAACGGATTTTTCAGTAGGCAGAGCAAGTGCTTCATCCATTGAATTTGTATGAAGGCTTTGTGTGCCGCCAAGTACTGCAGCAAGTGCTTGAAGTGTGACTCTTACGATATTGTTTTCTGGTTGCTGGGCTGTGAGTGTAGAGCCACCTGTTTGCGTATGAAATCTTAGCATTTGTGATTTTTCGTTTTTTGCTTGAAAGCGTTCTTTCATGATTTTTGCCCACATACGCCTGGCTGCTCTGAATTTTGCAACTTCTTCTAAAATATCATTGTGAGCATTAAAAAAAAACGATAATCTCCCAGCAAACTCGTCTACATTTAATCCTTTATCTATGGCGCTTTTAACATATTCAATACCGTTTGCTAAAGTGAAAGCCGCTTCTTGCACAGCAGTTGAGCCTGCCTCTCTTATGTGATAGCCAGAAATACTTATTGTGTTCCATTTTGGCACTTCTTTTGCGCAATAATCAAAAATATCTGTAATAATGCGCATTGATGGCTTTGGAGGGTAAATATACGTTCCGCGTGCAATATACTCTTTTAGTATATCGTTTTGTATGGTGCCACGCAAAAGTTTTTTATCAACGCCTTGCTTTTTGCCTACCACTATATACATAGCAAGCAATATAAAAGCCGTAGCGTTAATTGTCATAGAAGTTGAAACTTTGTCAAGCGGTATATCTTTAAACAGTGTTTCCATATCATCAATAGTATCTATTGCAACACCAACCTTACCAACCTCTCCTTCGCTCATAGGCGAGTCTGAGTCATAACCAATTTGTGTAGGCAAATCAAAAGCTACAGATAAGCCCGTTTGACCTTGTTTTAGTAAATACTTATACCGTTCGTTTGATTCTTTTGCTGTTCCAAAACCAGCATATTGCCTCATTGTCCAAAATTGGCCCCGATACATAGTCGGATAAGGTCCCCTTGTAAAAGGGTATTGCCCAGGATAGCCTAGATTTTGTTCATAGTTTTTCACATCACTATCTGCGTATAATTCTTTTACATCAAGATAAGAGCTTGTCTCAAACTTTTTTTTTCTTGTTGGGTTTTTTTTGATGTAGGGTATTAAGGTTTTTTCTTGCCAATTTTTATAACTATTTTCACCCATCCAATCTCCTCCTTCTTAAATATTACTTATGTTAAATTATATACTTAATGTCAAAAAAGTAAACTAAATTTTAATCAATACTTTATTGTAAATAAACTAAAACCATTATAGGTGAAATAGCAATAAGAATAATATATTCACATAATTGACAATGATTATAATAATGTATATATTTAATCAAAAAAAGGAGGTATGTATTATGGAAAGTACTCAAAAAGATACAATAAAAAAACAACCGCGTGTGGTGGTTTTTTCTACACCAAGTTGTCCATGGTGCACGAGGGTAAAAGATTATCTAAGAAAAAACAGCATTACTTTTAAAGACGTGGATGTTTCAAGAGATCGAAAAGCGGCTGAAGACATGGTAAGGATGACAGGTCAAACTGGTGTGCCAGTGGTACTTATTGGCACAAAGGCAATTGTAGGTTTTGACAAAGTCAAAATTGACAAACTTTTAGGGCTATCTTCATGATCTATGACAATGAAATAGAAACACTACCAAGAGAAGCCCTAGAGGCTTTACAATTCAAAAGACTACAGCAGACACTCGAGCATGTATACGCTCTTGTGCCTTTTTATAAAGAAGCTTTTAGGAAAGCAAATATTACGCCCAGCGATATAAAATCCCTAAAAGATTTACATAAATTACCATTTACCACAAAAGATGACCTAAGAGATAGCTACCCTTATGGTATGTTTAGTATGCCCATAGATCAAATCGTGCGTATTCATGCATCAAGTGGCATCACAGGTAAGCCTACGGTTGTAGGCTACTCCAAGGCTGATATTGAGGAGTGGTCTCAATTAATGGCCAGATCTTTTGTTGCTTGTGGTGTAACGAGTAAAGATATTATCCAAAACGCTTATGGTTATGGTTTGTTCACAGGCGGTCTGGGCGCTCACTATGGTGCAGAAAAATTAGGTGCAGCAGTAATCCCTATATCTGGTGGCAATACAAAAAAGCAAATCATTATTATGGTAGATTTTAAATCAACCGTTTTAACAGCTACCCCTTCTTATGCCCAACTGCTTGCAGATACAATCGAAGAAATGGGTCTGCTTGACAAAATAAACTTAAGAGTGGGTGTTTTTGGCGCTGAACCTTGGAGCGAAAGTATGCGCCAGAAATTAGAAGGAAAACTGCACATCACCGCTATGGATATTTACGGTTTAAGCGAAATTATGGGCCCAGGCGTA
Source organism: Desulfurella amilsii (assembly GCF_002119425.1). Taxonomy (NCBI): domain Bacteria; kingdom Pseudomonadati; phylum Campylobacterota; class Desulfurellia; order Desulfurellales; family Desulfurellaceae; genus Desulfurella; species Desulfurella amilsii. The sequence continues at coordinate 770,640 of NZ_MDSU01000018.1, read as the reverse complement.
GCAATTGAATGTGAAGCCAAAGAAGGCTTGCATATCTGGGAAGATGCCTTCATACCAGAAATAATAGACCCAGATACTCAAGAGCCGCTAGAAGATGGCCAGGAAGGCGAACTTGTTATTACTACAATTAAAAAACAGGCAATGCCATTAATCAGATACAGAACAAAGGATATTACAAAAATTATTAAAGAGCCTTGTAAGTGCGGGCGAACGCACAGACGTATTCAAAAAATACTGGGTAGAAGTGACGATATGATAATTATAAGGGGCGTTAATGTTTTTCCAAGCCAAATTGAGTCTGTTTTGATGGAGATTGAAGGTCTTTCGCCTCATTACCAACTAATTGTGGATAGACAAAATAATCTTGATACATTGGAAGTGCAGGTAGAAGTTGATAGTAAAATATTTTCTGATGAAATTCGAAAACTTCAAGGCTTGCAGAATCAGATACAAAAAGATATTAAAGACATTTTAGGTATAACAACAAAAGTTACGCTTGTTGAACCAAGAACTCTACTGCGTAGTGAAGGTAAAGCTAAACGTGTTATAGACAAAAGAAAAATATAGAGGCAAATTATGAAAAGGATAAAGCAAATTTCTGTTTTTGTAGAAAATAAGCCTGGTAGATTATTGGATGTAGTTGAGGTATTAGGGAGTAATGATATTGATATAAAAGCTATAAGCCTAGCAGATTCGTCAGATTTTGGTATAGTGAGATTAATTTGTGAAGATCCGGAATCTGCATACAAAGTTATTGCTAAGAATGATTTTACTGCAAGCTTGACCGAAGTTTTAGCAATAGCAATAAGTGATAAACCTGGTTCTTTAGCAAAAGTTCTAAGGGCTTTAAAAGAAAGTGGTATTAACATAGAATACATGTATGGGTTTTCTGCAAAAATGAAAGACTATGCTGTAATGATAATGAAGGTTTCTAATTTAGAAGAAACAATAAAATGTTGTATTTCTAACAATATACGGATATTGTCTGAAAGTGACATAAAAAGCGTTGTTTGATATTTATGTTGAAATCTGTATATTTTTTGATATAATAAAAATAGGATTTTAGGCAAATTTAAATTTGCCTTGGGTGTTTGTGATGCATTTTTTCCTTAGAGCCAACACCTAACGATGGGGGGCCAGTATTAGGTAGCCTTGAAGTGCTTGAAAAAGCACCTAAGGCTATTCTCGAGGTACCCACTTATCATTGCTAGGTTCTAGGAAAAATCCGCACACGGCACCTTAGGCTTTAATATAAATTTAAAGAAGTTTGTAATGGAAGTTTATAAATATAATAAGAAAGAATTAAGGCGCAAAGCTTTAAACGAGAGAAGGCTTTGCTCTAAAAAGTTTGTATTTTTAAGAAGTCTATCAATATCAAGGAAATTAGCAAATTTTCTAAAGCTTAAAAACGTCAAGAATGTAGTTTCGTACAATCCCATAAATAACGAAGTCCAGCCAAATTTTTTTATATCTACTAACGTTAACGTTTTCTTTACAAAAATAAATGTGGAGTCTTTACGCATTGCTCAATCAAAAAATTTTAAAAAAGGCAAATTTTCTGTTTTAGAACCTTTTTGTGGCACTTATACTTTTAAAAAACAAATTGAATGCTTCATTGTGCCTGCTTTGGCATTTGATAAAAGAGGCTATCGTATAGGATACGGTATGGGCTTTTACGATAAATTGCTTCAAAACTCAAAAGCCTTAAAAATTGGTGTAGGTTTTGATTTTCAGGTTAAAGATTTCAACATCAAAGAAGATAAATTTGATGTTTCGCTGGATTACATTATAACAGAAAAAAGAATTCTAAAGTGTAGGAGATAGTTATGTCAACGATATTATTTAGTATTTTAACACTAATATTGGGTCTTGTAATAGGGTATTTGGGTGTGTATTTTTTACAAATTAAGAAAAAAGAATATCTAAAACAGAAATCTGATGACATCGTTAAAAATGCTGAAATTGAAAGAGAAAATATGCTAAAGAAAGCTGAAATTGATGTTAAAGATTATACGCTTACGGCAAAAAATCAGATTGATGAAGAAATAAGGGAAAAAAGAAAAGAAATTCAAAAGTGGGAAAAAAGATTACAAATAAAGGAGGAGGCTTTAGATAAAAAGCAATTTCAGTTAGATAGCAAACAAGAACAATTAAACAAGAAACTTGAAGACCTAAAAGCAAAAGAAGATCTCTTAGATCAAGAAAGTGTCAAACTTACAAGCTTGCTTGAAGAGCAAAAGAAGAAAATTGAAGAAATTGCTAAAATGACAACAGAAGATGCAAAAGAATATTTAATTAAACAGATAGAGGAATCTGCTAAAAAAGAAGCTGTCGTAAGACTGCGGGAAATTGAAGAAGAGGTTAACGAAAATGCCAAAAAAATTTCTCAAAAAATCCTTAGTCTAACGATGGAAAAAATGGCAAGCACTTTTGTCATGGAGAAGACAATTTCTACAGTTAGTTTACCGAATGATGAGATGAAGGGTAGAATCATTGGCAGAGAAGGCAGAAATATTAGGTCTTTTGAAAAAGAAACTGGTGTGGATTTAATTATTGACGATACGCCAGAGGTTGTAGTTATATCTAGTTTTGATGCAAAGAAAAGGGAGATCGCTAAAGTTGCTTTAGAAAAATTAATACAAGATGGTAGGATTCATCCAGCACGAATCGAAGAAGTTGTTGAAAAAGTTAAACAAGAATTAGAGCAAGAAGCAATCGACGAAGTGAAGTCGCTTATATTTGATTTAGGTATTGAAAATCTTCACCCAGAAATAACAAGGCATTTGTCTATGTTAAAATACAGAACAAGCTATACGCAGAATGTTTTGGCTCACTCTGTTGAAGTAGCTTACATGTCTGGCATAATGGCGGCTGAGCTTGGACTTAACATGAAACTAGCAAAAAGGGCTGGTCTCTTGCATGATATTGGCAAATCTACAGATCAGGAAATGGAAGGCTCCCATACAACCATTGGTGCTGAAATTGCAAGAAAGTACGGCGAAAATGAGTATGTTATAAATGCCATAATGTCTCACCATGGTGAGGTTGAACCCAATTGCATAGAAAGCGTTCTTATATCAATAGCAGATACACTAAGTGCTGCAAGGCCAGGTGCTAGAATGGAAGTTTTAGAAAACTATATTAAACGCCTAGAAGAACTAGAAAAAATAGCAAAAAAATACAAGAATGTAAAAAACGCGTACGCGATACAAGCAGGCAGAGAGCTTAGGGTAATCATTGAAGATCAGTTTACAAATGATAATGATGCTTATTTAACTGCAAAAGAAATTGCTGAAGAAATCAAGGAAAACATGACTTATACGGGCCAGGTTAAGGTTGTTACTATAAGAGAATTAAGGGCTATTGAGTATGCAAACTGATACGATTCGAATTTTGTTTGTAGGGGATATCGTTGGAGATGCTGGTAGAAAAGTTGCAATAGATAAACTTAGTTATCTAAAAGATAAATATGCCTATGATATTGCTATAGCAAATATAGAAAACTTAGCGGGTGGTTTTGGAATAACAAAAGAAACCTACGATGCCGTAGAACCATACTTTGATGCTTTTACAACAGGCAACCACGTATGGGATAAAAAAGATTTTCTTATTAATATTGATAGTATGTATAACGTTGCAAAGCCATTTAATATGCCAAATACAAAGGGTAAACCTTACGTAATCGTAGAGAAAAACTATGTAAAAGTACTAGTTGCTAGCTTTTTAGGCAGAATTTTTATGAACCCAGTCGAAAACCCTTTTATTCTCTTGGATCAGTTAGTAGGGGATAATTCGCTTCCTACAATAAAAATCATTGATTTTCATGCCGAAGCAACAAGTGAAAAACAAGCTTTTGGATGGTATTGTGATGGGAAGGTAAGTGCTTGTTTGGGTACGCATACGCATGTACAAACAAACGATGAAAAAATTTTACCAGATGGTACTGCCTATATAACAGATGTAGGTTTAACTGGTTGCCACGGTGGAGTTATTGGGTTTAAAAAGGACGCTATTATTGAAAAGTTTATAACATATATGCCTACAAGATTTGATGTGTGTAAAGATAATTTAAGGTTAAATGCTTTTATAGTTGATGTTAATATTTATAATGGTAAAGCTTTGAATATTGAAAAGATAAATATAGCTTAAGTCTTGACAGATGATTTAGTTAGTATTATACTAACGTATTATTAATAAGGAGGTGTCCTGTGGAATTTAAGGTCAATAAAACGATTGAGGAAATAAACGAGAAAATCAAAAGAAGAGAAGCAGTAGTGGTTAACGCAAAAGAAATGATAGATATAGTAAGAAAAGAAGGTTGTATAGAAGCTGCAAAAAAAGTTGATATTGTAACCACAGGCACTTTTGGAACAATGTGTTCAAGTGGCGCAATGATAAATTTCTGGCATTCAAAGCCAAAGATCAAAGCATCTAAAGTATGGTTTAATGATGTAGAAGCATACGGTGGAGTGGCAGCAGTTGATTGCTACCTTGGGGCAACCGCGGTTAAAGAGGGTGATCCTCTAAATAGTGTGCACCCTGGCAGATTTAATTACGGCGGTGGGCATGTTATAGAAGATTTAATAGCTGGCAAAAAAGTACTGCTTAGAGCTTTAGGCTACGGTACTGATTGTTATCCGTCAAAAGAGTTTGAAAAGGAAATTACAATAGCTGATCTAAGGGATGCTACACTGCTAAATCCCCGCAATGCTTACCAAAACTATTCTGTTGCCATTAATACGACCGACAAAACTATTTATACATATATGGGCGTTTTGAAACCAAATATCAGTAACGCTACATATTCTTCTGCAGGTGAATTGTCACCACTGTTTAATGATCCATTTTATAGAACAATTGGAATAGGCACAAGAATATTTTTAGGTGGTGGCATAGGTTATGTGATTTATCAAGGTACGCAGCATGACCCAGATGTCGAAAGAAACGAAAGAGGTTTGCCAAAATCGAGCGCAGGCACGTTGGCTGTTGCAGGTGATATGAAGCAAATGAATACTAAATATATAAAAGGTGCCTCAATTTTAGGATATGGTGTTTCACTTAGTATTGGCATTGGTATTCCAATCCCAATAATTAATGAAGAGATGGCATTTTTTTGCGGTGTTAGCGATGAAGATATACAAGCCTATATTTACGATTATGGATACGATTATCCAAACAAAATTAGCAAAACGTATGGCCTTATAACGTATAAAGAGCTAAGAAGCGGCACAATTATGGTTAATGGCAAAGAAGTTCCTACGACGCCACTTTCTAGCTATTATATGGCTTTAGAGATAGCAGAAGAACTAAAGAAATGGATCTTAGATGGTAAATTTTACATTACAAAGCCTGCTTGTTTGATTGGGCAGTCAAGCGATTATGAACCACTAAAGTACGTGAAATGTTGAGGTTTTATAGGCAAAATGTAACTGATGATTTGTATAGTTTTGAAATAACTATAAAAGAGAGTAATTTGTTTATCAAAACATGCAAAGATTTAAAAGCAATTGCATTTGATGCATTGTACAACATTAGAAAGGATTTAGAAAACTATATTTTAAAATCAAAAGATTTTTTTACTTCACTTGTACCAATAAAGCAGGATAAAAATGCCCCTTCAATAGTTAAAAAGATGGTTAGGACCTCGTCAGTTGTGGGCGTTGGGCCAATGGCTTGCGTAGCTGGGGCTGTTTCGGAAGAAATGGGGAAAATTTTGTTAAAGTATTGCGATGAATGCATTGTAGAAAATGGCGGCGATATATTTTTGAAGCTGAACAAAGATACCAATTTGGGTTTATATGTAGGTAAAGATAATCCTTTAAATAATGTTTATATAATATTAAAAAAATCGGATAAACCGTATGGTATTTGCACGTCGAGCGCTAAAGTTGGGCCATCATTGTCATTTGGAGCAAGTGAAGCTTCGCTTATTATTTCACACAATACGTATTTTAGCGATTGTCTGGCGAGTGCGTGTGGCAATATAATAAAAAATGAAAAAGATCTTCAAAAAGCCATTGATCTTGCAAGAACATTTCAAGAAACAATTGGTTGTTGTTTTGTTTGTAATGGCAAGATAGCTTTTTGGGGTGATATTGAATTAGGAGGCTGGCAGTGATAGCAAAAAAAGTTTTATTGACCTTTTCTAAAAAAGCAGCAGGTAAACCGGTTATTTGCGAGTTATCAAGAAAATTTGATTTGACGTTCAATGTAATGGAAGCAAAAATTTCACCAAAAAAAGAAGGTTTAATGATACTTGAGCTTGTTGGTACAGAAAACGCATACAATAGCGGTGTTGAGTATCTAATAGAAAATGGTGTAGAGATTTCAAATATTGAAGATAGGGTTTTTAGGGATGATGATTTGTGCTATCACTGTGGTTGCTGCTTGAGCGTTTGTCCTACAGACGCGCTTATTATAGAGGATAGGCAAACAATGAAGGTTGAATTTTATAAAGATAAGTGTATTGCGTGTGAATTGTGCGTTAAAGTTTGTCCCACAAAAGCTATGAAAATACGTGGTCTTGATGGCGATTTAATTTAATTTTATGCTCTGAATGATTATACCGCTTGCAATTATAACAAGTCCCACAAATGAGCTAACTAATATTTTGTCGCCTAAAAAGATATGTATGTAAATCAAAGATAAAAAAGGTGTTAAATACAGCAGATTTGACACTATATGTGTAGGTGCTTTTAGTGCTTTAAACCAAAAAATGTAAGTTATACCATTTATAAAGAAGCCATTTAGAAATAGCCAAAACCACACATCAAGTGTGGGTAATTTAATATTTGATAGGACAAGTATAGTTGGTACCATAAAGACAAGCGCAGACAAAAAAAATATCATTGCCGAAAATGTTTGATCATACTTAAATTTTTTGCCAAGAACACTAAAAAGCGCAAACACAAATGCATAAAATAAAGCCAGTAAATCGCCTTTTAGGTTTGAAAAGTTTAAGTTTATTAGGTGACCATTTGTTACAATAACAAGTATACCAAAGAAACTTATTATAATAGCGATCAGTTTTTTAAGAGTCGGTTGTTCTTTTAATATAAAAAATCCTAAAAGAACAACCATTATAGGCCAAGTATAAGCTAGTATAAACACTTCTTGGGCAGAAGCAATGCTAAAAGCTCCATAGAGTATTAAATAACAAAAATAAGCGCCCAAAAAACCCAAAAAAAGCATATTTAAATAGTCTTTTACACTGTATTGTTTGAGCAAATACAACTTTTTTTGGAAAAGATTAACAAAAAACAAAACAACAAAAGAGATAATGGTTGAATAAAAAAGCATTTGAACGTTGTTTAATTCTATCAAAATTTTTTTTGACACAACAGGTATAGCTGCCCAAAATATTATGCATAGTGCTAAATAACTGTATGCAATTAATGCCTCTTTTGATACTTTGCGCAGCATTTTATTCTAAATGCAAAGCTGCTTTAATTATGTTTGGGTTTTCTTTTAATCTGCGCTTTGCGTATGCAAGCCACTGTATGCCGTATGGCACGTAGATTCTAAGTCTGTGATTTTTATCTAAGATAAACTGCTTTAGATTTTCACCAACTCCTAAAAGCATTTGAAATTCATATTCGTTTGCATGTAGGTTGTAGTCTTTTATTAGCTTCATTGCATGAAACACTAGCTTTTCATCATGAGTAGCAATACCAACATAGGCTTTTTTCTTAAATAGCTCTTCTAAACAGTATTTATAATTTTCGACTATGATATCTCTTTTTTTATAGGCAATTTTTTCTGATTCTATGTATATACCCTTACAGAGTCTTATATTCATTTTATCATCGGATAGATATTCAATATCGTCTATAGTTCTGCGCATATACGCTTGCAGTACTGTACCTACATGCTGACCAAATTCTTTTCTAAGTTGCTTGTACATTTCTACTGTATCTGTCGTATACGGGGAGTTTTCCATGTCAATGCGCACAAAATTATCAAGATCATAAGCTCTTTTTACAATTTCTCTAATATTATCAAACCCTAGGGATTTGCTTAGAGCAAACCCCATCTGCGTAGGTTTTAGTGATAAATTGGCATTTAAGTGGTTAGATTTAATCTCTTCTAGCACTTTAATACACTCATTTTTATAAAAACTTGCCTCTTCAATTTTTTTTACATCTTCTCCGAGCACATCAATTGTACTCATGATGTCGTCTTGATTAAAAGCTTTGGTAAGGTTTAGCGCATCTTCTAAATATGCACCTGCAATGTATTTTTTTGCAAAGATGGAAACAACATTCGATGGTACATAATCAATAGTATTTGATACGATTGTATGAAATAAAGACATCATTCCTCCATCATAAAAGGATACTCAAACGCTTGGGTCGGGTTAAAGTTTTCTTTTATGGCCCTTGCGCTTGTCCATCTAATTAAATTTAACAGACTGCCTGCTTTATCATTTGTACCGCTTGCTCTTGCGCCGCCAAATGGTTGCTGGCCAACTACCGCACCTGTGGGTTTATCATTTATGTAAAAATTACCAGCTGCTTGCTCTAGTTTTTCCATTGCAAGGTTTATTGCAGCTCTATCTTGAGCAAAAATAGCACCTGTTAAACCATATGGGCTTGTTTGATCACACAGCTTGAGTGTTTCTTCATATTTAGCATCATCGTATAGATAAAGCGTTACAACGGGTCCAAAGATTTCTTCCGTAATTGTTTTGAATTGTGGGTTATCTGTTAAAATCACAGTTGGCTCTATGAAGTAGCCTATAGAGTTGTCGCATTTGCCGCCTTTTAAAATAGTAGCTTGGCTAGAGTTTTTAGCATAATCAATGTATGAAGAGATTTTTTCAAACGCTTCTTTGTCTATTACAGCATTCATAAAGTTTCTAAAGTCTTCTGGGCTGCCCATTTTGATTTTATCTATTTCATGTAATAAATCGTCTTTAATTTCGTTGTAGAGGCTTTTTGGTAAGTATACCCTTGAGACTGCAGAGCATTTTTGACCCTGATACTCAAAAGCGCCTCTTACTATTGAAGTAATTAGAGCTTTTTTGTCTGTACTTTGATGGGCAAATATAAAATCTTTTCCACCTGTTTCGCCAACTATTCGAGGGTAGGTTTTATAAAGCGGTATATTTTTTGCAATGTTAGACCACATATTGTGAAATGTCTCAACTGAGCCTGTAAAGTGCAAGCCCGCAAAATATGGGTTAGAGAAAATATATTCACCAATTTGAGAGCCTTGAGCGGGTAAAAAGTTTATTACGCCATCTGGTAAGCCTGCTTCCTTTAATACTTGCATGAAAATATGCGGTGCATACACAGAGCTAGATGCAGGCTTAAAAATGGTTACATTACCCATAATGGCTGGTGCTGTAGGCAAATTACCCGATATTGATACAAAGTTAAACGGAGGTGCTGCAAAGACAAAGCCCTCAAGTGGCCTATACTGCATTATATTCCATATACCTTTTGGAGAGTAAGGCTGGTCCTCGTAAATTTGCTGCATATATTGAACATTAAAACGTAAAAAATCAGTTAGCTCGCACGCTGAGTCAATTTCTGCCTGAAATGCGCTCTTGCTTATAGAAATCATTGTAGCAGCATTTATTATGTATCTATACTTAGTGCTAAGCAGTTCCGCTGCTTTTAGAAAAATTGCCGCACGCTCAGAAAAATCAAACTTGCTCCAGACCTTTGCTGCCTTAAGGTTTTCATTTATTGCTAAAGCTATCTCGTCTTTTGATGCTTTATAGTAGTAACCAAGCAGTTCACTGTGATCGTGCGGCGAGCGAATCTCTACCTTGTTGTTAGTTTTATACTCTTTACCACCAATAATTAAAGGTATCTCAATTTTGTCCGATTTAATTTTTTTTATAGCATCCTTTAATAATTGCCTGTGACTTGATCCTACCTCATAATTATAAACTGGCTCATTTAGAGTTTGAGGTACTTTAACTTTACAGTTTTTCATTTTAACCTCCACAAAGTTCAATTTTCTAATATTATATACACTAAATTTTACTAAGTCAAGTAAGTTATAAAAAATATTTAAAACTACTTGACTATTAAATTAATTTGTGATATTTAGTAAATTTAGTGGTATAAGTTAAATGTGGAAAATTTATTTTTAAGGGGGTTTTTATGAAACTAAAAAACCTGTTATGGGTGGTAGTTTCGCTTGCCTTTGTTTTTGTTTCAAGCAGTGTTTTTGCAGCGGGTGTAATTAAAATTGGTGTTCAAGCACCAATTACGGGTTCTTTTGCAAATGAAGGTCAAGGTATTGATAACGCAGTTAAAATGCTTGTGGCGCAGCAAAATGCAAAAGGTGGTTTATTGGGCAAAAAATTGGAAGTTGTAACGTGTGATGATGAAGGCACAGCGGTAGGTGGTGCAATTTGTGCAAGGAAACTGGTAAATGATGGTGTTGTAGCAGTAATAGGCACTTATTCATCTACACCAGCAGAATCAGCCGAGCCAATTTATGCTAGAGCAGGTGTTTTGCAAACAAGCGATGCAACCGCTGATTCTTTAACAAAACATGGTTACTGGACATTTTTTAGAAACTCATGTCCAAACAGTGCAGAGGCCACATTCACAGCAGATTTTTTAGTTAAAGACAAACATTTCAAAAGAATAGTTGTTTTATCGGATTATTCAACTTATGCTACAGACCTAGCTAATGCTACAGAGGCAACTTTAAAGAAAATAGGTGGAAATGTAATTTACAGAGGAAAGATTCAAGCTGGTTCACAAAACTTTACACCAATCTTGACAAAAATCAAATCTATGAATCCAGATGTTATCTATTTTAGTGGTTACTATACAGATGGCGGCTTAATTAGAGCTCAAGAAGTTTCACTGGGCATGAAGGCTGCTTTTGTTGGCGGTGACTCAAATGATAACCCAGAGTTCTTTAAATTAGCAGGAAAAGCTTCAAACGGTGTTTACATGATTAATGTGCCAAGACCGGATATACTACCATATCCTTTAGCAAAAGAGTTTTTAAGGGATTATCAGGCACGATACCACATGATGCCACCAAGTATCTGGACACTATTTAATGCAGATGGTTTAAGGGCAATTATGTATGCAATAGAAAAAACCAAAACTACAGATACAAAAAAATTGGCAGCATTTTTGCATAATTTGAAAAATTTCCAAGGTATTACCGGACCAATAACATTTACAAAAGATGGCGAAAGGGCTGGCAGCAGGTTTATGGCTTACGAAATTTACAACAATAACCAATACAAAGTGGTATACAAAGAAGACTAACTATGGAAATTTTTCTACAGCAGATTGTAAATGGTTTAGCTATAGGAAGTATTTATGCCCTTGTGGCCATAGGTTACACCATGGTGTATGGCGTGATGAAGCTTATCAACTTTGCGCATGGTGACCTTGTGGCCCTTGCGGCCTATATAGGTTTGACCGTACTAATGCAAGCCTTTGGCATGCATATAACTAATTTATGGGCTATTATTTTGATGTTTGTTGTTAGCGCTTTGTTTATTTCTTTATTTGGTGTTCTTCTAGAAAGGTTAGCTTATAGGCCACTTAGAAGAGCGCCCAGACTTAGTGCTGTTGTATCCGCGCTAGGTGCGTCGCTTGCGATAGAAAACGGTATTATGTTGATCTGGGGTCCAAATATCAAGGTTTTTCCATCTAATGTGTTTCCAAGTGCGAGTTGGCATATAAGCGGCGTTGTTATTAACTCAACCCAAATTGCTATACTGTTACTTTCTGTTATTTTAATGCTGGCTTTGTATATATTTATTAACAAGACTAAAATTGGTGCCGCAATTAGGGCAAGCGCAATAGACCAAGATGCTGCAAAATTGATGGGCATAAATGTCAATGGCATAATAATAGCCATATTTGCACTTGGTTCTTTTTTGGGCTCTATTGGCGGTCTTTTCATAGGCATTTATTACCGTGAGCTTTATTTTCAAATGGGCTGGATTTACGGGCTTAATGCGTTTATTGCTGCAATAATTGGTGGTATTGGCAACATTCCTGGTGCTATGCTTGGAGGTATGTTGCTTGGAATTTTTAATGTGCTTATTGCAGGCTATGTATCAAATGGTTGGTCTGAAGCTTTAACATTTGTACTTTTAATAATAATTTTGATTATAAAGCCCACAGGTATTTTAGGTGAAAGAGTAGCGGAGAAAGTTTGATGAAAAAAAGTTTTGTATGGTATGGTATTTTTTTTGTTATCGCAATTATCTATCCTCATTTTGTTGATCCTTCTTGGGTGGATATTGGAACAACATTTGCTCTATATTCAGTTGTAGCGCTCAGTCAAGATATAGTTTTGGGTAAAGCGGGTATGTTTGATATGGGTCATGCCACTTTTTTTGGCATAGGTGCCTACACTGCAGCAATACTAAATACTACATACAATATTCCAATTATGTATACTATACCAATAGCAATAGCGTTATCTGCTTTATTCGGTATTATTATATCATGGCCTATTATTCACTTAAGGGGTGATTATTTACTTGTTGCTACGATTGGGTTTAATATAATTTTTTACCAAGCTTTGCAAAATAATGTATTTGGCTTAACAGGCGGGCCAAATGGTATTTTCGGTATTGGGACGCCAATGATATTTGGCATAAACATTGCAAGTCAAAAAGCAATATATTATTTTGCATGGCTTATTTTGCTTGTTACAATGTTAATTATATACAATATCGATAAAAGTAAACTGGGAAGAGCGTTTCATTATTTAAGAGAAAGCGAGATTGCTGCAGAAAGCTTTGGTGTAAACAAAAGGTTTTATAAAGTTTTAGCATTTGCTCTAGGAGCTGGTTTAGCTAGCTTAGCAGGTGTGATTTTTGCTGTGCAGTATGCAGCTGTTAGCCCAGAGACATTTAACTTTACGCAGTCTGTGCTATTTTTTACAATAGTTATTGTAGGTGGACCATCATCTATACCTGGCATACTGTTGGGTACATTTGTTATGTTTGTAGTACCTCAATTTTTTAGAGAGTTCGCAACAGCAAGGTACTTTGTGTTTGGCATAGCGATGATTTTAACAATGATTCTGCGTCCTCAGGGTATATGGCCTGTAAAGTTTGGCAAACTTCCAAAGTATATATTTAGAAAGAGTTAGATATGTTACTTCAATTGAATAATGTTCTTAAAACATTTGGGGGTATTGTTGCGATAAATAATCTGAGTTTTGAAATAAAAGAAAATCAAATATTGGGTTTAATTGGGCCAAATGGTGCAGGCAAAACCACTGTATTTAACTGCATAACAGGCATATACAAACCAGACAAAGGGAGTGTACATTTTAATGGTAAAGATATTACTGGTTTAAAACCGCATATTATAACAAAATTAGGCATTGCAAGGACATTTCAAAACATAAGGTTGTTTCCTTCTATGAGTGTTGCAGAAAATATTATGGCAGGTCGCCATTCAAAATGTCGTCAAACCTGGTTTGATAGCTTAATTAGGACGCCAAAGTATTTTAGGGATGAAAAAGAAAACTGGCTAAAAGTAAAGTACTTTATTGATTTATTGAACCTTAGCGAATATACTAGTGCAATCGTGGGGAGTTTGCCCTATGGTATACAAAGAAAAATAGAAATAGCTAGAGCGCTTGCAAGTGAGCCTAAGTTGCTTATATTAGATGAGCCAGCAGCAGGTTTAAACAACAAAGAAACGCAAGAGCTTGTTGATTTAATATACCAAATTAAAGATATAGGTATAACGATTTTATTGATAGAACATGATATGGATATGATGATGAGTCTTGCAGAATACATAATAGTTATGAACTTTGGTGAAAAAATCGCAGAAGGCATTCCTAAGGACATACAATCAAACCCACAAGTTATAGAAGCGTATTTGGGAAGTGAATAATGGATACGATTTTACAAATAAAAGATTTAAATGTGTCATATGGTTCTGTAGCAGCCCTAAAAGGCTTGTCTTTTGATGTTAAAGCAGGAGAAATAGTTGTACTTATCGGTGCAAACGGTGCAGGCAAAACCACCACGCTTAGGACTATTAGTGGTTTAGTAAAGCCCAAAAAAGGTGAAGTTATATTTGAAGGTAAGCGAATTGATCATATGGAAGCTCACAAAATAGTGTATCTTGGTATATCGCACGCTCCAGAAGGCAGAAGGATATTTGGCACTTTAACAGTGCATGAAAACCTTATACTTGGTGCATATACTAGAAAAGAAGTTGACAAAAGTACGCTTGAGTGGATTTATAATCTTTTTCCTAGATTAAAGGAAAGATCAAAGCAGCTTGCGGGTACGCTTTCGGGCGGCGAGCAGCAGATGCTAGCTGTAGGTAGAGCGCTAATGAGTAAGCCGAGACTATTGCTTTTAGATGAGCCTAGTTTAGGTTTATCGCCTACTTTGACAAAAATTATTTTTGATACAGTAAAACAAATTAGAAACAACGGGGTTACTATCCTTATGGTTGAGCAAAATGCCAAAGCGGCATTAAAATTTGCAAATAGAGGTTATGTGTTGGAAGTTGGGAAAATTGTTTTAAGTGGCACGGCAGATGAGCTATCATCTTCTCCAAAAATTGTAGAAGCCTATCTGGGTAAAAAGTAGGTGTATCTATGACAATCTATATTGATATACCAAAATCCACAATTATACAAATATTAAAAGATCTAAAAGAAAAGGAATTAGGCGGTGCGCTCAATACACTGTGGTGGTTTTTTAACGAAGCTTCAAAAATACCTACAGATAACTTATTAATTAAAGGCGATCCAGAAGTAATAGCAGAAGATTTAAGTTTATCAAAAGTAATCGTATATAAGCACATAAAAAAACTAAAAGAATTGAATTATATTAAGCAAGTAGATCCAAAAAGGCATTTGTATAATTTGAATAGCTCTATGTTTATTAGAAGATATTTTTTTGGTTAATTGCTATTTAGCTATTGAAATTTTTTAACAATAATGTTATAAATTCATTATAAGTTTGCGAGGAGTGAGTAGATGGAAGTTAAAAAAGTTTTACTTAATGAATCAGACATGCCAAAGTATTGGTACAATGTGTTGCCTGATTTGCCAAACCCGATAGATCCGCCATTGCATCCTGCTACAGGCAAGCCGCTAAAGCCACAGGATCTAGAGCGACTATTTGCAAAAGAGCTTATTGAGCAAGAGTTAAGCAATAAAAGTGAGATAGAGATACCTCAAGAAATTAGAGAAGTTTATGCAATATATAGACCTACGCCTTTGGTTAGGGCTTATAATTTAGAAAAAGCACTGAAAACGCCAGCAAGGATTTACTATAAAAATGAATCAGTATCGCCAGCTGGCTCTCATAAACCAAATACAGCAATAGCTCAGGCCTATTATAACAAAAAAGAAGGTACCTTATCTTTAACTACAGAAACGGGTGCTGGCCAATGGGGAAGTGCACTGGCATTTGCAGGTAGCATATTTGGCTTAAATGTGAAAGTTTATATGGTAAAAGTAAGCTACGAGCAAAAACCATATAGAAAATCAATGATAAATGTGTGGGGTGCCCAGATATTTCCATCTCCGTCAAACACTACAAATGTAGGTAGAGAAATTTTACGAAAAGATCCAAACAATAATGGCTCTTTGGGTATAGCTATAAGTGAAGCCATAGAAGCAGCACTGGAAAGTCCAAATACACACTACACGCTCGGAAGTGTTTTAAACCATGTATTGCTTCATCAGACAATAATTGGTTTGGAGGCAAAAAAGCAATTTGAGCTAATTAACCAATACCCTGATGTTATATTGGCACCCTGTGGCGGCGGTAGTAACTTAGGTGGTATCGCTTTGCCTTTTGTGCGAGACAAGATTAATGGTAGGCAGTTAAGGGTAGTTGCAGTTGAGCCTGCAAGTTGCCCAACACTCACAAAAGGCGCCTACGCCTACGATTATGCAGATTCTGCCAAAATGACGCCGTTGCTATTTATGTATACGCTAGGGCATAATTTCATGCCACCTAGTATTCATGCTGGAGGATTGCGCTATCATGGTGACTCACCTATTATTAGCAGACTTTACAAGGATGGCATAATCGAAGCTACAACGCTTAAACAAAACGAAGTGTTTGAAGCAGCAGTACTGTTTGCAAAAACAGAAGGTATTATTCCAGCACCAGAAACAGCTCACGCAATTAAAGCGGCAATTAATGAGGCCATTATTGCAAAACAAGAGCAAAAACAAAAGAATATTTTGATTTGCTTTAGCGGTCATGGCCATTTTGATATGGCAGCCTATGATAATTACCTATCTGGCAATCTTAAAGATATTGAATTTTCAGATAATTTGATTAAAGAAGCTTTGAAGGATTTGCCAAACATAAAAGTAAATTGACATTTTTTAAATAAAATGCTATGAATACTTTCAATTGGGCGCATAGCTCAGGGGAAGAGTACTTGCCTGACGCGCAAGTGGCCGGTGGTTCGAAACCACCTGCGCCCACCATATAGAGGTAAAGATGCAAGTAGAAAGTGGTGTAAATTTATTTGATTTTACACGAGAGCATAAACTCAAAAATGTAGTAGCTGCCAAAGTTAATGGTAAAGTTTTGGACTTAAACTATACTTTAGACAAAGAAAGCGATGTAGAATTTATAGATATAAACTCACAAGAAGGCTTAGAAATACTGCGACACTCGGCTGCTCATATTATGGCTGAAGCTATTCAAACATTATTTAAAGAGGCAAAATTTGCTATCGGTCCTGCAATAGAAAATGGTTTTTATTACGATGTGGATGTGGGCAGACCTCTAACGCAGGATGATTTACAATCTGTTGAAACTCAAATGAAAAAAATTGTTGGGGCAAATTATCCATTTAAGCGCAAAGATACTTCCAAACAAGAAGCGTTGAAATTTTTTAAAGAAAAAAATGATGAGTATAAGGTTGAAATAATAGAAAGCATACCAGATGAACAGGTAAGTCTTTATCAACAGGGAGATTTTGTTGATTTTTGCAGGGGTCCTCATATTCCTTCTACTGGTTATTTAAAACACTTTAAACTTTTGAGTGTTGCAAGTGCTTATTTTAGAGGAGATGAAACACGCCCCAGCATGCAGCGCATATACGGCACAGCATTTGCTACAAAAGAAGATTTAGAAAATTACTTGAATTTTCTAGAAGAAGTAAAAAAAAGAGATCATAGAAAACTAGGCAAAGAGCTCGACTTATTTAGCATAAACGATGAAGTAGGCGCAGGTTTTGTTATATGGCACCCAAAAGGGGCTATACTTAGAGAAATTATTGAAACATTTGAAAAAAAAGAACATATTAATCGCGGATATGAGTTTGTTAAAGGTCCGGAATTATTAAAAACCCAACTATGGAAAATTAGTGGTCACTATGATAATTATAGAGAGAATATGTACTTTACTGAAGTCGAGAATGTTTCGTTTGGTATAAAGCCAATGAACTGCCTTGGGCATATTCAAGTATATAAATCTCGTTTAAGGTCTTACAAAGAACTACCAAAGAGGTTTTTTGAGTTAGGTGTAGTGCACAGGCACGAAAAAAGCGGCGTACTGCACGGTTTGCTTAGGGTTAGAGAGTTTACACAGGATGATGCACATATTTTTTGCACAAAAGAACAGCTCAATGATGAAATTATTGGCGTATTGGACTTTGTGAAATATGCTATGGATATATTTAATTTTGATTATGAAATGGAAATATCAACAAGACCAGAAAAATCAATTGGCACAGACGAAGATTGGCAAAATGCAACCAATGCGCTGATTAATGCTTTAGAAAATACAAAAAGGCCTTATCAGATAAATGAAGGCGACGGTGCTTTTTATGGACCAAAAATTGATGTTAAGCTAAAAGATGCAATAGGTAGAAAGTGGCAGTGTGCTACAATCCAGTGCGATTTTACACTACCTGAGAGATTTAATTTAGAATATATAGACAAAGATGGCTTACCCAAAAGGCCTGTTATGGTCCACAGAGTGATACTTGGTTCAATTGAGCGCTTTGTTGCTGTTTTAATAGAAAATTATGCAGGTGATTTTCCTTTATGGCTTGCTCCAATTCAAGCAAGGGTAGTGCCTATTTCGGAAAAGTTTGAAGACTATGCAACAAAAGTGTATAAACAATTAAAAGATGCTGATATTAGGGTAGATATAGAAAAAAGAAACGAGACAATTGCCAAAAAGGTTCGTTTTGCAGAATTAGAAAAGATACCATACATTTTAGTAGTGGGTCAAAAGGAGTACGAATCGCAAGGCGTTTCTATCAGAAAAAGAAAAATAGGTGACTTGGGTTTTAGATCTGTAAATGAGTTTATAGAAATAGTTAAAAGTGAAGCAGGGGGTGTTTTATAGTTTCCAAAAACGATGTGGCGCCAATTAATGAGCACATTAAAGCTGAAAAGGTTAGATTGATTGATCAGGAAGGCAAACAATTAGGTATAGTAAGCATAAAGGAAGCTTTAGAAAAGGCTCGTGAAGCAGAGCTAGATTTAGTGGCAATAGCTCCAGCAGCCGACCCAGTTGTCTGCAAAATAATGGACTATGGAAAATTTAAATACGATAAGCAGAAAAAAGAGGAAAAAAGCAAGAAAAAGCAAAAAATAATGAAAGTTAAAGAGCTTAAAATGAGGCTCAATATAGCAGAAAATGACTACAAAGTAAAACTCAATAATGCTATAGAGTTTTTGAAAGATGGCGATAAAGTAAAATTTAGTATATTTTTTAAAGGTAGAGAGATAGAGAAAAAAAATCTATTTTTTGTTTTGTCTAATAGGTTAAAAATTGATTTACAAGATTACGCAGTTTTAGAAGGTAAGGAATTATTTGAAGGAAGAAGGCTAAGTGTATCTTTTATACCAAAAAAATAAGTGGAGGATATTGTAATGAAGCTTAAAACTAAAAAATCAGCAGCCAAAAGAGTTAAAATCACAGCACGTGGTTTATTAAAAGCAAGAAAAGCTAATAAAAGCCATTTACTTGCTCACAAATCTACAAAAAGAAAAAGATGTTTAGGAAAATCCCGCATTATAGAAGGTGGTATGGCAAGAAATCTTAAAATCATGCTTGGAGGTTTAAATTGAGAGTAAAAACTGGAATTGTGAGAAGAAGAAGACACAAAAAGATATTAAAATTAGCAAAAGGTTTTTATCAAAGGAGACGCTCTACATTCAAAAATGCAGAAGAGTCTGTTAGAAGAGCTCTAGCAAATGCTTACGTTGGAAGAAAAGAACGCAAAAGACAATTTAGAAGACTATGGATTGCCAGAATTAATGCAGCCGTAAGAGAAAATGGCTTAACATACAGTCAATTTATGAACCTTCTAAAGCAAAAAAATATATTGTTAAACAGAAAAATGTTAAGCGAACTTGCAATTAATAACCCTGAAAGCTTTAAGATGCTTTTAGACAAAATTAGAGCATAAAGTAGCAAGTCTGGGGGCATCCGTTGTATGATATATTAGATCAATTGGATGAAAAACTAAAAAAGGTTACATCACAAGAAGATATCAAACAAGTAAAAAGTTTCTTTTTAGGCAAAAATGGTCTTATAACAAATTTATTTAAGCAATTGAGTAGCTTATCGCAAGAAGATAGGATACAAAAGGGCAAAACTTTAAATGAATTAAAGCAATTTGTAACGGAAAAAATTGAAAATAAATTGCAAGAAATTAAAAATGCCAAAAAACAGCAGGAGTTGAGCCAAGAAATTGATTTATTTTTGGATGGAAATACTCCAAATCTTGGCAGTATCCACCCTATAAATCTCGTAATAAAAGAGATTTCAGATATATTTTTTTCTATGGGTTTTGGTATAGAAGATGGACCAGAGGTTGAGTTGGATTTATACAACTTTGAGTTATTAAATATACCCAAAAACCACCCAGCACGAGACATGCAGGATACTTTTTATATTGACGAAAATAGACTCTTACGCACTCAAACAAGCGGTGTGCAGGTTAGAACTATGTTAAAGAAAAAACCTCCTCTAATGTTTATTGCTCCAGGCAGAGTTTACAGACGGGACTCAGATTTAACGCACTCTCCTATGTTTCACCAAATAGAAGGTTTAGCTGTAGATAAAAAGATTAGATTTTCTGACTTAAAAGGTATTTTGGAAGTATTTTTGAATCAATTTTTTGGCCAAACAAAAGTAAGATTTAGACCAAGTTATTTTCCTTTTACAGAGCCATCTGCTGAAGTTGATATAGGTTGTGTTATATGTGGTGGGAAAGGTTGCAGAGTGTGTTCAAATACGGGCTATTTGGAAGTATTGGGTTGCGGGATGGTTCATAGGAATGTTTTAAAAAATGTTGGTTACGAAGGTTTTAGAGGTTTTGCTTTTGGGCTTGGTGTAGAGAGATTTGCAATGCTAAAGTATGGCATTGATAATATAAGATTGATGTTTGAAAATGACGTGAGGTTTTTAGAACAATTTAGCAATTCATTTTATTCAAAAGGTTTAGTATGAAAGTATCTTATAATTGGCTAAAAGAGTTTGTTGATATAGATGTTAACCCATATGAGTTAGCAGATAAACTTACATTGTCGGGCTTAGAGGTAGAATCTGTTTTTGATGCTAAAAAGGCTTGTTGTGATAGTGTTGTTGGCAAGGTTTTGTCTAGAGAGCCTATCCAAATTAACCTCTATACTTTAGCTGTTGATATAGGAGAAAAGCAGTTAAATATAGTAACGAGTGACTCTCATCTCAACATTGGCGACAAAATTGGTGTAGCAGCAACTGGGACGGACTTTAGGGGCAAAGTAAAAGAAAGAAAATTTAACAGCGTTGTCTCAGAGGGCTTTTTGTTATCTGCAAGCGAACTTGGCTTAGAAGAATCATCAAGCAATGTATTTGTTCTTGATAGTGAATTTGATGTTGGCACTAAGCTAAAAGATTTAGGTGTATTTAAGGATTTTATTTTTGATATCAGCATTACACCAAACAGAGTGGATTGTTTGAGTATTTTAGGTATAGCAAGAGAAGTTTCAATTTACTACAATAAGCCCTTAAAAATTAAAGAATGCAAGATAATCAAAGAAGACAATAAATTCAGCGTAACTTTAGATAAAGATTGTCAAAGTTACATTGCAAGTAATATAAAAGTGAGTATAGCGCCATCTTGTTTTGATATAAGACAAAAATTGATAAAATCCGGTGTAAGACCCATAAACAATGTTGTTGATATAACAAATTACTGTATGTTGGCTTTGGGTCAGCCTATGCATGCATTTGATAAAGACAAAATTGGAACTAAAATTATTGTAAGAAATGCTTTTAAAAAAGAGCGCATTGTTGCTCTAAACGATATTGAGTATGAACTAGAAGATGATCTTGTTATATCAGATGAAAATCGCTCTATTGCAATAGCGGGTATTATGGGAGGCAAATACAGCCAAATAGACGAAAATACCAGGCATATTGTTCTGGAGAGTGCTTATTTTATCCCGGAACGAATAAGGAAAACTTCAAGAAAGTTAAAATTGAGCTCTGAGAGTTCATACAGGTTTGAGCGTGGTGTTGATCCAAACTTAAACGAGTATGCAACTTATTATGCTATAGATTTATTACAACAGTATGCAACTGCAAATGTAGTTGGTATAACAAAAAAAATTAACAAACAAAAACCAAAAGAAATAATGTTTAATGTCGATGAGATAAATGATTTTTTGGGTTCAAGTTATAACAAGGGCAGGTTTTATCAATTGGGTTTTGATATAAAGGGAATAGAACCTAATTTAATTGCATTAATACCCACATACCGCATGGATATTGAAAATATGGAGGATATAGCAGAAGAAGTTGCAAGGATTGACGGGTATGATAAATTACCATCTACAAACCCTTGCGTTAGTTTGCGTTGTAATCCGATCAAAAATAAAAAGGATTTAGTTAGAGAATCGTTAAAATCAAGCGGCTTATATGAGACGATAAATTATTCTTTTGTAAATAGTACACTTTTATCAAAGCTAGGCAGATCCGATAATATTTTGTATCTAAAAAACCCTTTAACTCAAGAACAAGACTGCATGAGAAACACATTGTTTTTGGGCTTGATGGAGAATTTGATTTTTAATCTAAACCACAATATAAAATCAATTGCTTTATTTGAGATTGGTAAAATTTTTGATTTAAATAGTGAAAACAATTCACTTGGCATAATGTTGCATGGTATTAAACCACTAAACTGGTACACGCAAAAAAATATGTTTGATTTTTACGACATAAAAGGTTTATTCGAGGGTATTTTTGGCTTGTTTGAATGTAATATAGAGTTTAGAGTGCAAGAATTGCAGTTTATGCACCCCAAAAAATCTTTAGCTATTTATAATAATAATCACTATATTGGTTTTTTTGGAGAGGTGCATCCTGATGTTTACGATGTTTTTGATATTAAATTTTTAAAGTCTAGTATTTTGTATGGTGAAATTTTAATTGATGGTTTTGAGAAGTTTAGAAGTTTTTATTTTAAGCCGTTACCAAAATTCCCGGTAGTGGTTAGAGACTTGAATATAGTGGTTGATAAAAATGAAGTGACAAGCGATATTAAAAAAACTATAAGTGATTTCGATTTTGTATATAAAGTCAATCTCATTGATATATACGATATGGGTAATAAAAAGAGTTTAAATTTTAGGATAGAGTTATATTCTCCAGATAAAACACTAACCGAGCAAGATATAGAAAAGCTCATCAAGGAAGTATTTTTGAGTTTAAACTCTAAATTTATAGCCACCATTAGGGGGGAAGAAAATGGATTATAAAGATACGTTAAACTTGCCTGAAAATTCTTTTTCAATGAAAGCGAATTTACCAGTCAAAGAATTAGAAATCTTAAAATTTTGGAAAGACAAAGATATATATAACAAAATTTTAGAATCTAGGAGCAACAGTACAATGTTTGTATTGCATGATGGACCACCATATGCAAACGGACATATACATATGGGCACTGCATTAAATAAGATTTTAAAAGACATGGTAATAAAAAGCAAAACAATGATGGGTTATTTGTCGCCATATGTGCCTGGCTGGGATTGTCACGGGTTACCTATTGAGCATAATGTCGAAAAAGAATATGGTCCAATGGATAAAGCCAAAACCAGAAAAGCCTGCAGAGAGTATGCAACGCGGTTTATAGATATTCAAAGAGACGAGTTTAAACGTTTAGGTGTTTTGGGACAGTGGGATAAACCTTATTTAACAATGAATTATGGTTATGAAGCTACTATTTATAGGGAGCTATTGGAGTTTTTAGAAAATGGCTATATATATGAGAGCAAAAAGCCTGTGCATTGGTGTATGTCTTGCAAAACTTCGCTAGCTTTGGCAGAAATTGAATACGAAGAGGATAAATCCAGTGCGATATATGTGAAGTTTGACTTCATAAACGATCTTGGTTCAAAAGATAAAAGGTTTTTAGGCAAGGCTGTAAGTGCAGTTATTTGGACTACTACCCCCTGGACATTGCCGGCTAATTTGGCAGTTGCTGTAGGGCCAGACATTGATTATGTATTTGTTCAAGTCAAAGAAAGAGAAGTTTTGCTTGTTGCCAAAGAGTTGTACGATAAATTGATGGAAAAATTTGAGATAAAAGGTTCAGAAATTATCAAAGAAATAAAGGGTAAAGAATTAGAAGGATATGAACTTGCTCATCCATTTTACGATAGAGTTTCAAAAATGATTTTGTCTGATTATGTGAACCTGGAAATGGGTACGGGTTTAGTTCATACTGCGCCAGGTCATGGTGAAGAAGATTATGAAGTGGGGATTAAATATAATTTGAGTGTGTACTCACCTGTAGACGAAGATGGTAAATTTACAGAAGATGTACAATATTTCGCTGGCGAACATGTATTTAAGGCTAACCCAAAAATTATAGAATTGCTAAAACAAAAAGGAATGTTGTTAAAAGAAGAAGAGATTGTTCACTCATACCCACACTGCTGGAGGTGCAAAAAACCTGTAATATTTAAAGCAACAAAGCAGTGGTTTATATCGATGGAAAAAAACAGTTTAAGGGTTAAGGCCTTAGATGAGATAAAAAAAGTGCAGTGGATACCTAAATGGGGTCAAAATAGAATTTATGCTATGGTAGAAAACAGACCTGATTGGTGCATTTCAAGGCAACGTGCATGGGGTGTACCTATTGCTTTATTTAGGTGCAAAAAGTGTGGTAGAATAGTAAAAGATAGGGAAGTATTAGATTTTACGGCAAAAAGCATAGAACAGTTTGGTGCTGACGTATGGTTTGAAAAAGATAACTCATATTTTTTACCAAAAAATTACAAGTGTGAATGTGGCAGCGAAGAGTTTGAGAAAGTTGAGGATATACTTGACGTTTGGTTTGACTCTGGTGTTTCACATAAAGCTGTGCTTTACGATAAAATAAAATGGCCTGCTGATATGTACCTAGAAGGCTCAGATCAGCATAGAGGGTGGTTTCATTCATCACTTTTAGAAGCTGTTGGCACATTGGGTAAAGCCCCTTACAAGAGTGTTTTGACGCATGGTTTTGTTGTGGATGCAAGAGGACGAAAAATGAGTAAATCGTTGGGCAATGTAATTGCACCCCAAAGTGTAATTGAAAAGTATGGGGCTGACATTTTAAGACTTTGGACTTGCGCTACCGATTATCGTGAAGATATAAAGCTTTCAAATGAAATTATGACACGCTTAATTGAAGGTTACAGGAAAATTCGCAATACAATTAGATTTTTGTTGGGTAATCTGAATGATTTTGAAAAAAATCTTAGTTTAAAATATGAAGATCTTGAAGAAACGGACAAATGGATACTTGCGGCATTGGAAGTCTTAAAAGAAAAACTTTTTAAGGCTTACGAAAACTATGAATTTCATTTAATTTACCAAAATATTACAAATTTTTGCATAAATACGCTTAGTTCATTTTATTTAGATATGCTAAAAGATACGCTGTATTGTGATAGTATTAGTTCTAAAAAACGTCTATCTGCCCAAACTGCTATGAAAGAAATAGCAGATGTGCTTATTAGGTTTTTGGCGCCGATTTTGTCTTTTACGACAGAGGAAGCCTATCAATTAAATAAGCCAGAAAAAGAAAGTGTCCATATGGAATACTTTGTGCCTATTATCGATAAATACAAAAATGAAAATTTAATAAAAAAATGGAACTTGATCAGTAAAATAAGATTTGCTGTACTTAAAGCTTTAGAATTAGCCCGTGAGCAAAAATATATAGGAAACTCTCTAGAAGCAGGTATTTACTTAAGCTCAAACAATAGTGAGATAAATAGTATCATATATGATGATCGCATAAAATTAGCCGATATTTTTATTGTATCGCATGTTTTTGATAAAAAAGTTGACAATTATTATGTGGATTATACTGATGAATCTTTAGACTTAAACGTAAAAGTAGCAAAAGCTATTGGCGAGAAATGCGATAGATGTTGGAAGTTTGATGAGAGTGTTTCAAAAAACGAAAATCACTTATGCAGGCGTTGCCAAGAGGTGGTAGATGAACAGCGTGCCAAAGTTTAGCTTAGAGGAAGGAAAATTCTTAGTCAAACTTGCAAGACAATCAGTTGAATATTTTTTAAAAAATAAAAAATACCTACCTATCCCACATACCTACCCAGAAAATCTTAACAAAACTGTGGGTATATTTATAACATTATCAACTTTCCCTGGCGAAAATCTAAGGGGTTGCATAGGCTATCCTTATGCATTTGGGCCGTTAATAGAATTGTGTGTTTCTGCCAGCACAAAAGCCGCCTGTGAAGATCCAAGGTTTGAATGTGTTAGTACGAAAGAATTAGATAATATAGTATTTGAAGTTACAATACTCTCTCCAATGATTTTGCTTGATCAAAATAAACCATTTGAGGAGCAAATCGAGATTGGCAGAGATGGTTTGCTTGTTACGTGCGATACTTATGGTAAAAGCGGTTTATTATTACCTCAAGTTGCTGTTGAGTGGGGTTTTGATAAAAAAAAATTTTTAAAGGAGGTGTGTAGGAAGGCGTCGCTAAATGATAATTGCATAAATGATAGAAATTGCAAGTTTTATAGGTTTGAGAGCCAAATTTTTAAAGAAGTTTCACCAAACTCTGATATTAAGGAGGAAGTTTTAAATGAAAGAAATATTTGATGTATATAAAGACAAGCTTAATGATTTTATTGTTTCTTTAAAAGCAAAAGCAAAACAGCAAGCTACAACAAAGCAGCTGTTAGAAGAAATTAGAAACGAAATTAATCAATGGGGAAAAAATAATTTGAACTTAATGTTTTTGGAGCTAAAATCTACACTTGATTCAAAATCAATTGATGAAGAAAAAAAGGAATTAATATTAGAAAGAGCACAAAGTTTAACTGAATACGGTCTTTATGTTGCTCCAATTGATTTAATCCAGCAAGAAGATACAAATGCAAAATCGCTCTATATCGCGGGTGCTACTTTAGTTGGAGTTTCTTTATTACAGAAGTTATTATTTAAAAAGTTTAAGTTTTTTAATTCAGCTGTATTGGCAACTGTTGCACTCCTTGCATCAAAAAGCTATTTTAATAGCAATGAAGACAATACTGATGTTGTTTCATCTTACATAGACGACGCCAAAGAATGGCTTGAAGCAGCGTTTGAAAATATCTACAAAACATTTAAAGAATTAGATTAATTTTGAGTTCTTAAGCAGTCCAAGTTTAACTTTGGGACTGCTTTTTTTATTTTCAACTCGATATATTTCTTTTCATCCCCTAAAATCTTATTTTCGTTGTATTTATATTGCAAAAATTTAATAAACTATTTAAGTTAATATTAATAACACTAAGGGGGGTTTATTTATGAGTGCTATTGCATTGGTAGTAGTAGCTGTAGCATTGTACGCACTAGCGTACCGGTTTTATGGTGCATTTATTGCTTCAAAGATTTTGATAACTGATCCGCACAGAAAGACACCTGCTTATAAACTCGAAAATGGTTATGATTATGTTCCAACAAACAGATGGGTGCTGTTTGGCCATCAATTTGCAGCAATAGCCGGAGCTGGGCCACTTGTTGGACCAGTGTTGGCAGCTCAGTTTGGGTATTTACCTGGTGCTTTGTGGATTCTCATAGGTGCAGTTGTTGCTGGCGCAGTACATGATATGGTTATACTGTTTGCATCAGTTAGGCATAATGGTTTGTCTTTAATCGAGATTGCAAAAAAAGAAATTGGCACATTTAGCGGTATTTTGACTGCAATTGCTGTTATATTTATAATAATAACTGCTTTGGCAGGGCTCGCTTTAGTTGTTGTAAACGCTTTGTTTAAAAGCCCATGGGGTACATTTACTGTCGGTGCTACAATCCCTATTGCAATTTTGATGGGTGCTTACATGAAATGGTTTAGGCCAGGTAAAGTTTTAGAGGCTACAATTATAGGCGTAGTATTGCTTATTGCAAGCGTCGTAGTAGGCCCATACATTCAACATAGCAGTCTAGCAAGCGCACTTACATTTAGTAAAAAGCAAATGACCGTAATTATTGTAAGCTATGGGTTTATTGCTGCTGTGTTGCCCGTTTGGATACTGCTTGTGCCAAGGGATTATTTGAGCACCTATATGAAGCTTGGCGTGATGCTTATTTTGGCCATTGGTGTAATTATTGTTAACCCAACCCTAAAAATGCCTGCAGTCACACAGTTTATACACGGTGGCGGTCCTATTGTGCCTGGCAAAGTATGGCCTTTTGTGTTTATTACCATTGCATGTGGTGCTTTATCCGGTTTTCATGCGCTGATATCATCTGGTACAACACCAAAGATGATAGAAAACGAAAGAGATATTTTACCTATTGGGTATGGTGCTATGCTTGCTGAAGGTTTTGTAGCTATAATGGCTCTAATTGCGGCAACAAGTCTTATACCTGCTGATTATTTTGCTATTAATGTATCTCCCGTTGTTTTTGCAAAACTTGGTATGCATCCTGTAGATTTAGCAAATTTATCGGCAATGGTAGGCGAAAACGTAGCTGGAAGGCCAGGAGGTGCAGTGTCGCTTGCTGTGGGTATGGCTTTTATATTCTCAAAGATACCAGTATTAGAAAGCCTTATGTCTTATATGTATCATTTTATAATTCTTTTTGAAGCAATGTTTATATTAACCACAGTGGATGCTGGGACACGCGTTGGAAGGTATTTACTACAAGAAGCGTTTGGCGGCATATATGCACCTTTTAAAGATAAAAATTGGTGGCCAGGCATTATAACAACGAGCGCTCTTATATCTTTTGTATGGGGATATCTAGTTTATGGTGGAGATATTTCTACTATATGGCCACTATTTGGAACATCAAACCAATTACTTGCTTCATTGGCACTAGCTATTGGAACTACCGTTATGATAAAATTAGGTAAGGCTCAATACGCATGGATAACATTTATACCTTTTGCTTTCGTGTCTGTAACTACGTTGTATGCTTCATATTTGAATATTGTTGGCAATTTTCTACCAAAGGGCAAAATTTTGCTTGTTATTCTAACAATTATGATTATGCTAACTGCTATTGGCGTTATTCTTGATTCATTCTTAAAATGGTATAACTGGCTTGTAAAAAGACAGACGTATCGGCCATTTGCAGCCGACGTAGAAGTAGAAAAAATTTAATTTTTAGGGTGTGTATTATGAAGATTGACACTTCAGCAAAAGATTATATCTTAAAAAAAGGTGGAAAGGTTAGCATAACTTACCATGATGTCGCAAATACATGTATAGATGTAAAAACGATCCCTGAAGTGTCAATCGGCGCACCCAAAAACCCAGATAAGTATATTTTGCTTAATATAGATGGTATTGATGTTTATGTAGATAAGTTTGTGCAAGACAAAGAGGATTTTACCATTAAGCTTAATAAAGTGTTTGGTTTCAAGTACCTAGTTTTAGATGGCTGGAAGACTATCTAAATATTAATTCTATCTGAGCAAGTGCCGCAATTGTTGCAACTTCGGCTTTTAATATGTTTGTTGATAAACCGAGCGCAACAAAACCTTTTTTCCTGACTTTGACACCTCACATCCAGAAAATCCATAGAGGTAGGGCATTTCTATTGCAAGACACATCATTTTTACCACTACAGTTTAACGGTTTAAAATTTTAAAACTGCGCGGAAAGTTCTTTTAAAGTGATTTGGTTTTTGAAAGGCTTTATATGCAGAGCGTTAAGTATTTTATTGGATAATTCTTTTGAGTTCATTTTTATAAAAATGAACTCGTTGTTGTATTTAATCTCGGAATAATTCATAGAATTTAGAGCTTCTTTTATTCTGCAAGGAGAATATTCTATATTTTTTTCTTTAAGTTTAAATTCTAAGGTTCTTTCAAGAAGGAAAGATAAGAAGCATATGACGAAGTGGCCTTTTATTCTACTTTCGCTCCAGTGGAATATGGGTCTTACCTCCATACTGGTTTTCATTCCCTCAATGGATTCCCTCATCAATGATGTAGTTCAGTACCTCCATCTTTTACAGATTAAGGTGCCTTTTCGTGGCACACGTTGAAGCGATTGTTAGGTTAAATCTTCTCCTAATATTGTTTTTGGAGAAGTTCTACCAAAATCGCTAATATATCTTGTTGCTGATACTCTTAAATGTTTATCTGATCGTGCTTTTAGGCCCATTTTTAATGCTTCAATACCATCATCGATCCAAATATATGAGCTAATGATTAATCGACCTGGATAGGAACCAGTCGAAGATTTTGTTCTTGTAATTGCTACATAGAACAATCTTCGTTGTTCCTCAATAATTCTCAATTCTTCATTTGCATCTTTAGGAGGTTCTGAAAAAAAAGGAATTAGCTCATCAATCATTGAAACAAGAATGACTAATTTTGCACTTAATCCTTTAGATGCATGTAAACTCATAATTCGAACATGGTTTATTTCTTCCGGACTATCAATTTGAGCTATTGACTCACTTAGCTCTTTAACAATCTTGCTGAGCCAGTCACTAAATAGCTCTTCTGTAAACACCTCAGGATATGGATATTTATTGATTGCTCTTTGATAAATACCAATTATTTCATAAAAATCTATTTCATCTTGATCACCATTAATAAAGTATTCCAAAGCATTAACAGCATCCTTTTTAATTTGTTCCTTAAATTCCAGTAATGACTGTAGTATTTCTCTATATTTCTTTGTTATTTTTGAAATCCCTTTAAGTATAATCTTTCCTTCAATAACTTTATCCAGAACATTCTTAATGCTTGTTTTATTTCCATCAGCATATTCTTTTAATATGTCATATTGCCTTTTTCTATAATCTGCTGATCTTGATCCCAATAAGTATCTCAGTGAGATTTGATCATTAGGGTTGGCTAAAAGATATAGTGTTGAATACGCCATCCTTACATTTAAGTTTTTAATTACACTTTCCCTAAAATAAGATTTTACTGGGATTTCTTCACTGATTAATTTATCTCGTAGTCTATATCCAATATGCCTTCTTGGAGCTAAAATCAATACATCGCCAGGATTGATTGCTCCACTTGCTAATTCGTTCTTAACAATCCTACAGATCCCCTCAATCTCTTTATCATTATCATTAAACTGAACAATTTGAACTATTCCATCTTGATTAGCTTCAAATGGAACAAGCGCACCGAGGCTCCTGTTGGAATTCTTAGATATCAATTCTGATGCCATTCGGGTTACTGTTTTTGGGCATCTCCGTATTGTATCAAAAGCTATATCTTGAAATTCCCCATATATACTATCTATTTGTTTTATTCCTTCGGGATGTGCTTTTTTAAAACTATATATTGATTGATCATCATCTCCAACAATCAATATACTGGCATCGCCTTTAACTAAATGTATAAACTCTTGTTCTGCTTTATTTAGATCTTGATATTCATCTACAAGAATTGTATCAAACCGGCCTATTTCCGGGCTTGCAGGATTATTCTGAAGATACTTAATAGCAATAGGTATAACTTCACCGACTAAAACAGAATGATGATATGTTAACCATTGTATTATTTTATCTTGAAATTCCTGTTCAATCTGATTTCTTGGCAAACCAGGATCATCTTGTTGCATATTAGCCCAAGCTGAAAGATATAAATCTAAATATTCTTTTTTTGTTTTTATATCAGCATCTGGAGGGTATTTTATATCTCTAAATGCAGGCTCAATTTCATGATCGATTATCATTCTAGGATTTCTACCAGTAAAATCTTTTACATTAGCTTTTGCAATTATTGACATAGCATGGCTATGAACAGTACATGCAACGACTTCATCGCTTCCTGGCAACTCAATGCTAGATATTTCTTTTCGAAGATCAGAAGCTGATGTTCTTGTGAAAGTGATAGCTAATATTTTCTTAGGGTTCACACCTTCTTCTATTAATCGAGAAATACGCCTCTTAATTGCAAAACTTTTTCCTGATCCTGGTCCTGCCAATGAACGAATTACTCTTTCGTTACTAATCGCCAAATTATATACCGGAGAACCTTCATCTAGTGAATCATTCCATGCCATTTTATCTCCTACGCGCCGCGTAAGCGGCGTCAAGCAACATATGCATAACCTGTAAAGCCGCGCCCGCAGGGCTTGGCGCGGTTTGTGCCGAGCGTAGCGACTGCAATTTTCATGGCAAAAGGAATTATCAGGTCGAGTAGGCCGAAGGAATTTCACCTTCAGCCTCTCACGGAACCGTACGTGAACCTCTCGATTCATACGGCTCTTCGTACTCCATCATGCCATTGCCTCTCAATGAGACAATGCACAATTATATCTGGCGCAACGGTTCATCCCATACATGGTTGGCCTTTGCGACAGCCTGAATACGTCAGCCCCTTCGCTCCATCCCCATTACAGGAACTTCTTCACTACTACGGGCTGATCCGCCCCTGTGCCGCGCATCGATACTTTCCCTCTCGCGGGTCCTCCGCTTGAGGTTTTCTCTTGCCATCGCGGCGACAGGTTCCCACGTCTTGCATCATTGCCTGTCTCCTGGTTCACGCCGCCTCTATGCCGGAGACCGCATACACAGTAATCAGGTTCCCTGTATGCTTTGTCATGACGCTTCAACGATCGTCATTTTCGATCTCACCGGTCAACCTTTCGACACCTCGCAGGCGGTTCACTTTCGTTCGTCTCCTGATACCATACCTGACTCCATCCAGCGGAGCCTTTTAACCAGAACGTTCACCACCGGGACTCTTGATCCAGGCAGCTTGTGGCGGTTTGAGACCTGCTCCTGCAAGCCGATCCCGAGGGGCCTCTCCCTTATTGCATGGATACCCTCATCAATGATGTAGTTCAGTACCTCCATCCTTACAAATTAAGGTGCCTTTTCGTGGCACACGTTGAAGCAGTTGTTAGGTCTCTCTGTTACCAAATATTAACAGTTTTAGCATCGAATATATGTACTTCGCATTTGAACTTTGTTTCGATGGATTCGATATGCTTTTTATCCTTTTCAGAATAGACGCCAATATATGTGCTTAATAATTTATTTCCAGTTTGACTCCCATTTTTAGCGGCTTTATTAATTGCCTCGATAATGTGTTCATCATATTCACCAAAATTAAAACCAAATGTGATCAATGACCCTTCTATTTTAGTCAATGCCTCGTAGCAAAATGAAAGATATTTATTATGCATTATATGATTAAGCTTGTCTTTCCCGCTGCCAGCAGTAACGAAAATCGGATACTCTTTATTGGCAATTCTATGTTTAATATTCTCCAAGAGATAATTGACGCCATCATATTTTTCTTTGATTATTTCGATGCCTGTATCGAATAATAGTAATGCACCATGAAGGTAAAATATATTCTGATTTATCCTATTATTGCCCCATTGCAATCCAGATGACACAATTTGATCTTCAGGAACAGGATGCCCCTGATCAATCACATCACGGCCAAATCCATCAATTGCATTTGGAATTTTGTTCCTCATTAAAACCCAATAGAGTAAAAGATCGTAATTTGTTGAAAATATTTTCCCTTCTTTTTCAATATATTCTTTTAAAAAAATAGCACATTTTTTGCTATCTTCTTCTGGTATCTTTAATACATGTTCAGGATGCAGTTCTTTTACAGCTTCAATTAGTGATTCTTTCAATACTAAACTTGCTTCATCGATTTTATCGATCAGATTTTTATCACCACCTAAAGCAGATATAATTGATTTGCTTATATTTAATTGTTGCATTAGAAGTTCAAAGTTTTTATTTTTTATAACAGTGAATAACTCATTAAGCAAGTCATTTTTTGATTTTTCTACAAATCGGCTCAGCGCATTATATGAGAAAATGCTTGGATTATAAGCCATACTAAAACCATTTCCAATTAAAAGGTGTTTTTGTCTCTTCTTTGAATTTAGATAGTCGATTATTTCTTGATAAGTTTTCATTAGTTTTCTCCCACGTTTCTTATGCGCTAGCGCGTCAGCCTAACATATGCTTAACCGGTAGCGCGTCATTGGCGCTATCCGGTCGAGTAGGCCGAGGGAATTTCATCCCCAGCCCCTCACGGGACCGTACGTGAATCTCTCAATTCATACGGCTCTTCATATCCGACCAGTACCAAAATAACCCCATTCCCAATGGAAGAAGAGCTTCGAGTGCTGCCGGGCAACCTTTATAAGCCAAGCGAAGGCTTTGTTCCAATTGCGCTTCAGCTTTTTGAAACGGAGCTTGACCCATTTTGCCAAGATCGCATTGAACATCCCGAATATTCCGGCAAGTGCTGACCGTCGGTATTTACCGTAGTAGTGCAACCATCCTCGTAATCGGGGATTGCAGAATTTAGCTATTTCTTCCAGTTAGCTACCTGTTCGTTTATGCAGTTTCCAGGACCTGATTTCATCCTTGATTGCCATTTCTGCCTTTATGCTTATGGCCGGCGAGAAGCTCATAAAGAATTGTCCCTGGCGGTTTTTCGCAAACCGGGGTTTGAACGTAAATCCCAGAAAGTCGAATTCAGTACACGCATACTCGCCTTGCCTGTTTCGCGTCCTTGCAATAGACAATCTTCGTCTTTTCCGGATGCACCGTCGGGATCCCCAACGGCCTCATTCCTCCGCTCTTCTTGGGTATTTCCACCCGTAGCACGGCACTAGGGAAATAGCTTCCGCTCGACATCCGGTTCCAGAGTTTGTACAGATGGTCTTTAGCCGTTTTTCTCGCGCGGGCCTATGGCGTCTTGCCATCGGCCTTTTGGGATGCCTCCTTCGCGGACGCCGCAATGGGGTCTGTGCCCCAGAGGATACGCGCTGCTCCGTAGGACAGAATCCCCGCACCCAGGAGGATGAACAGGTCGGCCCTGTCGGGATTGCTGGTGGTGAATAATCGTTGCAGACCCGGCAAGGCTCCGAAGAGGTACTGGCTGACCAGGCACAGGAGCAGGGCCAGGCCGGCCGCCGCATCTCCCCGATCCTGGCGCGGCCGCCCGTAGAGGGCGATGAGGAGGGCGGCCTCCATGGTCATGAGGGTATCCACCGCCAAGGTGCGCGCCTGGATCTGGGTGTGGTCGAGAAGGCCATAGTGGAAAGTCAGGAATACCACGGTCACCGTGAGGGCGGTGAAGGTGGCCATTCGGCGCCAGAGGGCAGGCGGTATCAGCGCTTCCTGGGGTGGGCGGGGGGCTTGCTGCATCAAGCCGGGGTCCCTCCCCATAAAGGCGAAGACCAGGGCCATGGTGCTAGCGGTGAGGGTGTTGACCCAGAGAATCTGCAAGGGTGTGATGGGCATCTCGGTGTCGACCAAGACGGCCAGCAACACGACCAGGCCCTGGGCAAAGCTGGTTACCAACATGAACTGCAGGGTCTTACGGATATTGGCATAGACCCTCCGTCCCTCGGCGACGGCATCGACGATATGGGCAAAGTGGTCGTCGCTCAGGACCATGGCCGCCGCTTCCCGGGCCACATCACTGCCGGAACGGCCCATGGCGACACCGATGTCCGCTCGGCGCAGAGCCGGGGCATCGTTCACCCCATCGCCGGTCATGGCGACGATTTCGCCTTGCTGCTGCAAGGTTTCCACCAGTTGTAGTTTGTCTTCGGGGTTGACCCGGGCAAAGACCTTGGTGGTGGCGGCCAGGTGCAGGCGCTCCGCCGGGGGCGCCGCTGTCCATTGCCCATGGGTGACGACGGGATCGCCGGGGGCCATGAACCCCAGTTGGCGGGCGATGGCTGCGGCGGTGCGCGGATGATCACCGGTGATCATTTGCATGCGAATACCTGCCGCCAGGCAGCGTTGTATGGCTTCCCGGACACCGGGCCGCGGCGGATCGAGGAATGCCACCGTCCCCAAGAGTGTCCATCCACCTTGGGCGGGGTTTTCCCAGGAACCCTCCGGCGATCGGCCATAGGCTAGGGCAAGGGTACGCATGCCGTCCTCCGCCAGGACATCGATGCGCTCCCGCCAGGTTTTCCGGTCAATGGCCTCCAGGCCATGGGGATGCCATTCCCATGCGCAGAGGTCCAGGATGACCTCCGGGGCACCTTTGAGAAAGACGCGTCCCTCGTCATGGGTGGTTGCCATGAACTTGCGCTCGTGCTGGAAAGGGAGGGTATCCCGCCGTGGGTGGGTTTCGCGAATCGCTGTGGAGATGAGCCCGAGATGATGGGCGAAGTGGAGAAGGGCCTGTTCCATGGGGTCCCCTAGGCCTTCCCCTTGTTCACCCAAGTGCGCATCGTTGCACAACACCGCTGCCGTCGCCAGTTTGGCCAGGGCCTCTCGATCCTGAGGCGAGGATACGGTGAAGGGCGCGTGGATGGTGCTTTCCGCGAGGAGGGCCGTGGCCACCTGCATGCGGTTTTCGGTGAGGGTTCCGGTCTTGTCCGTACAGATCACCGTGACCGATCCCAGCGTTTCCACGGCGGGCAACTGGCGCAGAATGGCACCGCGGCGGGCCATGCGCTGGACACCCAGGGCCAGTGTGATGCTGATGACGGCGGGCAAGCCCTCTGGGATGATGGCTACGGCCAGGCTGACGGCAGCCAGCAAGGTATTTTCCAGACCCTGGCCATGGCTGAGCCCTACGGCAAGGGCCAGTGCCGCCAGGACTAGGACGGCGACGCTCAAGCTCCCGGCGAGCCGGTTGACCCGCCGCAGCAGCGGGGTCTCCACGGGCGGCAGGCTGGTCATCAGGGTCTGAATGCGGCCAATCGTCGTGGTGGCACCGGTGCGGAGCACGATGCCCAGGCCGCTGCCCGTGGTAACCAGGGTGCCAGCATAGATCATGCTCTGCCGTTGTGTTTCCTCCGCGGCGCCTGCTGCCGCACGGTGTTGCCGGGGCATCGCTGCCTTGGGCACGGGTAAGGATTCGCCGCTGAGCATGGATTCATCCATTGCCAATTCGCGGGCCGCCTCGACGAGGGCGAGGTCGGCGCTGATGCGTTCCCCTGCTTGCACGGCCAATAGATCACCGGGGACGATCCTGGCGGCAGGCAGGGTCTCCCAGCGGCCATCGCGCAGCACCGAGACGTGAGGATCCAGGAGTGACTGGAGAGCAGCCACGGCATTTTCCGCACGGTATTCCTGCACGAAGCCGAGGATCGTATTGATGAGGATGACCGCCCAGATCACCGCGCTATCAACGGGATACCCCAAGAGCCAGGACAAAAAGGCGGCAAGGACCAGGATGGCGATGAGGGGGTTGCGAAACTGGTCCAGAAACCGTCGCCACCAGGGCTTGGGCGGAGAAGGGGGCAGCTGATTCGGTCCGAATTTTATCAGGCGTGCTTGGGCCTCGGCGCTGCTGAGTCCCTGCGAGCTACTTTCCACACCCGCGAAAACATCCGATAAGTCATTGTACTGCGTGTTATTTTCCATTGTTTTGCTCCTTCACGTCGATGAACCC
Organism: Desulfurella amilsii; assembly: GCF_002119425.1. Lineage (NCBI taxonomy): Bacteria > Pseudomonadati > Campylobacterota > Desulfurellia > Desulfurellales > Desulfurellaceae > Desulfurella > Desulfurella amilsii. The sequence goes on along the minus strand of NZ_MDSU01000018.1, from coordinate 733,848 downwards.
CGATCCCATGGAAAAAGACCAGATTCATGGCCTTGCCATCCCAGGTTCCGTAAAACGCCCCTGCGCGAAATCCACGTCCCCAGAACCAGGCGCTACTACGCTTCAATTCCTAATAAGTAACATACAAACATTATGCAGCTTTTAGAAAAAACATTGCTACATATTAGTTTTAATTCCTCATAGGTAACATACAAACAACTCTACTTATGCCAAAAGCGTATCATAATTATAGCAAAAATGCAATGTTAAATTTTCAAAAATGTTGTTTTATAAACAAGTAGAATTTATAATATCCCCAGCAAAAAGAACCAAATTCAAAGAAATTTTTATTCCTATGTGTTAAAAGAAAAAAGGGGACAGTTTAGCCAGTGCCAATAGAAAAAAAGCATAATAAAATAAACAATCCGCTTGCAAATTTAACAAAAAACACTGTAATCCCCATATAAAAAAATAATGCTGTTATAATAGCATTATCGAACTACAGGTGGTCAAGACGGTTTAACTAGCCTGCTATTGTACCTTGAGTATGTAAAATAAATTATAAAACCAATAATAAACCATACAATAAATCTTATCCAGGTTTCAATGGGTAGCGATATCATCAAGTATCCACTAAATAGTATTGCCATAATGGGGATAAGTGGCACCCATGGGCATTTGAATTTTCTTTGTAGCTCTGGTTTTGTGTAACGCAAAATTATTACAGATAAAGATACGAGCAAAAACGCAAATAGTGTGCCTATATTGACTAGCTCAGCCAATACATCAATGGGCAAAAACCCGGCTATTAAAGAAGTTATTATTCCTACAAACCATGTGCTCAAATATGGTGTTTTATGTTTTGGATGTAGCTTTGAAAAAAAAAGGGGGCAAAAGACCGTCCCTTGACATAGCAAAAAATATCCTAACTTGGCCATAGAGCATTACAAGCAATACAGTAGTAATGCCCACAAGTGCGCCTATTGAAACAAGTCCAGCTCCAAAGCTCATACCAATATATTCTAAGCCTTTTGCTACAGGTGCTGGATCATTTAACAGTTTGTATGGTATAATTCCCGTTAAGATAACAACCACAGCTATATATAAAATAGAGCTTACAGCCAGTGAGCCAATAATACCAATTGGCATATCACGCGCTGGGTTTTTTGATTCTTCTGCAGCAGTAGAGACTGCATCAAAGCCTATATATGCAAAAAATATTATAGCAGCGCCAGACATAACTCCATGCCAGCCATATGGCATAAATGGATGCCAATTAACAGGCTTTATATGCCACACAGCCACTGCTATAAAAAATAAAATCACGGATACCTTAAAAATAACAGCTATATTATTAAAGGTTGCGCTTTCTCTAATACCCAAATATACAAGCCATGTAAGCAATAATATTATACCCATAGCAGGTATATTAATAATACCTCCAGCTGCCGCAAACGAAGAATTTGCAATTTGCGCTGGAACATTTATACCCAGTGAGTGCAAAAGGGCAGTAAAGTAGCCAGACCACCCTAGCGCAATAGCAGGTAGCGCAAAGGCGTATTCTAATATCAAATCCCACCCGATTACCCATGCGACAATTTCACCTAGTGCCAAATAGCTGTAGCTATATGTTGATCCAGAAATTGGAAAGCTTGATGCAAACTCTGCATATGACAAGGCAGTAAAAGCACTTGCAATACCTGAAATTACAAAAGATACAATAAGTGCAGGGCCTGCGTATTTTGCTGCTGCAACGCCAGTTATTACAAAAATGCCAGTGCCAATAATACCACCTATACCAAGCAACATTAGGTCAAACCAGTTAAGAGCTTTTTTTAATGAATGTGGCTGGCCTTCTCTTGTGTCATCTTCAATCATTTCAACTGTTTTTTTTCTAAATAACTCCATAATACCCCCAAAAAAAAATTTAACTAACCTCTGGCTAGTTTATATAGTTTCTCTTAATTGTCAAATGACTTTATTTAAACAAACTTATAAGTTTATATAATAGATGAGAAACAATTTTGGTAAGCTACATTGGTAGCGGGGGGAGGATTTGAACCTCCGACCTCCGGGTTATGAGCCCGACGAGCTACCGGACTGCTCTACCCCGCGTCAACATTTTTTTATTATAGCCACTTTTTTTAAAAAGTCAAATCATAAAAAGCACTAAAGTTTGGGCAACCCTTTCAAAGAGGTTACCCAAACTTATTTAATAGGGGGTTTCAAAACTAATCTGAAGATAGTCCCATGCCAAGCGCATTGTATATGCTAATGACGTCTTCTCTAACAAGCAGGTTTTGGTTTATGAAGTTGTATTGAGCAGTGAGCAAATTTATCCTGTAGTTTAGGTATGTTATGTAATCTACCGTGCCTGCTTCGTATTGAGCTTTATAGATATCGTAGAGATTTTTGGCCGATTGATAGTTTTTTTGATAACTAAGCAGCGCTTCATTGTCTTTTTTGTATGAGGCAAGGGCGCTGTCAACTTCGTTGAAGGAGTTTATCACGGTATTTCTGTAGTTTAATACCGCCTGCTCGTATTGAAGCTTTGAGCGCTCATAGATGCTTGTATTCTTTTTGTAATTAAATATGGGTGCTAGGATATTTAACCCAAAGCTCCAGACGTTGCTTGCATTTTCTATAAAGTTTGAAAGGTTTGTAGATGCATAACCATAGTTGGCGGTTAAGTTAAACACAGGAAAGAAGTTTGCAAGCGCCTGCTTCTGGGCATAGGCATAAGAGAGCACATTGTACATGGCTTCTTTTACATCTGGCCTTTGGGTTAAAACTGTAGAGGGTACTTGAGGAGGTATTAGCTTTGCATATATTTGTGAGTCAAATCCTTTGATGAGCGGTTTAATAGAAAAATCTTCTGGGTATTTACCCAGGTAGTAGGCAAGTGTGTTTTGAGTAATTTGCTTTTGCTTTATGAGGTTGTTTAGGACTGTTTTTATGTTTTCTGTCTGCGTTTTTGCATTTTCTACGGGCTCTATATTGATAAGGCCGCTTTTGTATTGATCCTCGTTTAGTTTGAGAATTTCTCTTGCTGATTCAAGCTGTTTGGTGAAGTTCTCTATGGAAAGATCAAGCGCGCTAAGCTGAAAGTAGGTTTGAGCTACATTGCTTAGCAGTGTAAGCTTGACTACATTGGCATCAGCTTGTGAGAGCTTTACATTGGCTTTTGCTTGGTTTACGCTGTTTTGTATCTGGTGCCACACATCAAGCTCGTAAGAAGCAGATAGCCCTGCCTGATGAAGGTTGTATATCTTGTTTGAGCTAGTCAGCGGAGATAGGTTTTGGTTTAAAGAAGGTTTATTGCGTGTTGATGAGTATGTGGCGTTGATTGTTGGCAAAAGGGCTGATTGGTTTTGGCCTACGTAGGTTTGCGCAATCTGAATATTTTTTAGTGCAATTTTGTAGTTTAAGTTGTTTTCCAGTGCTGTTTTGATTACATTATTAAGCGTTGGGTCGTTGAAGTTTTCCCACCAGTTTTGACTTAGCGTAGAGTTGGTTGAGTTTATTTTGTACTCAAATTTAGAAGGTATCTGCACTTTAACGTTCTTTGGCGAACTATATAAAGCGCAAGATGATAAAAATGCAGCTAAGGTTAAACCTAAAATTATTCTGTGTCTCATTTCTTTTCTCCTATATATACATCCACAAGCATGCCAGGATAAATTGTTAAGTCTTTTGGCACTCTAAACTTAAACACTATAGGCAGTACCCTTACATCTACTTGTTCTGTCCTTTGGTTTGATAGTTCTATCTTTGGTGTGGTGTATGGCTGAAGGCTTACAAACTCAAGCGGGATTTTCTTATCTGTGCCCCTTATAAAAGCAGTAGCTATCATATCTTGTGGTTTTGGCAGCCTTGGTACTAAGATCTCATCCACATAGCATCTAACTTCCATTTCTTTTTCAATGTTGCCAAGCGCAACAACAGGTCCATAGCCTTGCGTGTATGTGCCGTATGAGCCAGATGGTGATACATAGCTTCCAACAGCTGTAGCCACTTTTAACACTACACCATTAACTGGGGCCCTAACTGTATACTTATCAAGCAGCGCTTTATTTGCAAGGTAGGACTTTAGAGCTGCTTCATACTGGCTTTGCGCATTTTGTATGTCATATATCCACGCGCCGGCTTTTGTTAGGTCATATTGTTTTAGTGCTACCTGGCAGTTTGCTTTGGCTGTCTCATATGCATCCTTTGTGGTATCGTACGTGTTTTTGCTTACAGAGTTTGGGTTTAAATTATAGGCTTTTTCTACTTTGCCCCATTGGTTTTTCGCTGATTTTAATTGGGCTGCAGCATACTCAAGCTGGGCTTTTGCAACCTCAAGCGTTTCTTTTCGAGGCTGCGCTTTTAGCTCGTTTAGGTAGGCAAGAGCTGCTTGCACTGAAGCGTAGGCCTGCTGTGTAATGTTTTTTTGCTGTGTGTCGTCTATTTTTAAAAGAGGCTCGCTTTTTTTAACGCTTTGGCCATCTTTTACAAAAATCTGAGTAACCCTGCCTGATACATCAGGAAAGATATTTATATTCTCACCATTTGTCTGGTAGCTTTCAATAATGCCTGTGGCGTATAGGCCAGCTTCATAGGGGTTTTTTTCTACATGTACAGGGGGTAGAGCGCTTATGCGCTTATTGTATATGTAGGCGCTTACAAGGCCAATTAGTATACCAACGCTTGCAATCAAAAATATAATCTTAGTTTTCATTGTGCCTCCGCCTCCAATTTAATATCGCACTTTTGTGCATCAAGATGATTTCCATTGTCTGTTGTCTGTTTCAGTTTGCCATCTTCCATATGAAGAATACGGTTTGCAAACTCAAATATCCTAGAATCGTGCGTAACGATTATTATGGTGCGCTCTTGTGTCAGCAAATGCTCTTTGACAAACGCTATAATCTGTCTGCCTGTTTCGCCATCAAGCGATGCGGTAGGCTCATCAAAAATCAATATATCAGGCTTGGATACAACCGCTCTTGCTATTGCCACACGCTGCTGTTCGCCGCCTGAGAGTTTATACACGGGTAAATCTGCTTTTGAGCCAAGCCCCATAACTTCAAGGTAGTACTTTGCTTCTTTTAGGGATTTATCCCAATTTTGCCTTTTTAAGAATAGCGGTATGCTTACATTTTCTGTAGTGGTAAGCTTTGGAAACAAATGGTAGTCTTGAAAGACAAAACCTATGTGGTTTAGTCGAAAGTCTGCAAGATCATCATCTTTCATCTGCCATATATTTTTGTCTTTTACTGTTACTGTGCCTTCGTTTGGGCGCAAAATCCCAGAGATTATGCTCAACAGCGTAGTTTTGCCAGAGCCTGATGGGCCCACAATGTATAGCACCTCTCCATAATAAGCTGTGAGGTTTACGCCTTTTAGTGCGTATGTTTTGCTCTCATCAGAGCCAAAGTACTTGACTATATTTTTAGCTTCCAATATTGTCTTCATGCTAACCCCTAAACACATCAAAAGGCTCTATTTTAAGAACCTTTCTTATGCCTATGTAGCTTGAAAAACCAGCTATTACAACTACCATTAAAAAGGCAATAAGCATGTTTTGGTAGGTCACAACTGCTGCATAGTTTGGTATCCTTACTTTAGAAACAGCGATCATTAAAGACGAAATCATAATGCCAAAGCCGTATCCTATAAAGCTTGTGACTGAGGCTTGAAACAAAATCATAGTCATAAGCTCGTACTTTTTGGCGCCTATTGCCTTTAGAGCGCCAAATTTTTCTAGGTTTTCAAGCACAAAGGCATAGAATGTTTGCCCTGCAATGGATAGGCCCACAATGAAGCTAATCAAAGTCATTATCATGATGTTTGTACCCATACCTGTTTTATACGTGTAGAAGTTCTCTATTGTTTTTTCAAACTGCTTTTGTGTGAGTGCTTTATAGCCTAATTTCTTAACTTGTTCTTGAATGTATAGAATGTTTGCATTACTTTTTGGGTTTAGCAGAATATAGGACATAGAATACCTGGTCTGAGGCAAGTCTTGCGTAGCCCTTGTGTATGTGGTATACAGCGTAGGTGTGCCAAAAAGACCTCCGCTTGCTGGCTTTGCAAGTGCCACAATTACCGCCCTGTGGTCGTTAATACTTAAAACCGAGCCAATGCCAGGTGAGCCTATGCGTCTATAGTCTGCATCCACAACACCTATAAAGGCATCAGAATTGTAAATCTTGTTTAAATCACCTTTTATGATAGGTGGTCTGCCAAACAGCGTGGTATCATCCAAACCGATAATGTTAGCACCCTGGTATGTACCATCTGGGAGTTTTACAAGGCCAGAGCCAAAATAAATGGGTACAGCCATAGCAACGCCTTTGATGCTTCTTACATAATCAAGTACATAGTCTGGCAGTGGTATAGAGCTTCTGTCGTTTTCTACAGATGGATCCATAACCCACATCTTTGCGCCGATGTTTATAACATTTGATGTGGATTTTCTCATAATACCAGCAAACATAGAAGTCATTTGGTTCATTAAAAACACGGCAAATGTAACACCTAAAATGAGTGTAAAGAATTTGCCTCTATCGTTTGCAAGAAGCTTAAGGGCAATTTTTAGCAGGCCTTTCATGTAGATCCATTTATAGGTTTTAAATTTGGTTTAATAAATAGAAGTTTAAATTTATCATTTGCAAGAGCAAGACAAACTTGATTCATAAAACACCACCATTTAAATTTTTCATTTTGATGTTAGGGTGCGATTGTAAATTGCATATAAACGAAATGTAAATGGATTGTAAACAAAAATAATAATTGATACGTATTGTCTGTATCGTAATTCTCATGTACGTACTCCATTCATAAAAATGCTGTATGCAACATTTGATAATTCTTCTGTGTTGTTTTGGGTATTTTTTAAAGCAAGCATGACATTTATGCCAATGAGTAATTGAAGCATCATTTGTTCGTTGAATGGTTTGAAAATTTTCTTTTCTATGCCTTTTTTTAAAACATCGATCAATATTTTTGAGAGAGGTTCAAAGTATTTGTCTTTTAGCGATTTAACCTGTTCAAAATTTGTTGCACTTTCTTTTAGCATTAGGTATGAAATATATTTGCCTCTTTTCTTTAACGCATCTATGTGTATCTTAATAAATTCTTTTAAAAACTCTCTTTCATCGTCATTTTTTATTTTGCAAACATTTTCTAAAAACTCATCCATATTTGCAGACAAAACGCTTTCATACAATGCTTTTTTACTCCCAAAATAGTAACTAATCATTGCACCGTTTGCTTTTGCTTCTTTGGCAATTCTCCTAATAGAGGTTTCCTGGTAGCCATATTGAGCAAATAATTCGCTTGCCTTTTCCAGAATTTTTTCTTTAGTGCTCATAAAATTTCCTGCTTCATTAATCAATCGTATAATTAGTACTATATGTTTCTAAAAAAGTCAATAAAATAAAATTTTATATTTGCAGTTTAAATTTTTTTATTTGCTTGTAAATAGGGGCGCTTGATTTTAGTATGCTCTCATAAAGGAAAAATTCTTCGACTCTAAATTGTAGATGATTGTTTTGGATAAAAAAGTTTGTTAATTCCAAAAGCTCTTTTATTTTTTGGATTGGAATATTTTTTAGCCTTGCAAGTGTTATATGGCAGATGTGATCCTCTTTTGCAAAAAGCTCATCAATGTTTGATGTGATATTTTCAAAATCTGCATTGTGATTTTGGCCTATCCACAGTATTCTTGGATTTTTAAGACTTTTAAATACACCGCTTTCTTTTAAGTTGATCTCAAATGCTTTGTTTTTTGATGCAATTTTATTTAAAAAATTTTCAATATGCACAATATTGTCGTTTGTTAGCTCTCCTAAGAATTTTAAAGTAATATGCAAATTTTCGATTTTTGCAAACTTTATACTTTTATCTTTTGATTGAAGTTGTTCTATTAATAACCTTGTAGTGTTTTTTATATTGTAAGGTAGATCTATTGCAACAAATACTCTCATAAATTTTTTGATAATACAAATTCTCTCAAAAATAGCATTGCAAAATTAGCTACCTTTTCTCTAATAGTATTATACGCTCCACTAAATTCCTTAATAATAATTTTATAGCTATTATCTTTAAAATAGGCAAAAAATAAAAACTTATCAAACTCAGAATTGTTAGTAACGGTTATTGCAAAATCAGCGTCACTTAAAGTCAACGAAAAACTGGACAACTCTTTTGCAAAAGTTTCGCTGAAACTTCCAAACCTTTTTTTATAGTTTTCATCAATGCTAAAAAAATACTCCAAAGCTTTATCGCTAAAGCTTTCAATGCAAAGCGTTATATGCTTTCTAAAATTTTCTATTGACATTATTTTTGATGCAAAAAAACCACCGCTTGATAGGTCAATGATAGATATTTTTATCGGTTTGTCCTTTATGGTATTATATAAGGCTATATGACAGCTTAAAGCGTTGTGTGTAAAAATTTTTGCTTTATCAATATTTAATTCTAAAAGTTCATTTTTATTTAACTCCAGCATTGAGTACACTTCATCAGTAAAAATTGTGTTTTGAGTGTTTATGTTGCCTTCAAAAATGCCAATGATTTGGTTTTGTGTGTTAAAAAGGTTTTTTAAGCTTTCAAAGTTAAAGTTTTCTTGCAATTCTTGTGGCACAAAGACTATGGGCTTTTTATAAACAATATCTGCAAATATGCCTTCTGATAGTTTTTTGAAACCAGAAGCTACAATATAGGCTTCATCTTTGAATACGCTTGGGCGCTCAAAACTAACAAGCATAATTTTTTGCAGTTTATGCCACAGTCTTTTTGGGTAAACTATAAATAAACCATTTGTGGTTTGGAATGCAAATTCTATAGATTTGCGTATCTCATTAAAATCATCCCTGCAAGATACCACAAGTGATCTTAGTTCTGCGACAGAACTGATTTTATCCAGATAAAAATCGCAAGAATATGGTATATCCAAAAATACAACCGCATAGCTCATTTGAATATAATATAGAGCAAAATGCCAGCCATTAAGCCGCCTGCTAGATCATCAAGCATAATCCCAAGGCCCCCGCCTATGCGCTCCAAAAAATTGAGCGGTGGAATTTTTGATATATCAATAATCCTAAAAAATAAGAAACCCACCCATACAGCCCAAAAAGAATAACTCACAAAGGCTAAGGTTACAAGCATGCCTACCACTTCATCAATGATTACAAAGGAAGGGTCTTTTATATTATAAGCACTTTCCACAATTTCGCTGGCAATTGTGCCAACTACAAACAAACAAGATACAGTCAGTAAATAAATACTAAGCGAAGCTTCTTTTAAAAACATATATATCAAAATTCCAAACAAAGACCCTATTGTGCCAGGTGCGTATGCTGTGTAGCCTATGCCAAAGACAGTAGCTATAATATCCGAAACTTTTTGGATGTCATCTTCAAATTTCATAATATAGAATCTAAAAACTCGATCAATTTATTTATATGTTGTCTTTCTACGATTAAAGGTGGTTCAAACCTGAGTGTATCGCTTCCAGCTTTGCCAATTAATATTTTATTTTCTAAAGCTTTCTCAATAATTTCTTCACACGGCTTATCAATTGATATACCCACTATTAGACCTACGCCTTTTACAGATTTTATAGAAGCTTTTTTGTCTTTTAAACTCAATAGCTGCCTGATGAAATAATCGCCCATATCTTTTACATGGGATAAAACATTGTTGCTAAAAATAAAATTTAGAACTTCACTTGCCACTTTAGAGGTAAATGGGTTGCCACCAAATGTAGATCCGTGAGATCCTGGTGTGAAGAAAGATGCTACATGCTCTTTTGCAAGCATAGCGCCAATGGGTATGCCTGCTGCCAGTCCTTTTGCCATTGTTATTATATCTGGTGTGCAATCATAGAGCTCATAGGCAAAAAACTTCGAAGTTCTGCCCATGCCGCTTTGGATTTCATCGTCAATTATCAATATATCGTTTTTTTGACAGTAGTTTACTGCTTCTTTTATAAATTCATTTTGCGCCTGATTTATGCCACCTTCACCTTGTATAAACTCTATCATAACAGCGCATACATCTTTGTTTATTTTATTGTAGAAATCATCTATGTCGTTGTATTTTGCGTATATGAAACCTGGTGTTAGAGGCTCAAAACCCTCCTGGTATTTTTTTTGACCTGTTGCTGATAGTGTTGTAATGGTTCTTCCGTGAAATGAATGCTCAAATGTCAGGATGGTTTTTCTATTTTTTCCATACAAACGCGCAAGTTTGATAGCTGCTTCATTTGCCTCTGCGCCTGAGTTGCAAAAAAATGCTTTATCAGTGCATGAGTGCTCCACTAGCATTTGTGCTAATTGGGCTTGTTCTTTTATGTAATAAAGGTTTGATACATGAATAAGTTTTTTTGATTGTTCGCATATCGTTTTTGTTACAATTTCGTGCGAATGTCCCAGTATGTTCACCGCAATGCCTGCCAAAAAATCTAAATATTCATTGCCATTTTCATCATATAAGTATACGCCTTTGCCATTGCTAAAGTAAACCTTTGCCCTGCGATAAGTGTTGGCTATGTATTTATCTGATTGTTCAAAAACATCCATTGTGTTGCCTCCTAAATTGGATTTTATTTTTATAAATTTTGAATTTCATTTAAAGCCTCATCTATCAAAAACTTTAGACTTTCCATAGAATACATTTGCGCATTTTTCAAAGCTGATTGACCCATCTGAGTTAAGTTTTTGCTTTGAATATCATTTAGTGCTTGATATAGGCTTGCTACATTTGGTTTGCATACAATTGCACAGTCTTGACTAACTACTTCAGCTAAACAACCAACATCAGTTACGATGCAGGGCTTGCCCGCTGATAAATATTCTAGGCTTGTACGCGCGATGGCTTCTGAACCAATTGAGCTTACAACACCTACATCAAAAGCGCTGATAATATCTTTTACGTCATCTCTATAGTTGCTTTCTATTATAACACAATCTTGCAAATTTAATTGTTTAATTTTTTGCAGTAAATCGTTTATTTTTATCTCTGTTTCGTATACAAGCATAAAAAGTTTTGCCTGGCGTGTTAGCTTTGAAAAAGCCTCAAGGAGCAAAGATATACCTTTAACAGGCGATGTTCTGCCTATAAAGCCATATACAAATGCAGAATCATCAATACCAAACTCTTTTCTTATCTTTAGAGCCCCCTCTTTTTTATAAGTAAATTTTTTTGTATCAACTACGCCATTTATTACTTTATGTGGTATGTTTATAAAATTTTCAAACTTTTTTGGGCTTAAAAACACGTAATCCACGCAGTGTCTGTTAAGCTTAGGTTTTCTGCTTTCCCCAAATATTCTAACTAATTTAAAATTATTATGTTTTTTTAATAAGCATGCGTAAAATGTTGCATCACCCCTGATAGTAAAAACAAGCTGTGGTTTTATGTCATTGAAATAATTCCTTATTTGATTCAAATTTCTAAAAAAATTTATGGGATTTTTTGTGCGCAAATTTTTTATATAGTATTTGTTAGTTTTTACAGCTTTATCAATATAGCTATCCTGTTGACACAAAAGCGATACCTGGCAAGACTTGTTTAAGATTTCCAAAAAAACTTTCCCTAAAAATGTTAAAGAACTATTCCACGTTTCATCCAGTATGATTGCTACATTCATCTCGTCTTTTTTTCAAATTCGCCAGAAAAATTTTTTCTGCGTTTTAATTCTTCTAGAATTGCATCCAAAGGTATTTTTCTGTAAGCAAGTCCAACCAATAAATGATACAAACAATCACTTGCTTCGTATATAATATGTGAAGCATCGTTTTCTTTTAATGCAAATAAAAATTCTAATGTCTCTTCGTTTATTTTTTTTGCGATTTTTTCTACGCCAGATGAAAATAGTTTAGCAGTATATGAATTTTGTGGCATATCGTTTTTTCTTTGCAGTATCGTTTCGTATAATTCGTTTAGCGTAGAGTTTTGTACATTGTAAACAGTCTCTTTAAAGTTTTCGCCAAGTTGAGGCTCTATTTCTATGACTTGTCCCCTAAAATACTCTCTAAAAAAGCAACTTCTATGAAATGTATGGCATGCGCAACCAATTTGCTCTACTTTGTAAAGCACGCAATCTTCGTCGCAGTCAAATAGTATCTGCTTTATCTTTTGAATATTGCCACTTTCCTCTCCTTTTTTCCATAGTTGTTTTCTACTTCTTGAAAAGTAATGGGCATATCCTGTTTCAACCGTTTTTTGTAAAGCTTCTTTGTTTGCATATGCAAACATCAGTACTTCTTTATTGTAAAAGTCTTGTGTAATAACAGGAACAAATCCATTTTGGTCAAACTTAACTATCTCAAAAATTTCCATATTTTTATAATACCTTAAAAACAGTTTCTTGTAAAGTGCCTTTTAATAAATTTTGACATAAAGGCCAGCAAATGATAAAATTATTAAAAGTATAGGGGGAAAAATGAAAATCATTGAGACGTTGGGGAAAACGCCATTAGTAGAGCTAAACGTTAAATTTGATACAAATGCTAGGCTTTTTGCGAAACTTGAAACAAAAAACCCAACTTTTTCTGTAAAAGATAGAGCGGCATATTTTATGATTAAAGATGCTATCGATAGCGGCAAACTAAAACAAGGGATGCAAATAATTGAGCCAACAAGCGGTAACACCGGTATTGCACTATCGTTTTTAGGTAGGGTGTTTGGCTTTGGTGTAAATACCGTAATGCCAGAATCAATGAGTAAAGAACGCATTGCTCTAATGGAGTTATTCGGCGCAAAAGTAATTTTAACAAGCGCTAAATTGGGCACGAAAGGTTCGATTGATAAGGCAAATGAGCTTCTAAAGGCCTCTGATAAATTTTTTATGCCAGACCAGTTTAACAACCCATCAAACCCTAAAGCCCATGAACAAACTACGGGCCCAGAAATATTCAACGCTTTAAATGGCAATATTGATGTTTTTGTAAGCGTCGTGGGCACAGGCGGGACGATAACCGGTGTTTCAAGATTTTTAAAAAAAGTTAAAAAAGATTGTATTAGTGTAGCTGTTGAGCCACAAAATAGCCCAGCTATAAGCTCTTTTTTAAAAAACATTGACTATACTCCAAAGCCCCATTCAATCCAGGGCATTGGGGCAGGTTTTGTACCGGGAAATCTGGATTTAGGTCTTATTGATAGGGTTGAGCTAGTAGAAGATGAAGAAGCCATAGAGTATAGCAAATATCTATCCCAAAAAGAAGGGATTTTAGCAGGCATATCAAGTGGTGCAAATTTTGCAGTAGCTTGCAGATTGGCAAAAACGCAAGAGTTTAGGGATAAAAATATAGTTTTTGTTGTGTGTGATAGCTTGACGCGTTATTTAAGCACTTTTGCTATCCGCCCTTGATTGCCTGTCCCATTTTAAATATTGGTAAATACATTGCTATAACAAGCGTTCCTACTATGACACCTAAAAATACTATTATTATAGGCTCTAGCATTGTTGTTAGATTTTTAACACTGTTGTCTACTTCTTCTTCATAATATTGGGATACTTTAACAAGCATGTCTTCTAACTTTCCAGTTTCTTCGCCAACCGAGATCATTTGAGATACCATATCTGGGAAAATCCCTGCTTTTGATATAGGTTCTGATAGATTAGATCCTTCTTTTACCGATTCTTTTACTTTGTTTAAAGCATTTTCTATAATAAGGTTGCCAGAGGTTTTTGCACCAATATCTATGGCTTCAAGAATGCTCACACCACCTGAGGTAAGCATTGATAAAATTGAAGAAAAGCGCGCAATCGATGTTTTTAGTATAAGTGTACCAAGCAAAGGCAGCTTAAGCAAGACAGAGTCTATATATGTCCTAAACTTGATACTTTTCTTTTTTGCAATAACAAAAGCGCCAATAATGATAGCAATAATTAGAAGTATAATTATTATATAGTCTCTTAAAAAATTGCTTGCTCCAATTACCATGCGAGTTAGTAATGGTAATTGCATACCGCTGTCTGCATACATTTTGCTAAATGTAGGTATTACGAATGTTAATATTAAAGCAATAACACCAACGGCTACTATGCTAACCATAGTGGGGTAAATCAAAGCGCCTTTGAGTTTGCGTTTGAGTTCTAGATCTTTTTCCATAGTAATCACAAGTCTTTGCAGTACAACATCCAAGTTACCACTTGCTTCACCTGACTCCACCATATTTATGTATAAGTCCGAAAATATATCTTTGTGTTCTCTTAGCGCATTAGAAAAAGAAGAGCCGGCTTCAATATTTTCTTTTATGTTTCTTATAATTTTTTTTAATTTAGGGTTTTTTATCTGTTCAATAAGGATGTTGAATGCTGAAACTATAGGAATACCGGCGTTTAACATTATAGAGAGTTGCTTTGTCATAATCATAATATCTTTTGGTTTAGCATTGTTTAAAAAATCTAGCTCAATTGGTGGCGCTGACTGTTTTATTGACAAAACATTGATATTTTGCTTTTTTAACTTTATTATAGCGTCTTCTTTGCTGCCTGCCGTAACTTCGCCTTTTCGCTTCACATTATTTATGGTGCCTTTCCACCTAAAATACGCCATTTTAACCTCTCATATTAATTTTTATTCTATCCATCATGTTTTTAAGTTCGTCTTTATTTAAAGAAGTATTTAGCGCTTCATTGTAAGAAATCAAGCCTTTAGAGTAAAGTTCAAATAATGATTGGTTAAATATCTTCATACCCGTTTTATCCTGACCTATTTGCATTGTTGAGTAAATTTGGGGTATTTTGTTTTCTCTAATTAGGTTTCTTATAGCAGAGTTTGGTATTAAGATTTCTACCGCTACCACTCTGCCTGAGTTGTCTTTTTTCTTTAATAGGCTTTGTGTTACTATGCCTTGAAGTGATGTAGAAAGCTGAACTCTAATTTGTTCTTGTTGTGATGCTGGGAATACATCTACAATTCTTGTGATGGTTTCTGCAGCTGAGTTTGTGTGAAGCGTAGCAAATACTAAATGGCCAGTTTCTGCAACAGTCAAAGCAGTTCCTATTGTTTCTGCATCCCTCATCTCACCAATTAGTATAACATCTGGATCTTGTCGCATGATGTGTTTTAGGCCTTGCGCAAAACTTGACGCATCTGTGCCAATTTCTCTTTGATTGACAAGCGCTCTATCGTGTTTGTAAGTAAACTCGATAGGATCTTCAAGTGTTATAATATGCACTGGTCTAGATTTATTGATTAAGTTTAGCAGTGAAGCAAGTGTGGTGGATTTACCAGAACCCGTTGGGCCGGTAATCAAAACCAAGCCTTTTGGCAGATTTGCAAATTCCTTTACAATTGGTGCCAAGCCCAAAGTGTTGAAATCAGGTATTTCTTGAGGTATTATCCTAAAGGCACCTGCAACTGAGCCTCTTTGCATAAATACATTTGCCCTGAATCGAGCTAATTCTGGCACGCCAAAGGAAAAATCAACATCAAAATTTTCTTCAAACCGCTTCCTGTTTAGCTCATTCATAACGCTATAGCATAAATCCCTTGTATCTGTGGGCAATAGTGTATCATATTCTAAATTCACAAGATCACCGTTAATCCTTGCCCGTGGGGGAGAGCCCACCGTTATATGCAAATCGCTTGCTTTGATTGAGCAAATATACCTTAGGAGTTCAACCAAATCTTTTGGTTTCATAGGCTACCTCTCTTAGTTTATAGCTGCGCTTAAAACCTCTTCAAGCGTGGTTATGCCTTGTTTTACTTTTTGTAATCCATCTTGTTTTAGTGTAAGCATACCTTCTTGAAGTGCTTTTTGTCTGATTGTGTTTTCATCTTTGTTTTCAATTATCATTTCCCTTATATCTTCGCTTATGTGTAGTACTTCAAATATAGCCATTCTACCCTTGTAGCCAGTGTCTAAGCAGTGTGAACAGCCCTTGCCTTTAAAAAGCCTTATATCGTCTAAATCTGCTTTGTCAAAACCTGCTTTTAATAAGATTTCTTTGGGTAAATTGATAGGTTGCCTGCAGTGAGTGCATATTTTTCTAACCAATCTTTGTGCTAAAACCAACCTTAGGGAACTTGCAATCAAATACCCATCTATACCCATATCTATAAGCCTAGTAATTGCTGATACAGAATCATTTGTATGCAAAGTGGATAAAACTAAGTGGCCAGTAAGAGCGGCTCGAACTGCAATTTCTGCTGTTTGAGTATCTCTTATTTCACCTACCATAATTATGTCTGGATCTTGCCTTAAAAATGAGCGCAAGACACTACTGAACGTCAACCCTATGTCTTCTTTTACCTGTACCTGGTTTATACCTTCTAAGTTATACTCTACGGGATCCTCAACGGACATTATGTTTCTATCCTCTTTATTTAGTTCATTTAAGGCTGCATATAGCGTGGTGGATTTACCAGATCCTGTTGGGCCTGTAACTATAACGACGCCATTGGGTAAGCTTATTGCGTGTTTGAAGCGTTGTAAGTCGGTTGGCCTCATATTTATGTTGTCTAGCGAAACTTTTATGTTTTCCCTGTCAAGTAGCCTCATAACAAGCTTTTCTCCAAATACAGTAGGGACAGTTGAAACTCTTAAATCAATAAGTTTGCCAAAGGCTCGTATTCTAATCCTTCCATCCTGCGGAAGGCGCTTTTCTGCAATGTTGAGTTTTGCCATTATCTTAAAGCGTGTTATAAGATTTGGAGCAATTGTTTTTGGTGGTGTATTGACAGTCTTTGCCTTGCCGTCAATTCTAAACCTAACCCTGAATGTATTTTCGTACGGCTCTAAGTGAATATCAGATGCTCCTTCTTTGACTGCAGATTCAAGTATGCTGTTTGCAAGTTTTATAATAGGCGCATCGTCTATATTTGAAGTTTCATCAAAATCAAGACTTTCTATTTGCTCTATTGAGTTATCAAGGCTATCAATACTTTCTGTTACATTTCTAACAAGCACCTCTAATTCTTTGCTTGTGCCGTAGTACCTTATGAGATATTCGTTTATTTGGCTTTCTTTGACAAGGTAAATTGATATTTTCTTTCCAGTAAGAAACCTCAATTCATCAATCAAAAAAACATTCTCTACACTGCATAAAGCCACTTTTAAAGTATTGTTTTCTATCGAGAATGGAAACACACGATGCTTCCGCGCAACTTCACTGGGTATTGAGTTTATAGCTTCTTTTTGCGGCTGTATTTTTGAAAGGTCAGTCGTTTCTATGCCATATTTTTTTGATAAAAATTCTACAAGTTCATCTTCAGTTACTAAATGCTCTTCTATGAGTATTTTGCCAAGCATTTCACCTGTTTGAGCTTGTTTTTGTAGGGCCTTGTCAAGCTGTTCTTGAGTGATTTTGTTTTCATATAAAAGCATTGTGCCAAGCAATTGTCGGCTAGTGGTTACCATTTATAACCTCAAATGCGTAATTTATGTCAAACTCTATACCAGTCCAGATTTTGAATGCCCAGTATGCTTGATAAACAAACATTCTATTGCCATCTATGCCATTTATACCAAACGCTTTAGCATGTTTTATAAGCGGCGAATTATATACAATATCAACCAATAGTGTATTTTTGTTTAATAAATTCAAATCCAGCACAAACTCATTTTCCGATAAGCTAACAGATGTGGTATTAACAATAATTTCGCTTTTATATACATCTTTTTTTTCAATAATATTTAAAGTAATTAAATCGCTGAAGCGTTCTTTTAGTTTGAATGCATTCTTAAATGTCCTGTTGTAGATATTAAGTGTTTTGACGCCTTTTTTGTAAAATGCGTAAATGCAAGCACTTGATGCTCCTCCTGCGCCTAAGATGCATATATTTTTTGAGCAATCTGTATCTTTAATAGTTTCAAAAAAACCTAAATAGTCTGTGTTAAATCCAAAAAGCTCGCCGTTTAAATTTTTTATAGTATTGATTGAGCCTATAATCTTTGCCTCTTGGTCTAGATAGTCTACAAGTTGAATTGCTTCATTTTTAAAAGGTAGTGTGATGTTAATGCCTTTAATGCCAAGTCCCCTTATACCTTCTATGGCTTGTTTTAGGTTATTTACTTCAAAGGCTACATAAACTGCATCAATATTGTATTTTTCAAACATAGAATTATGAAGTTTAGGAGACAAACTGTGTTTTATGGGTTTACCAATAATTGCATATAGATTAGTTTGAGCCCCAATCAATTTCCATGCTCCTTTGTGTATTTGTTAAAATAAATTTTATCATAATATCTGGTTTTATTTCAAGTAAATTCGGCCATTCTACAAAAAAAATTGCATTTTCTTCAAAATACTCGCAGATTCCCATATTTAAGAGCGATTCTTTTGTTTCAACCCTATACAAATCCATGTGTATAATCTTTTTATCATTTAGCAAGTACTCGTTTGCTATAGAAAATGATGGACTACCTCTAAAATCTTTTATGCCTAAATAATATAAAACAAAACGTACAAAAGTTGTTTTGCCCGTGCCTAAATCCCCTTGTAAAAAGATTATCAGCCGTTTAGCGTTTTTTATGTTTTGTGCAAATTCTTTTGCTATTTTTTTTGTTTGAGATAGAGTTTTTACCCAGTATATCATTCTTTATGGTAAGGTAAATGGTTTATGATTGTAAAACTTCTATAAACACTTTCACATATAATTAACCTTGCTATTGCATGAGGCAGTGTAAGCTTTGATAGAGAAAGGGAAAATTTTTTTTTAAACGCTTCTTTGTCTATACCAAATGCACCGCCAACCACAAATACAAGTGGTTTGTTGATTGTTTCTATGAGTTTTGCAAGTTCAAAAGAGTTTAATTGCTTACCATTCTCATCAAGTACAAAAACAAAATCGTCAGATTTAATCTTTTTTTGTGTTACAAGTGCTTCGGACTTTGGTGTTGAGGATTTTATATATAAGGTTTCAACATCACAAAAAACCTTCATACGTTTTATGTACTCTTGACAAAACCTATCAAGCTCAAATTTTTTTCCAACAAAAATAAACTTTACTTGCATTCAAAAGTATGGATGGGCATATCTTTCCACAAATACTCTAGATCAATCTCTTTTCTTTTGGAATCGCTAAATAAGTGTATAATAGTTGATCCACAATCTATAAGTATCCAGTCGCCTTTTTCATCACTTTCAACATGGTTAATGGTGTTTAATTTGTCAAGTTCATCAATGCAAGCTAGCGATTGATTCAAAGAGTCGCTTATTCCAATAATAAAATAATCAAATAGAACCTGGTTTTTTCTCATATCAATGATTTTGATATTTTCAATTTTTTTTTCGCACAGAATGTTTAAAATTTCATTCATTTAAATAAAACCCCTTTTCTAAAATCATTTTTTCCACATTATACGGGACGAAATATCTGATGGTTTTGTGTTCTTTAACGCGTCGGCGAATCTGACTTGATGATATATCTATTTTTCTGTAATAAATATAAGCACTTAGTTTTCTTGGGGGATATTTTGCCATTTTTCTTGCTTCTATAAACTTTAACCAATGGTATTTTAATTTTATTTGCTCTATGCTGTATTTTGGTCTTGTTATGATTATAAAAGTAATTTTATTTAATAACTCTTTGTAGCCTTTCCATGTATCAATATCCAAAAAAGCATCTGCTCCAATGCAGTAAAATAACTCATTGTCTTTGTATTGTTTTTTAAGCAAATCTATCGTATCTACAGTATAACTTATTTCTTTTGAGTTTATTTCTATATCGCTTACTTCAAACCCTCCGAGTCCAGCTATACTTAAAGCTACCATATCGTATCTGTTTTTTGCGCTTAAAGCAATGTTTTTTTTGTGAGGCGGAACACCAGTTGGTATAAACACAAATTTATCAATAAAAAAATACTCTTTTATTTCAATTGCACTGATTAAATGGCCAATATGTATGGGATTAAAAGTGCCACCAAAAAAAGCCACTCTCATTGCCTAATTTGACCATTTCCTCTAATTTTGTACTTATACGTTGTAAGCTCTTCTAGTGCCATTGGGCCTCTTGCATGCAATTTTGAAGTACTAATGCCAATTTCGGCTCCAAAACCAAATTCTCCACCATCACTAAAACGTGTTGAGGCATTTACATAAACGCAAGCCGCGTCAACTTTGTTTAAAAAAGTCTCAGTATTTGCATAATTTTGTGTAACGATAGCTTCTGAGTGCCTTGATCCATATTGATTTATATGTTCTATGGCTTCATCTATGTTATTTACAATTTTAACTGACAGAATGTAATCTAAGTATTCTGTTTGCCAATCTTTTTGCGTTGCTTTTTTAACATAAGGTAGAATTTTTAGTGTTTCTTCACAACCTCTAAGTTCTATAATACTTTCAAATTTTTTTGCCAAAAGCGGCAAATAACTTTTTGCAATGTTTTTGTGAACAAGTAAAGTCTCTATAGCATTACAAACAGACGGTCTTTGGACTTTTGCGTTGTTTGCAATTTCAATTGCCATGTCGATATTTGCACTCTCATCAATATACAGGTGACACAAGCCCTTGTAGTGTTGTATTACGGGTACTGTGGCATTGTAAGAGATGTGGGTAATTAAAGATTCTCCGCCTCTTGGTATTAGTAAATCTATATACTTGTCCATTTTAATGAGATGGTTGATTGCTTCTCTGTCTGTTTTGTCGATAAAAGTCAAAAAATCAGGGTTAATATTAAAAGTTTCCAGCGTATCTCTAATGAGTGTGCTTAAATATTTGTTTGTATTAAATGCTTCTTTACCGCCTCTTAGCACGCAGGCATTTGAACTTTTAAAACAAAGGGCAAATGCATCAACAGTTACATTAGGCCTTGCTTCGTATATTATAGCAATTGTACCTATAGGCACACGTACCTTTTCTATTTCAAGGTCATTTTTTAATTTCCAGCCTTTTATAACTTCTCCTACAGGGCTTTTTAGGTTTTTTATGGTGTTTAGCGATTCAATTATAGACTCTATTCTTTTTTCATTCAAAGTAAGTCTATCTATCAATGCTTTTGATAAATTGCTTGCTTCTATATCTTTGCGGTTTTCTTCTATAATCTGGTTTTTATTTCTTTCAATACTATTTGCAACTGCTTCTAAAACAGCATTGATGTTTTTTTCGCTTAACTGAATTTGTGAGGCTTTTTTTGCTTTTTTGCACAAGTTTTCAATGTAGTTTTGCATACGGCTCCCCTTTGTCAGCGTTTACTAATATTATATTATCTGTACTTATTACATCGGCTTGAGCTTTATAACCTAATATAGAACTAATCTGGCTTGAGTGAATACCTTTTATTTTTTCAATATCAGTTGAGTCGTAGTTAACAATGCCTTTGGCTACACGTTTATTTTCAAATACAATATCAACGACATTGCCTTTAGAAAATGAACCTTCAATGGTTTTTATGCCTTTTGCTAATAATCCTTTGCGGTTTTTTATACTTTCGAATGCTCCATTATCAATGTAGAGTTTGCCTAAGCTTAGACAGTTGTTAATCCAATACACCTTTGATTTAACGTAATCGTTGGGCAAAAAAATTGTTTTGGGAAAAGCTTTGTCGAAAATTAGGCTTTTAATGGGGTTTTGTCTTTTTCCGTTTGTTATTACAGCAGTTTTTCCACCTTGTGAAGCAATAAATGCGGATTTTATTTTGCTTGAGATACCGCCTTCTCCAAGTTTGCTTTTGCCTTTTAAGCTTTTTAGCCAAGTTTCTTCTTGTGTAACAATTTCTATAAGTGTGCTATCTTTGTATAATTTTGGATCTTTATTGTAAACGCCATCTACATCCGTTAGTATAATAAGTAAATTTCCTTCTATAAGATTTAAAATGTGTGAAGAAAGGCTATCGTTGTCACCAAACATTAGTTCTTTAATGGCAACAGAATCGTTTTCATTTACTATAGGGACTACTTTCAAACCGAAAAGGGCTTCAAATGTATTTTTTGCATTTAAAAAGCGTTTTCTGCTCAAAATATCTTCAATGCTTATCAATACTTGTGATGTATTGATTGAATACCGTGCAAATGCTTTTGCATATATGCTCATAAGGTAAGGTTGACCAATACTGGCTAGTGCTTGTCTTAGAGGAATACTATCTGGTTTTTTCTTGATATTTAATACTTTCATACCGCAAGCTACGGCACCGCTTGAAACGATAAGCACTTCTTTATTTTGTTTGTTTAAATAATAAACATCTTGAGCTATCTGGTTAATCTTATCTTCGTCTATATCGTAATTATTAGTAATTATTGCACTGCCAACTTTTATTACTATTCTGTTATATTTGCTAAAATCTAAATATTCTTGTTTATCCAATCAAGAAGCTCCTTGAGATTAGTTTTTTTAAGCGCACTGATAAAGTAAACGTTGTGTGGGTTAAATTGTTTTTTGTAGGTTTCTTTGTTAATCTTATCGATAAGGTCAATTTTATTTAAAGCAATTGCAAATTTTTTGCTTTGTAAATCAAGCCCGTAAGATTTAAGTTCCTTTATTAAAACTTCAAAATGCTCTTTTGGGTTATCTGTGATATCTAAAATAAAGATTAAAATCTTGGTTCGCTCAATATGGCGCAAAAACCTAACGCCCATTCCTTTGCCTTGACTTGCACCTTCGATTAGTCCAGGTATATCTGCTACCACAAACTCTTTATCATTGTGCGATACATACCCCAAATGTGGTGTAAGTGTTGTAAATGGGTAGTTAGCTACTTGAGGTGTTGCGTTGGAGATTGCTTGCAGCAAACTTGATTTTCCAGCATTTGGAAAACCTACAAGGCCCACATCGGCAATGAGTTTTAACTCTAAGATGATTTCTTGTTCTTGCGTTTTTTTCCCTTTTGTTGCAAGTTTGGGTGTTTGGTTTGTGGAAGTTGCAAAGTGGGCGTTGCCTTTACCGCCAGCACCCCCAAAACTAACTATAAACTCTTTTTGATCTGCATCTAGATCAGCTAAAACATTGCTTTGATTTTCTTTTATCACTGTGCCTACTGGCACTTCTATTATAATATCTGTACCATTTCTGCCTGTTTTATTATTTGAAGATCCATTTTGGCCATTTTGGGCAATAAAGAACTTTTGAAAGCGGAACTTTAATAGAGTGTTTTCATGCTTTGTAGCTTTAAATACTACATCTCCGCCTCTGCCGCCATTACCACCATCTGGCCCGCCTTTGGGAATAAATTTTTCCCTCCTAAAGCTTACACAACCATCGCCACCATTTCCTGATTTTATGGTAATTTTGGCATAATCTATGAACATCTTATTTAGGCTATTACGCTAATTATTTTTTTTCCTAATTTTTCGCCAAACTTGACTGTTCCGCTTGCAAGGGCAAACAATGTGTAGTCTTTGCCCAATTTAGTATTTAGTCCAGGATGAAAGTGACTACCTCTTTGTCTTACAATTATCTCACCTGCGTTTACGAACTGTCCATCAGATCTTTTTACGCCAAGCCTTTTGCCGATCGAATCTCTTCCGTTTTTGCTGCTGCCAAGGCCTTTTTTATGTGCCATATAATGCCCCCTTTTTGCTTTTTTGTTAATTTACGCTAAAATCTGTGTAATTTTTACTTGCGTAAAGTGTTGCCTGTGACCAATTTTTTTCTTAAATCCCTTTCTTCTTTTAAACTTAAAAACAATGATTTTTTTTGCTTTGCCTTGAGCGATGACCGTACCTTTTACTTTTGCATTTTCAACATAGGGATTTCCAATTTTGTCATCTACCATAATAACTTTATCAAACTCAATTTCATCGCCTTTTGCAACATTTAGTTTTTCTACTCTTAAAATATCCCCTTCTTTCACAATATATTGTTTTGAACCAGTTTCGACTACAGCAAACATACACTGCCTCCTTTTAATGTCAACCTTTATTTTTACTAAATTTGGTAATTTTTGTCAATAAAATACTAGCTTATTAAATCTTTTAGAAACTGTTTACCGTTTTGGCTAAGCTGGTAGTAGGTATGGTTTCTATGTTTAATGATTTTTGTTTTATTATTTACTTTATATTTTGTAAGTCTTGAGCTAACTTTTTCTAAATATCCTAAAGAAAGTAGTTTTTTGTGTACCATAAACGCTTCGCATAGTTTTATATTTAATTCTTTGGCTAAAGATTTGGAATAATCACACCCTTTTTGTTTATGGTACTTTAAAATTTTTATTTCTAAATCGTCTAATTTACACACCTAATTTATCAGCGATCTTGCTTAGCGATTTTATTAGAAAATCTATGTGTTCGTCTAAATCAATATCTAACTCTATTATGGAATCGTTTATGCCTTTTCTGCTAACGCTTCGCGCAAACGCTTTATCCTTAAGCTTCTTTTTAACGCTTTTTACAGATAGACTGGCAATTTTTTTATCCGGCATTACATAAGCACAAGCCAAAATGAATCCACTTAACTCATCTACGGCAAATAGTGTTTTAGCCATTAGCGTGTCTCTTTCAACATTAGTATAGCTTGCATGCGACAGTATTGCTTTAACAATATCTTCTGGGTAGCCTTTTTGTCTTAAAATCTCTGCACCTTTGTATGGATGATCCTGCATAGTTGGGTATTGTTCGTAATCAAAATCATGCAGAAGGCCAACCATTGCCCATTTGTTTTCATCTTCGCCAAATTTTTGCGCATAAGATCTCATGGCTTGTTCTACTGCCAAAGCGTGTTTTATTAGTGATTCTGATTTTGTGTATTCACACAGCAAATTATAAGCTTCTTGTCTGTCCACCAAAAAACCTCCTTGATTTACAAATAGGGTTGAGATAAACTCAACCCTTGCACGGAAGTGCTAATCAATAGCCTTCTTCAATTTTTGTTTTGCCATGAAATACTCTATACGAATATATCGTATAAATCAATACTATAGGCATGCCAATAAGTGCTATGATGAGCATAGTTTCAAGTGTTAATTGAGAGGAAGCTGCGTTGTAAATATTAAGGCTATATGCGGGATTTTTGGCAATTATTAGGTTAGGGAAAAGACTTAAGTAAGCAGTTAGAATAACCATTGCGATTGATAGGGAGCTTGCTATAATTGCGCAAAGTGCTTGATTTTTTTGAATTCTGATGATTGATGCAAGCATAAATATAAGCGCAAGAAGCGGTACGACAAGCATTAATGGGTGAGCTAAGTAATTGTGGAATAAATTTTTGTGCAAGACGTAGGTTAAAAGCGTGCAAATTACAAACAAAATAAGATAGCCACTCCAGTAAATTTTTGCCCAATTCTTGACTTTTTGCTGGAATTCATCTTCTGTTTTTAAAAATAACCACACAGTGCCTTGATAAGACAACATAAAAAAAGCCAAAACACCCACTAAAATTGAATATGGGTTTAAAAGATCAAAAAAAGTACCTACATAATTGCCACTTTTGTCTACATTTAAACCGGACAACACATTACCTACAGCAACACCAAAAAGGACTATTGCAACTATACTTGATATAGAAAATACCCAGTCAAATAATGTTTTTGTTGATTCAGATTGAAAGTTATTTCTAAGCTCTAGTGATATAGCCCTAAATATAAGCGCAAATAAAAGCAAAATCAAAGCTAAATAAAAACCGCTAAAAGCTGTAGCATATACCATTGGAAATGCAGCAAACAAAGCTCCTCCACCGGTTATTAGCCAAACCTCATTGCCATCCCATACAGGAGCAATGGAATTGCGTGCAATATCGCGCTCTTTGAATTTTGCAAATAGGTAAACTGATCCTACACCCAAATCAAAGCCATCCAAAATAGCATACCCAATAATTAGTATCCCAACTAGCAAAAACCATATTATATTGAGATCCATCTTAAGCCTCCCTTAATCCATTTTAAATGATTTTACGGTATGTATGGTTAAATACAAAAATACTCCAAACAAAACTGCATAAACTAGAGTAAACCCTATTAATGAAAACCACACATCACCAGCAGGCAGTGGACTAAACGCATCTTTTGTTCTAAGTAAACCGTAGACAGCCCAGGGTTGTCTACCTACTTCTGTTGTAATCCAGCCAAGCTCATTTGCAATGTATGGCAGAGGTATAAAAGCCCACAAAACTGTTAAGAAAGGCTTTGTAGTATAAATTTTTTTCTTGTAGAGTAAGTAAATACCTACTAAAAAAGTTAGTATAAATAATGTACCCAAAGCCACCATTAAGTGAAAAGAATAAAATGTTAGTGTCATAGGGGGCAAATCGTCTTTTGGAAATGCATCAATACCTTTTACAACAGCATTAACATTATGATCTGCAAGATAGCTTAATGCACCCGGTATAGAAACTTCTACAAGCATTTTATTTTGCGAAGGATCAGGTACCCCGAAAACTAACAATGGCGCCTTGCTTTGCGTTTTAAAAAGACCTTCAAATGATGCTAGTTTTTCTGGTTGTGTTTTTGCAACGACCCTTGCACTTTCATCGCCAAATGGGAATAATTGCAAAATCGATACGATTACGCCGAAAACAACGGCTAATTTAAGCGATCTTTTTGCTAACTCTAAATTCTTACCTTTAATTAAAAAATATGCGCTAACGCCTGCCATAAACATTGCGCCAGTAATAAAAGAGGCATCTACTGTATGTAAATACATAGAAGGCATTGTGGGGTTAAAAACCGCTGCCCAAAAGTTTGTTAAAACTGCTCTGCCACCTTCTACTTTATAGCCCGCTGGGGTTTGCTGCCATGAGTTTGCAATTAATATCCAAAGGGCAGACAGCGTTGAACCAAAAGCAACCATTAAAAAAGAAAAAAATCTCATAAATCTTGAGAGCCTGTTTTTACCAACTAAATACAAACCTAAAAATGTACTTTCTAAGAAAAATGCAAAAACACCTTCTGCAGCCAAAGGTGAACCGAAAATATCACCCACAAACCTTGCATAATTTGACCAGTTTGTACCAAATTCAAACTCCATTACAATTCCTGTGGCAACGCCGATGACAAAGTTAATAGCAAATAGTTTCGCCCAGAAATCCGCCATTTTTCTGTAAATTTCATCGTTGGTTTTAAGGTACATAAACTCTATAATTGCAATTAAAACACCTAAACCTATAGTTAGCGGCGGATAAATAAAGTGAAAACCCGCAGTTAAACCAAACTGTATCCTTGATAGCAACTCAACATCCATAAACCCTACCTCCTTAAATTTTAAAAATTATATCTTTTAATTTTAAGTCGTTTAAAGCTTTGTTTATGCAAAGTTCTAATTTTTGTAGATGGTATGTGAATGAACAATATGGGTTAAGCTCGCAAGCTTCTGGGTTATCTGTGCATAGATTTACATGCTTATAGCCATCAAGGTCTTTTATTATATCAAGAACGCTTATTTTATTAATGTTTAATTCTTTATTGAATTCAATATATCCTCCTCTTCCTTGAGAAGATATAAGGTAATTTTTTCTAACAAGTTTGTTTACGATTTTATGTGCAAATGGTTTTGGTATATATAGTATTTTACTTATTTCATCCACTGTAGTTTTTTCGATATGTGACAGTAAACTCAAAATCCTTATAGCATAATCTACTTCCCTTGAAATGATATTCATAAACTAAATATATAAAATATTACTAAAAAAGTCAAGATTAAAATACAAAGAAATAAGAAATAATACAGGCATCATTTGTAATAATTTTTTAATTTGATTTATAATATGTTTCAAAAAAAATTAATTAAAATTCCTGTTAATATAATAAAAAATTCAATGTGAAAAAGATTAGAAATACTAATAAATATTTTACCAAAATATTAAATATTTTTCTTGACAAATAAAATAATATTACTAAATTATACAATTAGAAAGTAACTTAGATTAGAAAGCAATTAATTATTTCTTATTTAAGGAGGTGACTCGGTATGAGTCAAAAAACTTATTCTTTTCGTGGTATTAGAGTATTTTTTTTATGTGCAGCAGTGTTGCTAGTGTTTTGTGGTTTTGCAAATGCAAGTCAAGGTGTTCCAGCGCCTGTTGGCAAATGGATTGCCCCAATTATTTATTTAGGTGCGTTTGCTTTATTGTCTCAGGGTTTTATGCATTTGGATCCCGAAAGAAAAAAGGCAAACGAGAAGACAGTAGGAGTCATTACTTTAGTAGTTGGTTTAATGTGGTGGCCTTTTTTAATTGCAATGATTTCTGCCCAAGGCCTAGGATTTATTACAAATTTTGTAACAGGCCTTGCTGGCATGTATGCATTCTTTTTTACTGTTTTGGGAATACTTGAGATATTCTCATTGCCTAAAAAATCTTTGGGCGGAATTGCTATTTTAATTGGGTGGCTTACTTTAGCGTATGCTTTGTTTTGGTTAACGTACGACTTACCCATTGGCGGCAGGTGGGTATACCATTTTTCTATTGCTTTTGTGTGGTTTGTGGCTATGAACCTGGCTGGTTTATTAATGCAGGGCAGGATGAACGAAAAATTAGTTGGCTGGGTAGTAACATTTGCGGCTTTGTATACTTTTGCGATACCAGCAATACTATGGTCTATGCCACTTCATATGCAGGGGCCGTTTTAGGAGGTAACAAATGACAGGTTCGGTTGTTTATTTAGTAGGATGTGGAGTTATCGGGTGGATATTAGCACTTTGGGTGTGGCTTACACCAGATAAGTAATTGCAAAGGAGGCTAAAAGCCTCCTTTAAGTTTGACTAAAAAAAATTAATATGATAAAAATTGTTTTATGGAGGTAAAAAGTTTTATTAGCTTGGCTAATCCTTATAAAATCAGCTATGTAAAAGATAGATTAGATTCTTTTGGTAAGTTTGTTGATTTAAACTTCAATTTTCAAGTTTTTACAAACTTAGAACAAATAATTCCTCTTATACACGAAAAATCCATTGATTGCGCCATTATTGATGCTAAACACTGTACAGCTTTAGAATCAGAATTTCTAGATTGGTTCTTTATAAATATGTATGAAAATTGCGACTTTGATGCTTTAATCTATAAAAAAAAGGATCTTCCATAC
The DNA here is from genome assembly GCF_002119425.1 of Desulfurella amilsii. Lineage (NCBI taxonomy): Bacteria > Pseudomonadati > Campylobacterota > Desulfurellia > Desulfurellales > Desulfurellaceae > Desulfurella > Desulfurella amilsii. Next base: position 704,974 of record NZ_MDSU01000018.1, on the reverse strand, counting down.
TATAAAATAGGTGTATTAACAACTAATCAATGGATTTATTGTAAGGATCGCTTCAAGGGTGCAGATATTTTTTTTATAAAAGAATTCAAAAATATAAATGAATTATTGGAAGATTTTGATGTAATTATGTTGCCGGGCTGTTTTTTGAATAAAGCGATCAGTAGCTTTAATATAGAAAAAGTTAAAATTATTGATTTACAAAAACCATTCTTCGAAGGTTCAAGTTGTGTAGTTTTTAGAAACAAAGATGAGCGTTTTCTTTTTTTACGTCAATTCTTTATAAAAAGTGTTTACTTTATAGGTGCGGGTGTTGGTGACAAAAAATATGCCACGCAAGAAGCCATTTACACAATAAAAAATTTGGAGGTATGCCTGTTTGATAACCTAATGGATCATTCTCTGCTGGATTTTCTACCAGAAAATGCAATATTAATAGATGTTGGCAAAAGATGTGAGCACCACAAACTAAACCAAAATAAAATAACAGATTTAATAAGTAAATATGTTAGGATGGGTTTTAGAGTTGGGAGGCTGAAAGGAGGCGATCCGTCAATTTTTGGCAGGCTTGCAGAGGAGATTGAAGTATTAGAAGACTTAAAAATAAATTTTAATATCATACCCGGAATAAGTACTATAAATGCTTTATCTCTAAAAAGCGGTATAATATTAACACGCAGAGAGATAAATAGGGGCTTTTGTGTTTTGTCTGCTATTAAACACAAAGGAGCAACAGCTGAATTTAGCAAAAATGAATTTGTTAATCTACCATTGATATTTTTTATGGGTGTTAGGGTGATAGGGAAAATTAGTAGTTCGTTAATTAAAGAAGGTTATCCACCTCAAACAAAAGTAGCATTGGCTTTTAATATTGGAACAGATAAAGAGTTTGAAGTAAGAGGTACACTATCAGACATAACAAGCAAAATCAACGATCTGAAGGATCAGTTATTTTTTGATAATCCTCCAGGTATTTTTATTGTAGGAGAAATTTCTAATTTTTATTATAGAAAGAGTGGTTTACTCCAAGATAAAAAAGTTTTGCTTCCAAGTCCAGTTGATGATGAATTGTGCTTTAACTTTAAAGATGTTGGCGCCAATCCGCTTATATATGATTTAAATATTAAATACAATATTAATAAAGAAGCGTTAGAAAAGATAATAAATTTTCAAGCTATCGCGATCTCTAATATAAAAATAGCTCAAGCTATAATTGAATCTTTATTTGAACAAAAAATAGACATCAGAGCGCTTCCAATGCTTATAACTGAAAACGATGATGTTTTTGATTTTTTTAGACATTATGGGTTGCAATGTACCAAAGATGTTGATAGTTTGTCTAATTTTAATATATGTTTTGTTTATGGGCACGATTGTTGCGTAGATTTACCAAAAACTTTAAGCAATAATAATAAGATATTTAAAATAAAGTTAGATGCTCGTATGTATAAACAAAAAGGGCTTCCGTCTTTTGATATGATTTACTTTAACGATGTAGAACAATTGTACGATTTTGTCGAAATATACGGCGAAATAAGCTTAAAAGATAAGCTTATTTTGACACAAAACAAAGATACCTCTAAATTAGTTTCAAATCATCTTGCCAATATTTGCATATTTGACAGGTTGAATTTTAAACAAAATATTCCGCATATATTACATTTTTTTAAATAAAAGATATTTATTTCTAATTGGTAATTTTTAAAGTTTCACTTATAATATAATTTTGTTATATAAATTTATAGAAAAATCAATATTTATAATAAAAAATTATATTATAATAATTTTAACTTATTAAGTAACATTTGTGGTTTTGCTGTAATAAAAGAATAAAACCACAAAAAATAAAAAATCACTTTGACTTATTGTTTTGTATTGACTTTTTTTGTATTAGTATCTAGATTTGTATATAACATAATTATTCTTCTGAATTGGTTATGTATTTTAAGTACCATTACTCTTAAAGGAGGTTTTATATGGCAGGTACAAAACACAAAACGCCACTTTTAGACGATCTAAAAGAGGGCAAATGGCCGAGTTTTGTTAAAGAGCTTGAGAGGGCTGCGCAGAAAAGCCCAAGGACAGATGATCTGATTGGTCTGTTGGAAAAGTCTTATAGGGATCATATTCCGCATTGGAAACATGGCGGCATGGCAGGTGTTAAGGGTTATGGAGCTGGTATAGTTGGCAGGTTTTCTGATTCCCCTGAAGATTTCCCTGGAACTCAAGAATACCATACAGCAAGAATAAATCAGATTGAAGGTTTTTTCTACACCTCGGATGTTTTACGAAAGCTTGCTGATATATGCGATGAACACGCAGGTGGTTTATTTAACTTTCATGGTTCAACGGGCGATATCCAAATTCTTGGTTTTAAACAGAAAGAAGCAGAAGAATTATTCCAAAAATGCGCACAGTTAGGTTTTGACCTTGGTGGTAGCGGCTCAGCACTAAGAACTCCAAGCTGCTGTGTAGGTCCGGCTCGTTGTGAATGGGCAAACTACGACACACTGCATGTAACAGACAACTTGACAAGAGAATTCCAAAACGAAATGCACAGGCCTACATTCAACTATAAATTTAAAATCAAATGTGCTGGTTGCCCAAATGACTGTATAGCATCTGGCGCAAGGTCGGATTTATCAATAGTTGGAGTATGGAAAGATAATATTAGGATTGACCAAGACCAGGTTGCAGAATATGCAAAGAAGTTTGATATTAAAAAATACGTTGTAGACAAGTGTCCAACGCACTGTATGGATTATACAGATGACAAGCTAACGATCGATGATTCAAACTGTGTTAAATGCATGCACTGCATAAACTCCATGCCAAAGGCTCTAAGGCCAGGTTTGCAAAAGGGTGCTCAAATTAGAATAGGTGCAAAAGTACCGATGGTACAGGGACCCAGATTAGGCTTTATATTGGTGCCTTTCTACGATATTAACAAAGACAAAGAAGAGGACTACACTTTCTTAAAAGACTTGATTCAGAAGATCTGGGATTTTTGGGATGAGTATGGGACAAGCAGGGAGCGTATTGGAGAGCTGATCCAAAGGGTAGGGGTAGGTAATTTCCTTGAGGCAATCGAACTTGAACCGCTGCCTGAAATGGTAGAACATCCAAGGGCAAACCCATTTATTAAATTTGAAGAATATTTAGTAGCAGATGAAGAAGAAGAGAGTAAGGAGGGTTAAACTATGCCAGATGTAGATAAAGGAACAGTAAGGATTACAGATATTGGTCCGCCTAACTACGAAAACTTTTTGCCGCCAATAATAAAGAAAAACTACGGCAAATGGCTTTACCATGAGATACTAAAGCCTGGCGTTATGGTGCATGTATCAGAAACGAAAGATAAACTCTACACCGTAAGGGTAGGCTCAACCAGAATAGTAAGCAGTGATTTTGTAAGGGATATATCGAATTTAGCTGATAAGTACTGCAATGGCTATTTGAGATTTACAACAAGAAACAACCTAGAGTTTCTTCTTGACAAAGAAGAAAATATTGAACCTTTGATTAAAGAAGTACAGGCGCTTGGTTTTCCTGTAGGCGGGATGGACCATTCTTTGGGCAATATTGTTCATACACAAGGCTGGCTGCACTGCCACACATCAGCAAGCGATGCATCAGGCGTAGTTAAAGCGCTGATGGATGAGTTTTATGATTATTTTGTTGGAGATAAACTACCAGCAAAGGTAAGAATGGCATTTGCATGCTGCCTTAATATGTGTGGATCTGTGGGTGCTTCAGATATTGCAATTGTAGGTATGCACAGAAGACCGCCAACTGTTATGGCAGATAGGGTGAAGGATTTATGCGAAATACCAAGCACGATAGCAGCATGCCCCGTAGATGCAGTAAGGCCAAAAACGATAAACGGTAAGCCTTCTGTTGAGATTGATGAAGATAGATGCGTCTTTTGCGGTAACTGCTATACCGTATGCCCCGCGCTTCCAATAGCCGATCCTCTAAATGATGGTTTGGCAATATTTGTTGGAGGCAAAGTTGCAAACGCAAGAACCAAGCCAACTTTCTCAAAGCTTGCCGTGCCATGGCTTCCAAACAATCCACCAAGATGGCCAGAGGTTATAGAGGCTGTAAGGACTATATTAGAGGCTTATAAAGATGGCGCAAGAAGAGGCGAGCGTGTTTCAGAATGGATCGAAAGGATAGGTTGGCCAAAGTTCTTTAAGATAACGGGCTTTGAATTTACAAAGTATCATATTGATGACTTTAGGTTAGGCGAAGCAACAATGAATTACTCTAACTATGCAAGATTGTAAGGAGGCCTGCTATGACTGACGAGCAAAAACAAAAAATAAAGGCTTTTACTGTTAATTTAGTGAAAGAATATCACGGTAAAAAAAGATTCAAGCCTCTTGATCTAGAAAGAGAGATTGAGCAAAACTTTCAAAGTGAAAATATAACAAGAAAAGACGCAAAAGCCGCTATCAAAGAGCTTACAGATAGCGGAGAACTGATTTATGGATATGCGGGAGGAAGCTTTCTGGCTTTGCCGGAAGATCAAACACAATAAGGAGCTTTTATGGCTGTAGTGAAGGTTAAAAAAAGTATAAAGAGTTTTAGCAAACCAAGTGGTACAGAGTATTCATCAGATAGGCCCATTTATGTAGAAAAGCGCCCGCCTTGTTCTGATACCTGTCCAAATGGCGAACAGGTAAGGGAGTTTTTACAGTACATTGCGCAAGCGCAAGATTACGGTAGAACATACGAGGAAGCCTTAGAAGGCGCTTTCTACATTATAGCTCAAACAAACTCCATGCCTGCAACTACAGGTAGAATTTGCCCGCATCCTTGCGAGTCAAGGTGCAATAGAAAGGATAAAGACAGCGCTGTAAATATCAACGCTAGTGAAATGTTTATTGGAGATTTTGCAGTTCAAAATAAACTGCCTCTAAAAAAGCTTGATGAAACATACGATGCAAAAGTGGCTGTAATCGGCTCTGGTCCGTCTGGTTTGTCTTGTGCGTACCATCTAGCAAGAAGAGGTGTAAAAGTAACAATATTTGAAAAAGAAGAAAAGCCAGGCGGTTTGCTCTACTACGGTATACCTAATTTTAGACTGCCAAAAGAAATTGTCAGCGCTGAAATACAAAGGATTGTAGATTTAGGCGTAGACATTAAATACGGCAAAGCTGTAGGCAAAGATATAGGCATTGAAGATCTAAAAAAGGAATTTGACTGCATATATGTGGCGACTGGCGCATACAAACCAGAAAAACCCAACTTGGAAAATATCGATAATATAAAAGGTGTCTACAGTGGCCTTGAATTTTTATACCATTTTGCCAAAGGCGAACGCATAGATATTGGCAAAGATGTGGTAGTAGTTGGCGCAGATACCGCAGCAGATGCTGCAATGATAAGCAAAAGATGGGGCGCAAACGTAACATTTGCCTACAGAAGAACCGTGCCAGACAAAGAGACTTTTGATAAAAAAGCCTCAAGAGAGGCTATTGATGCCTACGAAGAAGGTATAACATTCCAATTTGCAACGGTGCCTGTGGAGCTTGTAAGTGAAAATGGTAAACTAACAGGTGTTAAATTCCAAAAAATTAAAGTAGGTGCAAAAGACGAACGCGGCCATGCAGCACAAGTAGAAAATATAGGCGAACCATTTTTGGTAAAAGCCGATGCATTTATTTACTCAGTAGGCCAAAAGCCCGATTACAGCGGTTTGGAAAAGCTGCTTGGGCAATCCGAAGGATTTGTTAAAATAAAAGATAATTATCAGGTAGAAGGTCAAGATAAAGTATTTGCAGGCGGTGATGTAGTAGGTCCAAGGCTTATGTATGTAACCACAGCTATTGGGCATGGCTTTGCTGCAGCAGTAAACATGATTGAGTATTTAACAGGTAAAAAGGTTATAGAAAAAGATACAAGAAAAGTAATAGAATCTGATAAGATGCACCTTGATTTATACGAAGCAAAACCGCGTCACGAAAGAAAACTCAGAGATCCAATAGAGCGCATTAAAGACTTTGAGCCTTTCATGAACGGCTTGTCCATGGAAGAATTTATAGAAGAGGCAAAGCGATGCATGAGCTGTGGGCTTTGCTTTGACTGCGGAAACTGTTTTACTTATTGTTCGCACAGCGGTGTTAAAAAGCTGCCCAAGGGTCAACATTATGAGTTTCATTTAGAAACGTGCGATGGCTGCATGAAGTGTTTTGAAAACTGCCCGTGCGGCTATATAGAAAAAATGTAATAAAGGAGGTTTAAATGGCTTTTTTAGATTTTAATGGCAAAAAAATAGAGATAGATGATGAAGGATACATTCAGCATCAAGAAGACTGGAGCAAAGAGTTGGCAGAATTCATGGCAAAGCAGGATGGAATAGAGTTAAAGGAAGAACACTTGAAGCTTATTGATTACATAAGGGAATACTTTAAAGAATATCAGGTAGCACCTTCAATTAGAGCTGTTGCAAAGCAAACTGCTGAAATTTGCAATTTGCCCAATGTTAGGGAAGGCAACAAATATATTTATGTACTTTTCCCGGAAGGACCAGCAAGGCAGCTTGTAAGGTACGCAGGTTTATCAAAACCAACAGGCTGTGTATAAAAAACGCTTTCAAGGGTAAGAAAAAGCTTTTCTTACCCTTTTTTTGGAGGAAGCAATGGGAAATCTTGATTTTGTGAGTTTTATATACGTTATTCTTACATACGCTGCTTTTGCTATCCTAATTATTGGTATAGTGTGGAAAATTATTGTATATGCAAAAACGCCAATGCCTGTAAAAATCCCGCTGACGCCTGCTCCAAAGACCAAAACAGGTGCGTTTTTTAGGGTGCTTGGTGAAGTTTTTTTCTTTAAAAGCCTCTACCGATCAAACAAAAGCACGTGGGTTGGTGGGTATGTATTTCACATTAGTTTAGCCATTGTTTTAATTCAGCATGTTTTAAGACACTATGTGTATGATTTTTACAATGGTAACCCACCTGCTTGGTACAATCTCCTTGTGCCCATTGGTCTTGTGTTTGGTACACTGATGCTAGTAAGCTTAATTTACTTATTTTTTAGACGAATATTTGTAGAAAGGGTGAAGTTTATAAGTGTGCTGTCAGATTACTTTATACTTGTGCTTTTAATGCTTATCACAATAGCAGGATTGTCTGAAATATTATTCCAACCAGCAAGTGCTTTAGAAAAAAGCGTTGTGCAGTTGGATGCATTTTTTAACAAACTGTTTGTTTTTCAACCAGTTGACATACCGCACAACCCATTTTTCCTACTGCACTATTCATTAGTTTTGCTTCTTATTGCTTATATACCGTTTAGTAAGATTATGCATTTTGTTGGTATATTTTTTAGCCCTACATTGTCTATGAATGATGATGTTAGAGAAAATCGATATACAGATGAAAAAACTACAAGGCTAACGATTTAAAAGGGGGTAAAATGTCTAAAGAACACTATCATATTCATAAACTAACGGGAAAGATCGAAACCCCGAAGCTTTTAAGAAAAGGCAATCAGGCTACCGAGTTTACTTTTCCAGCCCTTGAACAAGATATGGAAACACTGGGTTTTCCTAAGAAACTTCAAGAAGGTTGGCAGGATAAAGCTGTTGGTATTTTCAAAGAGCTTTTGAATAACAATAAAGCTTTAAAAACATACATGGATATCTGCGTAAGGTGCGGCGCCTGTACGGATAAATGCCAGTTTTTTTTAGGCAGTGGTGATATTAATAATACGCCTGTTGGCAGAGCAGAGCTTATGCGTAAAGTTTATAGGTATTACTTTGCACCATTTAGCTCAAAAGGCTCAAAAGAACCTTTTAGCGAGCATGTTTTAAAGCAATGGCAATCTTACTTCTACCAGTGCTCTGAGTGCAGGAGGTGCTCTTACTTTTGCCCATATGGGATAGATACAGCAGAAATTACAATGGCAGCAAGGGAAATTATGGACTCAATAGGCGTTGGTGAAAAGTATGCAACAAACACTATAACGCAAGTCTATAGGACGGGCAATAACATAGGCATAGATGCGAATGCGCTAAAAAATACAATAGCAGAATTTGAAGAGGATTTAAAAGACGAAACGGGTAAAGACATAAGAATACCAATAGATGAAGAAGGCGCAGATGTTCTGCTTGTGCCGCCATCGGCTGATTTTTTTGCAATACCGCACGTTGAGTCAATGTTTGGCTATGCAAAGGTATTTTACAAAGCAGGTATCAGCTATACACTGTCATCTTATGCTTCTGAGGCTGCAAACTTCGGTATGTTTATAGGCAGCTACACAAACACTAAAGAAATTAACAAACGCATCTGGGAAGAAGCAAAAAGATTAAAGGTAAAAAGGGTTATTATAGGTGAGTGTGGCCACGCATGGAGAGCAGCTTACAATTACTCAAATACAATGAACGGTCCCTTTGATTTTCTTGACCCCAAATATCCGCAGCCTTCTCATATCTGCGATTTTACGCTGGGACTTATCAGGGATGGTGTAATTAAGGTTGATAGGAGTGCAAATGATGATAAAGTAGCAACCTACCATGATCCTTGCAACGTAGCAAGGGCTTCACGTATGGGCACTCAGCCAGGGGACCAATTTAGCATACCAAGAGACCTAATTAAAGCCGTATGTAATAATTTTGTAGATATGCAAGAAGGGGCAATAAAGGCAAAGACATTTTGCTGCGGAGCAGGTGCGGGTTTGCTTACAGATGAAATTATGCAAACACGCATAAACGGTGTAATGCCAAGAATGCAGGCTTTTAAAGACGTTGTGGATAAAAACAACGTAAACTTTTTTGCCACGATCTGCGCAATATGCAAGACGCAGTTTTACGCTATGTTTCCATTGTATGGCTTTGAAAGAGACTGGGTGGGCGGCATACATCAGCTTGTAAGCGCAGCAATCGTGCTGTAAGGAGGAAATTAATATGTGTAAAGTTTTATTTCACATTGAACTTGATGCTGTAGAGCCGCTTAAAATTGCAGTAGGAAATATCAATAACCTGCTTAAAGAAATCCCAAAAAACCAATGCGATATAGTGGTTGTGGCAAATTATAAGGGTCCACTGCTGTTTGTTAAAAATAATTTTGATCAAGAAATATACAGCCATATAAAGAAACTGCACGATTTAGGTGTGCAGTTTTTAATGTGCAATAATTCTTTGAACAATTTAAATCTAAAAGCACAAGATTTAATTGAAGAAGTAGGCATAACAAAAGCTGGTATTTTAGAGATTATTAAACGCCAAGCTGATGGGTACGCATATGTTAGAACATAAAAAAGGAGGGAGAATATGGAAAGAAAGATAAAAAAATTATCAATAATTATATCAAGAAATGGTTTTGAAGAAGTTTTGCCTGGGCTTATTATGGCAAATGGTGCAAGGATGGAAGGCATAGATGTAATGTTATTTTTTACTTCTTTTGGTTTAGATGCTATAATAGAATCTACCATGGATAACTTACCTTTGATAAACAAGACACACCCAGAGCTAACGATGGAAACAATGAAGCAGGCAATGGAAAAGTACGACTTTCCAACAATCAGAGAATTTGTAGAAATGATACATGACTCAGGTGCCAAAATATACGCATGCCGAGCTACTGTAGATCTGTGGGGAGTAAAAAAAGAAGATTTTTGTCCTGAAGTGGATGATATTATATCGGTTGGACAATTTTATACATTTTCAGATGATGCGCAGATAATATTTACGTAAGTTATGGCTTATTTTCCGATTTTTGTGGATCTTAAAGATAAAAATGTAGTTATTATTGGGGCAGGGGATATTGCTTATAGAAAGGTTGAAGTTCTGCTGCCCTTTCATCCCAAAATAACTGTAATCGCTAAAAAAGTAAACGAAAAGATTAAAGAACTTTTTTTTTCAAAGAAAATAGACTTAAAAATCAAGCAGTTCGATGAAAATGATATTCAGCAAGACCATTTTTTAGTGGTTGTTGCTGTTGATGATTTAGAGCTGCAAAAAAGGATTTCTCAAATATGCAGCAAAAAAAATATACTTGTAAATAGCGTAGATAGCAAAGAGTATTGTAGTTTTATTTTTGGTTCTATTATCCATGATGGAGATTTGGTTATTGGAATAAACACTTCATCAAAAGCTCCAGCCGTTTCAAAAGCTTTAAAAGCATATTTAATGCAACGTTTACCAAAAAACATAGAAAATCTAATTGAGAAAGTTAGTAAATTAAGAAAAATTGATACTAAAAACATGCAAATAGAAATAAAAAAGTTTTTTAACGATGCTAAAAATTAGTGTTCCGCGTTTTTATATTAGCGCTATAAAAAAAAGTTCTGGCAAGACAACACTATCGATTGCGCTTTCAAGTATATTATCTAAAAAATACAAACTTCTTACGTTCAAAAAAGGTCCAGATTATATAGATCCCATGTGGCTTGAATGCGCAAGTAAAAATTATTGCTATAATTTAGATTTTTTCTTTCTAAAAGATAAAATTTATAACTATTTTGTGGATAAGGTTGATCAAAATAAATGTAATTTTTGCCTCATTGAAGGCAATCATGGTTTGTTTGATGATATTTATGTAGACGGAAGAACAAGCAATGCTAGTTTGGCTAAAATTACTAAAACACCCGTTATACTTGTTATTGATGTGAGTGAATTTGGAAGAAGTATAGCTGCTTTGCTTTCCGGTTTTATAAATTTTGATAAAGATGTTTTAATGGCTGGGGTCATATTAAATAAAGTTCAATCTGCACGCCAAGAAAAAAAGCTTATCGAAGCAATTAAAAAGTTTGTCGATATTCCTATTCTGGGTGTTTTACCGCAGCAGGATGCATCTATTACACAAAGGCATCTAGGGCTATCATCTACACTTAAGCTAGAACAAAAACAAGAGTTCATTGATGAGATTGCCTATGAGCTAGAAAAGTATATTGATGTTTCTGAAATTATCAAAATTGCTAAAACAGCACCAGATCTTTATGCTAATAAGTATGTAGCTTCAACGAAGAAACTTAATAAAAAAGTAACAATTGCCATTGCTTTTGATGAAGCGTTTAATTTTTATTACAATCAAAATCTAGAAAATTTGCAAGCTTTAGATGCACAGATAAAAAAATTTTCACCTCTTTTTGATGAACAATTGCCAAATGCGGATGCTATTTATATAGGCGGTGGATTTCCTGAGTTGTTTTTAAATCAATTAGGAAACAATTTTAGACTTAGAAGTCAAATTAAAAAAGCTTCTGAAGATGGTATGCCAATTTATGCTGAGTGTGGCGGTTTGATGTATTTGACAAATAGCATAAGCTATAACGGCAGTATTGGTAAAATGTGCTGCGTGTTTAATCTGGATACGTACCTTTCAAAAAAGCCTATGGGTCATGGTTATACTGTGTTATCAGCAAAAAACAAGGATAGCTTTTTAAAAGATAAAAAAATTCACGCTCATGAATTTCATCATGGTTTTTTTAAAAATTTTACTGGTATTGATTGTTTTTTTAATATTGAAAGGGGCTATGGAATAAATGGAATGTGTGATGGTGCTACAATAAATAATACTTTAGCTAACTTTTCTCATATCTTTGATTACGATAACGATTTTTTTTATAATTGGTTTAAGTCGAATGAGCTTGATTCTTAATCAATTTATTGTATAATTTAAATATGTTATCAAAAGCGTTTAGCTGGCTCTCGCAAGGTTTTGAGCTTTTTAAGCAAGCTGGGTTTATTTTTGTGTTTCAAACTCTATTTATATTTCTTACTATTGTTGTTTCATATTTAATGAAAATATTTGTTTTATCAGTTTTTTTGTATGTGATACAGCTGCTTTTGACAGCGGGTGTGTTTATAAGTTTTGATAATGTAAAAAAATCTAAAAAAATAACATTTGATAATCTATTTGACGGGTTTTCAAATAATTTATCAAATTTAATAACGTTAAGCATTATTTTTTTGCTATGCAGTTTAGTTGTGTCTTATTTTTTAGTTCAGTTTGTAAACATCAATGATGTTGCTACTAGCTTCAAGCATATAGATTCTAAAAACTACGCGCCAATTTCTTTTATCATGCTTGTTGATATAGTAGTCAATTTTGTCTTAATGCTTGCCATACCATTTGTTGCTATACAAAAGTTAAATGTATTTAAAGCAATTAAAGAAAGCATTATTGTTTGTGTGAAGAATTTAATACCGCTTATTTTTTTACTTATTATTTATTTTGTTCTTGCGATACTAGCAACATTTTCAATTATTGGCTGGCTTGTGCTGTTTCCTGTTTTGATAGGATCAATCTATACAATTTTTAAAGAAAACTATAGTATGTAAAATAGCGATTCGTCCTTTTTAGCTTTATATAGTGCTTCGTCTGCTCTTTTTAGAAGAGAGTCTTTGTCATCGTTTAACCTTATAGATGTTGCACCTATTGCTGTATTGATAAGAATACCATCTTCTGGTGTTTTAAGCGCAGATAAGATTTTTTTGATATAGGGTTCGATTTTGCTAAATGTTGTATGGGGCAAAATTACAGCAAACTCATCTCCACCCCACCTGCACAAAATATCGCTTGTGCGAGAATTTTTTCTCAAGATGTCAGCAAAGTCTTTTAAGATTTCATCGCCTTTTAGATGTCCGTGTGTATCATTTATTTGCTTAAAGCCATTTATGTCCATCATGCAAAGAGAAAATATATAACCATATCGCTCAAATCTATGCATTTCTTTTTCTAATTCTTCTTCAAAGTATCGGCGGTTAAATAGTTTTGTCAAATGATCTTTGTATGTCATGTTTATAAGATTATCCAGAATTGTAGCATATTGTTGCTCAATGTTTTTTATTCCAGTTTTGCCAATTTTGTTACATATCTTATTTAAAAATTGCACATATATACCTTCTTGTTTTTGCATCAGTTGCCACCTCGGCACATATAATTGATAGGAGCGATTATATAAAAATTAATTTGATTAACCAATAAAAAAATGATAAAATTTTAAAAATGTTTGAGTTTAAAAATGTGGTTGTAGAAAAAAAAGGAAAAAAAATTATAGAAAATGCTAGTTTTAAACTAAATCAAGTAGGTTTAGTATGGCTAAGGGGCGCATCAGGCAGTGGCAAATCTACTATTTTGAGGATAATGTGCGCATTAGAATCGCCTCAATTTGGAGAAATTTTTTATAAAGGCGTATTAGTCGATACACTTGATATGCCTACCTTTCGATCTCATTGTATATACGTGCCTCAGATGCCTATCCTTGGTCAAATGAGTGTTGTTGAATGTATTAGACTGCCATTTAGCTTTAGGGTAAACTCAGAAAAGATTTTTGATGAAAAAAAACTTTATGATTTACTAGAATATTTTGAACTTAAAGAAGCACTGTTAAAAAATATTATCCAATTATCTGGTGGTGAAAAACTACGCATCGCTCTCATTAGGGCTATTTTGCTTGATCCTGAGTGTTTGTTATTAGATGAGCCAACAAGCGCACTAGATGCTAAAATGGAGCAAAAAACATTAAAACTATTAAAAGAATTATCTGAAAAAAAGCTTATTATTGCTTCGTTTCATGCTGATTCTGTTAGGCAATTTTGCACGCAAATAATTTCAATTGAGGATAGCTATGCAAGTGCAAGTTGAAACAATATCGCTTCTACAGCTAATTATTTCATATTTAATGCTAGGCGTTGCTTTCTTTGTAAACTATACAGAAAAATTAAAGCTAACAAAAGACATTGTATTTTCATTTGCAAGGATGAGCGTTCAGTTGTTGTTAATTGGCTATATTTTAAAGTTTATTTTTCAGATAAACAATGCGGCGCTAATAATTGTATACTACGCTGTAATGGTTATGTTTGCAGCAAACATTATAAAAGAACGAACAAAAGTAAAATTTACGCATGCAAATGTTATTATTTTTGGAGCTATTTTTATTACAGGGCTTATTGTTACGCTTTTTATGTCTATTGTCAGTATAGGCCTAAAAAATCCATTTGAAGCTAGGTATTTTATTCCATTAGCTGGTATGATCGTGGGTAATTCTATGAATTCTATAACTATCTCAGTCGAGCGTTTTTTTAGCGAAATACAGCAAAATAGATACTATATTGAAGAGTTGCTTTCTTTAGGGGCAACACCAAAAGAAGCGGTTATTGAGCTAAAACAAAAGGCTTTTCGCTCAAGTCTTACACCCCAGCTTGCAAGCGTAAGCGCAATGGGTATTGTAAGCCTTCCTGGCATGATGACAGGTCAGATCTTATCAGGCATAAACCCTATAGAAGCTGTAAAATACCAAATGATAATTCTCCTTGCTATTAATACCGCTATATGTTTATCTGTTTATATTTTGCTATATTTTGAGCAAAAAAAGTTTTTTAATCCTTTTTGCCAATTAAATTTCTAAAAAAGTTTGTGGTATGTCGTATTGCATCTTTTTTATATCAAGTTCAATGTTTTCTAGCCAATTATAAAATTTTTCAACATTATCTTTGTCCTGAAATTAGATATTAGAGCTTTTGTTTTAGGCAGTGTCACAAAACAGCCATCTATAACAGACACTGTATCTGGCTTGATATGGCAAAAATATATGTTTGGTGGAGCTAAGGGGGATCGAACCCCTGACCTCTTGGCTGCCAGCCAAGCGCTCTCCCAGCTGAGCTATAGCCCCAAAATCTTTAAATATATTAGCTAAATTTTAATTTTTTGTCAATTTAAATGTCAAAGCCTGTTTCCGTATGTGTAGCAATATCTAGACCTTTTTGCTCGTCTTCTTCATTAATACGCAAGCCATTCGTTAGTAGGGATGTAATTTTTGCAATTACAAATGTTGAACAAGCAGCATATGTTATTGTTATAAACAAAGCCAGCAGTTGTATAAAAAGCGTTTTATAATCGCCAAAAAAAAATCCATTTTTTGGTCCCACTAATGTTGTAGCAAAAAACCCTGTTGCGATTATGCCAAATATACCATTTAAACCATGCACGCCAAATACATCTAAAGAATCGTCGTAAGAAAACTTGTATTTTAAGAAAGTCACACCTAAAAAACTTATCACTCCAGCAATTGCACCAATAAGCAAACTAGAGCCTATACCAACAAAACCACACGCAGGTGTTATAGCTACAAGACCTGCAATTGCACCGCTTGCCGCACCCAGCATTGTTGGATGCTTATGGAAAATCCACTCAATAAACATCCAACTTAAAGCGCCAGCCGCTGCGGCTGTATTTGTTGATAAAAATACATAGCTAGAAAGGGCATTTGAACCAATAGCACTACCAGCATTAAACCCAAACCAACCTATCCATAACAAGCCAGCGCCTGCCAGTGTTAGAGCTATTGAAGAAGGTGGTATTATAGTTTTTTTAAAATCTCTTCGTTTTCCTACACTAAGAGCTAATACTAAACCAGAAATTCCAGAGTTAGCTTCTACTACCAACCCACCTGCAAAATCTAAAACGCCAAGTTTTTGCAAAAAGCCACCACCCCAAACCCAATGAGCAATGGGAGCATATACAAATATTATCCATAAGCTTCCAAATATTATCCATGAAGAAAATTTTATTCTTTCCACAACACTTCCGCTAATTAAGGCTAATGTTACAGCAGCAAATGAAAGCTGGAAAGTGCAGTATAAATATGTAGGGATTGTATTTTTTATAGAGTTTAGTGAAATATTATTTAAAAATAAATATTTTAAATTTCCAATTATACCATACGTATCTGGACCAAAAGCCAAAGTATATCCAATAAAAATCCACAGTATGCTAACAATTGCTAAAGAAATTAAAGACATGCCTATTGTGTTTAATATATTTTTTGAACGTACCATGCCACCATAAAATAAACCTAACCCAACGGGTGTCATTGACAAGACAAGTGCAGTTGAAACTAACATCCATGCCGTATTTGCTTGATTGATAGTATTATTTTGGGCAAGGGCAATGTTTGGTGTTAAAATAAAAAAAACAGCCCAACAAAATTTATAAAACTTAGAAGCCACGCTAAACCTCCACAAAAAGTCACGCAATGCAGGTAGCAATATTTGTTCTACTATTGGAATATCAATATTTTTTGAAGTTTTTTAGCTATAGATTAAACAATAAGATACAAAAATGTAAACAAATTTACAATTTTGTCAAGGCCACCTGGCCAATGCGCAGATGGCCAAATTAAGTGGGGGGGGGTACTTATTTTTTAATTCCTTTTCCAGGGCCTTCTGGTGCACCTTTTTCAATAGGCTCACCATCTCTTTCCCATGCATCAAAACCACCATCGAGGTTTACCACATTGTCGTAACCCAACTCTTTTAACTCATAGGCTACTATAACGCCCCTTCCGCCAGTTTTGCAGTAAGTTAAGTATGTTTTATTTTTATCTGGAAACCATGTAGGACCTTGAAAGTCAATTAATCCTCTTGGTGCCCAGATTGCACCAGGTATGTGGCCAGCTGCATACTCTGGGTACTCCCTTGCATCTAAGATTACAGATCCGTTTTTAATGAGTTTTTTAGCTTCCTGCACACTTACATTGTGGATGCAAGTTTTAGCCTCTTTAATTTTTTTTTCAGCAAGGGCTGTTGCGCTGTATGCGTATTTAATGGGTAGAGATGTGAGAAAGCCAACCAAAGCGAACAAAACTAACAAACGTTTCATAAAACACCTCCAAATGTAAATTTCTTACATATATTATACAATAGTGTTATATTAATGCAATAATTTTTTTAATTAAATCGACTTTATTTTTTTAATTAGATTATAAGAATTATTTATACAATCATTAAACCCAACACCATAAAAAGCATTGCCAACAAAGTATATTCCAGGATTTTTAGATTCAAACGCTTGGGCTAAATTAATAATTTCTTTATGGTCCATTAGATACTGAGGAATTGCTTTAGTGTACTTTATAATTTTGTAATATTCAAAAGGTGCAAAGATTTTTGCACTGCGCTGGAGTTCTGCAATAGCACTTTGAAGCACCTCTAAATTATTTTTTTGTATAACACCCTGTCTTAGAGCCCCACCTAAAAACATTCTTACCAAAAACCTATCGTCACTGCTTCTATAATCAAAAATACTTGAATCAAAAAGCACACCAATGGTGCTGTTGATTTTGTTTAAATCAAATAAATACCCATAAGAGCCAACTGTGTTATTTGCAAATTTTTTACTAAAGGCAAGCGCCACAAGCACAATTGGTGAGTAGGGGATACTGATAAGATAATTGGGCAGCTGTTTGTCAAGGTTTTCTATAATTTTTGCTACTTCAAAAGAAGGCGCAGCAAACACAACGATATCTGCATCAAATTTAGCAGAATCTGTGTAAATGACATACTTCGATGTTTTTTCTATTGACTTTACATTATATCCATTTAAAACATTTATGGATTGTGCTAAGTGTTCTATAAAAGATTGCATGCCATCTTTAAACGAGTATAGTTGCTTTGAAAATTGGCCACTTGCAGAAGAAGCGTTTGCTTTTTTTTGACTCATAAGTTTTACCAAACCTTTAATAAG
This sequence comes from Desulfurella amilsii, assembly GCF_002119425.1. Classification (NCBI taxonomy): domain Bacteria; kingdom Pseudomonadati; phylum Campylobacterota; class Desulfurellia; order Desulfurellales; family Desulfurellaceae; genus Desulfurella; species Desulfurella amilsii. The sequence goes on along the minus strand of NZ_MDSU01000018.1, from coordinate 687,497 downwards.
CGAGCCGTACGTTGATTCTATTTCTTTTATACGCTTAAAATTAGAGGTTATGCTCATGGTATAAGGGTCTGCTGCGTATATGCCAAGCGACATAGGTCCAATCAATTTATCCAAAAATTCTTTGCCCAAGCGTCTTATTACAAATTCTGCAACGGTTTCGTCATCTGGGTTGGGTTTTACAAATGGCTCTTTTAATAGAGCTAATTTTGATTTTATGCTTAAAAAATTATCAAAAAGCAATTTTTGTTGTTTTTGAGGGATTTCATATAGTCTACCGTCATATATAAATTTTCTATTGGATGATTGCTTGGCTTCTATGAGATCATGCGAAAAACCTGCTTGCTCAATAAACCTTATTGTATTTTCACTATATAAAAAGCCATTGGGTCCGGCTTCAATTAAATAGTCATTTTCTTTAATAGTTCTTATTTTTCCGCCAACATAATCTTCTTTTTCAAGCACAACAACATCAAAACCTTCTTTTTGTAGTAAATAAGCGCAAGATAGGCCGGATATACCCGCTCCTATGACAATTGCTTTCATATATACCTCAATAAAATTTTTGACAAGATTTCTATAAAATCATTGCTATCATTAAAACACTCTAATCTTTCCAATTTTATGTTTAAATTTTTGGCAACTTGAGCATACATATAATCTATTTCGTAAAGCGTTTCAGTGTTATCCGACACAAAACTTACAGGTACTATAAGGACGCTTTTATTTTTTAGTGATTTTAGGGTATTAAGCGTAGAAGGCTCAATCCACTTAACTAGGCCAAGCTTTGATTGAAACGATATGTAGTATTCTTTTAAGTTGAGGTTTGTGGCTAAAAGATTGCAGAATACATATGTGTCCTTTTCGTAGGAATCTTTTTTTGCAAGGCTTAAAGGTAGGCTGTGGTTAGAAAAAATTACTGCCTGTGGGTGGAGCGCTGTGAATTTATCCTGTAATTTTTGAATATAAAATGCGTTGAATTCTTTGAAGGCACATAGTGGCGGTAAAATTTTTTTTGGCTTTTTATCAAATAAAATCCCATACAGCGTATTTGAGTATACTGTGTAGAGTGGAAACATGGTGGTGTTTTTGTCTTTACAAAATGGTTTTGAGTAAGAAAAGCAATGATTTACTTGTATATTTAGAATTTTTTGCAATTTGCTGGCCTGAGATTTGGTGATATCCAACAGAGGCGAAGGGGCTTTTTTTAAAATTTTGCAGGTTGAGTAAGCTCTACTTAGCATAATTGTAGCAAATATATTTCTGGCGATTGGGTTTTTAATGTTTGATATGTGTTTATCGTTAAACATATAAAACAAAAAGCTAAAACACTCTAATCTTTTTGAGACATAGCCTAAATTAGTTATTGTTATACTCACGCACAACATCCACTAAAAATTTTAAATTATCCTGTGGGGTTTGGGGTAGAACACCATGGCCTAGATTAAAAATATGCAAGAGCCCCTGCATGTTATTTAGCACATCGTGTGTATGTTTTTTGATTGTTTCTTTGTTGGTTAGAAGGATAGTGTTATCCAGGTTGCCTTGCAGGCATTTGTCAGTTTTTTTTGAAATTGTCTTTAAATCGACTTTCCAATCAAAACTATACGCATTGGTAGGCAAATCTAAAATATAATCTATTAAGTGGTTTGCAGAATGTGCAAAATAAATAGAGGGTTTTTTTAGAGAACTTAAAATTCTTAAATTGTAATCAAAAACATACTCTTTGTAGATCTTTGGCGGTAAAATACCCGCCCAGCTGTCAAACAACTGATAACAATCACAGCCACTTTTAAGCTGCGCGTTTAGATAATCTATAGTAAGTGTAGTTAACAGTTCCATGATTTTTTTAAATTTTTTTGTTTCTTGATAAAGGAAGGCTTTCGGAGAATAAAACTTAGCATCGTTAAAAAGGTAGCAAAATAGCGTAAATGGGCCTGCAGCAAAGCCAATCAGTGGCCTGTTTGTTTGGGTTTTTATTAATTTGATACCTTCAAAAACAAAATTTAGTTTATTTGAAAGACCATTGTAGTGTAAATTGTTAATATCAATTTCTACAACGGGAGGTGTGCCCTCATGGTAAAAAATCTTAGCATTTAAAGCAAGAAGGGGAATTAGTATATCAGAAAATAATATAGCAGCATCTACGCCCAATATATCAACTGGAAGCAATGTTGTTTTTGCTACGAGTTCTGGCACTGTGCACATCTGTAAAAAGGAATAATCGCGTCTTAAATCTCTATACTCCTTTAGTGCCCTGCCTGCTTGCCTCATAAGCCACACAGGTGTTTTTGGGCCTTTTATGCCATTTAGTCTATCTAAAAAAATCATACATTAAGTCTTAGCTTCATGCCAGTTTTTGCCAACGCCAACATTAACCTTTAAAGGCACATCAAAATCTAGAGCTTTTTCCATTGACTCTTTTACAATGAGTTTTACTTCTTCAATCAGATTATCTTTGCATTCAATCAATAACTCATCATGGATTTGCAATACAACTGTAGCATCAAGGTTTTGAAGTGCTTTATCCAATTTAACCATAGCAATTTTTATAATATCTGCTGCTGTACCTTGAATTTTTGCATTTACTGCAGCTCTCTTTTCAAATTCAGATAATTTTTTATTTGGACTGTTTATATTATCGAAATAGCGTCTTCTATTAAAATATGTCTGAGTATAACCTAAACCTTTTGCTTCTTTTAGTGTTTGGTCTATAAATTCTTTTGCTTTTGAAAATCTCTCAAAATAACGCTGGATATATTGAGAAGCTTTTTGAGGTGTTATGGAGAGTGTTTTTGCTAAGCTTTGAGCACCCATACCGTAGATAATACCAAAATTAATTGTTTTAGCAATCCGTCTTGTGTGAGTGTCTACTGTTTCTGGCAAAATATTAAACAATTCTACGGCGGTTTGTGTATGTATGTCCAAATCTTTTTTAAATATATCAATAAGGATAGGATCTTTTGAAAGTTCAGCCAAAACCCTTAGTTCAATTTGAGAATAATCTGCACAAATTAGACTATAACCATTTTTTGCAACAATCGCTTCTCTAATGTTAAAAAAAGAGTTGTCAATTGGTAAATTTTGCATATTTGGGTTTGAAGAAGATAGCCTTCCAGTGAGCGTAAGCGTTTGATTAAATGTTGTATGTATGCGGTTAGTTTTATCAACATTGTTCAAAAAAGGTTCTATGTAGGTAGACAGCAGTTTTGTTAGTATTCTATATTCAATTATGAGTTTTGCAACAGGATGGTCTAGCTGCTGTAGCGTTTCTGAATCTGTAGAAAATCCTGTTTTAATTTTTTTAGTTGATTTTAAGCCTAATTGTTCATAAAGTGCAAATGCTAGTTCCTTTGGTGAGTTTATATTGCATGGACCGATTATATTTTCTATTGAAGAATGTTTTTCTTCTATTAAGACATTTATGAGTGTTTTGTAGTGTTTTAATTTTTCTATATCTACAGCAATGCCTTCTTGTTCCATTTTTTTTAGGATTTTTCGAAGGGGTAACTCTACTTCAAATAATAAGAATTCTAGATCAAGTTTTTTTATCAAATCCAAAAAGATCGGTTTAAGATAGGAGACTTTTTCACTTTCTTCCATTGTTATGATTTTTTCATATAGATTTTTATCTATAAACAAAGCACACTTATTAATATTGCCTGCGCTTCTTGGCTGAATTAAATAAGCTGCAAGTTCAAGAAGGCTAGCTTCATCTGTTTCAACTTTTGGTATTTTGATGTCAAATAAAAGCGGTTTATTATTTTTGCTGGTATAATTTTGTTGGGGTTCTAATTTGCCTATTAGACTTTTGAAGTTGTACTTTTCAAACAAATTTTTAAGTGTTTTTGTGTCTGAAGCGGTTTTTTTGATGTAGTTAATCGAAATATTGTCGATGTTTATATTTTTATCTAAAGTAGTTAAAGATTTGTATAATTTTAACTTTTCTTCGTCAATATTACCTTTTATTTTTTGAGGTAATTTATCTTTATTTTGAATAATACCATCAATATTTTTATAGTCTTTTAATAGTTTTACGGCTGTTTTTAGGCCAATGCCATTAATACCTGGTATACCATCTGAGGAATCACCTGCTAGTGCTAAAAAATCACTAATTTGTGCAGGTTCGATTTCAAATTTTTCAACGGTTTTTTTGTAATCATAAGTGACATTTTTTACAGGGTCATATATAAAAATACTATCGTTAACAAGCTGGTATAGATCTTTATCTTGCGTTACAATTATTACATCGTAGTTTTTATTAAATTGATTTGCAAGCGTTGCGATTATATCGTCAGCTTCAAATCCAGCAATTTCTAAGTATTTTACGCCAAAGGCTTTTATTATTTCTTTTGTTGGCTCAATTTGAACAGCTAGAGTCTGTGGCATTAATGGACGTTGTTTTTTGTAATCATCAAACATTTCTTTTCTAAATGTTTTTTCTTTTGAATCAAAACAAATCAGTATGTATGAGGCATCTTTTAATGATAAAAGCAGCCTTGAGAACCCAAAAATTACGCTTGTTGGAAAATCATTGCTTGATAGATTTTTTATTGCATAAAAAAACCTATATAGAAAAGAGTTTCCATCTATCAAATATAATTTATCTTTCATAAGTATTTGACAAATAAAACAAATTTTACCATAATAAACCTTGAAGATGGGCGATTAGCTCAGTGGAAGAGCGCTTGCTTCACACGCAAGAGGTCACAGGTTCGATACCTGTATCGCCCACCATTTTTTAATTTTTCTTTAAAACTATCCTTAAAGATAACTCATCAAGTTGTTTTTGATCTACTTCATTTGGTGCTATAGTTAATGGGCACACACCTTTTTGGGTTTTTGGGAAAGCTATAACTTCTCTAATTGACTCTTCTTTCAAAATCAGCGTGACAAGCCTATCAAAGCCTATAGCAAGACCTCCATGAGGTGGGGCACCGTATTTTAAAGCATCAATCAAAAATCCAAACTTTAGCTTTGCTTGATCCTCTGATATGTTTAGTACTTTAAACATTTTTTCCTGAAGGTCGCTTCTGTGAATTCTGATGCTGCCACCGCCTACTTCTGTACCGTTTAAGGTAATGTCGTAGGCTCTTGCTTTTACGCGTTCTGGATGCTCTTCAATGAATTCTACGTCTTCACGTTTGGGTGATGTAAAAGGATGATGCATGGCATCCCATCTTTTTTCATCTTCGTTGTATTCAAATAATGGAAAATCAACAACCCAGGTAAAATTAAACTCATCTTTATTTGCAAGATTAAGTCGTTTAGCAAGCTCAACCCTTAAAGCACCGAGGGCATTGTATACGATTTCTTTTTTATCGGCAACAAAGAAAATAATGTCGCCTACTTTTGCGTCCAATCTTTTTAGTATCTCATCTAAGTGTTCTTTTTTGAAAAATTTTACAACAGGTGATTGGAGCTCGTTTTCTCTAATTTTTATCCACGCAAGACCTTTGGCTTTAAATACACTGACAAGTTTGGTTAACTCGTCAATTTCTTTTCTTGAAAACCACTCACACCCTTTGGCATTAATGGCGCACACCATGCCTTTTTGAGCAGCTGCGTTAAATACCTGAAAATCGCAAACGCGCGCAATGTCTGTTATGTCTTTTAGCTCTAAACCATACCTCATATCTGGTTTATCAGAACCAAAACGGCTCATTGCTTCATCGTAGGATATGCGCTTAAATGGTATCTTAAGTTCAAGCCCTAGCGTTTCTTTAAAAATTGAGTAGATTATGCCTTCTGTAATTTGCATAACATCTTCTTCGTCAACAAAACTCATCTCAAGATCAATTTGTGTAAATTCAGGTTGTCTGTCTGCCCTTAGGTCTTCATCTCTAAAGCATTTTGTTATTTGATAATACTTATCAAAACCTGAAACCATTAACAACTGTTTGAAAAGCTGAGGTGATTGTGGCAGGGCATAGAATTTGCCTGGATCCAATCTACTGGGTACAAGAAAATCCCTTGCGCCTTCTGGAGTGCTTTTTGTCAGCATTGGCGTTTCTATATCGATGAATCCCTGCGAGTCTAAGTATTTTCTTGCAGCAAACGCTGCCTTATAGCGAGTAATGAGGTTTCTTTGCATGGTTGGTTTTCTAAGGTCAAGGTAGCGGTATTTGAGTCGCGTTTCTTCGCTTGCATTGACATACTCTTCAACAGGCAAAGGAGGTACATCGCTGGTTGAGAGGATGTCTAAATTTTTAGCCAACACTTCCACTTTACCTGTTTTTAAGTTTTGGTTTTGCGTACCTTCAGGCCTTAGCCTAACTATGCCATTTGCCTTTATGCAGTACTGACTTCTTAGCGTATGAGCTTTTTCATGCAATTCTTTATTTTCTTTAGGATCAAAAACAATCTGTACTATGCCTTCTCTATCTTTTAAGTCAATAAAAATCACCCCACCGTGATCTCTCCAGTTTTGAACCCAACCATAAAGGTTAACTTCGCTACCTAGTAAATTTTCATTAACATTTCCACAATAAACAGTCCTATCAAGTGGCATACAAAACTCCTTTTAAAGTGCTTTCTATTTGGTTTAGTTTAATGATTTCCTGCGACGATTGTTTCATATTTCTTACAATACATGTGTTATTTTTGAATTCTTCTTCACCTACTATAATTGAAACGGTTGCGTTTAGTTTATCAGCTTTTTTTAGCATGCTTTTTAAACTTTTTGAATCATACTCACAGTACACGTTATAAGACAAATCTTTTAAAATTTGCAATATTTTGAGTGCATATAAGCTAACACCTAAATTTGCTATGTATATACCAATTGTATTTTTTGATTCTATATCCATAATATCAATAAGCCGTTCTTGCCCAAGTGCAAACCCGACGCCGCAAATATTGTTTCCACCCAAGTCTGCAATAAGGTTATCATAGCGCCCGCCAGCAGAAAGCGTAATTGTATCGACAAGCTCGAAAACAAAGCTTGTGTAATAATCCAACCCCCTAACTAGCATATCGTTTTCTACATATTCAATATTTAGTGTGTCAAGGCATTCTTTTACACCATTGTAGTGATTTTGACAATTTTCGCACACATAATCTTTTAACCTCGGCGCACCCTTGGCTGTGATTTTACACTTTTCGTTTTTGCAATCAAGAATTCTCAGCGGATTTTTATACAATCTTTTTTGGCAATCTGCACATAAAGATTCTTCGTGGTTTTTAAAATAATCAATCAAAGCTTTTGAATATGCTGGTCTGCATAAAGGACAGCCAATATTGTTTATTTCTAAATTTGCTTTTATGTTTAATTTTTCAAATAATAATTTATTTATATACACAATTTCTGCGTCAACTGCTGGGTTTTTAATGCCAAAACACTCTGCGCCAATTTGATGAAATTGTCTAAGGCGTCCTTTTTGTGGCCTTTCATAGCGAAACATTGGCCCTATGTAGTATAGTTTATTGAATATTGATGTTTCTAGTTTGTTTTCTATAAACGCCCTTGCAATGCCAGCTGTACCCTCAGGTCTAAGCGTAACAGATTCGCCAGATTTATCTAAAAATGTGTACATTTCTTTTTCTACTATATCTGTAGCATCACCTACACCCCTTTCAAAGAGAGAAGTTTTCTCTATTATTGGTGTTCTTATTTGGCTATACCCAAAAGACTCAAGCAAATTTTTGGCTGTTTCTTCAAGCAATTGCCATTTTTTCACTGTATCTGGTAATGTATCTTTAAATCCTTTCAAAAACTTACCTCCTTGATTTTATTACAAAAGCTATTATAGCAATAGGAAACAAAATCAGATTAGGCAGCCATATTGCATAATAAATGTTGTTGCTTGCATATAAACTTTTACCGAATGTTTCAAGCACATAAAAAACCACAAAAGAAAACATGCTAAATATTATACCAAAAGTTTTCCCAGATCTATAAAAACTTAAAGCAGAAACAAAACCAATTAAAGACAAAATAAACACGCTGGTTGAAAGTACAAACATCTGGTGCAACTCAAATAATGCATCTGTGCTTTGCGGATGTGTTTTAATATATTTTATAAGTCTGTTTATAGGCATAAAACCTGGATCGTTTGCAAAGTTATAAGTTAAATCAGAAAACTTCATAACTGCTGTGTATACTTTAAAGTATGCAGTATTTATACTATTTTTATCCCTATAAAATACATTCCCATCAAAACATTTTAAGGCAAATCCGTCCGCTGTGTCCACAAACTCAACTTTTTTTGCTTTTATAATTTTATTTTCTATATCCACGAGTACATCATAAGCCGTATTATGGTTAGCAGATAGTGTGTTTGCGTATATTGTAAAGTTTTTTGTCTTAAAAAAAGTGTTTTCCGATAGACCCGCTTGGACATTGTTCTTTGCTAGTCTGTAGAGTTTGTTTCTATAAGAAGCGTTAGCTATAGGCGAAAGGTATGCTACAATAAAAAGCAAAAGAAGAAAAACTATAAATGTAAACAAAAGCGCACTTTTGTATATTCTAAATGTGGAAAGTCCCATAGTTTTTGCAATATCTATTTCTAAGTTTTTAGACATTTGAGTGTATGTAAGGTTAATGGATAGCATTAAACTCATAGGTATTGTAAAAATTGCCAAAAATAAAGCCATGTAAGCAAGTATCATTAACATATCAAGTAAATTTGTGCCTGTAGAAAAAAGTACATCGGAAAATTTAACCATATCACCAATAAGCATAACCACTGTGATAATTATAAGACTAGCAAAAAAAGATTTTATAAGATTTAGCAATATGTATCTATCAAATAGTTTTACACCAAACAGCTAAAAGCCCTCCCTGGAAGTATTTTTGATTCAAATTTTCTAACATTTAAGTTTTTTTTATCCAGCTCTAAAAAATACTCATTCATGGTCAAAAAGTTTGTATTACTTTTTATTAAATTTAATAGTTTGATAAATTTATCAATAAAAGGCCCACCTTCAATTTCTGCGTGTACGGGCAAAACGCCATTTTTTGTTTTGTTTATCGCTTTGTCAGCAACGTCTGTAAAATCTTTTGGGTTTTCTTCCAAGCATGGCAGGTTTGATGGTATCTCAACTAACTGCGTGGTTTCTTCAATGAAGGGCGTATCTGCTCGAGATAGGCTTAAAAATTTTATAAACTTCAAACCTTTAATATAATTTAGAGCCTTTTGAGAGCATACCCACCCTGGTGCACCAAACGATTTAGGGTATTTTTTGTATATAGAAAAGTAGGCTGATATACCTTTTTCAAACCAGTCTTTAATATCGGTGTAACTCAAATTATATATCTTATCTTGCCATAATCTATGATCGTATGCGTGAAATTCAACTTCATGTCCCATGGATTGTATTTTAAGTAAATTATCCTTTAGCCAAGCAAGTATTGGCGGTTTTAGTATTGTACCGTAAAGGGCCGTTTTAAAACCATAAGAACTAGTTGCTTTAGTTTTTAGCATCTTTTTTAAAAAAGAAGGCTTTAAAAGATTTACGATAGCCTTACCGGAATTATCAGGTCCAAGCGTTACATAGAACGTAGCTTTTATATTGAATTCATCAAATACCTTAATGAGTTTTGGCACACCATTTTCTAAGCCGTTAAATGTATCTACGTCAACTTTAATAATAATACTATTCATACTCATTTATAAAAGCGTCAATGGCAAGCTTTAAAGCCTCCTCTAAATCTACTGTTGGCTCCCAATTAAGCATTTTTTTGGCCTTTTCTATGGAAGGCTTTCTATTATATATATCTTGATACGACTCTCCGTAAAATTCTTTTGAATCTATTTCCATAATCTGAGAAAATTCTTTGTCATTTTTGTGCTTTTCGTGTTTGGAGAAAATATCCCTCATTAGATAAGCAAGATCTTTTATCGATATGTTGTTTTTTGGGTTTCCAATGTTTATAATTTGTTTATTGCAAATATTGTTTTCGTTTTTTAAAATTTTGATTAGAGCAGCAATGCCATCACTAATGTATGTAAAGCAGCGCATCTGTTTGCCACCGTCAACTAAGTAAATAGGCTTTTTAAAAAGCAGTGAGGCTATAAATTGCGTAACAACCCGCGATGAGCCTTCTTTTGCAATTTCAATTGAATCCAGCTTTGGTCCAATCCAGTTGAATGGTCTAAAGAGTGTAAATGGTAGATTTTCGTGATTGCCATAAGCCCAAATAACTCTATCTAACAATTGCTTGGAAGCAGAATAAATCCAGCGCTCTTTATTAATAGGGCCTGTGCATAATGGGCTTTTGTCTTCGTCAAACTCAGCATCAGGACTTATACCGTAAACCTCTGAAGTCGATGGAAAAACAATGCGTTTTTTGTACTTTGCACATTTTTTTATAATATCTAAGTTTGCCTCAAAATCCAGGTGAAATACCCTCAAAGGGTTTTCTACATACATTTTTGGCGTTGCTATAGCAACAAGTGGCATAACAGTATCGCATTTTTTTATATTGTACTCAATCCACTCTTTATTTATTTCTATATCACCTTCAACAAAATGTAGTCTTGAGTTTTCAAGCTCGTTTATGCGGTTATCATCTATATCCATGCCATAGACTTCCCAGTCTGTCGTCGCAAGAATTTCTTTTGTAAGATGATAACCAATAAAACCATTTACGCCTAAAATAAGTATCTTCACAAATGTCCTCCTTTTAAAAGATTTGAAATTTCTTTTTCTTTGTATATTTTGCTGTCGTACTCTATTTCTTTTAGCTCAAGTGAGCCTTTTTTTGTGCCAATATAAACATTTTCTCCAATTATGGCAATCTGCTTTGGCTGTAATTTAACATTGTTTGGCAGTGCCCACCAGATAATTAATTCCTTGCCTTTGTAGTGGCAAAAAGCGCCAGGGTAGGGTTTTGTTACAGCCCTAATTAGATTGTATATTTCAATTGAGTTTTTTTCAAAATCGATTAAGCCGTCCTGCTTTGTTCTTCTACCAAAATAGCTTGCTTTTGTTTCATCTTGCTTTATGGGTTTTATTGTGTTGTTTTTAATATTTGGTAATGCTTCATCAAGTATAGAAGCAGCTAATTTTTCTAATTTTTCAAACAAAGTTTTTGCAGTATCATAAAAATCAATATCTATGCACTTTTGTGCAATGATATCACCTGCATCGGGTTTTTTGACCATATAGTGAAGTGTAACACCTGTGCGTTTTTCACCATTTACAAGTACCCAATTGACTGGTGCTCTGCCGCGATAATCAGGTAAACAGGAGCCATGCAGATTTATAGCTTTAAACTTAGGTATTTTTAAGATATCTTCGCATATAAGATTTCTGTAATAGAATGAAAAGATAATATCGGGTTTTAAAAGGCTAATTTTATCAATCCATTCTTTTGTATTTACATTTTCTGGTGCAAAATAGTTTACGTCATTTTTTGTGCACCAAGTTTGAGCGCTTTCAAACCATATATTTTCGTTGTCATCGTCTTTGTGTGTAAAAACGCATTCAATATCAAATCCGTGTTTTTTTAGAGCGTTTAGGCCAATTACGCCCATATTGTGATAGGCAAAAGCAACCGTTTTCATTGTTTATCTTCTTTTGACTCATAGATATTTTCAATTACAAATACGGGTCTGTTCTTTACTTGTTTATAGATTCTTCCGATGTACTCACCTAGTATACCAAATGCAAAAAATTGAGCTCCAATTAGCACAAAAAGCACACTAAAGAGCGAAAACACACCGCCCAAAGCCCACTCAACACCATAAAATATCCTTCCAAGTGCCAAAACAATACCTAGCAAAATGCCAAAAGCAGCCGTTGCTATACCACCATACAAAAGTATTTCAAGCGGCAAATTTGAAAACGATGTCATAAGATCAAACATTAGATTTACGAGTTTTATTAGTGAGTATTTGGATTTTCCAGCTTGTCTTTGACTGTGTTCTATTGGGATCTCAATGATATTTTTTGTGTAATAAGTTGCAATTGCTGGTATAAACACAGTTTTTTCGTCGTTGTTTAACATGCGCTCAACTATTTTTTTTCTATATCCTCTAAGCATACAGCCCCAGTCGTTTAAATCCACTTTTGTAATTTTTTTTGTAATATAGTTATTTAGATGTGATGAAAATTTTCTAAAAATAGAATCTTTCCTTTGTTGTCTTACTGTAGCTATAACATCATAGCCTTCATTGAATTTTTCGAGAATTTTTGGTATTTCTTCTGGTGGATTTTGAAGATCGGCATCCATTGTAATAACTTTATCTCCACTAACCATGCTAAATCCTGCAAAAATAGCTGCATGCTGGCCGTAGTTTCTAGCAAGTTCTACTACTTTTACATTGCCTTTTAGGTTTTTTAAAATGTTTAGGGAATTGTCTTTGCTGCCATCATCAACATATATAATCTCATAGCCTTCATTCTGGGAATTTAAAACTTTGAATAGCCTTTTGTGTAACGATGTTATATTTTCTTCTTCATTGTAAACAGGTATAACAATTGATATCATTTTTGTACTCCAAAGAAAACTTTTCTGTTCAAAAATAAAGCGCTGTTGCCCACAATTACGGATAACCACAATGTGCAAATTCTTGCTAAAATTGTTGCGCCCAGACTAATATACGCTGGTATTCCAATGTAGACAAGCAAACCAAATAGTGTTATATCCGAGACAATTAAGCCACCAGGCAGCATTGATAAACTGCCAGCTAGTGTTGCAAAGCCAAATATTATAGTAGTTTTTATTATATTGACATCAAAACCAAAACCTTTTAAAATTAAACTAAGGGATATGCCTTCACTTAGCCACGCTAGTATTGTAATTAAAATAACTTCTCCAAAAAGACCTATGGAAAAAAAAGAAACCATGTCTTTTAAGACCATGTAGTACTTTCTTATTGTATACGGCAAGATAGTTCTAAACTGTATAAATATCTTTTTAAAAACGCTTGGGTAAAAAATTACACTTACTATAATAATAAGTACTGCTCCAATTACAGAAAACTTTTTCAAATAAAACATGCCCAATAAAGATATCACAGAAAGTACCAAAAAATCAACATAAATTTCTGCAAATGTAGCTGATAATGTCTTTTTAAATGGTGTTTTTGTAATATTTTCTATGATGTAATTTTTTATCGTATAGCCAAATTTTACAGGTGTAACGCTCATTGCAAGACCGCACAAAAAAATTCTCAAATCGGTAAAAAAACCTACATTAATGTGTAATTTTTTTATGTATAAATGCCATCTAAAAAATTTTATAAAATCATTTCCAAACCCAAAAATAGCCGCACCAACCAAATATATTGTATCAAAATATTCTAAAGATTGCACAGCTTTTTTAAAATCAGCAAAAAAACCTATTGCAGAAACTATTAGAAACAACAGTGCAAGTAAGATAAAGAATTTTCTCAATTAATCTAAACGCCCCTTGTTGGATAAGATGCTAAAATAAGGTTCTTTAAGCAAAATAAAGTAGTGTTTGTATGCGAATTTTGGTATCTCTTTTGTTTTAATAAGTAAAATTACCTTATGGTCTGAATCCCACACTTTTTTAAATTGTTCAATGGTTGGAAACCAGATTTCTTGTCCTTTTGGCGATAAGTGCCTGTATCCGAAACCAAGCTCATTAATACTGTCTACCTGGACTGTTCTTTTTTGTGTGTAATAGTTAAACGATTGCCTATACAACTTATAAGAAGCTAAAATATCGCCCTTTTTGTATATTTTGTTGACAAATAAAGCGACGGGTTTTGTGGTTTTGTAATACATAGTGTAGCTTGCTGTGGGTATTATAGCAAGATTATAAAAAATGAGCATACCAAAAAACAAACTAGCGAAGATTTTTTTTGCATCTTTTATAATAAATGGCAACACACCAAGTATAATTAATGCGATTGCGCTTGGTAAAATTAGTAAAAACCATTTTTCTTTGCTCATATATACATCTTGTATAAAACAAAAGCCAACTAATGCGATAAAAAAAATGCTAAATAAAGCTAGATTTATATATTTGTCTTTTTTGTCTATGGTATCAATTTTTGAAAACAAATTACCCAATATTATTGCTGCAGGGAAAAACAATGGTGCAACATAAGTCACCAGTTTACTTTGAGATAAACTATAAAAAACAAATATAAATCCCACAAAAGTTAACAGAAAAATTAAATCGTTTTTTTCAATATCTTTGAATTTTGTTGCTTTATAGGTTTTAAACAAACTAAATACAAATATAATCCATGGCAAAAACCCAAAAATTACAACAGGTATGAACGTCCAGATAGGCTGTGTATGCTCAAGAGGCTCAAGGTATCTTAAAAACTCCTGTTTTAGGAAGAAGTAGTAATAAAAATCACTCAATTGTGTTCCAGCCATATAAATCCACGGCATACATAAAGCCAAAAGTATAATAATACCGACAGGTGATATAAGCTTAAAAAAGCTTTTGAATTGCTTTGTAAAAATAGACCATAAAAAGAGTATTGCAAACGGAAAGATAATGCCAATTAGCGCTTTTGATAAAAATCCCAATGCCATGCCTGCATACATAAGGTATAAAAAATATTTTTTGTGTTCTTTTAAGAAAAGATACCCACAGTAGGTTGACATTGAGATAAAGAATGCATTTGTCATGTCTATTAGGTTTAGTCTGCCAATTAAAAAATAGTAAAGCGAGCTTGCCAAAATTAAAGATGACCAAAACGCCGTTTTTTTATTAATGACTTTTTTTGCAAACTTGTAATTCAAAAAAATTCCAAGCAGTGAAATAGTTACTGTCCAAAACCTACCAGCAAAATCATTAAAACCAAAAATTTTTAACGCTATAATATTCATCCAATAGTATAAAGGCGGTTTTTCTAAATAAACCGTATAATTTAAATATGGTATGATGTAATGTTTAAGCTGCATCATCTCACGTGGTATCTCTACATACCTTGCTTCATCTGGGTCCATGTAAGGCATAAGCCAAATCAAACCAAAATAACAAATAATGATAAATAGCGAATAAAAAATAAGTTTTTTCTTTTGTGTATCCATCATACTCTCCAGTGCATATTTATATCATTTTGTTTGAATTTTGCATAATTTTTTGTTAAACGACAAAAAATCTTCAAAATTGGCTTCTAGTTCGATCCTTGGCAGTCTTGAAGTAAATTTGTAGTCTAAAGTATGAAGACCTTCACTGTGCTGCATAGAATAAATATGATTTTTCTGTACAACGGTTAAACAACAAAATATAGAAAATACTACAATAAGCAGTTTAGAATCACTCATGTTTATTTAAGATAAATTAACGGCCTGGCTTTGTGATTATAAAAATCTTAAATTTTATTCACTTTAAAATATGTTGAAAAAGATTAAGAATTTACTATACTGTTTAAACAGGAGGTATGGGATGAAAAAAATTTTGTTTGTTTTATTATTCTTGCTTTCATTAAGTAGTGTTGCAAGTGCTCGCATTATATATAATTTGGGTTATGGTTTTGGTTTGTTAAATACTGGGAATGGGTTTTCTAAGCTGGATAAACAATACTATGACTATTACAAGGCAAGCGTAGATTTTGAGCATTTTTACAGTAAAAATTTCAGTCTTATAGCAGAACCATTTGTTGCTTATGTAAATAGGCCTACAAGTGGTGTATCTTTTGGTGTAAGCGGGCTTTTAAGATATTACTTTTTAAATGAAGCTACATTTAGAACATTTGCAGATGGCGGTTTAGGCGTTTCATACAATACCTTGCAGTATAAAGGACAAGCATCAAAGTATTTGTTTATGCCTCAAGTAGGCTTGGGTGTTGAATTTAATGTTGGAAAGTCTACAAAGATGTTTATAGAAGATAGATTTATACATATGTCATGCGCTTCTTTAAAAGAGCCAAATGGTGCGGTTAACTCCAATACATTAATGATAGGCATTGCTTTTTGATTAATGGATTTTAAAGATTGGCATTGGCAAAAAAGGAACTCTTTAAAAGATGTATCAAGCCTTGGCTTAAATTTTGTTAGTACAAATGATACGCTTGTTACACCGTATTTATTGAGTTTGTTTCAAAGCGATAAAATAATCAAACAGTTTGTAGAGACTTCAAAAACTGATAATGCTGGCTTAGATGATCCCCTTTTTGAAAAGGAATTCACAAAATCAGAAGGCTTGATTCACAGGTACCCTGATAGAGCTTTACTTGTGGTTACTAACAAGTGCTTTGCAAATTGCAGATTTTGCTTTAGAAAGAGTAACTGGCAAAATTACGATGGATTTAGCTTAAGAAAAACTATTGAGTACTTAAATAATCACAAAGAAATAAGAGAGATTTTGATTAGCGGTGGCGATCCACTAACTTTTGAGGATGAAAGTTTAGCTAGCTTAATTAAAGCAATCAAAGCTATAAAACATATAGCACTAATAAGAATCGCAACGCGTGCTTTGAGTGTTTTGCCATATAGAATAACCAATTCCTTTTTAGAAGCCATAAAGCCATATAAACCCATATGGTTTTCCATACACATAAACCACCCGAATGAAATTACTAAGGACTTTATTGAAGCTTCAAACAAAATTATAGATAGTGGGTTTCCCATTGTTTCTCAAACGGTTCTATTGCGTGATATAAACAATAATACTCAAACATTAAAAGAATTATTTTGTAAACTTGTTGAGTTACGCATAAAGCCGTATTATTTATTTGGTTGCGATCGAGCAATTGGCAATGAGCGCTTTAGGGTGAAATTAGAAGAAGCTTTGAACATAATGGAATCTTTGCGCAATAATATAAGCGGTTTGTGTATGCCTTTTTTTGCTTTCGATGTAGATGATGGCGGCAAAGTCGTACTTGAGCCAAATCGTATTGTTTCAAAACAAGGTAGCATATATAAGCTTAAAAATTTTGAAGGCAAGGAGTATATTTATGAAGATGCCCAGTATTGATGAGATTGTAAAAAAAATAAAACAGAAAAGTAATCCCGAAAATCTTGGTATGATTTTAATACATAACGGAATTGTAAGAAAAACTTCAAAAGATGGATCAAAGATCGTAAAAGAAATGCTGTTAAGTTACGACAAAGAACTTTTAGACAAAAAAATAGAAGAACTAAAAGACTTGCCAGGTATAGTTGAAGTATTGGCTTTTATAAATGAGGGCAGGCTCAAAGTAGGCGATGATATTATGCTTGTTGTTGTAGCAGGCGACAGAAGGAGTAATGTTTTAAAACCGTTTGAGGATTTTATTGAATTTATAAAGAAAAACATTGTGAGAGAACAGGAATGAACGAGATAGTTCAGCGTGTAATCGAGCATTACAAAGATCCAAAACTAGAACTTGAGTACTCAAACCCATTTGAGCTGCTTATAGCGCTGATTTTGTCTGCACGATGTTTGGATAAAACAACAAACAAGATAACAAAGGATTTTTTTAAGCGCTTTAAAACACCCTGTGATGTAGCACAATCAAGTATTGAAGAAATCAATGAATTTATATCATCTTGCAGCATGCACAACGCAAAGGCAAAAAATATTTTTGAGTTGTCAAATATTCTTTGTAAAAAGTTTAATAATACTGTTATCAATGATTTTGAAGAGCTTACAAAATTGCCTGGCGTTGGCGAAAAAACAGCCAATATCCTGCTTGCGTTTGGTTTTGGTGAGCCAGCAGTCGGCGTAGATACGCATGTGGCACGTGTTTGCAAAAGGCTTGGTATATCAAAAAACGAAAACCCAAAAGAAGTAGAAGAGGCTATTAAAGCAATATGCGATAGAAAGTATTGGATAAACTTTTTTTCTGGTTTGATTTTGCATGGCAGGTATGTTTGTACGGCTAGGCTTGCACACTGCGACAGTTGCTTTTTAAGCGATGTATGTGTAAAAAACATCTAGATTTTAGTTACAGTTTTGATGATAGCTACTGTAAAATATGCAAAGGTTACTGCTGCAGAGGCGATGGCTATGTATTTTTGACGCAAAGCGATATAGAAGATATTGCTGCTTACTTGAATTTGGAAAAAGAACAATTTTTACAAACCTATACGGGAAAATTTTACGATAAAGTTACCCTTGCAAACATCAAAGTAAATGGTGAGTATACGTGTTGTTTTTTAGATAAAGAAGGCTTATGTGAAATTTACCCCAAAAGACCTATTCAATGCAGGACTTTTCCTTTTTGGGAGAGTATGAAAAATTTCAGTCTTGAAGATTTAAATCAACTCTGCCCTGCGATTCTAAAAAAATAGCGGTTGACTTTTCTAAAGAATTCTTATAGTTTATAGCCAGCTTATGAAAAGTTTAAGTAAAGTTGAGGTAAAAGGGCTAGAAGCGCTATTTTACGATGAGCTTATTAGCTTAGTTAGTGGTTTTACATATAAAAAATTTCTCACTCAAGTTATAAATGATATGAATATAAGACAAAATCAGTCAATTTTGGATTTTGGTTGTGGTTCTGCTATGGCACTTTGCAATTTTTTAACCCACACAAAAGGGCAGATTATTGGTTTAGATATTGGAAAAACAATGCTTTATAGAGCCTACAAAAAATGCAAATATTATAAAAATGTAAAAATATTTAAACACGATATCAGAAAAAAGACGCCTTTTTTAGTAGATAAAGTGTTTATATCGTTTGTGTTGCATGGTTTTGAGCCAAAAGATAGAGAGAAAATAATAAACAGCGCTTACGCCAACTTAAAACAAAATGGTGAGTTTTGCATACTAGATTACAATGAATTTGATTATTACAATAAACCACTATTGTTTAAAAAACTATTTGACCATTTTGAGTGTCCTTTGGCTGTTGATTTTATAAACATTCCAATTAAAGAAATATTAAGAAGTGTCGGCTTTAGCGGTTTTTATGAATATTATTACTATAGGGGTCTTGTGAGGTTGCTTGTTGCAAAGAAGTGAGATTTTAGCTGCACTTTCAAACTCAAATATTATGGTAAAAGATTTAAAAAATTTTTCATGCGTAGAAGAATTGTACAAGAAAAGTAACATAAAAATTGATCCAAAAAAAATAGACGCTGATTTAGCCTATATTGAAAAAAACGGTATTACTATAATTGGCTATTTTGATGAAAATTACCCAAAAAATTTAAAAAATATAGATTATCCACCAATTGTTTTATTTGCAAAAGGTCATTTTGATCCTTCGAAATTGTTTTTTTCCATAGTTGGTACAAGGTATCCTTCTGGCTATGGCGAAAAATGCGCCCAATTGTTTTCAAAAGAGCTTGCTTTGGCTAATTTTTCTATTGTGAGTGGTTTAGCTCGAGGTATCGATAGCATTGCGCACAGAAGTTGCCTTCAGAATGGCGGCTATAGTGTTGGCGTGTTAGGCTGTGGTATAGATATAGTCTATCCAAGAGAAAATCGGGCTCTATTTGAGTTAATGATTCAAAATGGTGCTATAATCAGCGAGTTTGCAATTTCAACTCCGCCTAGTGCGTACAATTTTCCAAGAAGAAACAGAATAATTACAGGTTTAAGCGAAGGTTTGTTGGTAGTTGAAGCTGATATAAAAAGCGGCTCATTAATTAGTGCTAAGTATGCGTTAACACAGTCAAAACCAGTATTTTCTATACCAGGTGAAATTTTTTCTAAAAGAAGTTATGGGACAAATCAGCTTATAAAAGATGGAGCATATTTTACGCAGGAGCCTTCAGATATAATTTTTTATTTTTACAAAGAAATAAAAAAAGTGCTAAACAAAGAAAGTAACAATCAAAAAGAATTAGTTTTAACAGATAAAGAAGCCTGTATTTTAGATGTCTTAGAAGGTGAGATGAGTTTGGATGAGATTGCTGAAAAGATAAATTTTTCAATAGACGAGGTAGTATCTATAATGTTTGATTTGGAAGTTAAAGGCGTTATTAAAAGACTCGATTTTGATAGGGTGCGAAAGTTATGAACTTAGTTATAGTAGAATCGCCAGCAAAAGCTAAAACCATATCGCGCTTCTTGGGTAAAGGTTATGAAGTCATGGCCTCTTATGGGCATATTAGGGATTTGCCAAAGAATAATTTTGGCGTTGATATTGAACATAGTTTTAAACCAAAGTATACAATTTTAAAAGACAAAAAGCCTATTGTTGAAAAAATTAAAACACTAAGCGAACAGTCAAATAAAGTTTACATAGCTACAGATGAAGATAGAGAAGGTGAAGCTATTGGTTATCATATTGTTGAAGCTGGCAAAATCCCGAAAGATAAGGTTGAGCGCATTGTTTTTCACGAAATTACAAAAGAAGCAATTTTAAATGCCTTAAAAAACCCACGAAACATTGACCTTCTGATGGTATATTCTCAAGAGTCAAGGCGAATTTTAGATAGAATTGTTGGTTACAAACTATCTCCGCTCTTGGCAAAAAAAATAAGACGTGGGCTTTCTGCTGGAAGGGTGCAATCTGTCGCATTGAAACTGGCTGTAGAAAGAGAAGAAGAAATAAAAAATTTTGTAAAAAAAGAATACTGGACGCTGCATTTGGTTTTTTCAGATAAGAACAATCAGGTTGAATCTATTTTAATCAGCATAGACAATGTTGAATTAGATAAATTTTACATCAATAATGCTGCTTTAGCAAAGGATATAAAAACTCAAATTGAAAAAGAGCAATTTATCGTAGAAAGTATAACAAAAAAAACAGTTGTAAGAAAACCAAAGCCACCATACATCACAAGCACTCTGCAGCAAGAAGCTTCCACGATTTTAGGGTTTCCTCCAAAAAAGACTATGAAAATAGCTCAAAAGCTCTATGAGGGTGTGAGTTTACAAAAAGAACGCATGGGCCTTATCACATACATGAGAACCGATTCACTAAATGTGGCAAGCCAAGCGCAAGAGGAAGCTTTAGATATCATTAAAAAATTTTATGGACACTCGTATGCGCCAAAACAACAAAACATTTACAAAACCAAATCAAAAACAGCTCAAGAAGCGCACGAAGCCATAAGACCTACAAAGCCATCTTTATTGCCAGATATGGCAAAGGAACACTTAAGCGATGATGAGTACAAACTATACAGCCTAATTTGGAAAAAATTTATGGCAAGTCAAGCTGCAAGCGCAAAAATAAATACAATTAGTATAATTTTTTCTTCCAACCGTTTTAAATCAAAAGCAAACTTCAATGAACTTGTTTTTGATGGTTACTTAAAAATCTGGGATTTATCGGACAATGATTTCCAAAAAGCACCGAATTTTAAGCAAAACGACAGTGTTAAGCTCAAAGATGTGGTAGAAAAACAGCATTTTACCGAACCACCACCAAGGTATACAGAAGCAAGTCTTATAAAAACACTTGAATCATACGGTATTGGCAGGCCTTCTACATATGCTACTATAATTGATACAATTTTAGAAAGAGAGTATGTAGTCCTAAATGATAAAAAATTTTACCCAACAGAGATTGGAGTGATAGTTTCAAAATCATTGGATAATTTCTTTAAAGATATTATAAATGTAGATTTTACAGCAAAACTTGAGGAAGACTTAGATAACGTAGCCAAAAACAAGGTAGATAAGACTAAATTGTTAGAAAATTTTTATGAAAAATTTCGCTTGATGCTTGACAAAGCTTATCAAGAAATGGATAGCATAAAGCCCAAAGATGAACCTACCAATAAGGTATGTGAACTTTGCGGCTCACCAATGGTTATAAGACAAGGTCGCTTTGGCAGGTTTCTTGCATGCTCAAATTATCCCAAGTGTAAAAACACAAAGTCATTAAACGAAGAAACAGTCGACATAATTTGCGATAAATGTGGTTCAAAAATGGTTGTTAAGCATTCAAAAAAAGGTTCTAAGTTTCTTGCATGCTCAAACTACCCTAATTGTAAAAACACAATCCCGTATCCTACCGGATTGAAGTGTCCTTTGTGTGGTGGAGATTTAGTTGAGAAATCTTCAAAACGCGGAAAATTTTACGGTTGTAGCAATTATCCTACTTGTAAATTCACTATCAAAGGTAATATTATTAATAAAAAATGCCCAAAATGTGGTTATGGACTGTTTAAGGTTTTAAAGGATACACTAAAATGCGCAAACCCAAATTGCGATTATAAAGAGGTCATTGAAAAAGAAGAACTTGAAAAATTGTAGCATATTGTTTATAGTGTATTTGTCTTAAGGAGGTTGTGAAATGTCAAGGAAGTGCGAAATTTGTGGAAAAAGCGTTCATGTTGGAAACAATGTTAGCCACTCTAACAGAAAAACCAAAAAAGTATGGTACCCAAATCTTCAAAAGGTTAAAGTTTTGCAAAATGGCAAACCAAAAAAGATGATTGTTTGCACAACATGTTTAAAATCTGGTAAAGTTGAAAAAGTAATATAAGTAGTTAAGATTCGCCTGTTTTTGCAGGCTAAATCTTCATTAAAATGTTTGGTATATCCGATGGCGAATTACTTGTAATATTGTTTATATTAATTGTTATTGTAGGGCCAAGGCGTTTGCCTGAGCTAGCAAGGGAATTTGCCAAATTTTACAAAGCCTTTATTAAGGCTTACGAGCAAGCAAAAAGCGATATAAAACAAAACATAGATATAGATAACGAGTATGTAGAAGATTTCAAAAAAATAAGAGATCTAAAAAATATGACAAGTTTCAAAAATATCAAAAATATCAAAGATATCAAAGATATAAATCCAGCAGAAAAGATTAAAAACGAATGGAAAAGTTTAATAGAAGAAGCCAAGAAAGAACAAGAGCCCAAAAAAACACAATCAGATGAAGAAAAACCCAAATAACATGACTTTGCTTGAGCACTTAGAAGAGCTCAGGCTAAGGATTATTTATGTAACAATTGTTCTTGGTATATTAGCTCTTATAACATTTCACTTTTCACTTCGTATACTGCAGTTCATACTAAAGCCACTTATAAAGGTTTTGCCTCCTACAAGCCATGTGATTTTTACAGGTATAACGGAAGCTTTTTGGGTTAGGATGGAAGTTTCTTTGTATGCTGCTGTGCTTTTTGGTTTGCCGTATATTTTTTATCATATATGGATGTTTGTGCATCCAGGTTTAACAAAAAAGGAAAAAAAGATTGTTTTGCCATTTATTTTTTTTGCCACTGTGTTTTTTTTGATAGGCTGTGTTTTTGCTTATAAAGTTATACTACCAATTGGTTTAAAGTTTTTAGTTAATTATGGTGGGAAGGAAATGTCTGCTATGCCTAGCATTAAGCAATATGTGTCGTTTTTTTTAAGGATTTGTTTTGCGTTTGGGTTAATTTTTGAGATGCCCGTTGTTAGCTATATTTTAGCAAAAGCCGATGTAATTAACGCAAAATGGCTAATAAAAAAATGGGATTATGCGATACTTGGCGCTTTTATAGTAGCTGCAGTGCTTGCCCCACCAGATGTATTATCTCAATTTTTGATGGCTATACCTATGATTTTGTTATATGTGGTTAGTATTGGTGTTGTCTATATTGCTCAAAAACCAAAAAAAGAGGACGAAGATTGATCTATTTATTTGTTTTTATAATAGGTATAATATTTGGTAGTTTTCTAAATGTTTGTATTTATAGGATCCCGCGCGGTCTTTCTATTATAACTCCTCCATCTAGCTGTCCCATTTGCAAAACTCGGATTAAATGGTACGATAATATTCCTATTTTAAGCTACATTTTTTTAAAAGGTAAATGCCGCAATTGCAAATCAAATATACCTATAAAGCATCCAATTGTGGAGTTATTTGGTGGACTAATCGCCTTGTGTGTTTTTCTAAAGTTTGGTTTTGCTTTGCAAAGTGTTTTTTGGGCCATTTTTGGGTATTGTTTGTTAACTTTAAGTTTTATAGATTTAGAATTGTTTATTATACCCGATGTTATAAATGTATTATTGCTAATATTTGGGTTTTTGTTTGCAATATACAATGGCGCAATTATCGAAAGCTTAATTGGGGGTGTGTTTGGTTTTGTGTTGTTTTATGCTTTGGCAGTTATATTTTCAAAATTGTTAAAACAGGAAGCACTAGGTTTTGGTGATGTAAAATTGCTTGGTACAGTGGGTGTATGGACTAGCTGGGTAGGTGTATTGTACACTGTTTTTGTTGCATCGCTTACAGGTTCCATCGCAGGAATTTTATTGGTTTTTTTATTTGGTAAAAATTTTAAAGCTAAAATACCATTTGGGCCTTTTTTAGCACTCAGTGCCTTTTCTTATATCTTTTTTGGGAAAGAATTGATGCATTTTTTTTATGGTATTTAGTTTTTTTCTTGCAAAATTGAAAATAATTTGTAAACTTCCAGTTAAATGTATAAAAAGGTGATCGATGTTTAATTCGTATCCTATTGTGGATGTTTTTAATGCTTATTTTAATTATCAGGTAAGGTTTTCTAATTTATATAGTTTTTTTAATAAGGATTCTCAGACAAAAATACAAGACATAAAAGATGAGTTTAAAAAAGTTGCTCAAAAATACAATATGTTGCTTCAAGACAAAAATATTCCTACCATGACAACACTTAAGTCTCTTACATCAAAAAGCTATAAATTTTGGCAAGCTGACTTTTACGATCCCAAAAACTCAATATTTATTGAGCTTGAAGTAAATACACAAAAAGACCAATCCGCATGGGTTAGCGCTATTGGTCAAACATTTATGTATATTGCAGATGTAAAATTTAGGCACTCTATATACATAATTTTTGTTATAGATAAGGCCATTAAGCGGGAGCTTAACAATAACGATAAATACTTGCTGGATTTTTTGACGCAAGTTGGCATTTACTGCTACACTATATACCAAAACGACAAGAACGAGATTAAATCATATACAACTATCCCGTCTAATTTATTTTACGAAAGATAATCATTTTTTATAATAATTTAGGTGTCTCAAATATTCTTTTTTGAATAAAGGCGTGTAATTTATGAGGTTTTCTTTTTCTTTATTGTTTAATACCCTAACATTGCTCTGTGCGCATGTTGTTGGTCTCATAAGGTTTGTTGCATAATTGTCTTTTAACGGATAAAAGCCATCGCCTGCTACGGTTTTATTTCCATGGCAAAATAAACAGCTTCGTGCTTTGCCAATCGTATGAGGAAAGTATGGTTCCCAGTCTGCACCCATAAATTTATTATTTACAATAACTTTGCCTTGCGCGTTTTTATAGCTAAAGTAATACTGATACATTGGGCGCAATATTACATATTTGCTACCCATTTTACCTAGTATTACATATTCCCATCTTGTGAATAAATATCCAATATGCCAAAGTCCTGGCACTAATTTACCAGTAAGAAAATCTTCCTGCATGGGAGGCGGCGGGATTTTACCTTCTTCCATAAGACCTATAGCATTAGATAAAAACTTATCCGCTTGTGGGTTACCGGTAAGTGTAAAAGCAGACCATTTGGTGTAGTCTTTTGTATCGTCTTTAAGGGCATAAAAGCCAAAATCGTATATAGTCCATTGTGCATGACAGGCACTGCAAGAGACATTTTCGTGATATTTGTGGCCAGGTATGTTTGGGTTAAAAAGTTTTATGTTTTTAAAATACCTGGTAGGTTTTGTATGATATCCACCATGGCATGTTTGACAACTTACCTGCAAGCTTTGCGTTTCATTGTGATAAAATTTACCATTTCCCATAACTTCTTGTTTTGTGTGGCATGACATACATGTCATACCTGCTTTGTAGTGTACATCTTTTGCTAAATAATTGTAATCAATGCCGTATATCACAGGAGGAAAATTACCTTCTTTGTTTATTGGGGTTCTGTATGTTTCGCCAAACTCTTTTGGGAACATACCCAAGTAATCAGTGCCTACGTATTGTTTGTTGTGGCAGGATAAACAGTTTTGCATTTGAGGTTTTATAAAACTGTGGTAAGCTATATTTGAGGGTTTGCCATGCATAGCTTTGTCTTTTCCAAGGTATATGCCGTCTTTTGATAAAGGCATGTGGCAGGCAGCACACCCAGAAGGTCTGTATAAACCAGTGCCCTTTTCGCCTTCAGTTGATATGTGGCATTTAAGACAATTTTCCCTTAGGAACTGAAAAGATAGTGTCTCAAGTGTGTTTTTGCCTTTTGATGGCAGGTCTTGGACTGTGTAGCTTGTTTTTTTGTGAAGCAGCGTTAAAAGCGTTTTGTTTATTTCACCGTAGGCTGTATAATGCAGTGAGTGCTCTACATCATCAATCTGCTTTGCGTGGCATTTGTAACAAAAAGTATTCCAATATTTAGGTGCCGATGGGTTTTTTATAATCATGTTGTGTGATGTAAGTGGCTTATTTCTATCCTTGGGCAATACATGGCATGATTGACAGCTAAAGTTGTGTGGTGGTGGCATTTGTTCAATGCCTTTATGGCAAGATAAACAATCGTTAAAATTAGCAGCTTTGCTAATTATAGGAAGCAACAAAAAAGCCAAAAAAAACAAAACCCGCATAAAAAAAGTATAGCATAAAAAAATTTTTTATAAAAGTAAATTTTAACTTACTTGACAAAAATAACAGACTATATTATAAAACATAAAATAAGCGCCGAGGTGGTGGAACTGGTAGACACGCTACTTTGAGGGGGTAGTGAGGGTTACCTCGTGCGGGTTCAAGTCCCGCCCCCGGCACCAAATTAAAAGCCTTTTATTACATATCTCTTATACCACTTGATAAATTTGATAATTAATGTAATAATACAATTAATTTAAGGGGGTGTTATGACGCAAATTGAGTATGCCCAAAAAGGCATTGCTACAAAACAAATTAAAGAAGTTGCAGCCAAAGAAAAAAGAAGCGAAGAATTTATAATGGAAGGTTTAATAAAAGGAACAATGGTAATACCAAAAAACATAAATCATCAAATTGAAGCAATGGGTGTAGGTAAAGGCTTAAAAACGAAAGTAAATGCCAACATTGGCACTTCAAGTGATATAGTTGATATAAATGCAGAATTACTAAAAGTAAAAGCGGCAATTGAGGCCAAAGCTGATTCAATTATGGATCTGTCAACAGGTGGTGACCTGGATTTTTTTAGAAGAAAAATCTTAGAAGAGTCAACTATCGTGGTTGGAAATGTTCCAATATATCAAGCTGCGGTTGAAGTTGCAACAAGGGAAGGTTCCATCATAAATTTAACAAAGGATTATTTATTAAAGACCATAGAAAAACAGGCTCAAGATGGGATTGATTACATGACACTGCACTGCGGAGTAACTCAAAGCTCGCTCGAAAGATTAATCAAACAGAGAAGGATAGAAGATATAGTCTCAAGAGGCGGTTCTTTCTTAGCTGTTTGGATGCTTTATCACGAGAAAGAAAACCCGCTTTATGAGTATTTTGACGATGTACTTGAAATTATCAAAAAATATGATGTTACGATATCTTTAGGTGATGGCTTCAGACCAGGTGCCATAGCTGATGCCACAGATAGATCGCAAATTGAAGAGTTAATTATTTTAGGAGAATTGCACAAGAAGGCTTTAAGTGTGGGCGTGCAGTCTATGATAGAAGGTCCAGGCCATGTACCCATTGATCAGATTATTACAAATGCAAAAATCGAAGAAGCTGTGTGCGAAAATGCACCGTTTTATGTGTTAGGTCCAGTTGTTACAGATATTGCACCAGGCTATGACCATATAACAAGCGCTATTGGTGGTGCGCTTATGGCTTCATATGGCGCAGATATGCTGTGCTATGTGACAAAAGCCGAGCATGTGAGACTGCCAAACCCAGAAGATGTAAGGGAAGGCGTCATAGTAACGCGTATAGCAGCTCATGCAGCAGATATTGCAAAAAAGATTCCAGGCGCAATTGATTGGGATATAGAAATGTCAAAGGCAAGGAAAGACCTTAATTGGAACAAAATGATGGAGTTGTCTATTGACCCAGAATATGTGAAAGCACAAAGACAGTCTTCTTTGCCGAAAGAAAATGATGTATGCACAATGTGTGGTAAATTTTGCGCAATCAAATTACTAAACAAAGCTTTGCGCAATAGATAATAGATGAATACCACTCGTATTATGTTGGAAATTCTATACAGTAATAAAGGTAACTTTGTTAGTAGTGAATATTTGTGCTCAATAACCCAAATATCAAGGATTGCCATTTGGCAACATATCAAAAAATTACAAAAGTTAGGCTATATTATTGAAGCAAAAAGGGGTGTAGGTTATAAACTGACTCAAAATCCACCTGATTTACTTAACCTTTACGAGATTGAAAAATTAAAGCATACAACGGCTGTTGAAAATATATTTTTTTTTGAAAATACTACTTCTACAATGGATGAGGCAAAAAAAATCTCAGAAAATAATAAAAATTTAGCTCACAAATCGCTTATAGTTGCACTTAATCAAACGCAAGGTCGAGGTCGCAAAAACAGACACTGGTTATCGTTTGGTGAAAATATATATGCTTCTTATATTTATTTGCCCAAAAATCTCATGCCACAAGATGGTTTATTTGTAATGTTTGCAGGTTGCATTGCTATAGTGCTAGCCCTAAAGCAAATTGGCATTGATGCCAAAATTAAATGGCCAAATGATTGTCTTGTAAGCGATAAAAAAATAGCGGGCGTGTTAGTTGATGCAAAAAGCGATATATCTTCAATAGACGAAATTATTATCGGTTTTGGTGTAAATATAAATTGGGCTGATATACCAGAAGAAACCAATGCAACAAGTGTATATGAGGTTACAAAAAAAACCACTGATAGGTTGTTCATTTTGGACAAAATTGTGCAATATTTAGAAGCACTTATTAAACTAATTGAAAATAAACGAAAAAGTAATATAATTAAGCTATGGAGATTATACGACACAACACTTAGCAGAAAGGTAGAAATTATTAGTGATTCTAAAAAAATTATTGGTAAGGCTAGTGACATAGATGAATATGGTTTTTTGCTTGTAGAGACTCAAAATGGGATACAAAGGATTATTACTTCTGATAGCGTGAGGTTTTTGTGATTGAAGAGCTTATCGCTCAAACATTGAACAAGGCAATAGAAAATAATGTAAACTTAACCCCCTATAATTATTACAAACTTTTTATAGAAACTGCAACGCAAAATGGTTTGAATTTAACTGATTTAAAAAAATACTTGTATGAAGAATACAAAGAAGATGAATTGACAGACCAAATAAAAGAAAGAATTGAAAGAATCGTTGATAATGTAAAAAAAGAAATCTCAAATGCAAGTCAAAATATTAGCGAAACTCTTATTGCTCAAGAAAACCTACACTTAGAAGATGCTTCAAATGCATATGAAGAAATAGAAAAGCTTAAAAAAATAAACCTTTCTTTAAAAATGAATTTAGAAAAAGCTATGAGAAACATTGACCTAGAGCGAGAATCTTTAGAAAAAGTAAAAGTAAAAGTTTACCGTGATAGTTTAACCGGCTTATATTTAAGAGAATATTTGCAAATAAAGTTAAAAGAAAATTTATACTATATGGAGCGCTACGGTCGTATTTTTAGCTTATTTATGATTGATGTGGATGATTTTAAAGACATAAACGACAAGTTTGGACATCAAATTGGAGATAATGTACTGTGGCAAATAGGTAACTTGATAAAGAAAAATATTCGATCATCTGACATACCAGTTCGTTATGGCGGAGATGAATTTGTTGTTTTAATGCCAGAAACGGATATAAATAGCGCAAAAAAAGTGGCGGAAAAGTTTACAGATAAAATGTCTAAGGTTATTTTTAAGAAAAAAGATGAAGAGTTTAAAGTTACTTTTTCTATTGGATTAACTTGTGTGAGAAAGGATGATACGCTAGATTCTATAATGGAAAGGGTTGATGCTGCATTGTACTCGTCAAAACGATCTGGCAAAAACTCCATAACAGTATTTGACTAAAATGTTTTTTCTAAATTTTATTTTAAATGTTATTGCAATTAGATAGAAGAAAATTTAAATATTTTGATTATTATTTATTTATAGCTGTGTGTTTACTTGGGGTTTTGAGTGTTTTTTTGATTTATAGCACTGATGCAGGCCGGGTATTTTATAACAAACAGATATTATGGGAATTACTTGGGGTTTTTTTATGTTTGCTTGTGGCAAATATGGACTTAAAGCTAATTAAATCCTATGCTTTTGTATTTTATATTTTTGTATTATTTATCTTAATAGTAGTGTTTTTTATAGGTTTTGTTGGTCATGGTGCAAAACGCTGGATTTCGTTAGGCTTTTTTAATATACAGCCATCTGAGTTTATGAAGTTGGCAATTATTCTTGTTTTGGCTGCGTATTTTGATGAGTACATAAAAAGCTCTAAGTATAATTTTAATGATTTGTACCTGCCACTGGCTTTAATTTTAATCCCTGCCGTTTTAATTATAAAGCAACCAGATTTGGGCACAGCCTTAATTATTCTTATCGTTGGGTTTGGCATAATATTAAGCGTTGGCGTAAAGAAAACATTTTTGATTAAATCTATCATTTTTTTGCTTATTGCAGCCCCATTTTTTTGGAGTTTATTAAAGAATTATCAAAAAGAACGCCTTATTGCATTTATCAATCCCTACCTTTCGCCACATACATTTGGTTATCACATTATACAATCAGAAATCGCCGTTGGCTCTGGGGGTATTTTTGGTAAAACAGCAGCCAAAGCCACACAAACCGTGCTGAACTTTTTACCAGAAAACCATACAGATTTTATATTTGCTGCTTTTAGCGAGCAATGGGGGTTTGTAAGTGCTGTGGTACTAATTAGTTTATATGTGTTTATTATTTTTAGGTGTTTGTCATTTATAGATGTCGCTAGTTCAATTTTTGAAAAAATTGTAGTAATAGGTGTCACTATAATGTTATCTGTTTCTATGATATTCAATATTGGCATGACTATTGGTTTGCTGCCTGTTGTTGGTGTGCCTTTGCCTTTTGTAAGTTATGGTGGTTCTGCTGTTATAACTAATTTTATTGCAATCGGGATTTTACTTAATATTAAAATAAAAAATCAAATCTATAGGTGAGGTGATTATGATTGAGCGCTATACAAGAAAAATTATGGGTGATGTTTGGACGCAAGAGAATAAATATCAAAAATGGCTCGAAGTAGAACTTGCAATTATGCAGGCAAACGAAGTAATGGGCACAATCCCTGCTGGTATAACAGAAAGTGTTAGAAAGGAAGCAAAGTTTAATGTAAATCGCATTGAAGAAATTGAAGAGGTAACACGCCATGATATTGTAGCTTTTAATGAAAATGTAAGAGAATATTTGACGCCCCTTGAAGGTAGTTTTTTGCATTATGGTGTTACTTCGTCTGATATTGTAGATACGGCAAACGCATTACTTTTAAAACAATCATCTGAAATAATAATCGAAGATATAAAACAACTGCTTGAAACTTTAAAAAAGCGCGCTTTTGAGTTTAAAGATACACCTATGATTGGTCGCTCTCACGGTATACACGCAGAGCCAATAACATTTGGGTTTGTAATTGCTCTGTGGTATGAAGAAATGAAAAGAAACCTACAGAGGATGCAGCAAGCCAAAGAGTCTATCTCATACGGTAAGATTTCTGGTTCTATGGGGACATTTGCAAATGTTGATATTAAAGTAGAAGAGCGTGCGTGTGAAATTTTAGGATTAAGGCCTGCTCCTATATCAAACCAAATTATACAAAGGGATAGATATGCCCAGTATATGACAACACTAGCTATAATTGCGGCAACTATCGAAAAAATTGCTTTACAGATAAGACACTACCAAAGAACCGAGGTGCAGGAGGCAGAAGAGTTTTTTCATGGTGGCCAAAAAGGTTCATCAAGTATGCCCCACAAAAGAAACCCAGTGTTAAGTGAAAACCTAGATGGTCTTGCAAGACTTGTTAGGTCAAATGCACTGTGTGCTTTAGAAAATGTTGCCCTATGGCATGAGCGCGATATTAGTCACTCTTCAAATGAGCGTATAATACTGCCAGATTCAAGTATTGCAGTAGATTTTATGCTAAACAGGCTAAATGATATATTGACAAAATTGGTTGTGTATAAGGATAAAATGCTAGAAAACCTAAACTTGACAAGAGGTGTTATATACTCCCAAAGGGTAATGCTAAAGCTCATAGAAAAAGGACTCGACAAGGAAACTGCATACAAGATTACACAAAGTAAGGCTTTTGAATCGTGGAATAATAGATTGGATTACAAAACAATACTTTCGAAAGATGAAACAATTAATAAATATTTAAGTTATAAAGAATTGAATGAGTGTTTCGAGCATACTTATTTTATAAGGAATATTGACAAAATATTCGAACGAGTATTTGATAAATAGTTAAAATTGTGTTATATTTTGCCTAGATAATTTTAGAAGGCTGGATTATTATGTGAATGTAGAGATTTTTGATTTATTGGAAAGCTGTATAATAGTATTTGATATAGAAAAGCGTATAGTTTATGCAAACAAAAATGCAATAATGCATTTTGATGTAAAATTAAAAGACGACATAAGAAGTATATTCCAATCAGACGATAGGGTTGTATTTTTTGATAATTTAATGGATATATTAAACAAAGAAGGGTTATATAAGAATTTTATACGCCTGCTTGACAAAAATAAAAAAGTGCAATTTTGCTATATTAATGGTTTTAAAAACAGTGATTCTTATGTGTTTGAAATAATAGTACTTTCTGGTTTTAACAAGCTTGGTTTAAGTCAGAGAAACTTAAATTACAATTATTTAAAATATATTTCTCAAGGCATTGCCCATGTACTTAGAAACCCTATAATGTCAATAAGCGGTTTTCTAAATCTTATTAGAAAAAAACTGCCAAATGATATGAAAAATGATATCGAACCTTATCTAGAGTACATTCAAGGCGAGTTTTCAAAAATTATGAAAATTGTACTTGATATTGAGATAATAAATAATGTATCCGATTTAAAATTGGAAAAAGTTAATATTAATGATTTTTTACATAGTGCTTTTGAAAATTTTCGATTGGAAAATACATTAAAGCCTATTCAATATAGGTATCAATTTGACTGTGGCTTGGATTTATACATAGACAAAAAACTTTTTGGTTTAGTTTTAGAGGAGATTTTAAAAAACGCTTACGAATCGATTGAAGAAAAAGGAAACATATTTATGTATTGCCAAAAAGAAGGCAATAATGTATTAATTAATATCGAAGATAATGGTGGAGGCATTGATAAAGAAAGGTTAGGCATGCTGTTCACGCCGTTTTATTCTACAAAACCAAAAAATATTGGTCTAGGTTTATTTATATCAAAACTCATAATGCAAGCTCATAGAGGAAGGTTACGTGTTATTTCTAAAAATAATACAACGACGGTAAAGTTAATTTTACCTATAGAAAAGCGCTCTAAGATGCGCATAGAGAGGCTAAGCGTTGTTTAAAAAAAGCATAAGAACAAAAATCGTAGCGTATACTTTTTCGATAATGCTTATAGTTTCAGTGTTATTTAGTATTATTTCTTTGTATAATTTACTTACTTTAAGGAGTTTTTTTATAAACTCAAGTAAAAATGTTTTTGAAGCGCAAGCAAATCATTATTTAGAAGACGAGGTAAAAAGTTATTCAAAAATTATAGAAGCTAATTTAACCATCAAAGAAAAGATGTGCGATTCTACCGTTAATTTTCTCCTAAAAGCGCAAGACCCTAAACAGTATATACCAAATATTTATACTGTAATGAATAAAGATTTAAATATAAAAGGCGTAGCTGTTTTGGATAAGAATTTTTCAGTTCAGTATGCTTACCCAGCTGATGTAAAATTTGATGGTGCAATAACTCGATTAAAATCGCACGAGTATAAGAAATTTTCAAAGAACTCTTATTTTGTTGATTTTTACTTAAATAAAGACAAAAATGCGTATTTTGCTTTTTTGTTTCCTTTTAAAGATGATAGCTACATCCTTTTTGAAATAGATCCTATAGGAATATTTTCAATATTGCAAAGTGCACAAATTAAGCCAATGAGCGATAAGTATTTATGGATGACGGATGCAAAGGGTGTTTTGGTGTTTGACCCAAAGGTTAAAGAACATCCTCTTATTACATTAAAAGACCATGTAGATTTGACTAACCCAGAAAATGGTGAAAAGTTAGCATATTTAATGACAAACTATATATTGAAAGGAAAAACCGGCACATCTTACTATACATTTCGCGGTGTTGAAAAATATGTTGGATATACTTCAGTGCCTCAAGCTGGTTGGGCTTTAGGTTTAACATTACCTATTAGCAGCTTATTAGAAGGTGTTGGCAAACTTAATCAGCAGATTAACTCTAAAACAATTTTAATGCTTGGGATTTTTTCATTTTTTAGTGTTATTACTATTTTAATAGCGCTATTTTTTAGCATGTGGGCATCAAATAGAATAGTAAGGCCCATTTTGGATGCTACAAATACAATCAATGCGATAATAATGGGCGATGTTTCAAAGCGTATAACATATGAAAGCAATGATGAGTTAGGCGAGCTTGTAAAATCTGTCAATAATTTGATGGATGCTTTGGCTCAAACATTGGCTAATTTAGGCGATATTGCCGTTAACAAGGAGAACGAAGATGAGCAGCTTTAATGAAATGGATGAGATACTTCAGGACTTTATTGTAGAGACCACAGAGCTGTTAGAAGGTCTTGATGAAGACTTAGTGGCGCTTGAGAAGTCTCCTAAAGACGCTGATTTGCTAAACAAGGTATTTAGAGCCTTCCACACAATAAAAGGCTCTTCAAGCTTTTTAGGCTTTGATAAAATTACACAGCTTACACACAAATTAGAAGACTTGTTAAATTCTCTTAGACGCTTTGATCTAGAGTTAACGCCTTCTATCATGGATGCGATACTCTTAAGCGTTGATAAGCTAAAGACAATGGTAGATATGGTAAAGCAAAATCAAGCCATAGACAGCATAGACATAGAACAAGAAATACAAAGGCTCCTTAGCGCTCAAGAAAACAACTCTCAAGCACAAGAAGAAGCTAAAGAAGAACCAGCACCAAATATAGAAGCAGAAAGCGATATAGTTAAACTCCAGATAGAAGAAATACAACAAGAAGAGCCTCCTGTTGCTAAAAAAACCAACCTAACAGATGAAGAACTCAATGCAGAAATCCAAAGGCTTTTAGCTCAAAGAACGAAAGAAGACGAAGAAAAAAGGAAGGCAAAGCAAAACGCTTCTTCATCTAAACCTGCTGAAAGCTCTTTTGCAGCTAAAGACTCTAAACCTAAGCAAACAAGTCCAATAGCCACCAAACAGCCTACACAAGAACCCCAAGACAAATCAAAACAGGACTTAGAAAAGCAAACCATTAGGGTTGATGTTAAAAAGCTTGATGACTTGATGGATTTAGCAGGAGAGCTTGTTTTAGCAAAAAACAGACTGGTAAGGCTTGCAAACATAGTATCAGAAACAAATCAAAGTGATGAAATAGCAGACAGCCTATCTAACATTTCATCCCAGATAACGCTTGTTACAACAGATCTGCAGATGGCTATAATGAAAACTAGAATGGTTGAAATAGGCAAAGTATTTAACAAATTCCCAAGGATAGTAAGGGACATTTGCAGAGACTTAAACAAAGAGGTAAACCTTGTCATTGAAGGTGCAGAAACTGAACTAGACAAAAGCGTCGTAGAAGAAATAAACGAACCCTTTGTTCATTTAATAAGAAACGCCATAGACCACGGCATAGAACCTCCAGCAGAAAGAATCCAAAAAGGCAAAAATAGAATTGGCACGCTAAAGCTGTCTGCATCGCAGGAAGGAAATCACATAGTAATAATCGTAGAAGATGACGGCAAAGGTATGGATCAAGAAAAAATCAAGCAAAAAGCTATAGAAAACTCTATAGTTACACCGCAGGAAGCAAGTCAGATGAGCGAAAATGATGTCTTTAACCTTGTATTCCTGCCTGGATTTTCTACTGCAAGTCAAGTTTCTAACCTTTCTGGCCGTGGTGTGGGTATGGATGTTGTAAAAAC
The DNA here is from genome assembly GCF_002119425.1 of Desulfurella amilsii. Lineage (NCBI taxonomy): Bacteria > Pseudomonadati > Campylobacterota > Desulfurellia > Desulfurellales > Desulfurellaceae > Desulfurella > Desulfurella amilsii. The sequence goes on along the minus strand of NZ_MDSU01000018.1, from coordinate 651,659 downwards.
AAACATAGAAAAGCTAAACGGCATAATAAGCATAAAATCCAAAATAAACGAAGACACAAAGATTATTATAAAGATACCTCTAACGCTTGCTATTATTCAGTCTTTGCTTGTAAAAACTGTAGGCAGTCTTTTTGCCATACCTTTGGCTAATGTTATAGAAACAGTAAGGATTAGCCTATCAGACATTGAGCATGTCCAAAACAAAGATGTGCTAAGACTAAGGGGCTCTATTGTTCCTCTTGCCTATTTAGGGGATATACTGGGTATATCTAAAGATAAGAAAACTCTAAGCAAAGATGAGATGTATGTTGTTATTGTCTCATCTGCAGAAAAGCAGTTAGGCTTAGTGGTTGATGCGCTTGTTAACCAAGAAGAAGTAGTAATAAAGCCACTTGGAAACTATTTAGGCAAAGTTAAATCCATTGCAGGTGCAACCATTATGGGAGATGGCAGTGTTGCATTGATACTTGATGTAGTCTCAATTGTAAAACAAGCTTCAAAGCTATCTGTTAACATAGCTTCCCATACAATAGACCAAAAAGAGTTTGCTAAAAACGCCCTTGTGATTGCAATAAGCAATAAATTGGAATCTTTGAGCTTTATAAAAGAGCATTTTTCAGACTACAATGTATACTACCACGATAGTATGAGTATTGTCTATACGCACCCATCAAGCGTAATATTTTTAGATTTATCCCTGCACAATGTAATAGATACAATAAACGATATAAGGGAGCTTCCTGCTACAAAGAAGTCATACATTGTAGGCTTAAGCGAAGACCTAACATCAGATAAAGCCCGCTTTGAAGATACAAGTTTAAATGCTATTGTATCTATTCAACAAACGAGCCTTGATGGCATTAAAAACTTGCTAGAAAAAAGAATGATAAAACTACTAAAAGGAGTGTGAGTATGGGGTATATTAATTTATCAAACGAGCAGGTAAATATCTCAAACGGCGAAGTGTTATTTGAAGAATCAGGTCACAAGTTTATCTGGCTTGGTTGGGATGAAGCAGACATTAAAGGCAGTTTTATACAGGTTAATCAGTACTTGATTATATCAAACGGCAAAGGCACATTACTTGATCCAGGTGGTGTGCATGTGTTCCCAAAGGTTGTTGCAAATGTAAGCAGGTATATAGATTTAGCAGATATTAAAAATATATTTTACACACATCAAGATCCAGATGTATCAAGCGGTATTGCTATGTGGCTTTCCATTACAAGCGCAAATGTTTATATATCTAAGCTGTGGGTAAGGTTTTTACCACATTTTGGTATAACTGATGTTTCGCGTATTATACCAATTGAAGACAACGGCGGTAGGATTGATTCATTTGAAGTGATACCAGCTCACTTTATGCACTCACCAGGCCAGCATACACTCTATGACCCAACTTCCAAGATACTATTTAGCGGTGATGTTGGTGCAGCTGTATTTGGCTCTAAAACATACCTTTTTGTGGAAGATTTTAATGCTCATGTTGCCTTAATGGAAGGATTTCACAAGCGCTATATGGCATCAAATGCTGTGTGCAGGAATTTTGTTAACCGCGTTAGGAAATACGATATAAACATGATAGCTCCCCAGCATGGAGCTGTATTTAAAAAAGAATCGGCTAAGTCTTTTTTAAGCTGGCTTGAATCCCTAAGGTGCGGCAGCGATATTGTAGATGAAATATCAAGGTGATTACCATGAAAAAAAATAACGTAATAACAACTTCTTTTGATAAATCAAGCAAAAAAAGCACTATAGCAAAACTAGCTAAAAGTGTAGTAAAAGACTCTCTACTTAGCACTTCAACAAATGGCAGTTTTAAAATAATCCAAAGCGATGTACTGGGAATTAAGGAGCAAATGAATGTATTTGCTGCATCTGTTGAAGAAATGAGCGGAAACCTAAAATCTATGACCGATCACCTGTTGTCTATAAACGCTGACTTTGAACACTTCAATAACAACAATGCCGCATTAAAATCCAAGATAGACGAACGCAACCAAGACATTGCAGAAAAAAAAGAGAACTTAAATACATTCGTAGAAAGTATAAAAAATCTAAGCGTTTCGTCAGAAAAGATAAGCGAAGTAATTGGTTCAATCTCAGATATTGCCACGCAGACTAACCTGCTTGCATTAAATGCTGCAATTGAGGCCGCCCGTGTTGGTGAAGCAGGCAAAGGTTTTGCTGTAGTTGCAGACGAGATCAGAAAACTTGCGACAAAAACAGACACTATGACAAAAAATATCAACAAAATTCTTGATAGCTTTAACACAAAAATAGAAGAAGCCGTTGAAAGCGTAGAAAATGTAAACAGCTTTTTAGAAACACTAACAAAGGATTTTAACGAGTTTGCTAACGTATTTAGTCAATCCCAAAAAGAATCAAACTCTATTGGTGAGTCTTTGTCGCAGAACTCACTGGCTATAAGCGAGCAAATTAAAGTAGTGGATGATTTGGCATATAGAATAAGCACAATATACTCAGCATTAGAAAAGATAGTGCATGTAATAATGACGATGGTTAATGTAAACAAGAAAATAGAAAATATGATTAAATTTTGAGGTAGGCTATATGCAAGATGCAGATTACACTCAAGCGGTAGGCTTTAACTTAGAAAACGAAACATACGGTATTGATATCTTAAATGTATCTGAAATAATAAAGCCCATAAACATAACTTTCATACCAAACACTCAAGACTTTGTGCTTGGGGTTATAAATCTAAGGGGTAAGATTATACCTACAGTAGACTTAAATAAGAAGTTCTTTGATAAGTTTAAAGACATCACTCAAGACAGCAGGATAATAGTGGTATCTATGCAAGAAAATACCGTAGGCTTCCTTGTAGACAATATTAAGAAGATCTACAATATTGATAAAGAAAGCATTGAAAACTCACCAGAGACTGTAAACGAGAATGTTCAAAAATACATTAAAGGCGTTGGCAAGCTGGATGAAGCTTTAATTATTTTGCTTGATGTTGATACCATACTAAAAGAAGGTGGGTATAAGTCATGAACGATGATTTGAAAGAAGTCTTAAGGGTAGGCGAAAATAGGGTTGAGTTTGTTGACTTTAGGATGTATGAAGAGAAAGACAGCTATACCAAAGAAAACATATACGGCATAAACGTATCAAAGATAAAAGAGATAATAAAGTACCCAAACCCAAAAGAAATAATAAGCGTTCATGGTAAATCCGATGTGCTAGAAGGTATGATAAACTTAAGAGGTGAAGTAATCCCAATAGTAAACTTAGCTAAATGGTTAAACATCAAAGAACCACAAGACCCTTTAATTGAAAAGAGTAAAAAAATCATTGTGGCTAATTTCAACAATGTAACGGTAGGCTTTATTGTTCATGAAGCAAAAAGGATAAGAAGATTTGCATGGAGCGATATAAAGCCGCCAAACGATGTGCTTTCTAGCCAGTATGAAAATAAGATTATAGGAACGATAAACAACATAGACGATGAAGACAAAGAAAAAGTCCTATTGATTGTTGATTTTGAAAAGATCTGTGAAGAGCTTGGCATATTTGGAGCAGAAAATGTAGAAAAGATAGAAAATGATATATCAAATTACAAAGTATCAAGAAAAGCGAATGTCTTAATAGCAGATGACTCTTCTATAGCAAGAAAGATTATAAAAGAAGCCATAAAGCCTATAACAGAAAAACTCTACGAAACAAAAGACGGCCAAGAGGCATGGGAGATTTTAAACACACTCTATGAAACCTCAAATGGAAATATTAAGTCCTTATTAGACCTTGTCATAACAGATGTTGAGATGCCAAACATGGATGGCTTTACACTAACAAAAAAGATTAAAGAAGACCCAAGGTTTTCAACACTGCCTGTTGTAGTTAATACTTCTCTTTCAGGGGGTGCTAACTTAGCAAAAGCAAAATCAGTAGGCGCAGATGATTTCTGCACCAAGTTTATAGCAGAAGAGTTTGTAAGGGCAGTTACAAATAATGTCAAATAGGAGTTTGAATGTCAGCTATTAGTGCAGATTGGATCAATCCTTTCATAACAGCAGCAACAGAAGTGCTAGACGAAATATTAGGTGTTAAGCCAAAGCTATCTAAACCATATGTAAAGCAATCAGATGAACCGCTCTTTGATATAACCGGGCTTATTGGCCTAACGGGTGAAGCGGTAGGCTCTATTGCTTTTTCTTTACCCAAACAGACTGCGCTTAAGATAGTCTCTAAATTTGTAGGTGAAGAAGTGCTTGGGCTTTCTGCTGATACAAGGGATGCAATAGGCGAATTAACAAATATAATTGCAGGAAGGGTAAAAAAGATCTTCTATGAAAAGAATATTCGTATGAAAATCTCTGTACCTAATATTATTGTAGGCAAAGATCTTGCTATTAGTTCTGTAAAAGGTATTCCTACAATAGTTATTCCATTTGAGACTGAACTTGGCAATTTTGCTGTACAGGTATCGATAAAGAAGGCGTCAAAGGAGGGATAATGGGCACACAAGATGAAATTGATAAACTGCTTTCAAGTTTTAATTCAGCCAAAAAAGAAGATATAGAAGATATGCTAGATAAGTTTGAGCAAAACAATACGCAAATGCTTGAGCCAAAGATAGAAGAAGAACCAAAAATAAAAGAAAAAGAACAAGAAAATCAAGAGCATCTACAAGGAAAAGTCTATCCACCAGAAGACCACAGGGTAGTAGATAAGCTTGATGAAATTACAAAAGAAAGTGAAGAAAAAGTCAACCAGCTGTTTGAGCTGCTAGAAAACGCAGTAAGCAGAATAGATGCAATGGATGCAGAGCTTAAGAAAGTTAAGCCCTACCTAGACGAACACAAGAAATTTATGGATTTATTTGTCAGTGCATTTCCAAAAGCTTCAGTTAATAAAAACTACGAGTATTTTTCTAATGTGCTTAAAATATTTGATGAAATTCAAAAGACACATGAAGAACTTAAAAACTATATATTCGACTCTATGGATTTACTGCAGTTTCAGGATATTACAAGACAAAAGATAGAAAAAGTAATCAGTGTCATTCAAGCATTGCATGAATATCTAAACAACTGGTTTGCATCAGGCAGCAAGGTTAGGGCTCGCGTTGCAAAAACTATTGCTGATGAATCACAAAAACCTCAGATAGACCAAGAAGTAGATGATATTGTAAATAGTTTTCAAAGGGGGGAGATTGAATGAAAATCATAACTATTGATGATTCTTCTACAATGAGAAGGATCATTAAAAATACACTTTCCCGTATTGGGTATGGCAGCGATGTATTAGAAGCAGAGGACGGAAAACAAGCACTCGATATTCTGTCGCAAAACAAGGTTGACCTTATTATAACTGATTGGAACATGCCTAATATGGATGGATTAACATTTGTTAAAAAAATTAGGAGCATGAGTGAGTGGAATGATGTGCCTATTATAATGGTTACAACCGAAGCGGCAAAAGAAGATATCTTAGAAGCACTAAAAGCCGGTGTAAACAATTATATAGTAAAACCTTTTACTCCTGAAGTGTTAAAAGAAAAAATAGAGATTGTAATGGGTTTAAAATAAAAAAAGGATTAAAAATGCAAAATTTCTTTAATTTTACGCTTTTTGATCTTGAAGAGTATATGTTAGAATTAGGATTTGACAGGTATAGAGCTAGACAGCTATTTAATTTTATATATGCCAAAGGTTTTGATGAATTTTTAGATATTAGTGTTTTAAAGAAATTAGATAGAAACATGTTAAGTGAAAAATTATTTATTCCCAAGCTTGAGTCTAGTCCAATAAAAGATACTGATGGCACAACAAAGTTTTTATTTAAATTATTAGATGGTCAAGCTATAGAATCAGTTTTAATACCAATGAAAGAAGGGAAAAATACCATTTGTGTTTCAACTCAAGTCGGTTGCAAGATGAATTGTAAATTTTGTGCCACAGCAAAGTTAGGCTTTATTAGAAATTTGCAAACATGGGAAATTGTTTATCAAGTAAGATATATTTATAATCAAATTAAAAAAGAAACCCACAGGACCCCTAATATCGTATTTATGGGAATGGGTGAGCCACTTGATAATTATGAGAATGTAATAAGAGCTATTTTGATAATAAATAATGAGCACGGTTTAAGCATTTCACGCAGAAGAATTACTGTATCTACTTGCGGAATTGTGCCAAAAATTGAAGAGCTTAAAAAAGATTTAGCTTATATTAATTTGGCTATATCTTTAAATGCTGCTGATAATTTAAAAAGAAACTATTTGATGCCCATTAACAACTCTTATCCAATTGAAGAGCTGATAAATTCTGCAAAAGATTTTCCTCTGCCTGAGCGAAAAAGGCTAACATTTGAGTACATAATGATTAAAGAGTTTAATGATACACAAGAAGACATCAAGAACCTAATTAAATTATTGAAGCCCATTAAATGCAAGCTTAATTTAATACCTCTAAACAAACATTTATACAGCGAAAATCTTTATCCAAGCGATGCTCAAACTATAGAGAATTTTGCCAAACAGCTAAGGGACAAAAACATGTTTGTTACGGTAAGAAAATCTAAAGGCGAGTCAATTAATGCGGCTTGTGGTATGCTTGTAGCTGCAATGCGCTAGGGCTATTGATATAGCATCTGATACATCCAATGGCAATTTATCTAATTTTGTATTGAATATCTTCTCAACGATAAATTTTAGTTGAGTTTTTGAAGCAGCGCCGTACCCAGATATTGCCTGTTTTATTTCTCTTGTAGAATAATGAACAATATTAATATGGGCATTTTTTACAGCTGCCAAAATAGAGCCTTTTACCTCGCTGAGCTTTAAAGATGATTTTATGTTTACAGAATAAAATACATCTTCTATAGCAACTTCGCTTATATCGTAGTTTTCTATAACTTCTTGCGTTTTTGCAAAGACTGCATGTATTTTATCATCAAAATTTTTTATATTTTGCAATCTTATAAAATCGTAGTGGAATGTTTTGTTTAAGCAGTCTACAATGCCAAAAGCAGTAGTTTTACTACCCGGATCTATTCCCAGTATAATCAAATTTTTCATGAGATGGTAAAACCCTTCTTGCACCTACAAATCTATTTAAAAAATAACCATCTAGTGGAGATATTATAACACCTGTATTTTGATTCAGTGCTGAGATAAATTTATTATCGCCAATGTATATGCCCACATGGGATGGATAGGTACCAGCATAGGTTTGAAAGAATAACAAATCACCAGGCTTGATGTCTGCAAGTGACACGGGTTTTCCTACGTTGAATTGCTCAGAACTTGTGCGAGGCAATTCTATGTGAAATTTTGCAAATATATCTTGCACAAAACCTGAGCAGTCTACACCTGTCGATAGGTTTGTACCACCCCACTGGTAAGGTGCGCCAATAAATAATTTAGCGTATTTTACTAATCGTTCATTTAGCGTATTTTCTTTATTTACAAGGGAATATTCGCTGGTTGAGTAGTTATTTTTAGCATTCGCTAAGTTAGTGTTATTTTTAGGTATTAATAAAGTTTCACCTATATTAATTTCATTACTTGGTAGATTGTTTAAAGATACAATATCGTCTACGCTTGTATCAAATGTTTTAGCAATTGTATAAAGCGTATCCCCTTTTTGAACAATATAATGATCTAAGTATAATGAGTAGTCTTTGTTTTTATCGTAGTTATTTGTTACAATTTGATTCTCGCTTGAGTTTTTAGTAGGTTGATTTTGTGCTTGGTCGCTAACAGTTTTCTTTAAAACTGATGGTTGTTTATTTGTTCCTATAATTTTTGGTGGAACCAATAGTATTTGACCAACAGAAAGGCTACTACTTGATAGAGAGTTTATTTTTCTTAAGGTAGAAATTTTAGTAGAAAAAGCTTTTGCTATAGAATAAAGCGTATCACCAGCACCTACGGTGTATTTTATGTAGTTGTTATCTTGCTCATTTGTAGTTGCAGCAACAGTAGTGTTTTGAGATACAGGTTCACTTTGTTTTGGTTCTTTTAAAACTATTTTTTCTCCAATTTGCAAATTTGACCAATCAACATTAGAGTTAAATTTTTTTATATTATCTATGCTAATGCCAGTTTTTTCTGATATACCAATTAGTGTATCTTTGGGTTCAATAGTGTATATGTCGGTGTTTAATGGTATTTGTTTTTGCACTATCTTTTGCTGGGCAGCCATTCTAGTAGGCACAATAATTCTATCGCCAATATTAATATTGGACAAATTTAATTGAGGGTTTAGTTTAGCAAGTTCTGATAAAGAAATATTATATTCATCAGCTATTTTAGAGGCTGTATCGCCGCTTTTTACAATATAGATATTGCTTATTTGGGTATTTGAAGCTATTTTTGTGTTATTCGGTAAAATAAGCCTATCACCTATATTTAAGTTGGAAAGATCAATATTTGGGTTAAGCTTTTTTAGTTGCTCTAAACTACAACCTAGTTTTTTTGCTATATTATAGGCACTATCACCTTTTTCAACAACATATACCTTTGCTTGAGACAAGCCTGATGTACTCATCTGTCTAGCATAAGTAGTTTTTTCGGAAGGAAGTAGTATTTTTTGACCGATGTTTAAATCCGAACTTTTTACACCGGGATTTACAATTTTTAATTTTTCTAGAGGTATGCCTAATTTTTGAGCGATACTTGTAAGCGTGTCACCTTTTTTAACTATGTAAACACTCGCGTGTGCACTTGTTGCCAGTGTTAAGACCAAGAAGGCAGATAGTATAGTTTTTTTCATAATAGCCCCCTTTTAAGAGATTAACCTACACTTTATATACCAAAATTTCAAATTTTTGTAAAGTAAAAAATAAAATAATAAAGTTATATATATAATATCAAAATTATTGAAATCCAAATGTAATTATCATATAATCCATTATAAACAGCAGGGGGGTATATGAAAAGTTACAATTATTCCACAAGCTCTAAAAGTCTAATTTTTAAAACTATAGGAGAAATGCTTAATGAAATTGTAAATGCGTATCCTGATAATGATTGTTTAGTCAGTATACCAGAAGGCATAAGATACAACTATAGGCAATTCAAGGCAGAAGTCGATAAAATAGCCAAAGCTTTTTTGGCTCTAGGTGTTAAAAAAGGTGATAGAGTAGCTATATGGTCTGCTAATAATGTAGCTTGGGTTTTAACCCAATTTGCTACATCAAAAATTGGGGCAATTTTAGTGACAATTAACCCTGCATATCGAGCAAGTGAGTTAGAGTATGCGCTTAAGCAATCTGAAACTTCTACTTTGGTTTTAATTGAAGAATTTAAATCATCAGATTATATAAGCATTTTATACAATGTAGCACCATTTATAAAAGGGTCTAAACCTACAGGGCTCAATTCTATAAGATTTCCGTATTTAAAAAATGTTATTTGCATATCTCAAACAAAATACTCTGGTATGTTTAGATGGGATGATTTTGTTGAAATGCACAAAAAAATTGATGATTCAATGTTACAAGATATGGAAAACGCTCTAGACCCAGACGATATTATTAATATTCAATATACATCTGGCACCACTGGTTTCCCAAAAGCAGCCTGCTTAACACACATAAATATACTTAACAATGGTTATTTTGTTGGTGAAGCTATGAATTTTACAGACAAAGATAGATTATGTGTTCCTGTGCCATTTTATCACTGTTTTGGTATGGTTATGAGCAATTTAACATGCATTTCTCATGGCTCATGCATTGTTATCCCATCGCCATACTTTGACCCTATAGCCGCTTTAACAGCTGTTGAGAAAGAAAAATGCACTGCTTTGCATGGAGTGCCTACAATGTTTATAGCAGAACTAGAACATCCTGAATTTAGCAGGTTTGATTTAACTTCTCTAAGAACTGGTATAATGGCTGGTTCTCCTTGTCCAATTGAAGTAATGAAGCGTGTAAATAATCAAATGCATATGAGTGAGGTAACTATTGCCTATGGACAAACGGAAAGCAGTCCAGTAATTACACAAACGACGCCATATGATTCGTTTGAATACAGAGTAGAAACCGTTGGAAAACCATTGCCGTTTTTAGAAGTTAAAATTATTGACCCACAAACGGGTAAAATTGTTGAAGCAGGAGAGCAAGGCGAGCTTTGTGCAAGAGGATACTCGGTTATGCGCGGATATTACAATAATATTGAAGCAACCCAAGCTGCTATTGACGAGGCTAAATGGCTTCATACTGGTGACTTGGCTGTAATGACACAAGATGGTTACTTTAAAATTATAGGGCGCATAAAAGATATGATAATAAGGGGTGGCGAAAATATCTACCCAAGAGAGATAGAAGAATTTTTGTATACTCACCCAAGCATTGCCGATGCTCAGGTAATTGGCGTACCAGACCAAAAATACGGAGAAGAAATCTGCGTGTGGATAAAGCTAAGAGATGGGCATACATTAACAGAAGAAGAAGTGAAAGAATATTGCAGAGAAAAGATAGCTAGATACAAACTGCCAAAATATATAAAATTTGTAGATAATTTCCCAACGACAGTTACCGGCAAGGTAAGAAAAGTGGAAATGCGCGAGATTTCCGTAAGGGAATTGGGTCTTGGAGCCGCTTCCAAAATTGAAACGGCTTAAAATATATTGTTATCTAACTATAATTAAAGGCAAGTTGCATTCTTTTCGCAAGATTGCCTCTGTAGTTGAGCCTATAATCATTTCTAATAAGCGGTTTTTGTTGTATGCGCCAAGCATCAAAAGCGGATTATTGAGACTCTTTGTGTACTCGATCAATGTATCTGCAACGCTTTTTTGTTTAGTTAGGTATGTAATTTTTAAATCGCTATTATCTAAAGTTTCTGTTTCGTCTTTTCTTACACTGACTATATGAATTTTAGCTTTTAGGTTTGTTGCACAAACATTTGCAAGTTCTAAAGCTTCTTTGGCAGGATCTCTACCATCGTAACCCACCACGATGTTTTTAATCTCGTAGAAGTCTTTATCTGCAACAAAAATTGGCTTTTTAATTTTTCTGATAGTTGATTCTATATTGCTGCCTAAAATTCCTCTTTCGAATGATGCATTGACGCCTTTTTTTCCGATAAAAACCATATCGTACTCATAAGAAGTTTCTACTATTGTAATAGGTATAATGCCTATTTCTATAAATGAGTGAAACTTTACGCTTTCGTTTTGAGCCATCTCCGAAAAAGCCTGCAAGATACTTCTGCCTTTTTCTTCCAATGTTTTTTTTAGCTCAGCACTAAAATTAATAAAAGGCTCAAACCCTAAAACGCCACTTAAGTCGTAAATAAACGGTCCTTCAAGTTGCATTGTGTCTACTACATGCAGTGCATCCACAACGCAATCAAATTTTTTTCCAAAATCAAGCGCAAACTTTATTGCATTTGTGCTATATGGACTAGAGTCAACTGCCACTAAAATTTTGTTTAAATCATACATCTTTATTCTCCATAACTTTTTTTAACTCTTCTTCATTGATTTCTTCTTTCTCTAAAAGTATATTTGTTAATTTTTCAAGCTTATCAATATTTTGTTCGAGCATTTGCTTTGCTTGCCTATAGCAATCGTTTAATATCTTATTAATTTCTGCATCTACAGTCTCTTTTGTTTTTTCGCTTATTTCGTCTTTTTGAGCAAATATTCCTTCTGAACCTAAAAATCTTGATTTTGCTGGATCTTCTAAAACAACTAATCCTATAGATTCGCTCATTCCTAATTTTGTAACTATGCTTCTTGCAATATCAGTTGCGCGCGACAGATCGTTTTGCGCCCCTGTTGAGATATCTTTTAAAACGATTTCTTCGGCAATTCTTCCGCCAAAAAGCACCTTTATCATATTTAGCATTTCTTGTTTTGTGATTAAATACCTATCGTCTGTGGGCAACTGTTGGGTATATCCAAGTGCTGCAACACCACGAGGTATAATAGAAATTTTATGCACTTTGTCAGCATTTGGTGTTAAGTAGGCAATGATAGCATGGCCTGATTCGTGCACCGCAACCCGTCTTTTTTCCTCTTCGCGCATTGCCCTGTTTTGTTTTTTTAAACCAGCAATTTGTCTTTCTATTGCTTCTTCAAAATGTCTCATATTTACCGTTTCGCCGTTTTCCCTTGCAGCTAACAATGCAGCTTCATTGACAATATTTTCTATATCAGCGCCAACAAGTCCAGGTGTCATCTGTGCCAATTTTTTAATATCAACATCATTATCCAGTTTTACTTTTTTAACATGCACCTTAAAGATTGCTTCACGGCCAGTTACATTTGGCTTATCTACTATAATTTGCCTGTCAAATCTTCCAGGTCTAAGTAAAGCTGGATCTAGTATTTCTGGTCTATTTGTTGCTGCCATGATAATTACGCCTAAATTTGATTCAAACCCATCCATTTCAGCGAGCAATTGATTAAGTGTTTGCTCCCGCTCGTCATTTGAGGTCATAGTGTTGATTGCCCTGCTTTTTCCTATTGTATCAATCTCATCAATAAAAACTATACAAGGAGCCAGTTTTTTAGCTTCTTGGAACAAATCCCTTACTCTGCTTGCGCCGACTCCTACAAACATTTCTATAAATTCAGAGCCGCTTATGCTTAAAAATGGCACTTCTGCTTCCCCAGCTGTAGCTTTCGCAAGTAGAGTTTTGCCAGTTCCTGGAGCGCCTACAAGCAAAACACCTTTTGGTATTCTTCCACCTAATTTTTGATATTTGCTCGGGTTTTTTAGAAACTCAACTATTTCTTCTACTTCATATTTTACTTCATCAATGCCTGCTACATCAGAAAACTTCACATCTGGGCGTTTATTTAGGTAAACCTTAAACCTACCTTTGCCAAAGCCAAAGATAGAACCGCTTGAACCTCTTATTTTTTTTGTCATAAACCACCACAAAAAAAACAACAACCCAAACGGCAAAATCCAACCAAAAATCAAATTTGTTAGCCATGTATTTGTAATTGTGCCACTAAAATCTACATGGTGTTCTTCAAGGTCCTTTACTAAGTTAGGGTCTTTTACCGAAACTGTTACGAATTGTTCTTTTTTGTTTTTGTCGTTTAAATACTCGCCTTTTATGTATTGAGACGAAATGTCACAGCTTATTATTCTATTTTTAGCAACAAGTGTCTTAAATTCTGAGTAACTAAGTGTTTTTTTCTGAATGGCAAAAAAGCTTTGGTAAAAGTAAATTGCTAAAAGCCCAATCAGCAAGTAAAACAGGGAAAATTTTATTAAATTTTGGTAGTTGTTATTTTTGTTTGGTTTTTGTTCATCATTATTATTTTGCATTTTGTTACCTTTCAATAAATTTTATAAATGCTGCCATTTCTTGAGATTATATAAAGGGCATTTTTGTAGTAAGTAAATTTTGAGTCAAAAGTGCCGCCTAAATTAAATATCTGCATAATTTTGCCATTTAGCGCATTAAGTACCACTAATCTACCATTTGAAAGCAAGCAAAACAAATAATCATTGCCAGATAAATACATTGAATAAACATCGTAATTGTAGCTAAGGGTTTTACTCCAGATAGTACTGCCGCTTTGAGGATCAAGTGCTTCTACGCCACCTTTTTCATTTGCAACAAACAGTGCAAAAGGTGAGATTTGGGGGTTTGCAAAGCTAGATATTTCTTTTGACCAAACAGGCATTGCTTTATCAATTGATATAGCTTGTGTATATCCGGTTGTGCTTGTTGCATAAACATTAGAATTTGTCAATTTGGCTTTCGAGTCAACATCCACAAAAAGCTCTCCTTTACCCACCTTTACTTGCCAGATTTCATCACCATCTTTAGTCAATTTATAAAGCATACCGTTGTCAAAGCCAATATAGATGGCGTCGTTTGTAAATACAGGTATGCTAAAGCCTTTTACGCTCATTGGAGCTGTATTTCTGTGAAACTTCCATACTGTCTTGCCATCGAGTTTGTCTATTTTATATAGTGTATTGTTTGTAGTAGTTATATAAAGATAGCCATCATTTTCTACTATACTGCCAACGATAGGAAATTCAAATTGTTTTTTCCATACAATATTATCTTTGTAGTCTATCTTGAAAAGTTGACCTTTTTTTGTGCCAACATATATGTAATTATCAGCATAAACTTCTGCTTCTATAGGTTCTTTTATATCAAACTTCTTAGCATCTAGGTTTTTTAAGTTTATCATATAGAGGTTTTTATTTGTGCTTCCAATATATATCATATCATCGTAAATAAAAATTTTTGCCCTATAAGATACAGGACCTATGCTGTAAATTTTTTCTACTTTTACGGGCGGGCTAACAATACTTGTTTGTTTTGCTATGGGCGATGGTTTTTCTTCCACAGTTAATTTAATATGTTTAGTACCAGAACAAGAGTACACAGAAAAAATTGTTAATAACAGCAAAAAAGCACTTATTTTTTTGAGCACATAAATCTCCTTTTTAAAATTTTTTCTAATAACACTTCTGAATTATAAAACGCTTCATTAACTTCATTTTCATTCATACCGCAACCATATAGTATAGTCTTTGCAAAATTGATATCAATAAGATCATATGGAGAGTGCGTGTCTGTATCAATTACACATTTCGCATTGTATTTTTTTGACATTTGAAAAACATGACCATTTGTTAAACTATGACCGCTCCTTGCAGTAATTTCTAAATATACATTGTTTTTTACTGCAAGTTCTACTTCCTTTTGACCAATTAATCCGGGGTGTGCCAAAATATCGCAAAAACTTGCTATAGCATATATATTTGTTGATTTAGCTACATTTTCAACGGGGCTTTCGCCATGCACTACAACAATTTCAGCTCCTAGTTGCCTTGCAGACAAAATGGTGTTTTTTATTAGCTGTGGTGGCACATGCGTTATTTCTACGCCACAGAAAACATATAAACCATAGTATTTTTCAAGCCCATATGTTACTTTTTTTATGTTATTTAAAATTATTTCTAAGTTTGAAAAATCAGCATGGTCTGTAATTGCAATTGCCCTATAGCCTTTGTCTTTTGCTCTTTTTACTAACTCAGATGGTATAAGCTCGCCATCGCTAAAGACTGTGTGCGTGTGAAAATCAATCATAATTTTAATTTTAAACGATTGTTTGCACTTGTCAAGTTTTATTTGTTGACAAGCTTTTTATATAAGTTATAATAAATAAATCAATCAAGGTAGGGGAGGTTGTATGGATAAGGAATATATGTTGAATTACGAAAATACTTTTAAGGACTTTAAAGAAGGTGAGATTATCGAAGGCATTATTATAAACATAAAAGATGATTATGTGTTTGTAGATATAGGATATAAATCCGAAGGAATTGTGCCATTAAACGAATTTAAAAGTCCGTGCAATATTGGCGATAAAATAAAAGTAATGTTTTTGGGAAGACAAGACGCAAATGGTTTTCAAATGCTATCAAAATTAAAGGCAGATAGGCTTATAGGTTTTAACACAATTACTCAAGCCTTCAAAGAAGAAAAAGCCGTTAAAGGCACTATAAAAGCTTCCATAAAAGGTGGCTTTTTGGTTGATGTTGATGGTTTTGTAGCTTTTTTGCCTGGCTCTTTGGTAGATTTATCAAAAAGAAGAAATTTTGACTACTATATTGGCAAAGAGTACGAATTTAAAGTTATAAGCGTAGATGAGCAAAAAAAGAACGCTATTTTATCAAGAAAACAATTATTAGAAGAGATTGCTAACAAACAAAGAACTGATTTAATTGATAAAATTAAGGTTGGAGATATAGTTGAAGGCAAAGTAAAAAATATCGTTGATTATGGTGTTTTTGTTGATCTTGGCGGGATTGATGGGTTTGTGCATATTACTGATATCTCGTGGAAAAAAATTTTAAAACCTCAGGATGTTTTAAAACCCCAAGACGAGATTAAAGCTAAAGTTATGCGTATTGAAGATAAGGATGATAAAAAAAGGGTGTTTTTAAGCATTAAGCATTTATCTGCTGACCCATGGGAAGAGATAAAAATTAAAGAAGGTGATGTTGTTGAAGGCAAAATTTCAAATATCGTTGACTATGGCATTTTTATTGAACTATCAGATGGTGTAGAGGGTTTGATACATAATTCTGAGATTAGCTGGATAAAATTTCCAAAAGAGGCCAAAGAAGAGTTAAGCGTTGGTCAATCTATAAGATCAAAAGTTTTAATGGTTGATACTCTAAAGAAAAAAATAGCGCTGAGTATTAAGAGGCTTGATGCAGAACCCTGGTCTAGTGTTGAAGAAAAATTTCGTGTGGGCGATATCGTAGAGGGCGTCGTTACAGGCATAAAAGATTTTGGTGTTTTTGTAAAACTAGACGAAGGCATTGAAGGTCTAATTCATACTAACGAGCTTTCTTGGTCACCAGAAGAAAGACCGACTTTAAGTATTAACGAAAAGATTGAAGTAAAAATTATTGACATAAATTTAGATAAGAAAAAAATAGCTTTATCTTTAAGACAACTTGAGCCAGACCCATGGAGCTTAATTGAGGGCAAATATAAAGCTGGCGATATAGTAGAGGGCGTCGTTACAGGCATAAAAGATTTTGGTGTTTTTGTAAAAATTGAAAAAGGCGTAGAAAGTCTTGTTCCAAGGAGTGAGCTGAATAACATTAGTGTGAACAAAGATGAAAAAGTTAAAATAAAAATAATCAGACTAGAAATACAAAAGAGAAAAATGATTTCAAGATTGATGTAAATTAATTTATGAAAAAGATAATAAAAGCTTTTGTAGTAGTTTTTGTTGTAGTTTTTGCTATAAATTTTTTTTACAATATTTTTAGCCCTGCAAAAATTGCAGTTGTCAATATTTATGGTATTATCACGCCAAATACTGCGAAAACTATATGTGAGCAGCTAAATGAAGCACAAAAAGACCCCACCTACAAAGCTATTTTGTTAAAAATAGACTCACCTGGTGGTGATGCAACTCAAAGCGAAAAAATTTACTATTTAGTAAAGAAAATAGATCAAAAAAAGCCCGTTGTTGCCCTAATTGAAAGCGTTGGTGCAAGCGGTGCTTATTTTGCATCACTGGGAGCTAGAAAAATTGTGACATATCCAGCTTCTTTAACTGGTAGCATTGGTGTTATATTTGAGGGGATTAATGTTTACAAACTGGCAAATAAAATCGGTATTGAAGAGTTTGTTGTAAAAAGTGGCAAAGTAAAAGATGCAGGAAATCCTTTAAGAAAACCTACTAAAGCGGACAAAGAAATGCTTTTTAGCGTTGTAGAAAGCGTATATAATCAATTTTTACAATCTGTATCAACATCAAGGCATATCAGTATAAAACAGCTAAAACCCTTAGCTGATGGAAGGGTATTTACTGGGCAAATGGCACTAAATTACCATTTAATAGATTCGATTGGGGGTTTTGATGCTGCTAAAGCTTACCTTAAAGATTATACCGGGATTAAAAGCTTAAAATTTGTTGATCTAAGTGACGATAATATGTCAGTTTCTAAACTTTTTGGATTAAGTAATATCGAAAGGTTGTTGGATTTATCAAAAACACCAAGTTTGCAGATGATTTTTAAGTAACTTATGCTTAATATTAATCTTTTGAAAAACAATATACCTAATAAAATTGATATTCCAAAAAAGTCAAAATTGCATATTGCAAAATTTCTAATTGCTTCTTTAGCTTTTGTTTTGGCTATCTTTTTAGCAATTGCAGCAGGGTTTTATTTTGCCAATAGACAAGCCAAAATTCAGACGTCAAATTTAAGTATTAAGGCACAAACAAAGATTACTAAAAAGAAAGTGGAAAAGACAACTAAAAACAATAATACATTTAATATCACAGTTAAATTACAAAATGCTGCTTCGAATGCAACAGTTTCCAATTTGCAAACCCATACAAATGAGCCTATCGCTCAAGAAAAGTCAGAGGTTATAGCGCCTGCGCCTAAAATCAAACAAAATGCAAACCAAAACTTAAGGCAGATTGTCTCAAACCCTAAGCCAGTCTCAACTGCGCAGCCCATCAAAAAAAGTTGTACTGTTTTTTGCAACAGCAACAACCTAAATTATCTAAAATCAATATTAAACCAAAAACGCATACCTTACACAATAAAAGAGCAAAGCGAAAATTCGCACTATTATTATGTGGTTTTTGTAGGAGGTTTAGAGAAATCTAAGTTTTTAAATTTTGAAAATGTATTAAAGTCAAAAGGATACAATGTAGTTGGCACAAGAGTTGTTAATGGCATATACTATGCAGATTTAGGCAGGATGAACGAGTCTGATAAAGATAGGTTTTTAGCTGCGTGGAAGAACTTAGGCTTTGATATTTTAGTTGACAAACAAAAAGAAATAAGTAATAAAAGTTATGAAGTGAGTTTTTTGTGCACAAAAGATGTTTTTAAAGACTTAAGACAAAAGGGATTTAAGGCAAACACGGGGCGTGGCGCAGCTTGGTAGCGCACTTGAATGGGGTTCAAGTGGTCGGAGGTTCAAATCCTCTCGCCCCGACCAATTTTAAATTTACTTTATTGATAGATAGAACATTCTAAGGTTTATAAACCTGCACAAAGATAATTGGACAAAGAAACAACATGTGATTTTGATTTAACAACCTAAAAACTCCGTATTTGCTGGAGGACCTAAAATTTTATGTTTTATGTTATTTGGTTTTGAATTTGTGGAATTATCTTTTTTTTGTACTTTTTTATTTATTTCTGCTTTGCTTTTATAAGAGTTTTGGCTTGCGTGTAGGTTATTGTAATTTAAAATTAACAATACAGAAACAAACATAAAAAGTTTCACGATTAAACCTCTTTCATTAGGTTACTTTCTAGGGCTATAAAATTCTTACCGATATTTGAAAACATCTTATAAAACTTATTATCGCATCTTTGCAATACTTCATTAAAAAAAATTTCTACCCAGTTGACAATATATTTTTTGAAGAATTTATATTGCTCTTCAATAGTAGATATATTTTCCGACAAATCCATATTTATCAAATAACTCATAAACGAAAATATAACTGATAAATGGTCGCTTCTATAATCAAAATGCAAGCCATATAGGCCATAAAGTGAATTCAACTCTTCGCTTATTGTATAAAAAGAGTTATTTGAGCGTAAATTTGCATAATTTATAAAGGCACTCATGTATGGCGGTATGTAATACATTGCAACTGGAATGACAAAAGTATTTTCATAAACTAAACCCAGCTCAATTAATCTATTATCGTTTTTCATCAAAGAAGTGATATAGTTTTCTAGCTCTTTAATATCTTGATGATTATCTAAAAAACTCTTTAAGAATGTATATATATCTTTTTGATGAATTTTATCTAAAAATTCCTTTTCAGGCTTTAGAATAAATATATCAGAGAGAAGGTTGTATAAAAACCTTCTCTGTAGATTTTGAGTTTGCGGATTGTTGCTCATATTAAGATACCTTTTCAATTTTTACTGGTGTGTTATAGTAAGCCATACCACCTGCTACATCGCTTTCTAAAACTGTTGTCCAACCATCTTTATCCGCAATAGATTCATCTAAAAGCATTAAGTGATTTGGGTGTATTCCAACATTTCTGGCTGGGTCGCCTTCATATTTTTTGCCATTTATATACCATGTACCAGAGCCATAAGACCATCTCCCAAAAGCTTGAGAATATGTTACAACACCAGGTCTTAGAGCAAAACGTATCCTTATTCTAGTAATAATGCCTTTTGGATAAGCAGGTGAGCTTAACCTAACTGTATCACCATCTTTGAGGTTTAATTTTTTAGCATCAACTTCGCTAATTTCTAAAAAATTACCTGGCAGCAGTTCTAACAACCACGGGTCCGATATAGTTCTAGATTTTGAGTGAATAGGTACTTTGTAAGTTGAAAGCATAAATGGGTAATCTTTCATCGCATAGATTTTACTTAGAGGTTGTCCTTTCATGTTTTTGGGAGGCTCTAATCGGACACCACCATCAAATTTTTCACCTGTAATAGCGTTATGTGTTTTAGCAACAACCTCGTTATATATTTGAACCGCGTTTTTCTTTTCACCCCACCTATGTGTGACCCATTCTGGTTGACCAAATGGTAAATAAGCTACATCTTGGTCTTCAAATCTTCCTCCTCTTGCAATTACATAAGCTACCTTTTTCCATTCGTCTGGTTTTAAAGCATTTGGATATTTCTTTATGTATTCTGCAACTGTTTTCATTTCATAATCATCAGCATCTGGTACAGGCCCTTGTTTTATAAATTTATCGCCTTCTTTTTTAAGTAAGTGTTTATCATCGTAAGCGATATTTGCAATCATTTTTAAATAGTAGTCTTCCCTAACATTTAAATTTCCACCTTCTAAAAATGCATTTTTCCCAAATCCCGGTAGCCCAAGTTTTTTTGCAACATCAATTAGAAACTGTTCCATTGTTATATGTATTCCGTCTTTGATTTTTGCAGTTACTGGCTCAATAATGGGTTGCCTTGTAGAAATTCTAGAAGTGGGGTATGTAGGGTATCCGCCAAGTGTTCCCCAGCCCTCTAAGTAAGTTGCATCAGGTATAATGTAATCTGCATAGGCAGAACTTTCTGCTATTACAATATCTGTTGAAATAAACAATGGTACTTTATTTAAATCTTTAATCATTCTAACCCACATCAATGAATCATCATCTGCTCCCCCCATACCGGGTTGAGACCAGGCTGGGTTAGCCATATGTTGAAACAAAATTTTTACTGGGTATGGATATTGAAAATAAGTACCCGCCCAGATTTCCTGCCAAATTCCAAAACCGAAAGGAAACCACGGTCTTTTTGCAGGAAATGGGTTACCTTGTTTAAGTCGATTCTTGTATTCAGTTGTTTCCTCATAAAAACTGCGCTCTCTGGAAATTCTAACACCGCTTGGCGGAACGAAATCAGGCCATTTCTTTAAATTGTATACCCCATCTAAAGTTTCTGCTGCTCCTCCACCGTTTATATAACCACCTTTCCAATCTATATTACCCACAAACGCATTTAGTAATAATACTGCCCTAGCATTATAATAGCCATTAGCATGCATCGCTGGGCCTCTATAGAGATCAGCGACGGCTTTTCTGCCGTGAGAAGTAAACTCTCTTGCCAATTCAATTATTTTTAGTTTTGATATACCTGATTCTTTTTCATACCATTCATACGTGTGATTTTGTGCTTCTTTCCACAGATACTGCATTGCTGTAAGGCACTCTACACCATTTACAACTACGGTATCCAATGATAAAAATCCGTTTGGCCAAAGTTCTGCTTGACTTGTTGAAGTAGCTTCTGTAGGTTTTTTTAAATTTTTATCAATCACCATTAATTCTTCTATTACTTTAGGTTTTTTTGTTTTTTCATCTATAATTGTTTTTTTGTTAGGTGATTTCAAAAATAGACCATAATCTGGGTGATTTTTATCAGCTACAATTAAATAACTTGCGTTAGAATAATTTGGTTCATTTTGTTTTATAGCATCTTCGAAATTCGGAATCTCTAAATATTTTTCATTATAGCGTTTATTTTCAATAATCCACCTGATCATACCTATAGCAAATGCTCCATCTCCGCCAGGCTTTATTGGCACAAAATCTGCGTGAGCGATTTGATTACCGCCTCTTGGGTCTATAAATACGACCTTTTTACCGCTTGATGTAGCTTCTGCGGAGCGTCGAGCTAATGTTTGCATAGGAAAATTTGCTTCATAATAATTAGAGCCAAATACTAAAACAATTTCAGCGTTTGGTTGATCTGGTTTTAGCATATTGGTACCAGGATAGGTTGCATTTGTAGCAACATGGTGAGTTAACTCGCATACAGAAACATGCGGTAGAGCATTAACAGAGCCTAAAGCGCTTGCAAATCTTATTATAAGATTGTTTTGTCCACCTTCTGCTCGACCCCAGTAAGCTACGAATTGATTCGTTTTGGGCCCAAAATCAGGATATTCTTCATTTGCAGGGACGAATCTGTTTTGGCCGTTATTCCACAAATGTTTAAAACCTTCTACAAATCTGTTTTCTTCTCCGGGAACATCTTTAAATAGATACCCACCATTTACTACTTCATTAATTAATTGTTCGTAGGATATGGTTGTGAATTTTTTTGAGCCTCTAGGGCCAACTCTTTTTAATGGTTTGTATATTCTATATGGGTCATACACCGTTTGTCTGCCTGCTTGACCTCTTGGACAGAGCGAATGAGAACCATTAACATGTGGTTTTTTTGATGTATCAAAAGTTGTTCCTACATATGTTATGGCTTTGTTCTGCGGTGTTGCATAAGGAATTGGTGGTTGAGTGGTTTGAATATCGTATGGATTTCCATCAAGTTTAATTATTGTATTTTTATAAACTCTTGCCATTAGTGCACAATCACTATGACATTGTTTGCAGGTAGAAAATTTTACATCTACACCTGGCCATGTTTCTATTCTGCCTGGATAAATATACTTTCCATCATAATGTATGTATCTTCCTGGTCTTTGTTGGCTTATTCCTACTCCAACACCAGCTAGACATACACCGAATGTTGAATATTTTAAGAAATCTCTTCTATCCATAAAATTTTCCTCCTATTTATTTTCATTGCTATCTAATGATTGAGATTTAGGGTTGTCTTCCCAGCCAAATAGCCATGATAGGACAAAGAATAATACTAATCCTAAACAAAACAGTCCAATACCGCTTAGTATTCCATCAAAGCCTAGCCATGGTGCATGAAATATTACTGTGCCTTGTGATATTTTTGGCAGCAACTGCCCGCCTATAACAGTATCATACCTCATTTCCCAAACGCCAAAATTTATTAAGATAGCAATAATAAGCATTAAAAACTTTGATTGTCTAACTTTTTTGAATAGTAAAAACACTAAAGGCACAATAAGCCCTATTAAAATTTGATAAATATGGTAATTAACAGATAATGCTCCACCCCAGTTATACACTAGTTCCCATCCATGAAACTCTTCTGCCCCTGTATACGCCCTAACAGAATACAGTTTTTCTACAACATCTAAAAACAAATCTAGTAAAATTGCAAAAATGGTGAATATACCCAATGCGTTTAGGGTTTCTAAATTTACTTTATTTTTCTTTGAGTAAAAGCTGTAGCCTATTATATAAAAAAATATTACAGTTGCAGCACCAGAAACTATAGCGGATGTAATAAACATTAACATCATTACAGAACTAGTCCACAAAGCTCTAGCTTTTATAGCCCCAAACACAAACCCTATGTATCCGTGAAATGCAAATGCTAATGGTACGCCAATTGCTGAAATTATGAAAAGCGCTTTCTTATCTTTTTTTATACTCTCTTGAGAAACTTCTGGTCTTCCAAATGTTAAAAATTTTGAAATTGCGCCTCTTAAGCCACCTTGTTTAGATCGTTCTACATTATCAACTCTATAGTCAAAATACATCTCAAACAACATCAAAATTACATAAAGTGTCCATATGACTATAAAAACTCCAAGTGGTGAGTATGGAAAATGGTCTCTTACATACAACTCCCAAACTGCTCTTGAGGGTTGCAATGTATCAACTAATGGTGCAAAGGCAGCTAATAACACCATCGCAAAGCTAACTGTGGCTGCTAATTTAGCTACAGGGTCAAATTTTTTAAACCCAAATAAATGCGATAGCGAATCAATAACAAAAGCTCCAGCCATAAGTCCAGATAAAAATGGGTATATTACAATAGGTAAACCCCATATAGGTGTCTCTAAAAACTGACCTTCTAACATATTTCCTCCTCCTTATACTGCAAATTGTTTAAATGGATTTTTCTTTTCTTCTATTGTTGGCAGTTCGACTTCTCCACCCAATTGCTTGTAGTCTGTTGTGTTAAAACCAATTGTATATGTAAACTCCATAAACACCTTATCTATTGATGTTGTTCCTTCAAGGTTTCCATTTAAATTAATATAAAATACTTGAGGATCCGTTCCTTGAGAAATCATTAATCTGCCTGTAGGAAACTGCGCAATTAATTGAGACACTTCGCTGTTTGGATCATTTAGATCCCCAAAAACTCTTGCTCTACCAACACACGATGTTACGCAGGCAGGTTCAAGGCCAGCATCAACCCTATGGACGCAAAATGTGCACTTATCTGCTGTCATTTGAATAGGATTTAAAAATCGCATATCGTAGGGGCATGCTTGGACACATGTACCACATCCAATACAAACCTCATAGTCAATTAATACAATGCCGTCTTGCCTTTTGAAAGTAGCCTTTACAGGGCACACTTGAACGCAAGGAGGCTCATCGCAGTGGTTGCAAATTCTAGGCAGCATGAATTTTTTCACATTTGGCTCATACGAACCCTCTTCTGTTACAATCATACCATTTTGGGCAGGTTTAATAGAGCCTACTTCCATAACATCAACAATCGTTCTAAAAACACCTAAAGGCACATTATTTTCACTTTTGCAGGCAACTACGCAGGCTTGACAACCTACGCATTTTCTATTATCCATAACCATGCCCCATTTGTGTTTTGGATGTGTCTTTGGTATTTCGGAAAAGCTATCATGCCATATAGGCAAATTATTTGGGTTCAAAATCGTCTTCCAGTCATTCCAGCCATCATTGGCATCAAATACAGGATTTTCCCAACCCATCCACCTGTGATTTTGCAATGGCCCAGTAATTTGATCGCTTGAATCAATATTAATATCATTAGTATGCCCGTTGCTAGCAGTTTTTTGCGGTGCCTGATCTTGCGCTTGTGCGTTTTTAGTAAATAAAGAAAAAATAAGTGTTCCGCTTACCCCAAGACCAAGTGTTTTAAGCAATGTCCTTCTTGCGCTTGTGGGTTTTTCGTCAGTGTCAAGATTTTCATTGGTTGTGCGCTTTCTCATAGGTCCTCCTTTAATAATAAATTCTAGTTTAATATAAACTAAAAAAATAATTTATAAATCGTCTATTTATTGAAATCTTATTATTGTTTTAGACTACTTATGAGGCAAAATACATTTCAATTGTAAGATTTTTTCTTACATTTCGAGCAAGTTTAATTTAATTATTAAATTTAGCAATTTTGTTTTGTCCATTTCAAGCTTTGCAAGGGCTCTCATTCTGTATGTAGCAACAGTTTTTTCTGATAAAAAAAGTTTTTCTCCAATTTCTTTATTTGTAAAACCTTTTGCTACCAATATTGCTACTTCTTTTTCTCTTTCACTGAGCGTCTCCCAAATTATTTCATCACGAGTTTTATAGGATTGTTTTTTCTTTATATAGATTTTGCCAACTAAGTGTGGCTGTATGTAAATTTCGCCTTTTATAATTGTTTTTAAAGCATAGATAAGGTCTTCATCTGCTGCGTGTTTTAAGATGTACCCAGATGCGCCTTCTTCAAGTGCTTTTTGTATATAAATCTGATTCTCGTGCATAGTTAGAATTAAGATCTTTGATTCATTTGATATTTGCTTTAGTCTACTTATAATATCTAATCCACTAATGCCCGGTAAACTAATATCAAGTATTATTATGTCGGGTTTAAATTTTTGAGTTAAATCAATGGCATCGGTTGCATTGTTTGCATCTGCAACTACTTTAAACATTTTGTGGATTTCTATAAGCATTCTTAAGCCTGAGACAACAATATTATGATCATCAACAATTAATATTGTAAAAACATCTTTCATAAGCTATGTTAAGTTGGCACGCTAAAAATTATAATAGTGCCATTTTCTTTATCTGAATTTATTTCCAAATTCCCACCTAAAAGCGTTATTCGCTCTTTCATACTGTATATGCCAAAACCTGAGTTATTTTTTTGATTTTCTTCAATTCCAATCCCGTCATCTTCAATTATACCTCTTAATATTCCATTGTTCCATTCTAAAAAAACTTTTAGAAATTTTGCTCTTGAGTGTTTGACTACGTTTAATACAGCTTCTTGAACAACTCTATAAATGCTTGTTTCTATGTGTGAATCAAATCTTCTTTGCTCAATATTAAATGTATTAAAACTATAATTGATATTATTTGCAGCAACAAAATCATTTAAGTAAAATTCTATAGCCTTAGACAAACCCATCTCATCTAAAATGCTTGGTCTTAAATTTTTTGCCATATCGTGTATCAAGTTAACTTCTTTTAAAAGGTTTTCTTTAAGCTCTGAAAATATTTTTTTTGTTTCATTAAGTGAATTTGATTCTTCA
The DNA here is from genome assembly GCF_002119425.1 of Desulfurella amilsii. Lineage (NCBI taxonomy): Bacteria > Pseudomonadati > Campylobacterota > Desulfurellia > Desulfurellales > Desulfurellaceae > Desulfurella > Desulfurella amilsii. The sequence goes on along the minus strand of NZ_MDSU01000018.1, from coordinate 625,537 downwards.
ACCGTTTTTATTCTCATCTTTAAATATGCAAAAAATTGCCCCAGTTCATCGTGCAATTCCCGTGAAATTCTTTTTCTTTCTTCTTCTTGTGCATCAATAACTTTGTTGACAAACTCTTTAAGTAATTGCTCCTTTTTTTCTCTTTCTTTTTCTAGAAAATTTAATTTATCAATCATTAAATTAAAAGATTCAATAAGACCACCCAAATCATCATATAGCCTTGAGGAATAGACTTTGATTTTGTAATTGCCATTAGAAATTTCTTTTGTGGCTTTTTTTAACAAAAAGATTGGTTGCATAATTAAATAAGTTATAATACTTGCAAAAACGACGCTTACAAAAATACCCAAAAATATTATTAACAATATGTACATTATTAGACTGTTAACCACATTTTCTGAATGTTTTTTTGAGATACCTACTCTCAGGACGCCTAATGCCCCATTTAAAATGGGCTCTTTTACATCAATAACTGAACCCAAATTCGTTTTTATTCGCTTAACAGAAGATGTTTTAAAATCAGAATTATTTACATCCAATAACTCTTTAGGAAAAACATTATGAAATGTAGAGGCAAAAATTTGATTATCTGGACTTTCAACAAATGCATAAAGTACATCTGGGTTGCTTTTTTTAGAATCATCTAATATTTTTGTTAGGCCAAAAATATCATTATCTAAAATGTAATTAACAGATTGAAACGAAAGTTCTTTTGCTATAGACACACTTAGTTCGTTTAACTGATTAGAATTAAAGTTATAGAATGTTTTTTCAACTGCCACAATTGTTAATATCCCGATAAAAAAAGATGTAAATACAATAAGGCCCACTATTTTAATGTAAAATGGCACATTGTATATTTTTAAAAGCGTTTCTTGCAATGTTGTTTTATTAATCATTGAAAATAGTAAATGCTATCATAAAAATTTTTTGGCGGAAGAATAAATTTATCTACACCGATTTCTTTTAATATTTTTCTACCTTTAGAATTTTTATCCATACTTAGCAAAATATCTTGGATTTTTTTTTGCATTTTTTCATCCATTTGCTTTGGAACAACGACTGGAGGCATAGCAAAAGTTGGTGACTCAATCAAAATTTTCGTATTTTTTCTTAATTTAGAAGAATGTTTAATTGCATAATTGTAAACTATACCATCTACGGATGCAGCAGAAACAATATTATTGGCTACTGCTTCGATAGAAAAAGTGTGAGAATAAGTAAAACTGGTGCTTTTAAAAAATGTTTTTGGGTTTATTCCATACTGTTTAAATAGATCCATTGGGAAGAAATAACCAGTATTGGATAATGGATCCATAAAAGCAAATGATTTGCCTTTTAAATCCCAAATGCTATTTATATTTGATTGTTTATTGACGATAATGTATGCCTTGTATGTAATTTTATTATTTACAACAGGTATAGCAATTGCATTTGCTTTATTTTTTAAGTCACCATATACATAGGCTCCTGTGCAAATGAATGCTAAATCCACTTTATTATCTTTTATTAAATCATTTACTTCCAAATAAGTTTTCCTTTGGGTTAGCTTGACTTGCATACTTAATGCATCTTGTAGGTATTTTAAAAAAGGCTTATAAACATCATAATTTTGCACGGGAGACATCATAGCGGAAATTGCAACTTTAAAAGTTTTTACATGATGTAAATCTACTTGCTCATTTAATATTGTAGTATTACTTAAATTAATGATTTTTTCATTTTTGTTGGATTTGGTGCAACTAAGTAAAAAAAACGCACACAGCAATACTACATAAAATAATTTCATAATTAGATTATATACTTTATACGTAAATTATCAATATAACAAATCAACTTGAAATTAGTCTTTTGTTATAATATAGTAAAAAAATGGCACATACACTAAGCTTAAAAATGTTCCTACAATTAAACCGCCTATTGCAACTGTTGCAAGGGGAGATAGCCTTTCCAATCCTATAGCCCACTGCAGAGCAATTGGTATCATGCCAACAGCTGTACCAAATGCAGTCATCATAATTGGCCTAGTTCTAATATTGACACTTTCTAAAATAGCTTCTTCTTTTGTATAGCCCTTTTCTCTGTATGTTTTTATAAATTCTATAATCAAAATTGAGTTTTTAACGATAATTCCAGCCAACAAAACAAAACCCATAATCGCTGGCAAGCACATATGTTTGTCAGATATCAACAGTGACCACGAACCACCTATTATAGATAATGGTATGGCTACCATAATTGCTAAAGGATCGGTCCACGACCTAAATACAGCAACAAGCACTAAGTATAACAACACCAAACCAATTAATATGGCTTTTGCCATTTTTGACATAGAGTCAGCCATAGTTTGTATGTCACCGGTTTGCTCTGATTTTACATTTGGTAAAATAAAGTTTTTGTGTGTATGTAGGTAGGATTGAAACTCTTTATTAAAGTTATCCATTATGTGGGATACAGCATGCGTGCTTCGATATCCGTAAATATCTTGTGTATAATCTAAAGCTTCGCGTGTAATAACTGTAGGTTCAGCTTTTTGTGAAAAGTTACCTAAAGCTTCCAAAGAAACAAACCCTTTAGGTGTTTTTATCAGATAACTTTTGAATTGTTCAATATAATTTCTTTGCTGAGATGGTAAAATGACTCTAATTAAGAACCCTGTTTCGTTTGGCACAGTGAATATGGAAGCAACTTGCCCTTGAAGACCAGCACTAACTTGCATCGCAACATCGTAAGGCGTTGTATCATAAAAAGCAGTCTTTTCTTTATCTATTTTAAACTCGTACTCAATTTTATCCATATCCCAGCTTTTAGAAGCGGATTTGACACCTTTTGTATTGTTTAAAATATTTAAAATTCCATTTCCTGCTTTATTGAGTGATTCAATGTTATCCGAATAAAGCGTTGTATCAAGATTTGCTTTTATTGAAGAAAGTGCAGTTGCACCATAATCAAACACATCAACATATTTAACATTTGGTAGAGTATGGATATAGCTTCGGATTTTGTCTTCAAGCTGCCAGAGAGATTCTTTTCTGTCAAACCTATTTACAAAATTTACCGTAATATTAGCCATTTGTGGAGTACCTGCGCTAACTGTAAAAACGCCAGGTTGTGTTCCAATTGCCGTTGAAATGCTTTTGACATGACCTAAAGAATATATATAGTGCTCTATCTTTTTCAGTTCGTTGTTTACTTGCCAAATAGAAGTATCGCTATTAAAGGTAATGTTTGCCTTTGCTATACCCGTATCCATTGGGGGCATTAAATCCCTTCCAGTAAACGGTATAATCCTTATGCTGATAATAAGCAAAACTATTAAAGCAATATTTACAGGGAGCCTTATTTTCTTTTTGTGTATTAAATCTTTTATCCACTCAATATAGATATTTTTAAGAGGGTTAAGCCAGGATACCATATATTGATTGATTTTTGATTCCCATTTTGATTTTACTTCTTTTTCCTTGCCTTTAAGGAACCTTATGCTTAAAATGGGTATTAGCGTAACCGATACGAAATATGAAACTAATATTGCAATTAAAAGCGTGCTGGCAAGTGGCCTAAAAATTTTTTCTGGGTAGCCACCAACGAACATCATAGGAAAAATTACAGCACTTGTGGCAATAGTACCGCCTAAAACAACAAGCATAACCTCTTTCGTGCCGTCAATAGCTGCTTGCATTGGTGGCTTTTTTAACTCAAAAAAATGCCGTTCTATGTTTTCTAAAATTACAATGGCATCATCAACAAGCATACCAAGTGCTAAAATAATCGCTGTTAATGTTACGATATTAAAACCTATACCAAAAATCCACATCAAAGCAATGGTAGCCAAATAAACAAATGGAATAGACAACGCAGAAATGATTGTCATTCGCAAGTCGGCTAAAAATAGAAAAATAACCAATGATGTGAAAATTATAGCGTCCCTAAGGGCAGCAAGCATATTTTCATTGCTTAATGTAACTAGTTCTTTTTGGCTATCTGCCACTTCTATATTTAACTGCGGAAATTGAGCCCTAAGTTTTGGTAATATTTTTTCTACACCAGATATAGTACTAAGAACGGCGCCACCGTAGGGTCTTTGAATGCCAAGTGCTATTGCTTGATGGCCATTTCCCTGATAAAGAGCATTTGGCGGTTTAATGCCAAATTTTATATTTGCAACATCGCTTAATTTTACATCTTTTGTAATATGAATATTTTTTAACTCATCTAAGCTTTTTGCTTCAGTTTTTAAAATGAATGTGTTTTGCATATTTTTATTAATCAATAAACCAAGTGGCATATCGTTGTTTGATTTTTGAACGGCACTAATGACATCTTGTGGTGATAAATTGTAAGAGCTTAGTTTATTATTATCAATCTGGATTTGTACTTCTTTCTCAAAGCCGCCAAAAACATCTACATTAGCGACAGCATTTGTTCTCAGTATCTCATCTTTTATTTGGTTTTGAGCAATGTATCCAACATCTGCTACAGATAAATGCGAGTTTTTCTTGGGACTTATACTAAGAACCATAACGGGTGGAGTATAGGAAGTTATTTCATAGATTTGTGGAGGCATAATATTGCTTGGCAATAAATTTTGGATCTTGCTCAATGAGTTTGCTACATCTGTTTTGGCTTCTATAATAGATTTAGAGTAGTGAAATTCTGCTGTTACCGTACAAAATCCATCATTGGAGGTAGAATATACCCTTCTTATGCCGCTTATAGTGTATAGCTCTCTTTCTATTACAGATGCTGTATGATCTGCTACATATTTTGCTGTAGCGCCAGGCTCTTGAACGACAACTGCCACCTGTGGTCTATCAGATGGAGGAAAAAGATCTCTTGGAATTACATAAAACCCTACTACTCCAAGCACAACAAAAGCAATTAGCACGGAAAATATAATATGAGGCTTTGAAATATACCATTTCAACATTAATTGCCCCCTCTATCCTCTACTAACTCTTGACCTTCATAAATTCTCTGTAGCAAAGATTCATCTCCCGCCACTGTCTTTTTAATGTTTTCTAGTTTTCCTTCAACGCACGCTTGGGTTGGAGTTTTTACTTTAAGTACAACTGGAACCAATTGTGCTTTTGAGTTTTTAATACCAATAACATATATGCCATCGATTTTTTTGACAATTGAATTAGCGCTAACTATAAAGCCTTTGCATTTCCCATCGTAAATATACACATCTAAATATGTATGAGCTGGTAGGTTAAAGGGGTTTTTAGAAACAGATAGTTTCACTGTTGCTAGGTTATTTTGGGATGATTGTAAAATATCTTCTACTTTAGCATTCATTGGTTTATCATTATAGTATGCAGTTTCTATATCATCTCTTTTCAATTTCAATGCTACATCAATTGGTGTAGTGACATAAATCAAATATCTACCAGAACCTACTAATTCAATAATGGGTTTTCCAACAATAGCAGTATCGCCTACATTAAGAAACTTATTTGCAACAATACCGTCAAATGGAGCCTTAAACTCACAATAACTTAAATTATCATTGAGGCTGTCTATTTGAGCCGATATTGATTTGATGTTATTTGCTAACTCGCTAGCCTTGCTTAAAGCAGCTTGTCTATTTGCTAAAGCTTGTTTATAAGAATTTTCCATGTCTTCGAGTTGAACTTTTGATATGACATTTTTGCTGTACAAATCTTTGTATCGTTCATAATTTTTCTTTGAGTTAATGTATTGAGTTGCAGAAGCTTCTATTTGTGTTTTAGCACTTTCAAGCTGATTTTGCAGTGCTTTTTGAGAAAATGACAGCGCAGAAATATTAGACTCAATATCTTTTGAATCAAGTTTAAAAATTATGTCCCCTTTTTTTACTTTTGTTCCTTCGTTTGCTATATAAATTACTGTAGAATTGAATTTTGCATTTACAAGCGCGTCGTTTTCGGGTCTAAATTCACCCAAGAACTTTTGAAAAGATTTGAGCTCTCCTTTGTGGATATAGGAAGCATCAACTACTAAGGGATACCTTGTAGGTTTTTCAAAGCTAGATAATTCGTGTTTTTTTCTAATAATAGAAAAGATTGCAACCAAAACAATTATTGTAATGATACCAAAAAATATCTTTTTGCTCTTTTTCATTTTAACCTCCGATAAATTACTTGGGTTATTATATTATAACAATTACAATTTAGTCAAGAAAAATTTATATTTTGGCAATACCGGGCTGGGGTATTCCAGTATTGCCAAATGGGGTTTACTTGGATAGGGATTCTAAGATGGGTTCTGCGAAGCCTATAACGCTTGAGTGTGCAGCATGTTTTACTATTTTGATTAGGGCAATTAGCTCTTCTTTTGTCGCTCCCAGAGTTAGAGCTGCGTTTAGCTGTGTCTTTATACATTCTGTGTCTTTCATAGCCAACGCTACAGCAAGAAAGATTAGGGTGCGTGTTTTTTCATCAAATGGTGAATTTTCATCTCCAACACTATTTTTTGAGCTGAAAGCCACATGGTAAATAAGTTCTGGAGCACAAACTTTTGCATAGCGTATTGCATTTGGTATGTTTTCTTGACCGCCTAATTTCTTTGCCATGAAACTTAAGATTTCATCTACAGATGGGTTTTGCATTTTTTATCTCCTTTTTTATTGAACTTTTTCATTTGCTAAATTTTTTATAGCCTCAATTGCTGAAGTTGTATCCATGTTTCTAATATCGACAGCGTGGTGTTTTAAATTATCAAATTGGGCTTCTTTTATTGCATCTTTAAACATCTTTTGCTGCATCCTAGGGTCGCATCCAGCTATGTAGATTTCATCAATATTTTTATTAGAAAGGAGTGTTTTTAAGAATTCATCGCCATCATCTGCGCATAGTTGAGGGTGCAGCGCCACAAAATCAAATATTTTATCTTTTCTTAATTCATTTAACACTTCAAATACATTCATGCTGTGAAATGAAGGACATGTTCCTTGACATACGCATAACAAGAATCCTTTTTTAGGTTGCATAAGCACCTCCGTAAGATATAGCGCCAAAATCACACGCGCCTTTTTGGCAACCTCTGCAATAATCAACACAAAGGTTTGGATTCTTTACAACAGGTTTGCCGTCTTCTTCAAACAATACATCATGTGGGCAAAACTTTACGCATTCCAAACACTTTGTGCATTTTTTGTAATTTATAATGGGATACCAGTTTTTTGACATAAATCACCTCCGAAATTAGAAAAGTTATTCTAAAACTGCGTATCCCCAGCCATCCCACCAGCAGTGACACAATCTTTTTCTTTTCATATACTTCATCCAAACAATTTAGATTTTGTTTTGGTTGCAAACCATACAAGTGCAAGCATTACAGGCACCTCAATAAGGGGACCAATGACGGTGGCCAGCGCCACTGTTGGGTTAAAAGCTGTAATTGCAATAGATATTGCTATCTCGAAATCTCTTCCGGTAGAGTTGAACGCTACAGCAACAGAATCTTCATAGTTTAATTTAAATTTCCAGCTTACCAAATAAGCACCAACAAACATAATAAAAAAGAAAATTATCATTGGGATTGCCATTTGCACAACAAACAACGGATTTTTCAAAATTAGGTCTCCTTTTAGGGCAAACATTACAATAAGTGTTAAAAGCAAGCCAACGATAGACATGGTATCAAGATAAAATTTTATTTTCTCAAACCACTGTTCTCCTTTTCTCTTAACGCCCAGTATTCTTGTTAAAATACCTGCAATAAGAGGTAGACCTAAATATAAAATAACACTTTCGGCAACGATAGTTACGCTAAAATTAATATTTCCCAAGAGAAACTTGGCATAGATTGGCAGTAAAACCATCTGTATAATTGAGTTTACCGCTACAAGTACGATTGCAAGTGGTGTATTGCCTTTTGCTAAATAAGTAAAAACTATAACCATGGCGATACATGGGGCTATACCGTATAATACCAACCCTGTATATAAATTAGGATCACCGCTTAAGAATATTTTTGCCAAGGCAAACATTAAAAAAGGTGCTATGGCATAATCAAAGAACATGACTAAAAAAAGCTGCTTTGGAGACTTTGCAGCCTTTCCTAAATCTTCGAATTTAATTTTTGCCATTGCAGGATAAATCATCATAAAAAGACCTATTATTATGCCTAAGGCTAATATATTTGGCAAGTTAAACTCATAGTGTCCTTTAAATATAGCAATTATTGCATCAATCGGTGGTGTGACAGTAAAATTTGATATTCCATAGAGTTTTCCAATGCCTATCCCAATAACCATAGATATAATTACAAAAATAGGCAGTAGTCTAAAGTTATGCAGCTTTTCAATAGCACTTTTTAGCATTAATTATTCTCCTATTTTACATAAATCTTTACTTAGATTCTTGAGTTTTTGATTATCGCTAAGTATAGTTTCATCGTCTTGTATGTATTTTATCAACTTTAATATATCGTCAATCAAATCTTCTTTTTTTGGGTTTATGAAATAATAAGACCATCTACCTTTCTTTACTATTTTGATAAAACCGTTTAGTTTCAGGATATTAAGGTGATTGGAAGCATTTGGCTGATTAATATCCAAAATTTGCATTATTTCGCATACACAAAGCTGTCTTTGAAGTAATAGATTTAAAATCCTTATTCGGTTTGGGTCCGATAAAGCTTTTATATTGTTAACAAACTCATCAAGCATATAAACCTCCTTTGCCAAATATATCATTATATCCGAATATGTCAATATATAGATTTGTGACATTTATCACATTTTGTTTGTGAGGTTAATCATTTAAAATACGGCATCAAGAAGGTAAGGTGAGCAGTGAAAAGTTTATTTTTGGGTAAGGTATCTATGTGAAAAAAGTTTAATCATATAGCTTTAAGTTTCTTTCTAGGTGGAGCGCTATTAGCATCAAGTGCAGCAATTGGATAGCTCATCTGTGCAAGCTATTATAGAGTCATACTAAGCTCCTTTAGTCATTGTGCTAGGTCTATTAACTGCTGCTTGCTAAAACCTTTTTGCGTGTTCAGGTGAAGAATTTTCATATAATACTTCTTGCAATATTTTTATTTTCAAACGGCATAGTAAGAGAATTAAAAAAGACGATAATGACAAATATTAAAATTTGTTAATGTTACGTTTTTAAATCATTAAAATTTTTATTGCTTTATGTTTGACATAAGTCAAATACTTTTACATTTAAAAATATACAATGTTAAAAATCACATTGGAGGGTTAAGTATGAGTAAGCTTATTGATGAGCTTTTACAAGAACACAAAAAACTTTTTTCTTTGCTTGATGAATTGCGCAATATAGGTAGAAAGGAGGTAAAAGAAAAACTTTTTGAAAGCAAAAATTTGTTTTTATCACATTTAGACAAAGAAGATAGGCTGCTTTACTCAAAATTTGATGAAGCAAAAAATTTAGGCGTTAATGTAGAAGAAAATGTTTTAAAGTTTAAAAAAGAAATGGAAGACATTTCTAAAGATGTGGTTAATTTCTTTGATACATATAAAGCGGGTATTGCAGATAATATTCAATTTGCAGGAGATTTTGGAAAGATTTACAGCATGATAAAAATCAGAATGACAAAGGAAGAGATACAGCTCTATCCAGTGTATGAAAAGCACTTTGGGTAAATTGATATAGATGATAATCAAAAAAGAAGAGTTTTTAACTAAAAAGTTTATCAAGTATGTGGAAATGTTGTGGCTCGAAAATATATTAAAAAATTAAAGATAGCAAAAAAGTTTGTGTCGAATGCGTAAAATATATATAAAGTTTGTCTTGAAGTTAGTAAAATTGTCTATATTTTAGTAATAATACTGTGTTTTTTAAAGGAGGCATATAATGGCTGTTCAGAAAGTAATCGAAGGTATTTATTATGTAGGTTCCAGACATTGGGATAGGCCAATTTTTGATGAGTTATTAGAGTTACCAAAAGGCACTAGCTACAATGCATATATTGTATTTGGTTCTCAAAAAACGGCTTTAATTGATACCGTTGATCCGTGCAAGACACACGAGCTTTTAAGGAATTTAGATGTATTGAATGTTAAAGAAATAGACTATGTTATTGCAAATCATGCAGAACAGGATCATTCTGGTTCGATACCCGCAGTATTAGAAAAATATCCAAGCGCCAAGGTAGTTACAAATGAAAAGTGCAAGGCTCTTCTTATAGATTTACTTGAGATTAAGGAAGATAAATTTATTACTGTAAATGATAACGATACGCTGTCTTTAGGCGATAAAACCTTGCAATTTATGTTTACACCCTGGGTTCATTGGCCAGAGACTATGTCTACATATTTAGTAGAAGAAAAGATGCTATTTACCTGCGATTTTTTTGGTTCTCATATAGCAACAAGCAGAATATTTGGACCAAAAGATGAAAAGCTAATTTATGAAGGTGCAAAGCGCTACTATGCAGAAATTATGATGCCATTTAGAAAAAATATTCAAAAAAACGTTCAGAAAGTAGAAGAACTAAATCCTTCCATGATTTTGCCTGGCCATGGCGTAATATATAAAAATCCTCAATTTATTATTGATGCTCACAAAAAATGGATATCAGATGATGTAGACAATGAAGCTTTAATAATTTATATATCAATGCACGGCAGCACTAAAGAGCTTGTGGACTATTTATCTGATATTTTAATTGAGCAAGGTGTCCATGCTAGACCATACAATATTGCTGAAGCGAGTCTTGGAGAGATTGCCATGGATCTTGTAGATGCTGCAACTGTTGTTTTTGCCTCTCCTTTTATACTAGCAGGTGTGCACCCTAAGATAATCGCAACCGCATATCTTGCAAATGCTCTAAGGCCAAAAACCAAATTTGCAGGTATAATCGGTTCGTTTGGCTGGGGCGGGAAAGGTGTTGAGCACATCAAAAGCAATCTTGCTAATTTAAATGTTGAGCTATTTGAGCCAGTATACATAAAAGGCAAGCCAAAGCCAAAAGACTTTGAACAAATAGCTGCTTTAGCCAAAAAAATTGCAGACAAGCACCGCGAAATCGGGATATTAAAATAGGAGACAAAACAAATGAATGAAAAAATACTTGAGATTTTAAAATATGAGGGTCCTGCACCTTTTGTGACAAATGGGAGGGATGGTGTTCACATGGTATCAACATGGAACAGCTACATAGAAGTTGAAGATAATAATTTTTTAATTCCTGTAGGCGGGTTGTACAAGACACAAGAAAATATTCAAAATGGCGGTGAAGTTCAAATGATCATAGGTTCGAAAGAAGTAATGGGAATAAGCCATATGGGAGCTGGTTTTTTGCTAAAAGGCACTGCAGTGTTTGAATTTGAAGGAAAACGTTTTGAAAAAACAAAATCGCGTTTTGAATGGGCTAGAGCCGTTATGGTATTTCATATAAACGAAGAATATGAGCTAATTTAGAGCAAAGGGTGGGGCCATGCTAAAGTTAAAAAGCGCATATGAGCATTACGAAGAATCAGACGGCTATAGAATACTTGTTGATAGACTTTGGCCAAGAGGCGTTTCAAAACAAAAAGCACATATAGATTTATGGCTCAAAGAAGTTTCTCCAAGCAGCGAGCTAAGAAAATGGTATGCGCACGATGAAGCTAAATGGGAAGAGTTTAAAAAGCGCTACTTTGATGAATTAAAAAATAAAAAAGAATTTTTAGACATTATCTTAGAAAGGGCTAAAAACCAAATAATAACGCTTGTTTATTCATCCAAAAGCCCCTTAAATAACGCAAAAGCGCTTATAGAATACATTGAGAGGAGGTGAGTATGAGTCAAAATTGTCAGATTTTAGAATCGATCTTTAACGGTGTAGGCGATTGTGTATTATTTTGCGATACGCAAGGTATTATTAGACTTTGGAGCAGAGGATGTGAAAAGATATTTGGATATAGCGCCAAAGAAGCTCTAGGCCAGAGTCTTGATATTATAATACCAGAAAAATACAGAAAAAGGCACTGGGATGGTTTTTTTAATGCTGTAAAATCAAAAATCAGCAAATATTCAGATGACTTGCTCTCTGTGCCTGCTATTGGTAAAAATAATAAATCTATATCCATTGATTTTAGCATAGCAATTGTCGAGCAAGACTCACAACTATTAGGCTTTGGTGCGATAATCAGGGATGTAACGCAAAGCTTTTTAGAAAAGAAGCAACTCAAAAAAGAAATAGAAGAGTTAAAGAATAAAATTTAATCAAATGGAGGCATAATTATGAGAGCTGTAATTGATGAGCAAACATGCATAGGTTGCGGTGTATGTGCGGATGTGTGCCCAGATGTGTTTGAGATGAATGAAGATGGTTCAAAAGCACGAGTAATAGCTGACAATTGCGATGCTAACTGCTGTGAAGAAGCAAAAGAATCCTGTCCGACAGAATCTATATCTTTGGAGGGCTAAGGGTTATGACGAAAGATGAATTAAAAAAATACAACGGCGAAAATGGAATACCAGTTTATGTGGCTTACAAAGGCAAAGTCTATGATTTAAGCGATTCTGGCATGTGGGTAGGTGGTGATCATATGGGTGAGCACACTGCAGGTGCAGATTTAACAGACGAAATAGAAGATGCTCCACATGATGACAGAGTGCTTGAGAAGTTTAAAGTAGTAGGGGATCTAGAAGAGTAGAGTTTGTTAATTAAACATAATCGAAGTTTCAGAAATAACTTGATAGTTTTTATCATGTTTTTTGACATTAATCAATTTATTTTAAAAAATAATCGTTAAACTATCATTAAGAAGATAAAGAAGGAGGTTCTTATGGCAATGTTTTGTTATCAATGCCAAGAGGCAATGCACGGCACAGGTTGCAGTGTAGAAAAAGGTGTGTGCGGTAAAGAAGACCATACATCTGATTTAATGGATGTGTTGATTTATAATTTAAAGGGTCTGTCGGTTATTGCTAAAGAAGCTATAACAAATGGGTATGATCCAAAACCTATTGGGAAGTTTGTATCCGAAAGCTTATTTATGACAATTACTAATGTAAATTTTGATGATGAGCGTGTTATAGAGCAGATTAAGCAAACAAACAATCAGGCTAAATTGATTAGTTCATTTTTAGCCTCTAAAGGAAAAAGCGTACCCAAATCAAACCTTTATGAGTTTGAAACTAAAGAAAAAGCGCTTGAGTTTTCTAAAAACATAGGAGTTTTAAGCGAACCAAACGAAGACATAAGATCGCTAAAAGAACTTATTGTATATGGCCTAAAAGGTATGGCAGCCTATTATGATCATGCAAGTGTTTTGGATTTTGAAGATGAGTCGATTACGAGTTTTATGGTAGATACGCTTGCAGATTTGACAAAAAATTTAAATGCAGATGAACTAATTGCGCTTGTTATGAAAACGGGTGAGTTTTCGGTTAAAACGATGGAACTTTTAGATAGGGCAAACACGGCTACATACGGTAACCCAGAAATCACTCAGGTAAATATAGGCACAAAAAATAAGCCAGGCATATTAATCTCAGGCCATGACTTAAAAGATATGGAAGAGCTGCTTGAGCAGTCTAAAGATTCTGGTGTAGACATATACACGCATGGTGAGATGCTGCCAGCCAATTACTACCCAAAATTTAAAAAATACGATCATTTTGTAGGCAATTACGGCAATGCATGGTGGCTTCAGACAAAAGAGTTTGAATCGTTTAATGGACCAATACTTATGACGACAAACTGCCTTGTGCCGCCCAAAGACTCCTACAAAGACAGAGTGTTTACAACAGGCGTTGTAGGGCATCCAGGCTTAAAACACATACCAGATAGAAAAGACGGCAAATCAAAAGATTTTTCACCGATTATTGAGATGGCAAAAAAATGCCCACCACCTACACAAATTGAAAGTGGCACAATCGTAGGCGGTTTTGCACACAATCAAGTGATGGCTTTAGCCGATAAAGTTATAGAAGCGGTTAATTCTGGTGCAATTAAGAGATTTGTTGTAATGGCAGGCTGCGATGGCAGGCACAATACAAGAAAATACTACACTAACATTGCAGAAAGTTTGCCAAAAGATACGGTAATTTTAACAGCAGGTTGTGCAAAATACCGCTACAATAAGCTAAATTTAGGTGACATAAACGGTATACCAAGGGTTTTAGATGCAGGCCAGTGCAACGATTCGTATTCGTTGGCTGTAATTGCTCTGAAGCTAAAAGAAGCCTTTGGGCTTGATGATATAAACAAGCTGCCGATTTCTTACGATATAGCCTGGTATGAGCAAAAAGCTGTAACTGTGTTTTTGGCACTTTTGTATTTGGGCGTAAAAGGTATAAGATTAGGTCCTAAGCTACCTGCATTTTTATCGCCAAATGTGGCCAAGGTAATTGTAGAAAATTTTGATGTAAAACCCATCGGTGGAGTTCAGCAGGACTTAGAACTTATTATGCAGGGAAAGTAAGTTTTATTTTAAGGGGGGCAAGAGAAGCCCTCCTTTTTTAGAGGTGAAAAATGCTTGATTATAAGCCAAAAGATAAGTTTAGTAAACTTACTCAAACTTATCCAAATATTACCGATTACTTGTATTCAAAAAATCCACTGTATAAAATGCTCACAAACAAAGTAATCGCTCAGCTTATGGCACCAAAGGTAGACTTAGCTCATGTTGCTGCAAGGGGTGGCTACAGCTTTGAAGAATTTTTAGATATAGTGGAAAGTGGTATAAAAAATGGTTTTGTAAATACAAAACAGCAAAGCGATTCCAACCTGCAAGAGTTAAAAACTCAGTTAAAAGCGGTGTTGAAGCAAATTTACAATAAAGAAAATGTCGAGGAAGCCAGAAAGCGTTTTAAAGATTTGATAGAAAAGGCCGACCCAGTACTTATTGCGGTAGTTGAAAGCGAACTTAAAAACGAAGGCTACACCACAGACGATTTAATGAAAGCCTGCGATGTGCATATGGAATTATTTAAAGAACAAATCTCAAGCTCAAGGCGGCGCATAGATAAAAATCATCCCCTTTATAGGTTGATCAAAGACCATGATACAATTATGATGTATATGGAAAAAGGCTTTGAATTGGCAAATAGCTTAAAAGATTACAATAGCTACACTGAAGCTTTAAATGTGATTAATCAGCTTGCTCAAACAATAAAATTGCAAAAGCAAGCCGAAGATAACCACAATACGCGTCAAGAAAATACGCTTTTTCCTGTGATTGAAAAATACGGAGTTGAAGAGCCCCCATCAATTATGTGGCAAGACCATGTAAATATGAAACAGGCAAGAAACCGCATTGAAAAATTGCTAGAAAACCATGAATCATTAAAGTATGAGGATTTTGTAGAACACTTAGTGGCAAATTACAGGTATATGCTTGAAACATTTGCTTTGCATACAAAAAAAGAACAAGAAATTTTATACAACGTAGCACTTGATATGCTCTCTGCTAAAGATTGGGCTGATATAAAAAGTGAATCGGACGAGCTAGGTTATTTTGAGCTGCCACAGGAGGTTTTAGATGAATGAAACAACACTAGAGCTTTTTGAAGATTTAGATATCAATGTATTGCTTAGAATTTTGGATAATCTGCCATGCGATGTATCATTTGTAGATAAAGACGATAATGTAGCGTATTTTAATCTGCCGCGCGAAGGCAGGACATTTGCAAGGACAAAATTGGATATTGGCAGAAAAGTGCAAAAATGCCATCCCCCAAAGAGTTTGCATTTAGTACAAAAAATTCTGGATGACTTTAAGTCAAAGAAGCGAAAATCGGCTGATTTCTGGATTAATTTTCAGGATAAGTTTTTATATATAATATATTTTCCCATTTATGATGAAAATGGAGAGTATTTTGGTACATTGGAAGTTATGCAGGATGTATCGCAAATAAAAAAATTAGAAGGCCAAAGGAGGCTTTTGGATGAGGAAAGCTCTCTTTGAATAAAAACCTTAATTAAAAAATTTAAGATAATTTTTAGATTTTTGACATATGTCAATTTTTTTTCAAAAAAGCTGCTATATTATATTAAAACAGACAAAAAAAAAGGGGGATATATGGGTTTTCTAGAGCGATATTCTTTTTTTAAAAAGCCTCTCAAAAGCACAGACAAATTTAGTGAAACGAGAAATGAGGATAGAACATGGGAAAACGGCTACAGAAATAGATTTGCTTATGACAAAATAGTAAGAAGCACGCATGGTGTCAACTGCACAGGTTCTTGTAGCTGGCAAATTTTTGTAAAAAACGGCATTATTACATACGAGATTCAACAAAACGATTACCCCCAAACCCAAGTTGGTCTTCCAGAATACGAGCCACGCGGTTGCCCAAGCGGGAGCAGCTACTCAAGCTACCTATATAGCCCTCACCGCGTAAAGCATCCTATGATTAGAAGCGATTTATTAAGGCTATACAGAGAAAAAAGAAAAACTCTAAACCCAATAGAAGCCTGGAAGGCAGTTGTAGAGTCAAGCGATAGTAAGCTCTACAAGCAAAAGCGTGGTGCTGGTGGTTTTGTTAGGGTTAATTTTGATGAAGCGCTTGAGATTATTGTAGCGGCAAATATCTATACAATTAAAAAATACGGTCCAGATAGAATTTTTGGTTTCAGCCCAATTCCAGCTATGAGTATGGTGAGCTATGCCTCTGGTGCTAGGTATTTATCATTAATTGGTGGCGTGGTTGGTAGTTTTTACGATTGGTACTGCGATTTACCGCCTTCTTCACCGCAGGTATTTGGCGAGCAAACGGATGTTCCAGAATCAGCTGACTGGTACAACTCCACATACTTAGTGCTGTGGGGTTCAAATGTGCCGCAAACAAGAAGACCAGACGCACATTTTTACACAGAAGCCCGCTACAAAGGGACAAAAACAGTCGTAATATCGCCAGACTTTAGTGAAGCTTCAAAGTTTGCCGATGTATGGGTGGCACCGCGGCCTGGCACAGACGCAAGCCTTGCACTTGCAATGGGTCATGTTATTTTTAAAGAATTTCATATAGATTCAACCAATGACTATTTTAGCAGTTATGCAAAACGCTACAGTGATATGCCGCATCTTGTGATTTTGAAAAACATAGGAGATTATTTTGTTACAGATAGATTTTTGAGAGCCTCTGATACAATTGCTAACGCCTCAGAATCAGACGATTGGAAAACCGTTGTCATTGATTCAAACACAAAACAGCCTGCAGTAATAAATGGCAGTATCGGTTTTAGATACCAAGACAATGGTAAATGGAATTTACACACAAAAGACTCACTAACAGATACAGACATTGACCCAAAGTTAAGTCTTATTGATTTGGCAAGCGATGTTGTTGAGGTAGGCTTTCCAGATTTTACAAATAGCTCTATTATTAAAAGAAAAGTACCAGCACTAAAAATTAATAAAAATAACAATGAGTATTTAGTCGCAAGTGTATTTGATTTGTTAGCCTCCCACTATGGGATTGATAGAAACCTAAATGACCCAAATACCGCTAAAAGCTATGATGACGAGTGCGCCTATACACCAGCTTGGCAGGAAAAAATTACCGGCGTAAAAAAAGAAATTGTTATTAAGATTGCACGAGAATTTGCAAAAAATGCCCTTTTAACAAAAGGTAAAACTATGGTAATAATTGGTGCTGGTGTTAATCATTACTATTATACGGATACAATTTATAGAAGCGTAATCAATATGCTTACAATGTGCGGTTGCATAGGCCAATCAGGCGGTGGTTGGGCACATTATGTTGGTCAGGAAAAGGTAAGACCGCTTGCAGGCTGGAGTGCTGTTGCATTTGGGCTTGATTGGTATAGGCCGCCTAAGCAGATGAACTCCACATCGTTTTATTACTTTCATACAGACCAATTTAGATATGAAGATGTAAAAATTGGTGATTTATTGTCGCCTTTGGCAGAAAGTACATACAAAGACTACACGCCAGCGGATTTTAATGTAAAAGCAATTAGAATGGGATGGCTGCCCGCTGCACCTTATTTGGATAAAAACTCAATAGAAATAGTAAAAGAAGCGCAAACCCAAAACATTGATCCCAAAGAGTATCTAATAAACAACCTAAAAGAATCTAAGATAAGATTTGCTTTTGAAGATCCAGACAACCCGGTTAACTTTGTGCGAAATATGTTTGTATGGCGGTCAAATTTGCTTGGCGCAAGCTCAAAAGGTCATGAGTACTTTTTAAAGCACTTGCTGGGTGCAAAATCTGGTGTTTTGGCAAAAGAAATAGACGAATCAAAAAGACCAAAAGAAATTGTCTGGAGAGAGCCCGTTGATGGTAAGCTTGATCTGCTTGTAACACTTGATTTTAGAATGTCTACTACCTGCATATATTCAGACATTGTGCTTCCTACTGCAAGCTGGTATGAAAAGGAAGATTTAAGCACAACTGATATGCATCCTTTTATTCACCCATTTTCAAAAGCGCTAGACCCCCTGTGGGAAAGCAAAGACGATTGGGATATTTTTAAAGAACTCTCAAAAAAGTTTTCTGAGCTTGCAAAAGATTATTTAGGCGTTCAAAAAGAGCTTGTATTATCACCCCAGATGCACGATACAAAAACTGAACTGGCTCAGGCATTTGAGCCAAAGGACTGGAAAGTTGATAATGTTGAGATTGTGCCTGGCAAAAACTTTCCATCGATTAGCGTTATTGAAAGAGACTACCCAAATGTTTACAAGCAGTACATTACGCTTGGACCATTACTAGAAAAAGTAGGCAATGGTGCAAAAGGTGTAAGCTGGGATACAAAAGATGAAGTTGAGTTTTTAAAGAGACTAAATGGAGAAATAGATAATAGGCCAAAAATTGAATATGCAAGGCAAGTGTGCGAGGCAATTTTGGAGTTAGCGCCAGAAACCAACGCAAAAGTTTCTCATAAGGCTTTTGATAATCTATCAAAAAAAACTGGCAGTTTGCACAACAGTGTAAGACCGCCTGTTGATTATAGTTTAAGATTTCAAGATTTACAAGTTCAGCCAAGAAGGACAGTTACATCGCCAATCTGGAGCGGTATTGAATCAAAAGATATACCATACAGCGCAAATTATCAAAATGTGCATGAGTTTATACCGTGGCGCACGCTAACAGGTAGAATTCAGTTTTATCAAGACCATAAGTGGATGCAGTTATTTGGAGAAAATTTTGCTGTTTACAAACCGCCCGTTAATGCTCAATCCCTAACAAACATTGAAAGTGGAGAAAATACCCTAACATTAAAATGGAGCACAGCTCACCAAAAATTTGGCATACACTCTACATATGTAGATTTACTTATACTACAAACCCTATCTAGAGGTGGGCCGCATATATGGATTAGCGAAACAGACGCTAAAGCTTTAGGTGTCAAAGACAATGATTGGATTGAAGCGTTTAATAAAAACGGTGTTGTTGTTGCAAGAGCGGTTGTAAGTCAAAGAATCCCAAAAGGCAGCGCCTTTATGTATCACGCCCAGGATAAAGTTATAAATACACCAATATCTAACAGAACTAACAATAGGGGTGGTGTCCACAACAGCGTAATTAAAATATTATTAAACCCTCTGCATATGATTGGCGGATATGCGCAATTGTCTTACTCGTTTAATTATTACGGCACAATTGGCTCAAATAGGGATGATTTTGTAATTGTAAGAAAATTAGAAAAACCTACCTGGTCGGCTATGACAAAAACAAAGGAGGCGCTATGAGGGTAAAAGCGCAGCTTTCAATGGTTTTAAATTTGGATAAATGCATTGGCTGTCACACATGCTCTGTTACATGCAAAAATGTATGGACAAAAAGGGATGGTTTAGAATATGCGTGGTTTAATAATGTAGAAACAAAACCAGGCATAGGCTACCCCAAAGGTTGGGAAAATCAATCACAGTATAAAGGCGGCTGGAAGCTTGAAAATAATAAATTAAAACTAAATTTAGGCTCAAGAAGCTCAATTTTGCTAAATATATTTGCAAATCCCTATATGCCAAAGTTAAATGACTATTACGAGCCTTTTGAGTTTGATTATGAGTATTTGAAACTCTCAAAAGACGAGTATTTTCCGTCCCTAAAACCTATATCAAGCATTACAAAAAAAGAAATGGAAATACAATGGGGTCCAAACTGGGAAGATGACCTATCAGGGGAATTTGAAAAACGCTCCCAGGATTATAATTTTCAAAATTTACAAAAAGAGATTTATGCAGAGTTTGAAAACACATTTATGATGTATTTGCCAAGACTCTGCAACCACTGCCTAAACCCAGCCTGCGTTGCAAGCTGTCCATCGGGGGCTATATACAAAAGGGACGAAGATGGTATTGTGCTTATTGATCAAAATAAGTGCAGAGGCTGGCGTATGTGCATTAGCGCATGTCCCTACAAAAAAATTTACTACAATTACAAGTCTGGAAAATCAGAAAAGTGTATACTGTGCTACCCTCGTTTAGAAGTAGGAAAGCCCACAGTATGCTCAGAATCATGTGTGGGCAAAATCCGCTATATTGGCGTTTTGCTCTACGACGAAGAAAAAATCGAAGAAATAGCTAAAACTCAAAATAAAGAGGAACTTTATGAAGCTCAGATGAGTATTTTTTTAAACCCATTTGATGAAGCCGTCATAAAGCAGGCTCAAATTGATGGTATACCTCAAAATTTTATAGAAGCAGCGCAAAATTCGCCAGTGTATAAAATGGTGGTAGAGTGGAAGATTGCATTTGGCCTTCATCCTGAGTTTAGGACACTGCCAATGAACTTTTACATACCGCCTCTGTCTCCAATCATAAACAAGCCAGAACTCTTCAGTGATGATAGTGTTTTTGGCAGTATAGAGGACCTGAGTTTACCAGTAGATTATTTGGCAAATATGTTTTGTGCATCGAATAGAGAGCCTATAATAATGGCATTAAAAAAACTTTTGGCACTGAGATCTTTTAATAGGCAAAAAAACGTAGAAGGCATAGTTAGCGATAATGTGCTCAAAGCAGTAGGATTGACAATTGAACAAGCTGAAAAAATGTACAATTTGCTTGCTATTGCAAAGTATGAAGATCGTTTTTGTATACCTACAGCGCACAGAGAGCTTGATGAAAATAATTTTAAAGGTCAAGGCTTAACGGGTTTTTTAAAAAATGATTTTGGAGGTTAAAATGGATCAAGTAAAAGGTACACCCGCTTCAGGTTTGTTTGGCGCTACGCTGGGATTCTTTTTTGGTTTTGCAGCTGTTGCGCTTTTTGGGCCAACCGCCGCAAAATTTAAAGATATTTTGCATCTAACACCGCCAATGGTAGGTCTTTTGGTAGCGATGCCTGCATTATCGGGTTCATTGCTTAGGATACCGTTTTCTGCTTGGGTAGATACCACAGGAGGCAGGAAGCCATTTTTAATCTTAATGTTAATTGCCATTGTTGGGCTTTTGGGTTTGTCTGTTGTTATATATATGGTTATGTTTAATAATTTAAGAAGCGGTGCATATGGATTTTTGCTGTTGTTTGGACTGCTTAGCGGCAGCGGTATCGCTATCTTTTCTGTTGGGATTAGCCAGGTTTCTTATTGGTATTCCCAAAAAAAACAAGGTTTTGCCCTTGGCGCATACGCAGGCGTTGGCAATTTAGCACCGGGTATTTTTTCTTTCCTGCTGCCAGTAGCTTTGCACAGGTTGGGCTTATTTAACTCTTACCTTATCTGGCTTGGGTTTTTGATTGTTGGGACAATTTTGTATTATATAACAGGCAAAAATGCACCTTACTTCCAATTGAGGCAAAAGGGCTTAGAGCCTGTAAAAGCGCTTGAGCAAGCAAAACAATCAGGTCAAGAGCTGTTTCCATCAAAAAGCCTTATAGAAAGCTTAATTGTTTCTGCTAAAAACTTAAATACCTGGCTGCTTGTAATTTTATACTTTACAACATTCGGCGGCTTTGTGGCTCTAACTGCATGGTTTCCAACATACTGGAAATCATATTTTGGTTTGAGTCTTGTGTATGCAGGGCTTTTAACTGCAACGTATTCTATTTTAACTTCTATTATACGCATACTAGGTGGTGCAGTAGCAGATAAAATTGGCGGATCAACAACAGCTATTATTTCTTTAACAGTTATGGGTATTGGCGCTTTGGGTTTGTTTTTGGCTAAGTCAATAGGCATAGCAGTTGCATCAGAGATTATACTTGCAGTAGGTATGGGTGTTAATAATGCTGCAGTATTTAAGCTTGTTCCAAAACTTGTAAGTAGTGCAATAGGTGGTGCAGCAGGCTGGGTAGGCGGACTTGGCGCTTTTGGCGGTTTTGTTATACCGCCTATTATGGGTGAGTTTGTTGCAGCCTATAAAAGCGCTGGGTATGCAAAGGGTTTTATAGTATTTGTGGTATTGGCTGTAGTCTCAATTGCCATTGCATACTACATAAAACTTAAAGCCAAAGCATAAAAAAATGAAAACCTTCAAGCTTTTTTCTGTGCTGCTTTTATACCCAGATAATGAGCTTATAAGCCACTGCAGTGAGTTAAAAAATTTTGTGCACAGCAGTAAATTGGGTTTTGTAGAGCCTTTGATAGATTATATGCAAAATTCAGAAGATTTAATTGAGCTGCAAAAAGATTATACTTTTATTTTTGATCTTACACCTGCGTGCAGTTTGTATATTTTAGAGCATTTTGCCGATGATAAAAATAAAGGCAAAAATCTCCTTGAGTTTCTTGAAAAGTACACGCAAAAAGGCTTAAACATAGCCCAAAATACTACGCCCGATTATCTGCCTATTTATTTAGAGTATTTATCTTTGATTGAAAAAGATAAAGCGTTAGCTGAAATTGATAGCTACAGCGATGTTTTTGATAAAATTTATAAAAAACTAAAGGGTTTAAATAGTCCTTATGCGCTTGTTTTTCAAGCATTAGCCAAAAAGGAGGTTTTAAGTGAGCTACCTTGATTATTTTTTATTTGGCATTTACCCATACATTGTTTTGGCTGTTTTTGTGGTAGGCAGTTTTGTAAGGTTTGTTTATATGCCTTTAAACTGGAAATCAAGCTCAAGTGAGTTATTGGAAAAAGACCAGCTAAGACTTGGTAGCAACCTATTTCACATTGGCATTATTGCATTGTTTTTTGGCCATTTGGGTGGCCTTTTGACGCCGCACTATATTTTTGGACTTTTTGGCTTAACAGATAAGACACATCAGATTGTAGAAATTTATGCTGGCTCAATATCTGGGATTATTTGTATAATTGGCGCTATTATACTTATTATCAGACGGTTTTTTAATGATTTATTGTACAATACCTCTACAACAATGGATTTAGTTGTCTTGTTGTGGATTTTTCTAACAGTCGCCGCAGGGTTGATGAGCCTGCCGTATTCTTACCTATTGGATAAAAACGGTGATTGGCTTGTTAATTTTGGAAATTATGCGCAGTCAATTGTTTTGTTTAAAGCAGGTGCCGTAAATTATCTAAACGGTATGCCTTTTATTTATAAACTTCACATATTTATGGGGCTTACATTATTTTTGCTTTTGCCGTTTAGCAGGCTTGTGCATATATTTAGCGGGGTTAGTATTTTCTTTTCATACCCTTTAAGGGCAAAGCAGATATTAAGAAGATACAGCAGTATATAAATCACCAATGATTTTTTGTTTATGCCAGAAGTGCAAAAAATAAAACGCGCTTTTGGCATATTTTTTAAGTTTTTAAAAGTGATTTTTTAATGCTTTAAAATTAGCCTTCGTGGCATTTATCATCTCTCGTTTATATTCCATATAGCGCTTTTGTCTGTTTTATGCATGATGCAATCTAGAGCTGTTTTAGCGCTAAGCATTGAGTGGTCCTGGTTGTTGTAGCGGTGCATACCATTTCTGCCAGCTAAGAATAAATTTTCAAACAAGTTAAAATAACCTTTTACTTTATTAAATTTTTCATAAGCGCCGAAGTATGCAGGGTAGCTTTCTTTTGTTTAATGACTGCGCCATCTAGCAAATCGCTTTTTTTTGCAATACCAATTTTTTCAAGCTCTTCTTTCGCCAAGTCAATTAAGCCTTTATCAGGCATGCTCCACAAAGCGTCTCCTTCGCTGCAAAAATACTCTAAACCCAGCCAAATTATATTATCCACATCTGCCACCATAAACGGACTCCAGTTGTTAAACAGCTGCAGCCTGCCCAAACCCATGCTTTTGTCCTGCACATAAATCCAATTGTCTGGTATTTTACATGCACCTGCTTCTTGTCTAAGTAGTTTTTTGTACAATAGGCCCACGCTTATAAAGTCTCTATAGCGCAAATTTAATGCAATATCGTAAATTTCTTTGTTTATTTTTGGGTTTATTATAGACGCTAAATCTTTTATTGGCATTGTTGAGATATAAAAATCAGCGATTAATGTTTGGGTTTAGTTTGTTTTGGTATTTAAAAGCTTTATGCTTGTTATTTTATATCCAGCCCTTTCAAAGCCAATTACTTTCAAAATAAATGCGCGACAATCTTTTGCGCTTCAACATACACTTTTGTATATATTTAGCTTCTTTTAGCGAACAAGGCTTGAGCAATTCTTCCCACCAATCCAGCACCCAATCAGATTTTGAAAAAAATCTATGCCCACCTATGTCTATGCGGTTTTGCTTGTAGCTGACAGTTTTTGAGATGCCCCAACCAAAGAGTCTTCTTCTACGATAAGGACGCTTTTGTTTTGCTTTGTTGCCTCTGTGGCCGCAGCAATACCAGTTGAGCTTGCGGTCGATTATTATTATGTCAAAGCGCTTTAGCATAAAAAAATATACCGTAGCCCCCATAAAATGGGTATGTAATGGCAGCACAAATAACACCTAAAATAACAAATCTAAAATTTACAAATTTACTTGCCAAATAAAAAATGCTAGCTAAAAAAAAGAGCTATCCCACAATAAGCAGTACAATTGCAGTTAAATCTAAGCCTAAAAGCTTTATAAAAAACGCATAAATGAAAGAAAAAATTGTGTAGTTGTTTTGCGAGCCAAATACAAAAAAAGGATCAAGGTGCAAATTTGGGTGTAGTTTAGTTAATGCTTGCCCCAGATACAGTATGCCGTCGTGGCGTATGCCGTTGCAGGTGTTGCGTTAAAAAAATGCAGATACCGCAAGCGCAACTAAGAATACCTTATATACATAATTATTAGCTTGCACTGAGTCTGTTTTTGTGTGTTTTTTTTCATATGCTTATTTTATTTTACAAACTAAAAATTGAATTGCAAGAAAATACTGCTAAAACAGCAAAAATTTTTTTCTAAAAAAATTAACTTTATGCAACGATTTTTCTTGACTTTTAATGATATTTTCATTTATTATAATTTACATATTTTATATTTAGGAGGTGAATCATGCTAAATCTAAAGCATGATGTGGCACAAAAAGGGACTTTGCAAAAGCAGGCGGGTTTTACTTTGATTGAGCTGTTGATTGTTATTGCAATCATAGCTATTTTGGCGGCTATTGCTATACCGCAGTTTTTGAAGTACAAACAGGGTGCGTACTTAGATTCTGTAAGAAGTGATGTGAAAAATGTCGTAACGGCGCTGGAGTCGTATGATGCAACTAATGGTATGTATCCAGGTCAAAGTGCATCAGGAACAGGATCTGTAGCGGTCCAGCAAATGACAGGCCCCGGAGCGTTTGACGCAAATGGGACTCTAGTTACTACTGGTACTAATGGTATATTTAACATTTCAACCGGCAATATTATTACGGTAACTGCTGATACCACTTGCACTAATGGCTACGTGGTGAGCGGCTATAACCTCAATATTACCAATACTAGTATTGGTGGTAAAGACAAGGCAGTTTCCTACAACTCCTGCACAGGTCAATACACTGGCTTCTAATCGCTTTTTAGCAAAAAGTACCGTTAGGGGAGAGTCGCTTTTTTAGCGGTTCTTCCTTTTTCCTTGTCTAATGCCTTGTCGTGCGCTTTTTGCTTAACAATTTTGATAATTTTAGAGCTTTTTTATCCTGTATACCCTGCGTCTAAACTTAAAAAAGATCAAAAGTAAGCTCGCAATAACAGCTAAAAAGCCCAAAATCACAATAGTAGAGCCTGGGTCTTTTGCCACGCTTAGTACTGTAATGTAGCTTTCTTCTGCACTGCTGAAGGCTATATTGATAGGGCCCAAATTGGCGCTGTCTCCTAACTTTATCCATCCAGAAGCACTACCTTGGGGTAGCTCTACATACAAAAGCGCTATGGGTTTTGAGTTGTAGTAGCTCAAATTTGCCAGATAAAACTGCGCATCATCGAAAAGCAATGGTTTGTGCAGGTAAAGGTTTTTATCAGTGCCGTTGATATTTAGAGCAATAAAGCTCTTATGTGGGTTTAGCTGGTAGCTTGCTTGATAAAACCACACGCCTTTGTATACAAAAGGATGATTTACCGTAGTAGTGAATGGTATTTTTTGATTGTTGTCTAGAATGTAGCCAGTGGTTTTATATTCAGATGGTATATTTTTGTCTTTGTAAAAGCTAACTGTAAAGTTTTTGTTGTAAATGGCAAAAGGCAGGCTTACATAATTGTTTCTTGTTATTATTATACTGCTTGATTGATCTTGTGGGATTTCCATTATACCGCGAAAACCCCAAATAGAGCCTACCAATGCTCCAAAAGCTATAATAAGTATACCAAAATGTATGCCGTATACGGCAAATTTTCTCACAGGGTATCTATAGGCTGCAATAAGATTATCTTTTTCTTGGACGTATAGTTTTTTTGATTTAAGCAGGGCTATTAAGTGCTCTTTGGCATTTTCTTTTTTGCTTTTATAGGTTTTATTTGGGGCGCTTGGGCTAAAGAGCGCAATTGTAACAGGTATCATACTCAGCGTGCACAGTACCAAATTTACAACAAACAAAACAATTAAAAGCAAAAACCATTTTGAGTAGTAAACATTATCCAAGCCTAAATCTTTTAGAAATTTAACATTGCCAGCAATCGTGCCAACGGCGCTGAAAAAAGCTATCAAGCTAAGCAGTATGACAGCAAGCGTTAAGCTCTTTAAAAAGCTGTATATTTTATCAATGACTTTGTTAATTTGAACCATAACTGTGCAACCCCGGTAGTACGAAATTTACGCCCAAGTATGTAATAAGCACGCAGACAAACCCAATAACGCCCAGATAAGCTAAAAACCTCACACTTTTTTTCTTTCTAATAAAGTGTAGATTTATTAAATACACAATCCATGTGATAAAGCTCCATGTTTCTTTTGGGTCCCAGCTCCAGTAGCCACCCCAGGCGTATTTTGCCCAAATTGAGCCTGTAATAACGCCAATTGTAAGCAGTACAAAACCAAAAACAAGCGGTTTTTCAATCCATTCTTTTTTCTCATATGGCTTTAGTATAAAACCCAATACAAAAAGCATACTTGAAATGATTACCCAAAACACAATGCCCACAGCAAACGGTTTTGAGTGTGTAATTGACACAATAAATGCTGTAAACATCAAGCTAAGCAGTGCGCCAAAAGACATTGAACCAGTAATTTTATCGCTGTATCTTTTTGATGTATACAAAACAAATGCGCTTGCGGCAAAATTTATTGCAAAACCAGCGTACGCTAAAAAAGAAGTAATGACATGTGCTACAAGCCAGTTGCTTTTTAGGGCTGGAATTAGCGGCTCAATGTGTTCGCTAAAGCCAGCAATTGATAGGGCAAGAAGTGTTGCGCTGATTACAATAGAGCTTAAAAGAACTATAAAGTTAGAAGTTTTTTTAATTATAATTGTTTGCAAAAACCCCAAACATAAAGTAAAAAAAACAAATGATTCAAAAGCGTTTGTAACAGGCAGATAATTGTATCCTTTTTGGTATGTTTCTATAGTTCTTAGCGCAAAATACAAAAATTCAACAAAAAACGCTAAAACAAAAATACTTTTCCCCGCTACATCAAGGCTTTTTTTCTTTACTATAAAGCTCAAGATTAAAACGATGGCGCTTGCAATATAAATAAAATTAGAAATCGACAAAACATTAGAGTACATTTAAGACCTCTTTCATACTAAAAATCATTTGCAACATCCCAACCTTTTTTATCATACTATTTTTGAATCTGCTTTTCAATGGTAAAAAAAGCCAAAGTGCTTAAAACAAACACTTTGGCAAAATTGCTTACTCGCCCATACCAACGCCGCCAATTTGATTTGGATCGATTTTGCCATCTTTCATGCGTTGGTTGTAAATTGCCTGCAGTATTCTTAGGCTTTGCTGTAATTGAAATACGCCGTGCCAATGAGAGTAATCTGGTCCTTCCATTACTGCACCCTGGCGCATTCTTCTGCCTTCGTGGTGCCACATATAGTAGTATGTTCTAAAGGCTGGGTCTGCCCACGGGTCTTTCATCATTAAATGTTTCTTTTCTAATGTATTAATCATTTCGCTTGCTGCATGGGCGTATTTGTTGTAAAGCTCTATTTGTTTATCAGCCATAGCTAAGTAGTTGTTTGCAAATGATTGGGTGTGGCATGATGCACATACCTGAAGCATTTCCTTTCTTGCTTCCTGAGGTCCTTTGGGGTTTCCAGCAAGAGGGTTGCCTGCTGTTAATTTGCCAGTTTTCATATATTCAAAAGCCGCAGTTTCATAACCGCCTGTTCTTTCTTTTGATATTGGTGCCCAAAGGTTCCACTTTAGCCTCATATCAACATTATGCGTTGGCTGTAAACCATTTACACCGCTCATATGACATGTAGCGCATGTTGGAGCATCGTAGTCTACACCTGGAATCCATGCACCAGGAGGGCTGCCCCAATGCCATTTGTCGCCGTGAGCTGCAAATAGTGCCCCGTGAACGGAGTTATTATACACTTCTATATCCGGATGGTCTGGGCCAAGGTGGCATGTAGCACAGGATGATGGTTTTCTTGCCTGCGCTATAGAAAATTGATGATTAAAGTGACAGGAGGCACAATTGCCAACCCCGCCGTCTGGGTAAACATTACCTATGCCGTGGCTTGGCCAGGTGCCTTGTGTGGGCTCATGGTTTGGTCCCATTTTTATGATAGAGCCGTGACATTGAGCGCACCCTGTAAGCACTACCGCATCTTTGTATTCAGGCGCACCCATATCTTCATGCGCAATCAACCCCTGATCGGGCTTTAGCGCTAGGTGAAAGGCAGCTCTTGCATGGCCGCTTTCTTCAAACTCTTTAACTTCGTTTGGATGGCATTTTGCACAAGTTTTAGGCGATACCATTTTGCTCACATATATATTTGTGCCTTTTACACCAGGGCAGTTTTGGTTTGCCATTGGGTTATCTTTCGAAACGCCGTGGCAGTCAATGCAGCTTACACCTGCATGAGCCATAGAACTTTTTGACCAATCCTGCACAATAGCAGGTGTTTTTTGAGCATGGCACTCTATACATGAAGCTGCCTGTTTCGTTACGCCTTTGCCTTTTGATAGAGTTATTTTTTCAGAGTATGCAATATTGGCATAGCGCAAATTCGAGTTGTTTAGAGAAACATTTGGGTTGTCAGCTACAACTTGATTTTGAGTTTTGTTAGCCTTGCTTAGATACCAACTAGCGCTACCTACAATGACCAAAAGAAAGATAACACCCACAATTACCAATGTTTTTTTTCATAAGAGCCCCCTATGACTTAATAAATTCTTTTAAATCTTTATGACCTACATTGCTGTGGCAGTCTACGCATGATTCGTTGGTTGTTTTTGCAAAATATGCTCTGTGGGCTAAAAATGCCCTTTGGTTTTGCAGGGATTCTTGCTGTAAGTTGCTGTGGCACTTTAGACAACCACTATCGTATACAAATTTATTTGGCTCTTTTAATTTTTGTTCCCAGTTTATCTTTGAAGTATTTGTAAAAAACTCAAAAAATACATCGTTGATACCAGTTTTAGCTTTTGTATATAAATAATTTGCAACATTATTATGCGGTAGATGGCAGTCTGTACATTGAGCTTTAAAGCCAAATTGATTGTTTCCTCCATGTACATCCAACCCGTATGATTGGGCCATCGGCTGCATAGAGTGGCATGAGGCGCAAAAATTTTCCCCAGCTGTTTTTTCAACACCAATATATGTTGCATAAGAGAATATAACACCAACTAATACACCAACTATGCTCATTATAACAACTTTTTTAAGCCACGGCTTTTCTTGCATAAATACCCCGTTACTTACAAATTTTCTATTAATTTATCATATATTTTTTAGAAATAATTGACTTATGTCAATTATCTAACTTTTTTACTACATGTGATTTAATTTTTTTTCAATCAAAATGTAATTTTTTAGTATTATTATTTAAATTAAAGTAATACTATGGAGGGGGGAAGTGTCTTTTAGATCGCGCGCTGTTTTAATGTTTGTTTTTATTATACTGTTTAATCTTGTGGCATGGGGCGCCTTTTTTTATCTGGTGCGACTAAGTCCTGTTCTTTCAAGCTTAGGTTTGCTTGCTTATTTTTTTGGTTTAAAGCATGCATTTGATGCAGACCACATAGCAGCTATTGACAATGTAACTAGAAAACTAAGGCAGGACGACCAAAAGCCTGTGGGCGTGGGGTTGTTTTTTTCTTTAGGTCACTCAACAGTGGTTATTTTGTTGTCTTTTGGTATTATTGTAGCGGCAATGGCAATTCACACACACATGGATTTTTTAAAAAATTTTGGCAATATTTTTGGTACCACCGTTTCGGCTTTATTTTTAACAATTATAGGTATTTTAAACTTAATAGTGGTAAAAAGCCTTTATGATTTATCAAAAGAATATCAAAAAGGCAATATTAAACATGAAGAAATTGATAACTTACTAGCCAAAAGGGGTCTTATGGGAAGATTTTTTGGTTTTTTGTACAAAAAAATTAATAAAAGCTATCAAATGTATCCCATTGGGTTTTTGTTTGGGCTTGGCTTTGATACTGCAACAGAAGTAGCGGTGCTTGGCATCTCAGCCGCTTTAGCAAAAAATTCACATTTGCCTATATGGGGTATATTGGTGTTTCCATTTTTATTCACAGCAGGTATGAGCCTTATGGATAGTTTAGACGGTCTTGTTATGATGAAAGTGTATGATTGGGCAATGAATGATGTAATAAGAAAGTTATTTTTTAATATTTTTGTAACAGGAGCAAGTGTATTTGTAGCCTTGTTTGTAGGAACAATTGAATGGATTCAGGTATTGTCTAGAAAGTTAAATCTAACATCGCCTTTTTTTGTATTTGTCCAAAACATACCTTTTAGTAAGTTAGGCTTAGGTGTTGCTGCTGTTTTAATTTTGAGTTGGTTTGGAGCCTATATTTACTATAAAAAGGCGTATGCAAAGATGCAGGTTAAAGGATAAAAAAGGGGACAGGCTACTTTTTTACTTTATTTTTATTTTTTTTCTAGAAAGCAACTGTTGCTTTCGTGCCAATATTGGGTGTGCTCTGAATCTCAATTTTAGCTTTGTGCAAATCAAGAATTTCTCTAACAAGGCTAAGGCCTAACCCTAAGCCCTCAATTGTTTTTGCCCTTGAAGGGTCAGCGCGGTAAAATTTATCAAAAACCTTATCTAAATCTTTGTCTGGTATGCCAATGCCGCTGTCTAGTATTTCAACAGCTTTTTTATCTGGATCTATTGTAATATCAATTGTGCCGTTTTCTTTATTGTATTTTACCGCATTGTCTAATAAGTTTAAAAAAACTTCCATTATGAGTGTTTCGTCTACTTCGGCAAAAAATGTATTGCCTTGAATGCTAAAAGCTATGCGCTTTTTTTCTAACTGTTGCTTTAAAAGCGAAATAGACTTCTGGATTATCTCTTTAATATTGCAAGCTTTTTTCTCTATAAGTTTTGTGTTTTCTATTGAAATTAGCTTCAAAAGAGTTTCTATAATGCCTTTCATGTGCACGGCGCTGTCTTTTATTTGATTTATTGTGTTAATGTATTCTTGTAAGCTGCGCTGTTTCCTTAGGGCCATTTCTGTTTCCATCAGTATGACGCTCAGCGGTGTTTTAAGCTCGTGAGATACATCGCCAACAAATTGCTTTTGTCTGATAAAAACATTGTCAAGGCGCTCAAATGTGTGGTTAAAAGCTACTGCAAGAGGTTTTAGTTCATCTGCAACATTTTCATCGATATGACTTTTAGATAAATTGGACTCAGAAAGCTTGTTTATTGTCTGAGAAATTTTCTTAATAGGCTTTAGCATTGTATTGACAATAAATAGCCCGCCCAAAGCACTCAAAAAAATTGCAATTACTATTGCTATAGATAGTATACCAAGGTAGGTTTGAAGCAAATCTATTTGGTTATCAATATCCTGGGCGCATTCTATGGTAAATTGTTTGTTATTTATCGAAAAATTAAACGGTACGATGCGAACAGGTTCATTTTTAAAATTAACCGTTTGGGTTGTGTTTATGATAGGTAGTTCATAATTGCCTAAAGACTGAGATTTTTCAATTATTTTGGAGCCTTGAATTATTTGAAAATAGTGTTTTGAGCGCTGTGAGTATTCTTTAAGAATTTCATCTGAAAACTTAAAATTAACCCCTTCGTCTTCGCTAACAAGCGTAGCAATAGCTTTAGCTTTTGTGCTTAGTGTATTATCTATAGACTTTAAAACGGTATCTTCAAGGCTAAAGTATAAAAAGACACCCAATATACCAAATATTACAAAAGATATAGCGCAGTAATATATAAACAATCGAAACTTTATAGAGTTCACTCTCTTATGCTATAACCCATGCCACGAACTGTGTGGATAAGTTTTTTGTCGAAGTTTCTATCTATTTTATTTCTAATCTTATTGATAAATACATCGATAATATTGCTATCTAAATCAAAATCCTCATTGTATAAATGCTCAATAATTTTGGTGCGGCTTACCACTTTATTTTTGTTTGCTGCCAAAAACTCAAGCAAAGCGTATTCTTTAGCAGAAAGCTCTATTGCTGCACTTGCCCTTTTAACTGTTTTCTCGGCAGTATCAATTTCTAATTCACCAATTGTGATGATTGGGCTTGAAATTGCATACCTTCGTCTTATAATCGCCTTTGCTCGAGATAGTAATTCCTCAAAGGAAAATGGTTTAGTGAGGTAATCATCAGAGCCGCTATCCAAACCCAAAACTTTATCTTTTACAGTATCTTTAGCCGTAAGCATAATTACAGGTGTTGAATTGTTTTGATCTCTGAGTTTTTTTAGCAAACTAATGCCATCAAGTATTGGTAGCATAATATCAAGGATAATAGCATCGTATGTATTGTTTTTTGCAAAATAAAGGCCATCTTCTCCGTCATAGGCAATATCAACTGCGAACCCTTCTTCTTCGAATCCTTTTTTTATTAAATTAGCTAAGGTTTTTTCGTCTTCTACGATTAAAAGCTTCATTGCAACAATACTACCTCACTTTTTAAAGTTTTTCAAGAAAAAAAGGGGCACCAAAGTACCCCTTTTGATTTAGTCGTTTTCTTCAGCGCTTTCTTTTTGGGAATCTGCTTTGTCTTTTTCAATTTTCAAAATTTTAGCGTTTTTTGCATCAACTTTTACTTCATGAATCTGATTATTTGATGCAACTTCTACGTCCCACACTAAGTATCCATTTTCATTTTCCAGGCCTGCTTTGATAACTTTACCGGGTTGAGCCTTCAGTGCGCTTGCCACTGCCTGATCAATTGTGAGACTTGCAAGGTCAGCATAGTTTGCCTCGTTATCATGCATGATTTTGATAGAGCCGTTTAGTTGATTGCTTGCTGTTGCAATGCCTGCTGCCGAAGTCGTAAGTAAAAGTCCTCCTAAAGCCAAAGCCGCTAGTTTTTTTGTGTTTTTCATAACACACCTCCATTTTTAAATCTTAAAGAGGACTATACTCACGCTACATTAATAGAACATTAACGCAATTAGATAATTGCAAAAACAGCTAAATACACAAAAATATTGATAATGGTGAGAATTATTGAGTATTTAAAAAATTCAAATGAGGTGATGGTTCGCTGTGTGTACTTTTCTAAATTTTCAGCAACAATAATATTGCTTGCTGCCCCAAGCAAAAAAATATTTCCAGCAATAGAACTTGCCACAGATAAAGCTAGGTAAGGTTGCCATCCTAAATGATAGGAAGAAAGTATTTGTAAGTAAAGCGTAACAAGCGGGACATTTGATACAAACTGACTTGCAAGCGTTGTTATAATAAATATTACATATACTGAAGCAAGGTTTAAATGACTGCCTGCAATATAGGTTTGCAAAACATTAGAGTCCCAAAATGCTTTTATCAAAATAAAAAGTCCAATGAAAAAAATTAATGTTTTGTAATCAACATCTTTAATGATTGTTATCCTTTTTTTATGCGAAAGCACAATTGCAGCAGGAATCAAAGCGATGTACAGCAAAGGCATATCGGTTATAAAAAAAGCTTTTAAAAAAACCAAAACAATAAGGGCAATAATTGAGTATATTGATAACATTACTAAACTTTCATCGCTAAATTCTGGTTTTTTTGTTTCGTGGCATAAAACTTTTTGTTCAAAATTAAATTTAGCGTATAAAAAAAGCAAGATTAAATTTAAGATTGTGGGCAAGGTTAAGTATTTTGCATATAAAATAAAAGGATTTGAGTGAGGAATATGGCTTACAATTAAGATATTTTGTGGGCTACCAATAGGACTTGCGCAAGAGCCTATTGTAATTGCAAGCATGCTTACAATTATTAGTTTTTTGGGGTTAAGATGCAATGTTTTTGCAAAAATTAAAATAATAGGTGTAATGATCGCAGCCGTTGTATCATTCATCAAAAAAGAGCTTGCTATTGCACAAAAGAAAATAATAAACAAAAGCAAACTGTCGATATTTTTAATATACCTCAAAATGTAGTTGGTTAAGAATTTTGCAAGGCCACTTTTTTCTACAGCGCTACCTACGCAAAACATCCCAAATAGAAAAAAAATAACATCAAAATTTATTGAATAAAAAGCTTGCTCTAAGCTTATACGATCCGTTATAAGGCATACTACGGCAGCCCCAAATGTCAACTGCCATATGCGTATTTTGAATTTGCCTATATTCCTTACTAAACTTAAGGCAAATACACTGATTATTAATAAGGTAGGTATGTACTGCAATTTTTATTTATCATTATCGTCTATATAATCTTTTACCCACTCTATCTCAGCATCTTTTGGTGCTTTTGATTCTATAATTGCTTTTGCTTGTTCTTCGTCAATGCAGTACTCACTGATTCCAAAGGCTTCACATGTTAAATGAAGCTTATCATTCTCTTTTTTTACTTTGGCAACTACCTTTTCTTTCATGTTTCCTCCAACAATTTATACTTTAGTATATAACAAACTACCAAAAATTTCAATATGTATGCAAAATATCCCTATCCTCTAAAGACTTTTTAAAATTTTAGAAAAACATCTCCAACCCCTTGACAAACTAATAGTTTTAGAATATATTACACAACTGTCGCTTATGACAAGTTCTTTGAAAAATTCCAGATGAAGAGCAAATAAACAACTTTTAGTTTTTTACTGAGAGTTTGATCCTGGCTCAGAATGAACGCTGGCGGCGTGCTTAACACATGCAAGTCGTACGTGAAAGAAGGGCAACCTTCAAGTAAAGTGGCGCACGGGTGAGTAACACGTGGATAACCTGCCCCAAAGTCTGGGATAACGCGCCGAAAGGTGCGCTAATACCGGATACCTTTATGCCTCATAAGAGGTATAAAGAAAGGAGGCCTCTGCTTGCAAGCTTCTGCTTTGGGATGGATCCGCGGCCTATCAGGTAGTTGGTAGGGTAATGGCCTACCAAGCCTACGACGGGTAGCTGGTCTGAGAGGACGATCAGCCACATTGGGACTGAGACACGGCCCAGACTCCTACGGGAGGCAGCAGTGGGGAATATTGGGCAATGGGAGAAATCCTGACCCAGCAACGCCGCGTGGAGGACTAAGGCCTTCGGGTTGTAAACTCCTGTCAGCAGGGAAAAAGGTTATAAGAGCTAATACCTTTTATAGCTTGATGGTACCTGCAGAGGAAGCACCGGCTAACTACGTGCCAGCAGCCGCGGTAATACGTAGGGTGCAAGCGTTATTCGGAATCACTGGGCGTAAAGGGCGCGCAGGCGGTCTTGTAAGTCTAAAGTGAAATCCTTGGGCTTAACCCATGGGCTGCTTTAGATACTGCAAAACTCGAGTTCGGGAAAAGCAAGCGGAATTCCTGGTGAAGGGGTGAAATCCGTAGATATCAGGAAGAACACCAGTGGCGAAAGCGGCTTGCTAGAACGCAACTGACGCTTAGGCGCGAAAGCGTGGGGAGCAAACAGGATTAGATACCCTGGTAGTCCACGCCCTAAACGATGGATGTTAGGCGTTGGGAAGTACACTTCTCAGTGCCGTAAGCTAACGCGTTAAACATCCCGCCTGGGGAGTACGGTCGCAAGATTAAAACTCAAAGGAATTGACGGGGGCCCGCACAAGCGGTGGAGCATGTGGTTTAATTCGAAGGTACACGAAGAACCTTACCTGGGTTTGACATGCTAGTAGTAGGAGCTCGAAAGGGTAACGATTCTTGTCTTCGGGCAAGAAAGCTAGCACAGGTGCTGCATGGCTGTCGTCAGCTCGTGTCGTGAGATGTTGGGTTAAGTCCCGCAACGAGCGCAACCCTCGGCATTAGTTGCTAACAGGTTATGCTGAGCACTCTAATGCGACCGCCGGGGATAACCTGGAGGAAGGTGGGGATGACGTCAAGTCATCATGGCCCTTATGTCCAGGGCTACACACGTGCTACAATGGGATGTACAATGGGTTGCAATACCGCGAGGTGGAGCTAATCCCCAAAGCATCCCACAGTTCGGATTGCACTCTGCAACTCGAGTGCATGAAGCTGGAATCGCTAGTAATCACCGGTCAGCTATACGGTGGTGAATACGTTCCCGGGCCTTGTACACACCGCCCGTCACACCATGGGAGTTGACTTTACTGTAAGACGGTAGGCTAACCTGTAAGGGAGGCAGCCGTTCATGGTAGGGCCAGCGACCGGGGTGAAGTCGTAACAAGGTAGCCGTAGGAGAACCTGCGGCTGGATCACCTCCTTTCTAATTTTTTTAGGTGTAATAACCAACCCATAAGCTCTTCGTCTGGAATTATTGTTTAAGGTGTATAGCAAAGAAGCAGCCGGGCCTGTAGCTCAGCTGGTTAGAGCACTGTGCTGATAACGCAGGGGTCAGTGGTTCAAGTCCACTCAGGCCCACCAGTGAAAGGGGGCTTAGCTCAGCTGGGAGAGCGTCTGCCTTGCACGCAGAAGGTCAGCGGTTCGATCCCGCTAGCCTCCACCAACAGTTGCTTTTTTGCCCTGCACCTTGCAGTTGATCTTTTAAAAGAGAATAGGTAAATAATGCATCTAAGTATTAAAGAGCAAAAAGTTTAAGCTATTTACGGCATACGGTGGATGCCTTGGCAATTGAGAGCGATGAAGGACGTAGCAGGCTGCGATAAGCCTCGGGGAGCTGTCAAGCAAGCTTTGATCCGGGGATCTCCGAATGGGGCAACCCGGTAGAGTAAACCTCTACCATCTTTGCGCTTTGCGCAAAGAGGCAAACCTGGTGAACTGAAACATCTTAGTAACCAGAGGAAAAGAAATCAAACGAGATTCCGAAAGTAGCGGCGAGCGAAATCGGAAAAAGCCTAAACCTAAAGCTGTGTAAGAGAGTATTCGTTGCAGCTTCAGGGGTTGTAAGAAAAAGGAGTCTCGCTAAATACCCTTAGCGAGGGGGTTAGTTTGTTTCTAGTCGAAAACGCTGGAAAGCGTTGCCATAGAAGGTGATAGTCCTGTAGGCAAAAGGAACTAAACTGCCCTTTCCTTTTCTCTTGATTAGCTCGAGGCACGTGGAACCTTGAGTGAATCTGGGGGGACCATCCTCCAAGGCTAAATATGCTCAATTGACCGATAGTGCACAAGTACCGCGAGGGAAAGGTGAAAAGAACCCCGGCGAGGGGAGTGAAATAGAACCTGAAACCGTATGCTAACAATCAGCCATGGGACTATTGGGTAACCAAGTCTTTTGGCATGCCTTTTGTATAATGAGCCAGCGAGTTAATCTTCAAGGTTAGGATAAGAGGTATTAAGCCTCGCATCCATAGCGAAAGCGAGTCCGAATAGGGCGATTCATCTTGGGGAT